>JAUNSJ010000012.1 GCA_030539295.1 Planctomycetia bacterium | reverse complement strand
ATTTTTTGACGGTAAAATAGAACGTATTTCCGTATCTGCAAAAAAACATTCAAAATCGGGAAGGAGTTTCTGGATAGTTCGAATTATAATGAATGGAGCGGCTGCCAAGCGGCTTCTGTATTGAAAACTTTGCAAGAGATGACAGTAAAGAGGCTTCCACAAATTCACCATACTGTTACCCAAACTGTGACCCTCCCCTGTGCAGCATCTTGTCACGTCCGTTGACAATTATGGCCAATCGATGCATTTTGCCTGGCGCATTTTTGTTTACATCAAGCATTTGGCTACCAGTGTATCCTCGCAAGCAAGAGCCCCGGACAAGCCAAGTGCGGACGTTACTGCAAGCCCCAAAATTACTGAAGGGGCAAGCCACCTGCCCATTCTCCCCATGGAACAAGTTTGAAATCATCTCAAATATTCAAGTGCTGACGAAATCTTCGAGCGGCTCGTGCGTACTTTATGACAGAGGACTTTGAACGATTCTGGGACTATAAGACATCATACTGGGCAAGTTGCTATCTGAAGAATTGGACAGCGAGAGCCATGCGAAGCGGGCTTGAACCGAAGAAAGATTTTTCGCGAATAATACGAAAGCACGAACCATTGCTAATGAATTGGTCTAACTCGAAGGGGCTATCAAGCGGCGTCGTGGAAGGTTTTTACAAGAAAGTGAGATTGACAACCAGAAAAAGTTATGGTTTTGGCTCTTATAAATCGTTGGAAATGGCGTTATATCACGCACTTGGCGATCTGCCGGAGCCAAATGTTACCCACAGATTTTGGTAGAGAGGCAAAAAAGTAATACCTAAGATGAAAAGCAGTGAGGCACCTACAAACAAACTTACGAGAAGCACTTTGGGTATCAAAGCACGAAAGTACTGTTTTGAATATAGTAAAAGAGATTTACTGTCTTGCTGAAGATGTATTTTTCCCATTTTATTGTTATCCTCTTAAATTCTTTCGTTTCTATCAAGATGGCACTGATTCGACAAAAACACCTTGTCCGTCCCTATTGATTATTACAAATTTTCGTTCTTGAAGAACACAATCTTTCTAGCGATTCCGTTTACGGAACTCCCCCATGGTCAAGCCGAATTCTTTTTTAAACAGTTGTCCAAGATGATTCGCGTTCTCAAATCCGAATGACAACGCGATTTCATTAAACGAGAGATCCGTCGTTTCAATCAGTTCGCAAATATTCTCCATGCGGACTTGTTTCATTTCCTCCATAATGGAATGTCCCATAGCACTTTTAAAACGTTCCTGTGCTCTTCTTTCCGAGATCGGCAAGGAAGCGAGAATATCAGCGACACGAAGGTTTTCACTTCGATTAATCCGAATCAGTTCCAGAATTTGAACTACAAGCCGATCAGAAACATGAAGCTGTTCGGTAGAATTACGCGAAACGACTTGAATTGGCCCATAAGTTCCCCAGTTCGCCTTTTCGTTATTGATCATCTGATCGAGAGCTTGCGCGGAAAGAAAACCTGCCCGTCCCCAGTCGATGGCGATACTGGACAAAGAAGGATAACACATTTCACAAACAGGTACATCGTCGTCGACGCCCAAAACAGCGACATCATAAGGAACCGGTATCCCGGCACGTTGACATACTTCAAGCACCTGACGGCCGCGAAAATCGTTTACGGCGAAAATGGCGACCGGTTTCGGCAACGATTCGAGCCAACTACGCATTCGATCCCGCTGTTCAAACCAGTTTGCTCCTTCTTCGCCTGGCAGTGAAAAACATTCCGTTTGAAATCCTTTTTGAGCCAGTGTTTCGACATATGCCTGTCGCCGTTCGATACACCAGCAGACATCCTTGGGATAGGGGACATAAGCGAAATGGCGAAAATTCTTCTTGAGAAAATAATCCGCGGCAAGGCGTCCGACCGCTCCATTATCGCACTTAATGAAAACCGGTTCAATTCGGGATCCGGGCGAATTGCCTTCACAACTCCAATGATGAAGCGAACTTGCAATAAAACCTTCGTCATTTTCTCGGGCAAGAAAAACAACGGGACAATTCTTCGATAGTATTTCGCGAAAGGTCTCAACGTTGGGAATATGAGCGAGAATACCGTCGCCAGCCCAATTCTTTAAAGAAGAAGGAGCAACATCACTTGCCGTCCGGGAAATGAAATTGACATTCCAGGGCGAATTAAGCCGGACGTATTGCATAAAACCACGTAACATACCTCGGGCAGATTCACTGGCCAAATCGAAAAACACGGCAATTTCCGGGCATTTATAGGACATACCCCGTCGAGTATTACCGAGTACTTTTTCGAATTGTGCTCGTTGTTCTGTTTTTTGTTTATTATTTTTCATTTCGTAAAAAAGAGAAACATTTCGCGGTTTCTCAATGTTGCCTTTTGGTCGGAATGTGGGTATGATTATAGATAATATTGCTGTTACGAGTGGAAACCCATTCGTATCAATCGACAATCTATACCGCTTCCGCTTGGGGGGCTCCATGAATCTGGCGACAACAAAGTCATAAACACGGAGTCCTTCAATGTGGATGGCGGAAAAATCAAGTCCTTACAGTATAACACAAAAGAACAGGAAGCAACAGGTGTAACGGCAGAATTTTCAAAAAAATACCACTTTGTTTGGTGTCGGTTTGACCACGTCTTCATTGAGTGTTGCCTGTGGTGCACAAAACAAAGGAGACGATTTGATTAAAGTTGCCCTCATCGGCTGCAGTAATTGTGGAAATGGCGAGATACGTCAACGGCTCAAGGTCGGGGACAATATGGATGGCGGAATACTTCAAGTTATTATCGTATAAAACAAGGTAGACTTTATGTTAAACTATCGAATTAAAATTGGACTGGTTCCAGAGCGGCGTTATCTGCCGGGGCCCAAACGTACCGGAATGTTCAATTCCGATTACGCGGATGCCAATAAAGAAAAAGCAATAACGTTTCTCAAAAAGACTTTCGCCGACGCGGAAACGGAATTTGTTGATCTCGATTGGCTCAACGATGAAGGAATGCTCATAGAAACCAAAGATTGTGTCCGCGTCGCCGAGTATCTCAAGGCGCAGAATGTTGACGCGATTTTTATCATTAACTGTAATTTTGGAAATGAAGAGGCGGCAGGAAAAATCGCCCAACTCATGAACGTTCCCACACTGCTTTGGGGCCCGCGGGATCGCATAATCGAACCCAATGGAACACGTTATACTGATACACAATGTGGTCTATTTTCCATTAGCAAACAGCTCCGTCGATACAACGTGCCATTTTCCTATATCAATAATTGTGACATTGATGATTTGGTGTTTCGGGACGGTGTTACACGATTTCTATCGGTGGTGACCATGGTCAAAAATTTTCGCCGGCTTCGTATTCTCCTGGTCGGCACGCGGCTGAAACCGTTCAAATGCGTGATGGCAAATGAACTTGAATTGACTGAACGATTCGGTATTGATGTTGTTCCCTGTAATCTGGCGGAAACAACCCATCGACTTGAATCTCTTTTGACCGATCGTCCGGAAGTACTTGCCGAACATGTCAAATATATTAAAAGTCAATATGATCCGAACGGAATTGACGATGCGACTTTAACCCGAATGGCCGCTTTTATCGAATTCTATCGTGAAGCTATGCGGGATAATCAATGCGATGTTATCGCTACCGAATGCTGGACCGCCATGAATCAGGCGTTCGGTGCCATGCCGTGCCTGGCCATGAGTCTGCTGGCTGATATGGGTTGCTATGTGATCTGTGAATCGGATATTCACGGTGCCATTACGGCCGCTCTGCTCGCTTGTGCCGCAAGAGGAAAAAAGCCGCCCTTCTTCGGCGAATTCACGGTACGTCATCCCGTTCGTGACGATGCCGAACTTCTTTGGCATTGCGGGGTCTTTGCCACCTCTCTTCGCAAGCCGGACACCAAGCGTAAACTGCAAATCTTCAAACCCGACTTTTGCGCAAAAGACGGTCAATATACCATTGCTCGTTTTCAGGGGGACCGCGGAAAGTATTTCCTGCTGGCCGGGCGATTCGATACGATCGACGGCCCTGACACGACGGGAACCTATCTTTGGGCCAAATTCAATCAATTTGATCAACTCGAACGCAACCTGGTGGAAGGTCCTTATATTCACCATATGAGCGAAATTGAAGGAGATTATGTTGAAACGCTTCGAGAATTCGCGAAGTATGTACCCGGCCTTATTTATGATCCTTTGGAGGAGATGTGATATGAATGACTTTTTATTCGGTATGATTCTTTCCGAACTGGAAGATGCTGTTGGCTGCGACCACTGTTCCACTCGCGAAATTGACAAGTTGACTCATAGCATCGACTACTTTTGGCTCTCACGATTATGGGCGGATCGTGGCCGTCATATGCCCGAAGCCGATGTTGTCGTTTCGCCCGCCAGTGCGAAGGAAACGTCCACAATTTTGAAAATTGCGAACTACTACAAGATACCAGTGACAACGTGGGGCGGAGGAGGCGGAACCCAAGGCGGCGCTCTGCCTGTTTGCGGTGGAATCGTTCTCGATACAAAACGAATGAATCAGATTTACGACGTCAATACTGAATCGATGTATATCGAATGCGGAACAGGTGCCGTCTACAAACATATTGAATGGGCGGCCAACGAAAAAGGATACGCGACCATGCACTATCCCAGTTCATTGACCTGCTCCACCGTTGGCGGATTTCTCGCTCATCGCGGAATCGGGGTCGTCTCGACCAAATATGGTAAAATCGACGACATGGTTCTTCAGATGGAGGTCGTTTTGCCCAACGGCGATATTATCGAAACTTCTCCCGCTCCGAAACACGCCGCTGGCCCTGATCTTAATCAGATCTTTATAGGTTCCGAAGGTACGCTCGGCATTATGACCAAAGCTCAAATGCGTATCTACGCACAGCCGGAAGAACGACGATTTCGTGGGTTCCTCTTTCGTAATCTTTCGGACGCCTTTAAAGCCGGTCGCGAACTCTTGCAAAAAATCAAGCCATCTGTCATGCGTCTTTACGATGAAGCCGAGACGGGTTCTATTATTAAGAAAATCGTCGGGGTCGAAAAGAAGGGTGCCTTTATGAATATCGCAATCGAAGGCATATCAGAAATTGTTGCCGTTGAAGAAAGAATTTTACTTGACACCTTTGGCAAATACGGCGCGGAAGACCTCGGAAGCGAATATGGTGAAAAATGGTGGAAGGAAAAAATCACCTTCTTCTATCCGGGTCATGCCCTTGATTTCCCGCGTATGTTTGGAACCATGGATACCATTGCTCCATTTGATAAAATCGAAAAAATTTACTGGGCCATGAAAAACGCAATTGAATCACAATTTCCCATGGCACGATTTATCGCCCATTTCTCTCACTGGTATGAATGGGGAGCCATGGTCTACGATCGTTTTATCGTCGAGAATCCGCCGGAAGATCCCATGGAAGCCCTTCGCTTACACAATCAAATATGGAATTGTGGTGTTCGTGCCGCTTTAGCCCATGGTGGAGTCGTTAATGATCATCATGGTGTTGGAATCAAATTGGGGCGACTTATGAAAGAGCAATACGGTCCGGCCATGCAGGTTTTCGAAGGTCTTAAGAAGCAACTTGATCCCAACGGAATACTCAATCCGTTCAAACTGGGAATGTAGAAGGGGAAGGAAATGCAACAAACATCAAGATATCGAGAAACAATCGACGCGTGCCGATTCTGCTGGATGTGCCGTCATATCTGCCCGATTGGAAACGCGACGGGACAGGAGCGCAATACAGCCCGTGCCCGTGCTTTGGTTCTTTCTTTCGTCGCGCGAAATTGTGAAAAACTTGAAAATATCGTCGATAATATCTATGAATGTGCTCTGTGCGGCGCATGTACCAGGGAATGTATGACCGGTTGGGATCCCGTGAGCGTAACCACCGAAGCGAGACTCAACGCTGCACTCGACGGCATTCTTCCCGATTCCATACTTCAACTCATTGACCGAATCGAAAAGACCGGTAACGTCTTTGGCGAAACTCAAATTGATTCCGCACTGGTGTCAATAATCGACACACTTCCGAAAATGGCGGATACGCTCTTTTTGATCGGACGAAACGCCATGTTTCGCGCTCCGAAAACCGCGAGGGAAGCTATCCATCTTCTGAAAAAAACCGGGATCCAGTTTACGGCGACCGTGGCCGAACCCGATTCTGGTTATGCGTTGTATTTTCTTACCGGAGCGACGGAAGAAACCCGAACCGTCATGCAAAAGGCCGCTGAATTTTTCAACCGATACAAAACGATTATTGTCTTTGATCCCCTTGATGCGAGTCTGTTGAATCGTCAATATCGCGAATGGGGAATTCCGGTGACCGCGAAAATCATAACCGCGACTTCCTTTTTGGCCGATCTCGTCAAACAGGGAATACTTCAACCGAAAAAGGGGAACGGAATCTATACGTTTCAGGATCCCGCCGCTCTGGCTCGTGACCTGGAAGAAACCGAAGCGGCCCGAACTGTTCTTGAATCGTGTGGAACTCTTCGTGAAATGTTCTTAAATCGACGGGACACCATGATTGCGGGTCATCTCGTTATGGCTGAATATCTGCCCGATGTGATATTGGCAGCTGCGGCCAATCGAATCAATAGCGCAATGACTGTTGAAGCGAAAACCGTGGTTACGGCATGCCCGTCCGATTATGTCGCGATAAAAGCGGTTTGCCCGAATTCAATTCAAGTGAAATCTTTGGAGAAAGTGGTACTGGAATGCTTACAGGATTAAAAGAAATATTGGCTCCGACGTTGAACAAAAAGTATGCGATACCGGCGTTCAACGTCTATAATATGGAAACGGTTATGGGAATAGTGCAGGCAGCGCAGGAACTTCGTTCGCCGATTATTATGCAGTCGTATTCCCGACTCTTTGCGTCGGAAGCGGCGTTTTATCTGGCTCCGAGTGTTCTGGCCGCCGCTCATGCCGCGTCTGTTCCGATCTGTTTTCATCTTGATCATGGAGCCGGAGAGAAAGAAGTGGTTCGCGGTTTGCGTTGGGGATGCTCTGGAATTATGTACGACTGCTCCACATTACCCCTTAACGAAAATATCGCGTCCACAAAACGAATCGTGCAAATATGTGCCGAAGCCGGTGTTAATGTCGAAGGTGAGTTGGGCCATATTGGTTCCGCCGCTGACGATCTGAATCAGGATTATACCGATGTTGCGGAAGCGGAACGATTCGTTGCAGAAACCGGAATTGTCTCGCTTGCCGTTCAGGTGGGGACGGCTCACGGCCATTATAAAAAAACACCGAAAGTCAATGTCGAACGTATCGGCGAAATCAGCGCGAAAGTGCCGGTTCCGCTCGTCTTGCACGGAGGGAGCGGGATTCCCGAGGAACAGATTGTCGATGCCATTGCGGCAGGTATTCGAAAAGTCAATTTCGGAACCGATGTCTGTTATTCTTTCCTCGATAAGGTATTCGAAACGCCACGATCGATTGTACCCATCGATGTATTCATGCGGGACGCGATCCAGGCAGTCAAAGAATTCGCCCTGCAGAAAATCCGCTTGCTTGGTTCAGAAGGAAAAGCATAATGGCTTGGATAACGGGAATTGGTGCCAACGTATTCGACACGCTCATTATGATGTCCGATTTCCCACGTGAAGATACGAAACAGGAAGTGAATCGTATCTTTAGCAGTGGCGGCGGACCGTGCGCTACCGGCTTGGTCGCAGCGGCCAAACTCGGCGTAAAAGCGTCCTGGCTCGGATTCCTTGCCGATGATTTTGGCGGTCAGTTCCTTCGGAATGATTTCATAAAATACGGCGTTGGTACCGATGGAATTGAAATCATTTCTCACTGCAGCTCGTTTTCCTCGCATGTGATTTTAAATGCCCAAACCGGGTCACGCACGTGCCTGCTTCATCGGGGAACGCTACCGAAATTTCGACTCAACGATTGTCATCGTGATATGATTCGACAATCCGATCTGCTCCTGCTCGACGGGAATGAACTCAATGCCGCGATTGAAGCCGCGGAACTTGCCCGTCATTCCGAAACGATTGTCCTGCTTGACGCCGGTCGCAAATATAACGGAATCGAAAGTCTGTTACCTCTGGTCGATTATCTGATTCCTTCAGAGGAATTCGCCCTTGACGTTACAGGTAAAACAAGTGTGGAACATGCGGCGCAATCACTTTTTGAATCATATCATCCCAAGGCAGTTGCCATAACCTGCGGTACTCGTGGCGGTGTCTGTTTCGATGGTTCGCAAACGATTTCATGGCCCGCATTTCCCGTGAATACAGTCGATACCAACGGAGCAGGCGATGTCTTTCATGGCGCGTTTGCTTGGGCTTTGACCGAAAAATATTCACTTCGGAGGTGTTGCCTTTTCGCAAGTGCCACTTCCGCCATTAAATGTACACGGCTGGGTGCCCGTTATGGTACCCCGCTACTTTCCGATGTCCTACATTTTATGAAAGAAAGAGACACAAATGAATTATAAAAAATCCTGGAATGATGAAAACGGTAAATCCGAAATCATTACGCAAGCCAACTCAACCCTCGACATGCTAGAAGTTGACATGCTTCGTCTTCAAGCGGGAGAAGTGAAAAACTACTCCGAAAAAGGCAAGGAATACGGACTGCTTATTCTCGGTGGAAAATGTACAGTTCAGGGAGACGGGTTCGTATTTGACACGATTGGCAAACGCAAAAATGTATTCGACGGGCCCGCGACCTGCGTATATATCCCCTGTAATCGGAAGTTTAGCATAACCG
Organism: Planctomycetia bacterium; assembly: GCA_030539295.1. Lineage (GTDB taxonomy): Bacteria > Planctomycetota > Planctomycetia > Pirellulales > Thermoguttaceae > JAUNBG01. Next base: position 94,445 of record JAUNSJ010000012.1, on the reverse strand, counting down.
GAATTGAAGACCTTCGTATGGCAGTCTGCAAGTCGCCCGCGACCGCGGAATTTGCTCCCGCTCTGGTCAATCCGGAAGATGTCATTATTAAAGATCTCGGCAAGACCGGATGGGAACGTCAGGCTCATTTTATCCTGGATGAACGAATCAGAGCCAATCTGATTTATATCGGTGAAGCCTATGTCGCATCCGGGAATTGGGCAAGTTATCCTCCTCACAAACATGACGATGACAATATGCCAATCGAAGGCGTCCTCGAAGAAATTTACTACTACGAATTCGACAAGCCACAGGGATTCGGAATTCAAAAAGTGTATACCAAAGAAGGCGATATCGATGAAACCTATACAGTAAAGACGGGTGATTTCGTCGAGATTCCCAAAGGATATCATCCGTTTTGCTGTGCTCCGGGATATAATAATTACTATCTTTGGATTATGGCGGGTACCAATCGAGGTTTCTATATGACCACTGAGGAATGTCACAAATGGCTGAACAAATGAAAATATACCGACCATCTGATTCCGAATTTGCCCCTTATGGCAAATTGCTAAACCTTGATGTTACGAAACTGCTGAATGCGGCGAAGGAACTTGAAATGCCTCATGAAGGCGCGGCCTATACTCCTGCCGTCCCTTCGCTTGAAGCATGTCCCGAATTCAGTGTCATTGAGGAAAGGATCTACGGCGAAATGCCGATTCAAATCGGTGTTTGTCTCGGATACAATAGAAGCCTGAACGCTTTGGAATGGCATAAATCATCTGAACTTAATATCGCTGTTACCGACTTTATTCTCCTTCTTGGAAAGATTGAGGAGATGCGTGATGGGCGATTCGACAGTTCCCAGGTTAAAGCGTTTTTAATCAAGGCAGGGGAAACGGTAGAGATTTACGCGACATCACTTCATTTTTGCCCGATTCAAACTTCGAATTCGGGCTTTAATTGTGTTGTTGTACTTCCCCGGGGAACGAATTTGCCCTTGACGGAAAATACGTCCGACCCCTTGTTGTTTTGTAAAAACAAGTGGCTGATATGTCATGAGGGAAATGAGCGTCTAAAGCAAAAGAGCGTCGTGCCCGCAATCCATGGCGAGAATAATACGTTTTAATTGTGTACCGTGATAAAACGACAGGAGTACAAGGAAACGGCATATGTTTGTATTGGGTATTGATTTTGGTGGCGGCGCATGTAAAGCGACTTTGCTTGCGGATAATGGAACGATAGCTGCGGTTCATACGGTTGAGTATTCAACGAATTATCCGGAACCGGGTCACGCGGAACAGAATCCGGAAGACTGGTTTGCGGCGACATGTTCGAGTATCGCGGCCATTCTTTCGGAACATCGAGTATCGCCGAAGGAAATTGCGGCAATCTCGCTTTCCGCAGCAACGCATATCGCCGTTTTGCTTGATGAACATGATCATGTTCTCGCTCCCGCCATTTATTGGACCGATTCCCGTAGCATTGCGGAAGTTCAAAAGCTCAAAGAGGAAGCGGGCGAATTGATCGAACAACTTGTCCTGCATCGTCCCGATACTATCTGGACAATGCCACAACTTCTTTGGATATCACGTCATTGGCCTGACGTATGGAGCCAAACCAAAAAAATTCTTTTTGCCAAAGATTATGTTCGCCATCGTCTTACCGGCGATTATGTCACCGATTACATTGAGGCGGAAGGCTCCATGCTGTTCGACTACCACAAGCTGGAATGGTCGAATGATTTGTGCGATCTTATTGACTTGAAGGCCGACAGATTGCCACGGATCGTTGATCCCATGAACCAGACAGGAATGGTCACAAAGCAAGCGGCAGAATTAACCGGACTCGCGGAAGGCACTCCGGTTTTGTGCGGAACGACGGATACTGCCATGGAGGTCTTTGCTTCGGGTGCGATTCGACGTGGACAAATGACGATTAAACTGGCAACGGCAGGGCGTGTTTGTGTCGTGACAGAGCAGCCATGGCGTAATGCGAATCTGATCAACTATTCGCATATTATTCGTGGTTTATGGTATCCCGGAACAGCCACGAAATCTTGCGCCGCTTCTTATCGTTGGTTTCGCGATACCTTTGGTGGCGACTACGAAAAATGGGATGAAGCCGCAAATTCCGTTTCGCCCGGGGCCGATGGACTTATCTTCCATCCCTATTTAAATGGCGAATTAACTCCCTATGCCGATCCGTTTTTGTGCGGCAGTTTTATTGGGATTCGATCCGGTCACAGGAAGGAACATTTTGCACGTGCCGTACTTGAAGGTGTGGCAATGTCCTTACTCGATTGCAAAACGGCGATCGATGACATTCGTATTCCGTACGACCATACTGCGTTTGTCATTGGCGGCGGTTCACAAAGTCCGCTCTGGCGACAAATTATTGCCGATACGCTTGGAATGTCTCTTGTTCTCAACGAACGAAGTGACTCTTCCTTTGGATCCGCCATGCTTGCCGGTATAGCCATCGGTATGTTTCAATCGCCGGAAGGTGCTATTGACACTTGTACCCGCAAGGTTGCGAGAAATGTGCCGAATATGGAAAATAACAAAATCTATTCCGAACTGTTTTGTAAATATAAAGCGGTCCATGACTCACTTGCACCTTTGTATCGTCAATGGTGGTCGTCATGAAAATCGTCGTTTGTGTCAAAATTGTTCGGGATGAAATTAATCCCTTTGATGCCTGTGCGTTGGAATGCGCATTGCAACAGACCGATGCGCACACCGTTGTATTATGTATGGGGCCATCCGGTTGCGAAAAGGAATTAAAACGTTTGTCCAGACTTGGCGTTAATCGCGTCTTGTTGCTTTCCGATCCGTCATTTGCGGGGTCCGATACGCTGGCAACATCCCGCATATTGTCCTGCGCTCTCAAAAAACTCAAGCCCGATCTCGTACTGTGTGGCCGTCAAAGCATTGATGGCGATACCGCACAAGTGGGTCCATCTTTGGCTGCGACTTTAGGCTATTCGCTTGTTCCTTATATCATAAAGTTTTCAACGGACATCTGTCAAACACGATCCGGTTCCGTTCCACTGGCGTTGCCTGCCGTTTGTACCATTGAGCGAATCAATACACTTCGATTTCCATCGTTTCGTTCCAAACCGGTACCGATTGAAATATGGAATCGTGATGCCCTTGAAATTGAACCGGAACGCTGTGGAATCGCGGGGTCTCCGACCCGAGTTCTTCAAGTATTTGAATCGAAAGCCGAACGACGATCCTGCCAATTCATACCACGAGCCGAACTTGATTCGCTTGTTGCTTCGTTGCGTAATCGTGTCAAAGAAACCTTTGTGGAAGATCCGGTTTCTTTACCTGTCGTCCGATTGAAACATGTTCTGGCAATTGGTCCGGGGGTGGTTCCTTCTGCCGAATCCATTGCGGAACGGGTTACGGAAATACCGCAGTTGTCGGCATTGGAAATTGTGGATTGTATCAAGGCCGAACAACCGGACGCGGTCTTGTGGAGTGCCGATTTTTGGGGACGAACGATTGCGCCGCAAGTCGCCGTTCATTTGCAAACCGGACTGTGTGCCGACTGTACCCGACTTGAAACCGATGGTAATAAACTTTTTATGTATCGACCTGCCAGTGGCGATAATGTCATGGCGAAAATTGAATGTCGAACCCGGCCAGCCATGGCGACCGTACGAGGGAAAAACCATACTGCGGAATTGGTCGTTGCTTGTGGACACGGGGCAAAGGCCCGTCTCAAACAAATTCGATTATGGAGCGATGCCCTTGGTGCCTTGCGTGGTGCTTCTCGCGGCCTGGTCGATGACAGGTTCGCACCTTATGAGGAACAGGTCGGATTGACCGGTCAAAGTCTTTCACCACACTTGTATGTCGCCATTGGAATTTCCGGGGCAGTCCAACATATGTGTGGAGTCGTCAACGCCGCGTGGATAGTCGCGATTAATCCGGACAAAAACGCTCGCATATTTGATTATGCCGATTATGGCATTCTCGATTATTTTTAAAATAATGAAAAAATACATTGTAAGTACATTAAAGTCCACAACCCTTAACAAACAAAGGAATAACCATGAATCAACCTGCATTGGAACCACGTCCCGAACTGTCTGAAGTAACCGATACTCATGTAAATAAGCGACTTTCGGACGCCGCTCTTGGAACACTGCTTTGTATTCTGTCCGATACAATCTTCAGTTTCTCCTACTTTTTCGTTCGGTGGCTTACCACTTTTCCAGAGGTTCATCGCGATTGGACTTTCTGTTTTAAAGAACTTATTACAACAGCAGGAGCATTGCCGATATTTCTGTATATGTGGTTCCGTGGTAAATGTGCCCCGCCCCCGGTCAAAATCATATTTATGATTATTATTGCGGCATTCTTTTGTGAATTTGTGGGCGTTCGCTCGCATATTGTTACCTTTACTTCGTTGGGAATGATGCTGGGTAATCCACTGATCCGAACGTTTACGATTTTGGGAACTGCCTTGATCGGACTAATTATATTACGGGAAAAACTCACATCGCTCAAACTTGCGACCATGACCATTCTGATCGTTGCTATTTTCATTTTGGGATTCAGTCAAGCGAAGCCCTCTGTCCCGGTCATTCCAACCGGGGACATGGTAGCGACCGTTGACGACGCGTCCGCTGTTAAAGGAAGCGATTTGGTCGTCATTCCGGTCATACTGACCCCCTGCATTGAGATAATTCAATCGGGAATTAAGAGTATATTCGGAACGGAACTGACCCCTGTCTTTATTTTTGGCTTTGGCATGGCCCTTTTAACCGGGGTTGGATACGCCCTCTATACAATTATTCTTCGCTATATTTTACGCAAAGCGGCTTCGGACGATAAGGCCCATGACGCGAAAAAGGAACCGATCCCCATCTTCTTTATCGTTGCGGCGGTTTGCGGATTCGGAGCGGTGGTCGGCGGGCTCTTCCTCTATAAGGATCGTGGATGGGACGGCTTCGTTCAGGTACCGCGTATCTGTTGGCTCCTCGTCTTTTTGGCCGGTGCCTTAAACGTCGTCTGCTTCTATCTCAAGAATCTTTCACTTCGTTACGCAACCGCGTCGAAGGTGGCGATTTTTTCCGTTTTGCAAATTTTTCTCGCGACTCTTTTGGGAATACTCTTCTTCAAAGAGCCAACAAATACTTTGATTTGGGCCGGTTTATCCCTGACTGTTCTCGGTATTATTTTAGCCGGAAAAACCAAATAAGTTTTCATCGCCCACAGAAGTGGCCATAAGGCGTATCGCTTTATTGGGGAACCAACGAGTCTAACCCACACCATTTTCCGATGGTTTCTTCAGGTTTTACTTTTGGACGACGCAAACAAATAATTATGACCAATGTATTAAAAAAGCGGAAATAATGAAAAAACAAAAAATATGTTTACAAATGGAAGGGAGGAACGGATACAATAGTTACATGTGTGGATTCGCGAGGTCTGGTTGCAATTCCACGTACTGCCGCGATGAGTACGACGTGGGTTGGAAGTTGCCGGGTGAAGCGTAAATCCTTTCCTGCCTTTATAAAATCTGGACCAACAACGTAACGAGTGCGGGGCAAAGGAAATCTTTGACGGAAGTGCTCTCGCGTTGTGTCGAACAAAGGAGAAAAAAGATGAAAGAGAATCGAAGTGAAGTGAGTCGGCGCAATTTTCTCAAGACGGGGAGTGTCTTGGCCGCCGCAGGTTTTGTTCCTTATTTTGCGCCAGTGCGGGTACGGTCAGCGGAAGAACTTCCTCCCAGTGACCGACTGCGACTGGGTTTTATTGGTGTAGGCAATATGGGTCTCCTGGACGCCATTGAGTTCACCTCTCTGCTGGACGTTGTTGCCGTTTGCGATGTGGATTCGGATTATGGTCTGGCACGCACTTTGGCGAGTAAGAGTGTTGGAGTTCATCGTGGCGATGAATTGATTCCGCCGGACACGTACAAATATTATCAGAAGATACTCGATCGGGACGATATTGATATCGTTGGGATCGCGACCCCCGACCACTGGCACGTGAAAATAGCCATAGAAGCACTTATGGCAGGAAAGCATGTCTTCTGTCAAAAACCACTCACACTTACTCTGGAAGAGAATCAGCTTATCCGTAATGCCTGTGATAAATACAACAAGCAAGTCTTCCAGGTGGGAACGCAGCAGCGCAGCATGAAAGGTTTGTTTGCAACGGCTGCCCTCATGGTCCGTAAAGGCATGCTCGGAAAAATCCAACGGGTTGTCTGTGACGTCACAGGGAATTCACACGTTTCAGGCCCCATACCGGAAGCCCCGGTCCCCGATTCCCTCGATTGGGATCTTTGGACGGGACAGGCCCCTGTCTTTCCGTATCGCGCAACAAAAGAAATGAAAAACGGACGCCCTCTCATGGCACGCGGGAATTTCTTTTTTCGCTTTTTTTACGAGTATGCCGGCGGAAGCATAACTGACTGGGGTGCCCATCATGTCGATTCCGCTCTTTGGGCTCTCGATCGCCAAGAATCGGATTCCGGACCAATCGCAATAGATGGTAGCAAGTCCGTTCTTCCGGTTCCGTTTAAAGATGGATATCCCTTGGTCAGTAACGAATACAATGCCTCCAGAGAGTTCAATGTGGTTGTTAAGTATGCCGATGGACTTGAACTCGTTTTGGTCAATCATTCGGATGCCACAAATGGCATTTTATTTGAAGGAGATCAGGGCCGTATTCACGTAAATCGGGGGCGAATCAAAGGCAAACCGTATGAAGACAAACTTCATGAGACCATGACCGAATCAGATTTCAAATTGCTATACAAAGGAAAACCTTGTGAAGGGCACAAACAGAATTTTATTCGTACCATACGAGAAGGAGGATTGCCGGTATCAGATGTGTATTCGAATTTGCCTTCGATGGAAATTTGTCATTTAAGTACAATCTCCATACGTCTTCAACGTCCCATAACGTGGGATCCGGTCGGAAAGCGAATCACAGGGGACGACCAAGCCGCCTCCTTCCAATCCCGCCCGAGACGCGATGGTTATGATATTCCGCAGGTATAGATGGAAGAATATTAAATTCTCTGCAATACCGATCTGAATGCGGTCTTTAAGGCGTCTCCCGTTCCAACGTGACTTCGTTTGACTACGTGGTAATCAGCTGATTGTCGAGCGACTGGAAAAATCTGGTGTGGGACGGGAGTGTCGCTAAATTTAAACGCAAGTGAAATAGAAGCCTATAATGGACCCGGAAAACTGGGCGCGTGAATCGTAGAGGACCTGGGGTTGAAAAGGAATCGAAAGATGTTAAAATTAACCCAGAGGAGATGATTCATGAGCAGAAAACGGAAAAATTATTCAGCAGCATTTCGGGCACAAGTGGCCTTGGCCGCCGCTCGTGGCGATAAGACCATTAATGAGGTGGCAGCTCAATTCGAGATTTCGCCCCAAATGGTCCTTAAAATGAAGGCGCGACTTAAAGATCGCATTGAGGATATCTTTCAGGATGAGCGTTCCAGGAAGAAAAAGTCCGAGGATGAAATTACACAAGAGGAGTTGTTCGAACAGATCGGTCGTCTCAAAATTGAGGTGGACTGGTTGAAAAAAAAATCTGCCCAGTTCCATTGATGCGAAGCGTCGAATGATGGAACCGGACAATCCATTACTGGCGATTTCCAGACAGTGTGAACTCCTGGATTTTCCTCGATCGACGTATTATTTTCATCCGAACAGGGCAAGTGAAGAAGAGCTCGAATTGATGTTGAGCATCGACAAATATCACCTTGAACATGCGGAGTACGGGAGTCGACGGATATTATCGCCCCCGGCGGAAGTATACTTTCAGGAGGGGTAAAAAATGATTTATGGGTACGAACCTATTGCAAGGGAGTGGAAATTGCATATAATAAAATAAGAGGATAAGTAATGAAAATTATGCGCTCTGTAGAAAAACCAGATTAAAGGTTTCAAAAGAGGGGCGATATAAGAAATATGTACTGCAACCAATCCCCCATGGGGGGATGAGTATTAACCCTAAATATACTCTACGGTGCAATACCATTTTTTGTCCAATGAACCGGAGCCACTTAAATGCGATACTTAACGTCATGTTTTACTACGGCGATATTTGTTTGCTTGTACTGGTTACTCTGTTTAAATAATAGTATTTGTATTGACCAGGAATCTGTATTGCAACAAGTGCAATATTGGGATACCTCTATGAGTAAAGAGCAAATGCGTGTCTTTCAAGAGACAACTTGCCCGACGCTTTATGGCGATGGAGTAGTGCCCCTAATTATCATTTACACAGAATATGATGGACATCATCAAAACGAAGAAATGAATCGAATTTTCCTTGTGCACTTTGCTCTTTGGGAGGATGGTAAAGTGATTTGGAACGCGGGAAATTTAGATCTTGCTGACTATCGCGAAACGCAACTTACAAAAGAATCATTATGGTCAGCGGTTAAATGTATCACGGAGATGATCCCATGGAATGAAAAACTTGAATGCTGTCTGGCCTTGGAAGGATTACATACATCCATAGTGGCTGTAACAGGGGATCAATGCTTTTTCTATAAATCCGATTTGGAAGAAGGGTCTAGAGAACTGGCTTGGACCGCTGCCACAGGCTGGAGGATTTATACCCATAAATACATAACGGACAAGCAAGAGATGGATTCTTCTGACTCAACGGTTGGCACGTGGTTTCCTTCGCGGCCGGACAACGCAATAAGCATCATAAAATGCATTAAAGAATGTGTGCCGTTAAACGAATCTCGACCCGTCGACGTTCTCTTTTTTCCTTCCAATCAAAAGGAAAATATGCAGAAAATGTGGGAGAATGGGATAGACCGAAAAGAAGCACAACAAGGAAAATGGCGAAGAGGAATGAAAATTCGCGCGGGTACTCCTTGGTGGAAATAATGTGCTCAATGGGAACTCTTTCGATTAGCCGGAAGATTCAAACGATAAGAACCATGCAACGTATTATCTTCGCAAGAAAGTTTGGCACGCTCGCCGGCACACCTATTGCGAACGTGACAGAATTGATTATAATTATATAGCAGAGGATAAGGAGAGATGGTATTGCTGGCAAAAAGAGCGGAATCAGAGGTCACGCGAGATTCGGGATTCGGATTCGTGTACTGAAATGAATTCCTCCTTGGCTGCGAGTACTAACCTGTCTTTCCTCAATAATTAAGAATCATTGGACAAGTGTACCAATTCCTCTCAAACGACGGCAGTGTTCGTGAAAGGAATAAACAACCTTGTTTGTCACCACTTGTTTCGTTCACGAGGGACGCCGAGGTTAGACGGGCCTGCTACGGGCACGAAAAGACAAGAGGAAACAATCATAACCGGTAAAGAGAAACAGGACTGAAGAGTGATGCGTTTACGATTTCGCTTAGCGGCTGGTCACACTTGCCTACAGGATTCGACTCGCGAGAAAAGACCTGGCTTAACAGGAGAGGTTTAAACATGCCTACAAGCCAAAATTTTACGGCATATTACGAAGACCGTGTCCGTCAATATTTGAATTTCTTTTGCGAAATGTTGCCTTCACGCAGCGTGGGAACTGCCGGCAATCGGGATGCAACGGATTTTTTTAAACACAGACTCATGGATTTCGGCTGGTCAACAGAAGAAACGCCTTTTGTCGCAACCGATTGGAGAACGGACGGGGCGACACTCATTTGTGGTACTCTAGCTTTTGATGTGCAGTCAAGTCCTTTTTCCTTGGGGTGTTCCGTTTGTGGTCAGCTTATAGAAGTGGACTCCATTGAGAAGCTGGAGCAGAGCGATCTTGCTGGTAAAATTGTCTTACTGCATGGTAGTTTGGCTGCGGAGCCGCTTATGCCGAAAAATTTTGAGTTTTACAATCCGGACGAACACAAGCGAATTCTTACCGCGTTCGAAAAGAGTGGTGTTTCAGCCATTATCACAGCAACGGCACGACATTCGGCGCTAGCCGGCGGCGTCTATCCTTTTCCCATGATTGAAGACGGAGATTTTAATATCCCCTCCGTTTTCATGACTGAAGAAGAAGGAAAACGCCTTCGGGCTTGCTGTGGACACCCGGTTCGGCTTGATTCCATAGCGACACGGATTCCTTCTGTCGGATGCAATGTAACCGGTAGAAAAGGGAATCATTCCGGAAAGCGAATTGTTATAACTGCCCATATTGACGCAAAAATGGGAACGCCGGGCGCCATTGATAATGCTACCGGAGTCATCGTTCTACTTCTCCTGGCGGAACGTCTGAAGAATGTCTCATTCAGCGAAAGAACAATCGAATTACTCGCCATCAACGGGGAGGATTATTATGCCGTTCCCGGTCAGATGGCTTTCCTGAATGAAAATAAAAATAAATTTGAAAACATTGCAGTCAATATCAATATTGACTGTGCTGGTTATTATGAAGGTAAAACAGCAGTTTCGCTTTTCGATTTGCCAAGTGAACTTCACAAAATCGCCATGAACCTCATCGATAGAAATGACGAACTGACCGAAGGTATGCCTTGGTTTCAGGGGGACCACACCCTGTTTCTGCAGAATGGGATTCCAGCTATTGTGTTTGCCTCTGATTGGTTCCTGAAACATATTGAAACTCAAAGCATAACCCATACTCCAAAAGATACGCCTCAGATCGTAGATGGAAAAAAGATCGCAATAATTGCCGAAACCATAGAGAGTCTTCTGCTTGCTATGGAAAGGTAACACGGAAAGGAAATTTGTTATGGATCTACCTGAACGATTTTATGATACTCTTGAAAAGGAAGCGACAATAACGCTTGCAACAGCGGTGGGAAATCGCGTTACAATGCGGACAGTAAGTCCCGTTCTCTATCAAGGATCTATTTTGATTTTTACTTCCGAAAACTCGAAAAAATATCAACAGCTTCAAAAGAATCATCATTGTTGTATTGCCGCGGGTCCTTTTTTCGCAGAAGCGACGGCGAAATTTTGCGGCGCGACCATGCGTCCGGAAAACAAGGAACTTCGGGATGCTTATTGCAAAAAATTCCCAAAGGCTTTCGATGAGGGTGTGGCGTTCGGGGGCCGCAATGCTGTTTTTATTTTACTAACGCCAAACGGCATTTCAGGCTGGGCCTATGAAGACAACGCCCCATCTGCCGATGGTATTCCAACGATTCCGTTTGAATTTTCCATGTCCGAAGTGTCGGATACCGATTCAAATAGGGCAACAATCAATATAGCGCCATGCGGACTGGTTTGCTCACAATGTGATGCCTTCCGGGCCACACAGGAAAATAATTCGGAGAAACTTGAACTCGTCGCTGCCTGTTGGCGAAAACTCAATTCGTGCGACGACATTACGGCGGAATTTCTTTCATGCGATGGATGTATGAACTCAGTCGGAAGGAAGAGTTATTTTTGTGCGAATATGTGTAAAATACGTCATTGTGCGGTCGAAAAAAAGGTTGAGGTCTGTTCGGACTGTTCGCAATTTCCTTGCGAGAAGCTTTCACGGTTTCTCGAAAATGCTCCGCAGGAGCGGGCTAAAGCCATGCGCGGACTACTCGATGCCATTGCAGACGTAAAGCGAAATATGCATTCAATATTATGACTGTACGAAAATATAACATTTCCGTCGAATATACTGGATATGCGTTCCGCTCAATGGTGCAATATACTTGCGGTTATTGTACTAAGATTCGTTTTGTCATGCGATCGGGGCTAGCTGAACAATTAGACAATCCTAACGGTTGTCAATTTCAAATTTTTCTTAAGCCCAAAATCGCATTGACAAATGCAAAAGAGCGATCTCCAGTGATGGGAATCGTTAACAGATAAAGCCAACAGCAGTAAGGTTAAACATTGTATGACTTCAGTGATTGAACTTCCCTTAGAGTGCAAAACGCAATTAGTAACAGGAAAAAATACTTATTCCATTTGGAGAATGTTTTGTTCTGAAACTTTTGTTTTGTACGATAGGAGATACTAAGGGCTACAATTATGATTCGCTGTTTTACCGACAAAGCACTGCTCCAATCTTTAAGAGAAATACTGTGATGGATTATTATGCGTTATATTATTACAAATAACCTGTTGCACGCAGCATGGTCCCGTGAATTTCCTTCTGAACCAGCTCAGATACGACGCTACTGGAATAGACTGCTTCATGATTTTGGACCCACCGCATTAAGCTTTCTTGCAAATAAACAGTTGTGGCAATCGGCTCCCTTTACAGAGCTTGGGCAGAGATACATACCACTTAACCGTCTGACACTCGGATTGGGCGAGTGTCGTGTTCCGTTCGGCTTTCCGCATGTCGAGCAATATGCAGATACGGTTTCAGGACTCCGAAAAGATGGTTTTGTTTTGACATGTCGCTGGCGATGCGACGTTTCTGAACACAGCTCAGCAATTCCACACAATATTATCATGCTGGCAGACAGAATTCGTGAACAGTTTACTATTCCGGAATTTTTTCTTTGGCCTGCCGAATGCTTTGAGCATACAGATTTTTCTGACCCAAGACTGACCGGTGGCGATTCGATTCAGAATGTCGGCTCGGCTTGGGCATCGCTTGCGACTGGACTTTTATTGGCCAAGCGGCAAATTGTTCCATCGAAGAATGTGTTTGCTTCCATGCAGTATGATTTTACGAATCAAAAGATTGCGTCTGTCGATTTGATCAAACAAAAAATTTCTGTCATTGCCGACTTTGCTCCGTCGACTTTGTTTGTCGCGCCGGAACAGCTCGCAGAAGCGCGAAATGCGCTCGCTGATCTTGTTTCAGAGGAGCAGGACGACGAGCGTCGCGAGTTTCTTTCTCACCTTGAAATTAAGATACCACAGGGGAGTGACCCATTCTCCATGGTGCGTGCCATGGCGTTCGCCGATCTCAATACGCTCGCGATGGAAAATCGTGTTCGCGAACTGATTGATCTGGAGGAGCATGCTATTCGTGAATGTCGCATTAATGAGGCGTTCGAATTCTTTAAGGACCGGATTCAACTCAAGAAAAACCTGGCATTTTCCGTCTCTTCCATTGAAGAGAAGACAATTACAACATTTTATAACCGAACAAAAAATATGAAGATTTGCGAACGCGAGGTATCTTTAGCGCCTGATATTCCCGTCGCTATTCCGGAGGGGATGACACATGTACTGTGTTCTCCGTCGGGCAAACAAAAGCTCGCCTGGCGTTCGAATTCGATTCTGAATCTTGAAATGTCTCAATTCACCCCTGCGTCTGCTGCAGCAGCACTAACGGACGCAATGGGCCACGTGGTTCAGTTGGAACTTCCTTTTTCTGTTCCATTTCATGCCGTATGGAATTCTTCTGAAACACAAATTGCAATTCTCTGTAAATCAAACGATTCCGTTAAACTGATTCTTTTCTCATTATCGACGTCTTCCTGCCTTGAGATTAACGACTTCGGCGGACATAAACCGATGTGCATGGCGGAAATCTTTTTTTCTCCGGATGACCAATTTCTTTTTGTTCGGGGAATTAACAATCTTGTGTTCTTCTACGAAACAAAAACAGGAATGCGTATTGCAGGCCCCTTTGTCGCGACTGGCACCTCACAAGGGAATCCGTGGTCAGTCTCGCCTGTCGGCTGCGTTTTCCTTTGTAACAATGCTCTCAATCTTTTTCATATCTCGGAAAGAAGACTTTATACGCTTATCACATTCGCCGCGAGTCCGGATCGACTCTGTTTTCACCAAGGGCACTGCTCGGCCGCCATTGGCGATCATGTCTGGCTTTTTGACGGTAACTCGGGTTTTCTGATTGCCCCGCTGTTCAAGAGCGGACCGGTAGACAGCATCCGATTGGAATCAAATCAAACGATTATCTTTGCGAAAAATGGAAAGGAACAAGTATGGCAATGGCAAAATGTTTATTCGCATTGTCACATGTTTCCGACGGACGCGAAACAATGCCATGCGATTGCCGTTGCGCCGGACGAATCCATTTGGCTCCGACACGATGATAATAAATTAGTTATTATTGATACGCACAAGCAAAAGACTGAAATTTTCACAGATGTTGTATATATATGGCCAGGGTCAAACACATTCCTGGTGAATGATACGAGTTCTCAATATCCACAATTATGGAATCGTTCTGGGAAAAAGCGGTTATGCAAATTTGAAATTCCCTTTGCCGGAAAGATTCAAAGCGATAGTGCAGGCAGATATCTTTTATTAACTTCGACATTGGGATTGACACCACCAATGGCCTCAGCCTTTCGTGCCGATTCCCCCTTTGGCCTGAATCACTTCCCCGGTAAGACGACTATTTGCTATAATCTTCAAACAGACTCGGAAGTCTGGCGGCGCACATTCACGAATTACCCTGAATCAATGGCAATAACAGATGACGGCCACTACACGATCATTCCAGAGGCGTCAGGCGATAGCCTGTTCTACGATAATGAAACAGGCCAATTGACAAACGACGTGGAAATCGTTCCTGCCTTTTGGGGAGGAAAATTAGACGATTCCCCTGTACAAAACGGGTATTATCAATCGGAACAAATACTCTGTGAATATTACGACAAGTACCGCGATTGGTTCTGGCTCGCCACGGCGACCGGCCGTGTTCTTACTCTGGAACGCGAGACACTCCATCCTACGGTTGTCACCTTCCAGTTTTATGCCCCTGTCCAAACGATTGCGATAACTGAAAATCAATATGCATTCGGTATGTCCGGTTATGTTGTCAAGGGGACACTGCTCCCTTAACCATCTGCTTTGGGTCTTTATTACACGACCACATGTCATGACATGTTTCACGCTCTCAGGGGCGGCTTCGATAATCGATACCAAACAATTGTCGAACAGCAAAATCACGCGGTCACAGATGGATAACTTTACGCACAATCCGTCTCTGCATGTTTTCGATTTTGGCGGTATTTAAGAAAAACGGCAAGGATGACCAGGGTCAACCCTATTGCCATACCCATTGAGCGGTATATTAATATCTTTTTGTTTTTCATAATATCACTGGATATTGAACGAATTGATTCGCGTTCGCCGTAGTGATAAACGACATCGTTAATCGCGTCAGAAACTAATGTATTATCAGGTAATATGTCACGAAATAAAGCAGTATCAATTTCATCGTTAACCGAAGCTGAAACGGTCTTAATTGAAATAGTTTGTTCTACCTGACCTGTTTTACTAAAATTGTGAATTGTAATTTGCTGAGGTAACCATATGCCGTTACCATAGTCGATGAGTTCCTGGACGGTTCCTCGGGTTCGTAAAATTCTTTCGGGAACCATTTGACCATTTGGCAGTTTTGTTCCTTCTGTGGCGTACTCCTCCCATTGCACTAAAGAATAGTCACAGTCAATAGCCAGGTATTTACAATCAGTTCCTCCGGAAACGGAAATACAATCGTGTCCCCCGACATTCTCCATTTTTTCGAACACGTATGGAGTTGTCCTAATTTGCGTTCCGTCAGGAAGAGTGATGGGTTGTCCGTGTAAAAAAAGCATCAGATCGTTCATGTAATTTGGCACGCCACAACTCTGTGTATCGAACAACCCTGCCAATGTTAATGGCATCCACGGATCGTAGAATACAGAAAGGTCATCTCCTTGTCGAATTTCGCCCTGATTGGGCAAGTTTCCCATTTGTCGGAGTCGCCTTAGGATATGTCCGTCGTACGAAATTTTGTCGCGACTATTTAATGACCTAATATTGACATCAAGATAGTACATATCATCCTTAAAGGCAAACTCGCATTGCGACGATTGTTGTTTGTTCAAGTGGTTTTTTTCCTCTTGCGTGACAATATTATACCTTACTCTGAAATTTTTAACAGACGATCGCTTTGTCTTTATAATTTCTTCTATTTCTGATACTGTTATCTTGGGATGTTGTTGCTTGAGGATTTCATTGTGGATCAATGAGACCGTATTGTCTTCAATCGCGTCGGGAGAGAGACATTTCATAAAAACTTCATAGTCGTTAAATGTTGGCGGATATCCGAAATGACTCTTATACTCCCTAATCATTTGCAGGACTTCGTCAACCGTTTTATTCTGATTCGTGATCGCCGTAAACGATACTTGTGGAACATTCCACGCAAGTGCGCATAACAATAGAGAAACGATAAAAATGGGGTTCTCTGTTAAATAGGTCATTTGTCATTCTCCAAAAATGATGCGAGGCCAAAGTGAGGTAACCCACCGAATAAGCACTCCATCATATGTCGCTTTTATTGTTCCGATGGCACGGTAAAGGAATAATGACCCGAGCCGAGCGAATAATATTGTCGCCCTGATCGCCACTGGGATGAAAATATTTTTTCGGAGTCAGACGCGGAAATTTCCCGACGTTTGCCGTCTGTGTCGAGTACCGCGGAATCAATCGCCGCGTTTTGACCAACCGGTAAAACAACCGTCGCTTGGACGTTGACCGGAATCTCTACATTAAAAGTAATTGTTTTATGTTCTCGGTCACGACTCCAATTACTGACGCACAAACCGCGTACAGATCGATAGCTCGTTTTCACCCAATCGAGTTCGTCAACAATATTGGGTGCAATTCGAATCCGATCGAATCCGTTGGCCGATTCTTCCGGTTCGATGCCGCCCAAGCTTTGGAAGAACCATTGACTAATCGACCCGAACATCGGATGATTGTGCGAAAAGATGTATTCTTCCTTTTGCCAATGTTCCCAGATTGTGGTTGCTCCGTTTTGAAGCATCCAGCGCCAACCGGGGAAGTCGGGCTGATTCGCGATGCGATAGGCGAGCTCAATTCGTCCTCCCTGTGTTAGTTGATTCAGGAGACATTTCGTCCCGAACAGTCCGGTTGTGAGATGTGCCCGATCCTTGTTCTGTACCGTGTCCACCAGAAAGGCAAAAACTTTTTCGCGAAGTTCTCCGGTCAGAAAACCGGGAAAAACGTAATCAGTATAAAGAACAAACGACTGTGCGGCCTGGGTTCCTGTTCCGACTTTACCTGTTTTCGAATCAATGGCCAGCGCCCGATAGGCCGCAGCGATTTCTTCCGCCAAACGTTGATATTCGAGTACCTCGCTATCACGGCCAAGACGCAAGGCAAGCCGTTCCAGGATTCTCGCACACTGGTAATACATCGTTGTTACGAGAATTTCAGGCGTTTCCGTCTCGAGACCTTCATGATTACTTAGCCCCTCGGTTACGATATGATTCGGAAATTGCTCTTGTACCAGGGCGAGCCAACGTCGCGCTGTTTCGTACTGTTCCTCAATCAGACGCCCGTTGCCGTAATAGCGATACAATTGATCGACCAAATAGGGATGCGTCATGGCCCAGATGAGTCCACAATATTGAATTCCGATAAAAGGAGCCGTGTCCGTCATCATTCCATTTTCGAATGCGGTATCGGCCCGATCGACGACCGATTTTGCATAAAATGTTGACATGTCGAAATTCATCATGAACGCTTCACAGGTCGCATTGATGTCACCGCCATAGCCGAATCGTTCGCGGTGGGGACAGTCCGACTGCACGGAAAAGACATTCGAAAGAAACGTGCGACGGCACATATCTTGTATCTTATTGAACTCATCATTGGAACAGGAGAATTCGCCCGCGTCGGGAATGTCGGTACAGAGCCGCGAGCCTTGTACGCAGTCCAGTGGAAGCGGCTTGTCAAGTCCGACTACTTCTACATACCGAAACGCATGGAAGGTAAAACGCGGGCGATAGATTTCGTCTTTCTCGCCTCGGGCATAATAGGTATCCGATTGCCAGGCACACACAGGCGCACCGGGTCCGGCAATACTTTCTTCCTGACCTTCGGCGTTCAGGACCGGCCTTTTGATTTGACCACAGACACTGGTCATGGGATTCAAATTTCCGTCGGGATGAAGAAGTTCGCCATAACGCAAGACAATCTTCGTTCCGCAAGGGACATTCAATTTTAGTGAAGCAAGGCCACCGAAATTTTCGCCCATATCATAAACATAGACGTTGGGCTGCGGTTCCGAGACCGCAACGGCGTTAAATGTATCACGTACTCGAATGGGAGGCAACGTCGTAGCCTGAAGTTTACCGATCGGTTCCGTCGCCAGGCCAGCCGTTTTCCAATCGGAGTCATCGAAACCGGGGCGATCCCAGCCTGCAATTTCGCGTCGGGCATCGTAAACTTCGCCCAAATAAATATTATTGCGCAGGATCGGGCCCTCTTTCGTTTTCCAGTTGGGAAGAGAGAAAACGGATTCTTTCGAACCATCTTCGTAAACAATGTTCAACTGAGCAATGAATCGCGGCCGTCCCGTGTCGAGTGCGTCGCGAATATTGTATTTCCCCCACATTTTCATCGGGAGCGGATTATACCAGCCGTTGCCGAGTGTCACACCAAGACAGTGCTTTTTATTTTCAGTTTGCAACTTTTTTGTTACGTCGAACGTCGAATAAAAGACGCGTTTACCGGTGGCCGTCCACGGTGGGTCGAGAACATGGTCACCAATGAGTTCGCCGTTTAATCGCGCCTCGCAATAACCGAGTCCCGCGATATAAAGGCGGGCTTCTTTAACTTTCTGCGTCGTTTCAAATTCATGTCGAAACAGAGGGGCAGGGTCGTCCTTATAGAAGTCAGGCAGCTCTTGCGGATTTTTCTTGCCATCGTTAATCCAATCGCCTTGCCAGTCGTTTATTTCAAGAAGTCCCATTTCCCACTGACCGACGTCGCTCCAGGCAGAAACGTTACCATTCTTGTCCCACGCCCGAACTTTCCAGAAACATTGCTGACCGGAATGAAGTGCCGCACCCTGATAGACAATTTCAATGGATTCACCGCTGTCAACAGGACCACTGTCCCAGAGGTCACCACGGTCGGCTTCGAGTTGCTCTCGCGAACTCGCAACGAGAATCTGATATTTCGTCTGTAGCTCGTTAATTTCATCGGAAGAAAACCGCCAGCTCAATCGCGGCTTGACCGCGTCGATTCCCATCGGATTCACAAAGGATTCGCATTGTAATTCGACAACCTTAAGAGAGGAAACGTCGGCTTCTCCCAGAACCATCGCTGAACTGACGGCAAGAAAAAATACCATACTTACGAATAAAACAAATCTGGTAAACTGAAATTTGATGTTTGTGTTCATGATTTTCCTCTTACGAAAGATGACTGTTGGACTTTCGATTTCTCACTTGTATTTTTACTTGTGGCCTTTAAATCGTTGACACTCTAACACGAATTATGGATAGCCGGGGGCGAAACCAGGACAAAACAGTTGAGTACGACTTTCCCCCCCGAATTGCCTGTTTCTTTGCCTGGATAAAGAGCCTGTTTTGAGGGTGATCATCGAGGCAAGGGTGGACATTTTTATCTCTTTTGTAAACAGTTTCTGACAGCAAGACCGTTTACAAAAAAAGGAAGAACATGTTTACTAAAGTATACTCCATTCCGTAACCTAATACAAGGGGGGCTTCAAAACGAAAAAGAGTCACAATTTCGGCGAGAAACAGCGAAATGCTTCAGGCCGAAATTCAACTATGGGAGAATGGCAGTGGGACCTGCACGTACAGTAAGCGTCGATTGGTCGGTGCCAAATGTCACCCTGGGATTTTGTTTGAGAGGCTAAAATGTATCGTACTTGATGATCGATACGCCGCTCGGCATAAGAATTGGCTCCAACAACTCACAGGCAGCAAAGGCATCATCTCCCATCCTTTCCAAACTTTCTGGAAGTGTTACCGAAATAAGGGACTTACAGCCGAAGAATGCACCGTGGCCAATCCTTGTTACCCCTTCTGGTATCACGACAGACGTTAAGCCTTCATTTTCACAGAACGCCCAATCTCCAATTTCCGTCACGTCTTCGGGAATAATAATGGCTCCATGCGCCGTTGGCCAGGCAATAAGTTTTGTCCCGTCTTTGCTTAACAGCATGCCGTTTTTCCCAAGAAATAAAGAATTCTTTTCCGAGACGGTTATATGCGTTAAATCAGTACAGCCACAAAAAATGTAAGCCCCAATCTCGGTCACACTTCCGGGAATATTGATGGAAGTTAACGACTTACAGTCGGTGAATGCAGCACTGTCGATTGTGGTAACGCCTTCGGAAAGGGTAATGGACGATAAAGTCAGACAGTTCCGGAACGCATCAGCTCCAATCTCCCTCACCGTCCCGGGAATCACGACGGACCTCAAGGAAATACAATCCCAGAAGGCGCATTCCTGAATCTCCGTGACGGGTTTCCCGTCGATTTCCTCGGGAATAACAACATCGCTGCTTTTGCCTGTGTATACGTTTATAATAATTTCGCCGTTTCGTTCTTCGTATTCGAATCCGACATTCCTGTTCATTGTCTCACTCCTTTTGTCTTAAATTTAATTTTTTGTGTGCGCACAAAGCGATAACCACTTTCACGAAACTTCTGTCGTCAAGGTCCAGACGCTATGGGGCCTGCCTGACGTTTTCATCAATATAATGTTGCGTCTGGTCTGAAGGGCCGATAATTGGTCGAACGCGTGCGGCAAAGGATACTCTTTAGCATAACTATGCAAAATTGTGTATGCAACTCTTTAAGAGTCACTCTTGTGCAAGTTCATTGAGTTCACGTCCCAAGTCCGTGTATCCGAACTCCAGGGCAAGATCGGCCGCTGTTCGCCCCTCGGCATCGGTCAATTTCAGCGAGGCACCGTGACCCAGCAGGTATTCAATCGTAGTGCGAGCACCGTTCATGGCCGCCCAATGCAATGCTGTCTTGCCGGAAGAATCTCGAACGTTGATGTCTAATCCATGTCGCACCAACGTCCAGCATACTGTAATGTTATTGCGTATTGCGCCCCAGTGCAGTGCCGTTCGCCCCTGTTCATCCCGTGCTGTTACAACACAGCCTGCGTCGAGCAGGTTTATGATCTCGTCGGCATCGTCGGCAATCGCAGCGGCGATTAATAGCAGTTCCTTAGCCTGCTTATCCGCCGCGCAAAAAGTACTCTTGGGCTTGGTCTTAACCGGTTTGGTAAATGTCATTTTACACCTCTTCCAATAGGTTCTCTTATTGACTGACTCTATACTGTATGCGGGGTATTGTGCGGGGGGAGCTGCATCCCTACTGTGAATCCATTTCTCGGCAAAGGTCAGGTCCTTATACATGATCGCCGCCGACGCTTGCTCTACGGTGCCTGTCTCCGTCCGTCCCTCTATCTGTATTGGCCCAAAACAGGAAGAAATGTCTCAAAATTTTTTTTACTTTTTGAAGATTCGTTCATTTTTTTCGATTGCCAGACAGATTGGCTGCGAGTCACACGCCGACTAACCCCCCAAATGCAGTAAAAGATGAAACGAAAAAGAAATAACATGCAAGTAGAAGATATATTATGCACATATCAAAAATAAACCGAAACAACAGATTCCGTGTTTATAGTGATAATTAGCAATTATATTCAATTAATATACAAAGATCAAAGGTTCAATTTTGCATTGGCCTGAGGTCTTGACTGACCCAGAATCAGGCCGCGGTTTTTCAGACCGTTCAGCGGACGCAGGAAGTGCCCCTCGTGGCTGATAACTTGCCTGGCGACCTTGGGGAACGTCCACGACATCCCGAGACCGGCTTGAAGTGCCGATCGATAAAGATCAAATCCTGACAGGCGTGTCCTGTTGAGATAGTTTTTCGCAGGAGTTGGGGCAAGCTCTCGCCGCGGGATTGGTATTCTGTTTCAGAACACTTCCGGCGTTAATCTATCACGAGCAGGAATTCCGATGGGCCGTTTCTATTCCAAACGCAGGCAGACAAATCGCCACGTAATCGGCAGGGCAATCAGAAGGAGTCCAATAGTGAATTGTTTCGCCTTTGGGGATATGAGCCATTTTTCCCGCCTCGATTCGGACTGGAGCCTTGCCTGCGGGTGTAACACAAAGGACGCCGGAAATGACAAAAACGTACTCATCGAATTCCGGCGTCTGATCCGGTTCGGACCAGTTCGCGGCGCATTGAATTCGGGCTATGCTGACGTCGCTGTTCCCGGTACTGATTTTCCCAACGAACTCATCAATAGAGATGTCATCTTGAGGATATTGTATCGGCTTATCCAGTATCTTAACCATAGTGTTCCTTTCATTTTAATTGGCGTTACATGGAACTCCATCGACTGATATTTTGGCACACACGGCGACGCGTCTCCACGCAAGTGAAATTTAGCGCGACTTATTTTTCGGCATTCCAAAGTTCGGCCAGCCAGGGTGTAGGGCGAACAGCGCGGAGAAAAGAGCCGCTGTGCCAACCGTACAGAACCGCGTCCGGGTTCGGATTCCCATGAAATACAATGATTTTTGTCCCCGGACGCCGCTTCGGCTGCACAAAGTAGCCGAGTGGAAATCGCCGCATATAATGCTTCTTAAAGCTAAGGCACCAGGAGTCGTCCCAATATTTCAGGAGTCCCTTACGCAGCATGCACTCGCTTAAATACGCCTGTTCATTCCTCACTCGTGCACGAATTTCTTCACCTTTGGCCAGAAAATCGGATAATATATCGGTGTGACGGCCAACTTCGAAACGAAAGACGGAGGAATTACCTATATTCTTGCCCTGGAGATTCCAGTCGCGAATAATACGAAACTCGCCTGGTACCTCAAAGAACGGGTCAAGAGATTCGGCAATAACGACGTCCAGATCGAGGAACAGGACAGGCCCGGTCAGGTCGGCCAGCCGCTCCTGAAACAAGGTCAGCTTGCGCCAGCCACGCTCCGGCAGGTGCGACGGCAGATTCAGTTCGGGCAGCGGCTGCACCTCTACACCGTTAACCAGCCCGGTTGTGTCTTCTGTGAAACAAATAAAACGAAAGTTGCCTGTTATATTGCGCCGAACTCCGCGAAAAAGGCAGTTGACATATTCGGGCGAAAACTTCGTTCCCCATTTCATGCAGATGACGTTTTTCATTTATAATCGATGCCCCATCTTGTCGCGTTTGGTTTCCAGATAGTGACGGTTATACTCGTTTGGCTCACTGATTAAAGGGACCTGGTCCGTAACCTGTAAATCAAATCCACCGTAAATAAACGCATCTGTCTTCTTGGAATTGTTCGTCATGAGGCGAATCTTGTGCAGACCCAAATCTTTCAAAATTTGAATACCAATCCCGTAATCGCGAAGATCGACACCATGTCCCAGCGCGAGATTCGCCTCAACGGTATCCAGTCCCTGGTCCTGTAGATGATAGGCCTTAATCTTCTCGGCCAGGCCGATACCACGGCCTTCCTGCGGAAGATAGACCAGGACGCCTTGCCCTTCTTTCTGGATCATGGACATAGCCATTTGCAATTGGTCGCCGCAATCGCAGCGCAGAGAAGCCACCAGGTCGCCGGTAAAACACGACGAATGAAGTCGAACAAGCGGAGCTTCCACTTGCGACAGGTCGCCATACACAATCGCTATGGGTTCCCCGGATTCATACTTTACGGAATAGGCATATATCTTTGCCATACCATATTTCGTCGGTAAATTCGCACTGGCAACACAATCGACAATCTTTTCACGGACCCGCCGATATTTAATGAGATCGGCTACCGTGGTTATGCAGAGATGAAACTCATCGGCGAGTTCAAAAAGACGGTCCCGATTGGCACGATTACCCGTCTCATCCAAAATTTCGCACAAGACGCCCATGGGGCGAAGCCCGGCAAGTCGCATCAGATCGACTGCCGTCTCCGTATGTCCTGCGCGGCGAAGAACGCCTCCCTCTTTCGCTTCCAGGGGGAACAGATGTCCCGGCCGTGCGAAATCCGTTGGCTTACTGTCAGGGTCGGCCAAGGCAAGAATGGTCGCGGCTTTTTCCTGCGCCGTGATTCCTGTTCGACAGGAGACATGGTCAACAGGCACGGTAAAAGCCGTTTGCAATGGAGCCGTGTTCTCACGCACCATCTGAGTCAGACCGAGTCGTTTACAAGCCTCCGGGAGCATCGGCATGCACACCTGACCTCGGCCATGCATCAACATGAAGTTGACATGCTCCGGAGTCGTAAGTTGAGCGGAACAAATAAAGTCGCCTTCATTTTCCCGATCTTCATCATCCATAACGATGATAATTTTGCCTTGCCGCAGAGACTCAAGCGCCTCTTCCACCGTGGACAACCGCGAAACCATAATTACTTCCTTCCTTAAAACCGAACGAAAAATCAAGCGGTCAGTCGCTTGATCTCACTTAAGAGCTGCTCACCGCGAATCGGCAGGTCCAAGAGCACATCCGCCTTGATCCACGCTCGTTCGGCAGCAGAGTTCAATGTGAAATGCAATCCTTCCTGCTGGTTCACCTTCGTAACAAGAATGACCGGCATGGCAGGATAATCCTGCTTCATGTGAAAGGCCAAACCAAAACCACTATCGACATGCTCCAGCGCCGTGTTCGAAATGGCAAGGTCAAAAGCCGACTGGGAAAGTGCCTGACGCGCCGCCTCGGCCGTCTCGACTTCCGTTACCTCGTACCCCGCTTCCGCCAATTCCGGAACCATTGCGGTCCGAAAGGCAGCGTTGCCGTCAACTAACAAAATCTTCTTACTCATTTGCTTATTTTCCTTCTCTTGTGGCCGACGCAACGAGAAATTGCACTTAATTTAAAGCACAATTCCTGCGCCGCGCCTGCGTTCCATTCTTAATTAACGACTATAACAATGGGGTCCGCTTCGTGTACTCCGTGTGCAGAAGCTCATGCGACTTGTGACCATTCGGCTCGCCCAGAAATTCACTGTACAGTCTTGCGACTTCTTCATTCTTGTGCGAGACACGCAATGTTTCCGACGCGTCAAGATTGTACAGCGACTGCATACGACCCTTGACCAGCGTGACGTTCGTGCCGTAAGGCTGACCACCGCCGCCAACACAACCGCCGGGACAGGTCATGACTTCCACAAACTGGATATCACTGCGTTCGCCCGATTTAATCTGCTCAAGTAACTTGCGAGCGTTGCCAAGACCGTTAACAACAGCAACGCCAACCTTCAGTCCGTTTATATCGAGATGCGCTTCTTTCGCTCCGTCGATTCCACGAACCGCTTCCACTTTCAGGTCGGCCAGTTCCGTTCCGGTTATGAGGAAGAAGGCACTTCGTATGGCCGCTTCCATAACGCCTCCGCTTGCTCCAAAGAGCTTGCCTGCGGTACTTCGTTCGCCAAACGGAGAATCCGCGGCTTCCGGTTCAAGCTTTGCCAGGTCAAGACCGTACATGCGTATTAACTGCGAAAGTTCCCGCGTTGTCAAAACGGCATCGACGTCCTGATAGCCATCACGTCCCATTTCCGGCCGACCCGCTTCGAACTTCTTCGCCGTGCATGGCATGACAGAGACACTGTAAATCTTTTTCGGGTCCAGGTTATTCTTTTCGGCATAGTAGGTCTTAATCACCGCCCCGAGCATCTGCTGCGGACTCTTACAGGTCGAAAGATTCGGTACGAAGTCCGGATAGAACGTTTCTACAAACTTAATCCAACCCGGCGAGCAACTGGTGAACATAGGCAGAACACCATTATTCTTAATACGGGAAACCAGTTCCGTTCCTTCTTCCATAATCGTCAGGTCGGCACTAAAGCTCGTATCGAAAACTTTATCGAACCCGAGACGTCGCATCGCCGCGTGCATGACGCCCATTGCGTCGGTTCCGAGCGGAAGTCCAAATTCTTCACCAATGGAAACGGAAACGGCAGGCGCGTGCTGTACGACCACATGAAGATTCGGGTCACGCAGTGCGTCTATTACACGCTGGACATGGCTCTTGCCGATCAGCGCGCCTGTCGGACACGCCGCGACGCACTGACCGCAATTGACACAACTTGAGACGTTCAGCCCTTCATCAAAAGCCGATCCGACGATCGTCTTGGAACCGCGATGTATGTAGTCAATGCAGGACACCGTCTGGATGCTTTCGCAAACGCGAACACAGCGACCGCACAAAATGCACTTCGACGCGTCTCGAACAATCGACGCCCCTGAAAAATCCACCGGATTCACTTCTTTACCGCCGCAATAACGACGCGAACGAATGCCAAGCTCTTCCGCAAGGGTCTGCAGTTTGCAATTTCCATTACGCTCGCAATAGAAACAGTCGTTCGGATGATTCGCCAGAAGAAGCTCAACGATTGTTCGACGCGCCGCTATGACACGCTCCGAATGCGTCTTGACCTTCATTCCCTCAAAAACCGGAAACGCGCAACTGGGAACCAGCGCCCGCTGTCCTTCCACTTCACAGACACATATTCGGCATGCGCCACTGGCCGGAAGTCCATCTATATTACACAACGTCGGAATGTCATATCCGGCGCGACGAAGGGCGGAAAGAAGCATTTCGCCCGCTTGCGTCTGGATCGTTTGTCCATTTACTTCTATGTTAATCATTGTTTTTGTTTTCCTTCTTTTCTGGCCGACCCGCCTCACGCTTGCACGGGGGTGTCGCCTCGGATCGCTCGGTCCGGCCGGCCTCGTTATTCATCTTTTTGTTATTTCAGACCTTCTTTATGGCACCGAACCGGCATGTATCGGCACAAGCACCACAACCAACGCACTTCTCTTTATCGATCACGTGCGGGTTCTTAACGGTTCCGGAGATGGCACCGGCCGGGCAACCCTTCGAGCAGAGCGTGCAGCCTTTGCACTTCTCTTGATCAATTTCGTAACTGATCAGGCGAACACAGGCCAGGGCAGGGCACTTCCGGTCGAAGACGTGCGCCTCGTACTCATTACGGAACCAGCGAAGTGTGCTAAGAACCGGGTTCGGCGCCGTTTGACCCAGACCGCAAAGACTGGTGTCGCGTATGACTTCGGCCAATTTTTCAAGATGAATAATACTTTGGAAACGTTCCAGTGTCTCCCGCTCGTTTTCTTCACGATAGCTGGAGGTAATACGACGAAGGATTTCGAGCATGCGGCGCGTCCCTTCACGACAGGGAGTGCACTTTCCGCAACTTTCGCGCTGAATGAAATCCATAAAGAACTTGGCAACGTCGACCATGCAGTTGTCTTCGTCCATAACGACGAGTCCGCCGCTGCCCATCATGGCACCGACCTGCTTTAAAGACTCATAATCAATTTCAATATCGACGTTGGATTCCGGAATGCAACCGCCGGACGGGCCTCCGATTTGGACGGCTTTGTACTTCTTACCATTGGCAATTCCGCCGCCGATTTCGAAAATAACATGACGCAGTTTGGTTCCCATGGCCACTTCGACCAGACCCGTTCGCGAAACCTTACCCGACAGGGCAAAGACTTTCGTGCCCTTACTTCCCTGCGTACCGATTCCGGCGAACTTGTCCGCACCCATATTAATAATGCCAGGTACGTTGGCCAGCGATTCCACATTGTTGATAATCGTCGGATGCTCAAACAAACCCTTAACGGCCGGGAACGGCGGTCGCGGACGCGGCATGCCTCGCTTCCCTTCGATACTGTGAATCAGGGCCGTCTCCTCACCGCAAACGAATGCGCCCGCTCCCATCTTGATCACGATTTCCAGCGAGTAATCACTTCCAAGTATGTTCTCACCCAGCAGATTATTCGCTTTCGCTTCCGCAATTGCGTGACGAAGATGCTTAATGGCAAGCGGATATTCCGCCCGAATATAGACATACGCTTTCTGTGCACCAATGGCATACGCCGCTATGGCCATACCTTCCAGAAGTCGATGCGGGTCCCCTTCAATCACGGCACGATCCATGAACGCGCCCGGGTCGCCCTCGTCCGCGTTACAAACCAGATAACGGTGCTTGTCTTCTGTCCCATGGGCAAACTTCCACTTCTTACCCGTCGGGAAGCCCCCGCCGCCACGACCACGAAGACCGCTCTTTTCAACTTCGTCACAAACGTCCACTTGCGACATACCCGAGAGTACTTTCTTCAACGCCGCATATCCGCCAAAAGCCAGATATTCTTCGATTCGCTTCGGGTTGATTATACCGCAGTTGGCCAAAACCCAACGCGTTTGCGTCGCAAAGAACGGGTGCTCGTCCATGAAAATCACGTTCGACCAAGGCTCCAAACCGTCCTTGCGATATTGGGCCATAACCTGTTCCGCAACCACTTCTCCGTTAAACAGGGACGACAGAACCTTATCCACCTTGTCTTCCGTCATACGCTGGAACGAAATTCGCGTTCGCCCCGGCAACTGAACGTCTATAATAGGCTCCATGGCACACAGACCAACGCAACCCACTTCCACAATCTCAGCGTCTATCTGGTTTTGCGATACGTATTTTTTGACCGCCTCGAGCGTAAAAGCCGCTCCGGCACCCAGACCACAGGTCCCCATTCCCACATAAATCACCGGCTTCTCGACCTTCTCGCGTCGAAGAAGACAGAATTCACCACCGGCCGTCGCCGACTGACCCGACAGGGCCGTCGCCAGAAATTCCTGATCCAAAGACTTTATCTCTTGCATGTTTTATTTCCTTTCTTGGTACCGGACAGAGTCCATTAAGCCGACAATCGGTACGACTGCGCGACTCTCACGACCCGCCAGTAACCAGGCCTTATTCGGCGGCCGCTTTTCGATATTGCTTGATAATACCCGGTATCGCCTGTGTGGATAGTTTCGCATGGAAATTCCCACTGACATTCATAACCGGCGCCAATCCACAGGCACCAATACAGGCTACAATTTCGAGACTGAAAAGACCATCGGAGGTGGTTTCACCCGGATTGACCTTTAACTCCCGCTTAAGCGATTCGAGCACTGCGGCCGAACCTTTAACATGGCATGCGGTTCCCCGACATATCTGAATGTGATAGCGCCCCTGCGGCGTAAAGCGGAACTGGTTGTAAAAGGTCGCTACGCCGTAAATCTTGCTCGTGGGCAGATTAAGATACTTTCCGACCTCTACGACGGCTTCTCGCGAGAGAAAACCTTGCTCTTCCTGAATGTCCTGAAGAATGGGGATGAGTGAGTCGCGACCCGCATTTGGATATTTGTCCAAAACTCCGCATACCCCCTCGGTAATGGATACTGCTGTGCTCATTGTTAAAATACCTTCGTGGCAATTCTGAAAATGGTGACTCGTGTGAATTCTGCCCGTCAACATTTCGCATTAAACACGCCCCTTTTTGAAATTTTTTTCCTCGTTTCCAAAATCTGGCACACTCAAACGAACAGTCAATCGAACAAAATCCCCGGTAAACATGCTTTAAAGTCTTACGACCCAAAGCGTTAAACATTACTACTACGCAATGGTGACAAAAGAATCGGCCCCTGATCTCTCAACGACGGCTTCCCCTGTTTCCTATCGACCCATCCCAGCTCCCTCGCTACGGCTCTTGCCCCGTAAGTCTTGCTCTGCGACGGGTTGGAACCAAGACTCGCTCCGTTCCAACGATAGAATAAAACCATCCTTATCGATACTATTTTAGCGATTTACGCGATTTGTTACAGTACCCCCTAACCTTTATACGCCCTTTTTTCCTCTTTTTTATCCGTTTTTTATCACCCCGACCCGCTTCTCCGGTCAGATCAGCACACCCGCCACGCACGCACTCATCAAACTCGCTAACGTTCCCGCTATTAAGGCCTTAAGCACCAGACCCGCCAAGTCTTCCCGACGTTCCGGGATCAGCTGACCAAGCCCTCCTAACAAGATCGCCAACGAGCCAATATTGGCAAATCCGCACAACGCATACTGCGATAAAACAAACGACCGGGGCGAAATCAGTCCCGATTTATACATAGAAATCAGATCAATATAAGAAATAAATTCGTTTAAAACAATTTTCTGACCTAATAATCCACCAACAGTAAAAATATCGCAAGAAGGCACACCAATCAACCACGCCAACGGGCAAAAGAACCAGCCAAGAATACGCTGCAACGTTACAGGCGAGCCGCCTAATTCCGGCACCAGCGTAAGAAACCAGTTCAGCATGGCAATGACGCTTATCGTTGCCAAAAGCATAACGCCTACATTCAGAGCCAGCATAAGCCCGTCTGTCGCGCCCCGACATCCCGCGTCCAGCAGATTATACGCCGTTTGCGGAGGATTGACCGTAACGCGGCCTCGCGTCTGCGGCTCTGCCGTCTCCGGCAGGAGAATTTTCGCCAGAACCAGCGCGGCCGGCGCGGCCATGAGCGAACCCGTTAATAAATGCCCCGCCTGCGCACCCATACTCACATAGATCGCCATGACACCACCGGCGATCGTTGCCATACCCACGCTCATTACCGACAAAAGCTCACTTCGCGTTGCCGTACCCAGATACGGTCGTATTAAAAGCGGTGCCTCGGTCATACCAAGATAGACGTTCGCCGCTGCCGCCAGTGACTCCAACCCGGAAACATTCATAACGCGTATCATGACCCACGCCATGCAACGCACCAGCCACTGCATAATGCCAAGATAAAAGAGCAGGGCCGACAGTGTCGAAACGAACACAATGGTCGGCAACATGGTAAACGCCACAGACGTTTTCACCAATTCCTCGCTAAAAAGAAAACTTGCCCCTTCGTTCGAAAACTGAATGACTTTTGTAAAGAACCCGTTCGCCCAGCCGAAAATCGTTTGACCCAGATTCGTCTTTAACAGAAAGAGACCGAGTCCCCATTGCAACAGCAATCCGGAAAAAATCAGTCGCCAGTCCATCCGATTCCGGTGACTTGAGCAACACCAGGCAAGTGCCAATATAATAAAAAGACCGCCCAGACTAATCCATCGTTCCATAATATACCGGCTTTCTTAAGGGAAATTCTTCCTGACTCGGTCGCTCAAAGTGACTTATTCCACGCCAAGGTCAATACGAATCGGTTCGTCATAGGCCTCGCTGGCGGTCAACGCCCACCAGTCGCCCCACAACGGTCGTTTCGCGTCCCGCTTTTGGCAGTAATCGGCATAGAAACTTCGCAAGGCATGACGAAAACCCATCGTTCGGGTTTCCTCCGCCTCCGACGTCATGCCCCGGACCGCCACGGGCAGCGACGCTGACGACGTTCGCTCTACGGCAATTTCTCCGCCAAGTTCGTCTATCGACGCATCCAGAGCCGTAACCGGCAGCGTCTCGAATACCGTCTGCCTCGCCTCGGACTGCATCACGTTCGTAGCCAAGTCAGTCCCCCCCGCACATGACTCCGGCAGCGCCGCCGCGGCAAGAGCAAGATTTTTTGCGCCCGTAAGATAAAGACTCCCCACATAATACAGCCATTCGAACCCCTGGTAATTCTGGTCCACGATTTCGACACGTATACTAAACCATTGCGGGGTCGTATTCAGATAATAATGTGTAGCGTAAAAATCATTACTGCAAATATTTTTCTGATCGACGATTTCTTCCCCCGTTTGATTACTTTCGCCCCAATAGATACGCCAGAACAGAATTTCCGTCGGCTCGAAGAAACTCGCCGTTAAGCGAATCTTGATAATCTGCTCGTTACTGAACAGAATCCGGTCTGTACTAAGGCAGAAGGCAAGCGGTTCCGCCGATTTTTCCGGCTCTGTATTCGGCGTATATTCCCACGCACCGAGATCAACCGTGCCTTCCTCACCCGTGCCCTTCGCCGCGATTCGGGCATTGCCGTCCAGATCATATTCCGTCGTCACATACCCATTATTCCCCGCGTCACAGGCAGGCGACGTCTCCGTCAGATGCAAATCTATCTCGTCCGCATTCGTGAGCAAGCCATCGGTGCCGAAAACCGGTCCGCAAACAAACCCCGCCTCGTCGCCGATGAGATTGTTTAACCGAATACTCCCCTCGACTTGATTGTCGTAGAGATTGTCATAGTTTGAGGAATGGGTCGAATGATTCTCCGTTAAAATCGAGTTCACCAAAGTTAATTCGGTTTTGGTACCCAGACAGAGTCCGCCTCCATACTCCGAAATATTGCCCGCGATGGTTACGTTTATCAGCGTCAGAACAGAGTCTTTGTCCGCCGAATACGCCGTTATGGCCCCACCTGTATTCCTACTTGTGTTATTCCAAAAGGCGGAGTTCCGTACCTCAAGAGTCCCCTCGGGTACACCAATCGCGCCTCCAGAATAGGCACTGTTCCCCAAAAAACGCGACTGGTCTATGGTTAACTTACCCCTTTCCAAAAAAATCGCGCCCCCAGAATAACCTCCACCTTTCGTATCTGCCGTGTTGTCCGAAAGAACACAATTTGTCAGCGCGACCTCGCCCTCCAAATTATTTATGCCACCGCCATTCGCTCCCGCTTCGCATTGTGTTATGGTCAGACCTTTGAGGTTAAGAATCCCTTGGTTATTGTAAATCGCGCCAGCACTCGAGGCGCTTGTGCAGTTACGAATCATTCCGCCGTTGATTTCTACGTTGCCGTACTGATTAACAATCGCGCCGCCATTGGAACTTGTGTAGCACTCCTGTATCAGACAATCATCGAGTTGCAAATGACTCTTGAAAACAAAAATGGCTCCACCACTACCGCCGCCGAGCGTCCAGATCGTATTACTTTCTCGTTCGTAAAAATCCGTATATCCCACGTCACTTGTCAGATAACCATTCTCCAGAGTCAGTTTGGTCAGCGTTACATTGGCATTTTCATGCAGATTCAACAGTCGTCCCGAATAGCGCCCGTCCAGACAGATCGTCATGCCCGGCGTGTCGGTCTCGCTATTATAAATGGAGGAGCCGTCGATCCATACCGACTTATCGAGGTCAAAAGCCCGTATGACCGTAATGGTTTGTCCGGCGAGCGTGGAATCGAAGACAATTTGCGTTCTCTCCTTGGCGAGGACCACCGCTTCTCGCAGCGAAAGCCCGGCGCTGCCAATGGCGTCCTCCGTCGTTGTTACGGTCAATACGTCCGGCGTTCCCACAAAAATATCGTACGTGCCAATACTGCCGTAGTCGGTCCACCATACCAGGCCATCGACCGTTTTCCCCGTTCCTTCAACGGTCAGATAAAAGTCGCCTGTTTCGGAAAAGGTAAATTCTGTATACAGCGTATCTTGCGGGTCATAGACGCTAAGAGCAGTGGCCGTATCGCTTTGGCTGTAGATTGTCACCAGAGCGTCGAGGTTCGTTATTCCGACCACCCCGCCGACCCAGAAGTCTAACGCACGCCCATCGTTCGAAAACGCGTAGTAATCAACCGAATCGCTCGTTAAAATGATACTCGAAGCCATGCCTTGGCCGGCGGTTATGTCCAATGAGGTCGCCTCGGTAAAGTCACTCGCCGAAGCCACAACGCGATAGCCCGACTCGTACCCCCCCTGAACGCGAAACGTCTCTTCCAGCACAGCAAGGTCGTCCGTTTTCGTGTCCGTCGCACCGGCATACTCTCCCTTACTCCATTGGGAAAGCGGAATACTGTCCCCAGCCGTCCCCATAATCGGTGCCCAGCCGTTTGCCCCGCTATAATATTCATACCTGCCAGCTGTGGTAGTGATACCATCGTGCTTATCGATTCCAAGAGTGTGCCCTGCCTCATGGGTTATCGTCTCCGCCGTGTATTTTACGGAAAGGCAGTCATCCGAGAACACAAAGCACGGCGTGTCATTCTCCCACGAGAAGGAGCCGACATAACCCACTCCGGCCCCTGATTGATCCGGCACGGATTTGTTCGACCCGCCTACACAGATTCGAATGGCCCGCCCGGCCGTAAAAACCTCCGCCGCCGGTTCAACGGTCGTTACATTGACATTAAATGGAGCGTAATCTTCACTGACCCGCTGCCAGATTTCGTAAATGGCCGCCTTTTCCACATCGTCAAAGTACGTCTTTGTCGTATTGCCATCCAGAGCGTAGCGAGGAGTTGTAATCTCCTCCCCATCCGAATAAGTCCTATTCCATTCCGTCCCTAAAGTCGTGTGCCCGTCAAAATCAAGATAAATGACGTTATTACTACCCGGTAAAGAGTTTAAATTCGTAATATCAAGATCCGCCGTTGCCGACAGGAGGCACCGGTTTTCCAGTGTTTCAAACGCAAGTCCACGCTTCGTAACGGGTTGTAACTTTACCTGGCTCGCGTCCCTCCTGGACACACCTCGCGCTCTCCGGCTAACCCCCCAGTGCCAGAACCCTTCAAATCCCATGCGTCGACTCCTTAAATGTGCGATATCGTGATATATGTTGCATGTAAATATTCCCGTAACCTGAACCGCAACATGTATCTCTTACCCTTGATTTTATCTTATATCCGCATTTCTGGCAAGTTTCTTTTGGGCTTTTTTGAACTTTTTTTCTTCTTTTTCCTCTTTTTTCGGAAATTTTTATTTTTTCGCGTAAGATTGATATATTGAAAATGATTACCTCTTATAAGGCACTTCGAACAGGTGTTCCTTTAAGGCACCCAATATGTCCTTAGACCAGAACGAGACAAGTCATGGCCCAATCAGCGAATCCAACACGAAAACTGACGCGAGAAGAAGCAGGCGAAATGTTTATGAAATATTTCGGGTTTGTACGTGCGGTCGCGTTTGAGCATGCCCCGTCGAAATCGCTCGTCGAAGACATAACCCACGACGCCTACGTCTGTTTCGCGGAAAAGGCGGAAACTTGGGACTTCGATGAAGCCAAAATTGAGGCTCTCCTCCGCTCCATAACTGAAAAAATGGCACACCGAGCCTGGAAGGTCTACCTCCGCAACCAGCCGGAGCACCTGCGCGAACTGGCCGAGTTCCTCAAGCTCTCGCCCGACGATGGCACAAATTTCCGCGGCACCTACGACCAGCTCGACGACAAACTCGCCATTCTCGAAGGCTGTCTCGCCAAACTGCCAGAGGATCAGCGGGCAATCATTGAAGCCGTCTACCTCTCGGACAAGGGATACACCGAAGTTATAAAAATGCTCGGAAAGTCACCCAACGCCGTCTACCAGCAAGTATCACGTATTCGCGCCTTTTTGGAAGAGTGCGTCGAAACCATGCTCAAGCTGGAGATTAAATCATGAGCGATTCGAATCGTATTTCGCCGCTACTCCTGGTCGATAAGTACATTCAGGGCACGCTCACCGACCCTCAGGCCGCGCTCCTGCTCAACGAGGTCAAGCGGAATCCTCAACTGCTCCGGTTCCTTAAACGGAATCTGATCGCTCATGCCTGGCTCGAAGAAAAATTTCGTGCCCGGCTCGCCGCCGTGGAACTTCTCGACTCCAGTCCGGCACCAGCCACAACGTCCGCCAGCAAACCCGTTATCGACCGCATTATTCCTCCCACCCACTCCGACGATTTTACGCATGCCCTCAACGCCGACCGCGAAACCAAACCGATCGTCTGCCCCATAACATACCATCCGGAGGAACCTTCGTTCTGGCGACGACTTTTCGGGGTTGGCCGGGAAACGTCGACCGCAAAAAAACGCTCTCGATTCTTACTCGCTGTTACCCACCCGATGACCCGAATGGCCCTGATTATTGTCGGTGCTATTGTCACCGGCCTGGTCGTATGGCACGTTATTGCAAGCTCGCTTAAAAATACCCAGTTGCGGCCGGAACTGCTTGCCTCGGCTCAAGTGCTCGAACTGATCGACGTCGAATATGTCGAAGGCCAAACTACGTTGCGACGCGGACAGCTTATTAATGCCGGTAATATTGCCATCGACAGCGGACTGGTCAAACTCCGTTTTAAAAATCAGGCCGAACTCGTGCTGGAAGGGCCTGCCGACCTGTCGATCCGGGATGAACTTACGGTCTTTTGCAATAGAGGACGCGCTAGTGTCCATGTTCCCAAGTCCACGCACGGATTTACACTTGCAACCCCTTTTGCCGAAGTCGTCGATCGCGGGACACGCTTCTTCGCTGAAGTTGGTGATAAAGGAATTGACGTCCATACCATCGAAGGCGCTATTGAGTTCAAGACGTCGAACGCCGTCGAAACCCTTCTGGCCGGAATGAGTTCCGCATTCGACGGCTTGAACATGCGTCCGCCCCGTAATAATTTTCAGGAAGATTATTACAACTCATCACGATTCGAGTCCCATCTGAAAAGCTACGTTGCCCGGCAGAAAGAGGAGAAGCAAAAAGCGGAAACGCTCCAGAACACGACGACGAATGTACTCGTGCGATTCGACACCGCCAATCGTCAAAAAGAGACCATTATAAATTCCGCGCCCGGACGGGAAGCCGACTCACCTCTTACCATTCGCAGTTGCGGGAAGAC
Source organism: Planctomycetia bacterium (assembly GCA_030539295.1). Lineage (GTDB taxonomy): Bacteria > Planctomycetota > Planctomycetia > Pirellulales > Thermoguttaceae > JAUNBG01. The sequence continues at coordinate 58,491 of JAUNSJ010000012.1, read as the reverse complement.
AGAAGGATTTATCCACGGGACCGAAGCCATCGACTTCAAAACAGGCGACTCCGCCGCTTTCTTCGAACTGCCAGGCGAATATGAAACCTTAACCCTGACCAGCACCATGAAGCTCGATGCGTGGAACGAACAAGGGTGTGTCATTTTTAGTAGCGAGGACTTTCCCAAGCAGCCGGGGTCCTTCCTCTGGCAGATCCAGAATTCTGGAAAAATCGCGCTCTTCGTCGCCGACGGCGCCGGTAAGAGTGAACTGATTACCTCCCAGCGTTGCCTTTCCACTCGTGACCTCGGCGGCTGGTTTACCCTCAAAATAATCATTAACGGACAGAACAATTCTGTTTCCTTCTTTATTGACAATAAATTTGTATCGCGTAAGAAGTGGGATACACCCCTTCCGCTTACAATAGGCCGCGGGTCGCTCGGTAACGCATCCGGGGCCAAATTGAACCATTCCCGCTATTTCTCCGGCGCCATTGATACCTTTACCATAATTGATGGCTCCAAAGACAAGTAACAGGAAAAACAACCCTTCAAGTTAAGGAGACACAACCATGAAACAAACATGGACCACCATCCGTCGCGTTCTCGGGTTCACACTCGTCGAACTCCTCGTCGTCATTGCGATTATCGGCATTTTAATCGCATTGCTCCTGCCCGCCGTCCAGGCCGCTCGCGAAGCCGCACGACGCATGCAGTGCACCAATAACCTCAAACAATTGGCGCTCGGTATGCACAACTACCACGATAATAATCTCGCCTTTCCGGCCGGCGCCAGTCCAAATCGCACCTCAAATTCTACAACTTTACGTTCCATTTACGGAAAAGTAGGCTGGGCCGTTTGGATTCTTCCCTATATCGAACAAGGCCCCGCTTATGATAATATCATTGCTTCCACGCACGGGTTGACGGGCATTGCGCCCGCGCACAAGGACCTCGCTTGTTATCATATTACCGTTCCTCCCTATTTGTGCCCTTCCGACCCTAATGCCACGCACAATACAAACGAATCCTGCCGTATAAATTATCGCGCCTCTGCCGGCGACATCTGGAATGTTGACAATCAGGTTACAAACGCGAAATACTTACGCGGACTGTTCTTCTACTGTCTGACTGGCGCTTACGCTTATTATAATATGAAAGATATTATTGACGGTACAAGCAATACGGTTCTTTTGTCAGAGACGGGAATCGGAAGTGGCGAATACGGGGCCGACACGCAAAAAGCGGTAAACTCCGTCGCCTTCAAATCCGGTGTCGGCAGTTCCGCCACCAGCACACCTCGTCCATGCATGAACCGTCTGGGCACGAACAAGACTCTTACCGGACTTGCCGGCTCAAAAGGCGATGACTCCGACGGCCTTTGGGGAGTGTGCGGACGCGCATTCCAAAGTGGATTGATTTGGGCCACTGGCTTCAATACAATTCTCCCTCCGAACGCACCGTCCTGTATTACAGAAGATCAGTATTCCCGAAACACATCTCCTGTTATATCCACTTTTAATGGCTCCAATCCCATTATGACCGCCAGCAGTTATCATTCAGGAGGTGCCAACGCGGCCCTGGCCGATGGCTCTGTCCGATTTATACCCGATACCATCGACTGCGGTGACTTGGACGCCTCGCCCGTTACCAGTGGAAGATCGCCCTATGGCGTGTGGGGCGCATTGGGTAGTAAAGACGGCCGCGATTCTCAAGCACTTTAGAAATAAAAGAGGGTGAAATATGAAAAAGTTTAACTGGTTTTGTATGCTGATCGTTTCCATAATTTTTGCCGCAGGGTGTGGAAACGAACATAATCTCCATTTCGCACAAGGGACAGTCTTAATTGATGGCAAGCCGGAAGCGGACGTCTCTGTAACCTTTATCCCGGCCGAATCCGGTACCGGACTCGGTGCCGGCGGAACTACCGATACCGAAGGAAAATTCCTCCTCTCCTCCACCTTGGGAAAAGGTGGCGACGGAACCCAGCCTGGCTTGTATAAAGTCATTTTCAGTAAGCTCGCCCCTGAACGAGAGCCTACCGAAGCGGAAAAGGCCCGGTTCGAAAAAGACCCCGACGATAAGGTTTTTATCCCTTTGATTGACCTCTTGCCCGCTAAATATACTTCCCCGAAAACAACCGATATTGAGGCCGAAATTACTGCCGGAGGCCCCAATACATTTGTTTTCGAATTGAAGAGCAAGACGAAATAACCCCGTGTGTACCAACTTAAAGATGTTAACGCCCTCTACATTTAAAAGGAGAATAAAGATGAAAGTGTGTCTACAAAATTACCGACGCCGTCTCGCTTTTACGCTCGTTGAGTTACTTGTCGTAATTGCAATTATTGGAATTCTCGTCGCCCTGCTCTTACCAGCAGTCCAGGCCGCCCGGGAAGCCGCTCGCAGAATGAGTTGTACCAATAACCTCAAACAACTCGCACTTGGTATGCAAAACTACCATGACAATAATCTGTCGTTTCCCGCCGGGGCCAGCCCAAATCATCTTGCCAATAATCCTGGCAATACGGCTGCCGATCGTTCCATTTATGGCAAAGTCGGCTGGGGAGTTTGGCTTCTTCCTTATATCGAACAAAATGCCGCTTATGATAACATTATTGCTTCGGTAAAAGGTTTGACCGGTGTTGCCGCGGCTCACAAAAATCTTGGCTGTTACCACATTGGTGTTTCCGCCTACTGGTGTCCTTCCGACCCACAGGGAAAACTCTTTCTGGGTGAACCGTGCCGTATGAGCTATCGCGCATCCGCGGGCGACATCTGGAACGCTGACAATCTGGTTACAAACGCAAAATACTTGCGCGGCCTGTTCTTCTATTGCAACTATGGTACTTACGCCTATTACAATATGAGTTCCATAGTCGACGGAACGAGTAATACAGTGATTCTCTCCGAGATGGGGATTGGTAAAGGCGAACAGGGAGACGGCACTCTTTATGCGGTCAATGCCGTTGCTTTTAAATCGGGCGTTGGCAGTTCCGCCACAGGCAAACCTCGTCCGTGTATGAATCGGCTTGGACCTGACCGAACGCTTACCGGACTTGCCGGCTCTTCTGGCAACGACTCCGATGGCGTGTGGGGCGTGTGTGGACGTGCCTTCCATAGTGGATTGATTTGGGCCACTGGCTTCAATACAATTCTCCCTCCGAACGCACCGTCCTGTATTACAGAAGATCAGTATTCCCGAAACACATCTCCTGTTATATCCACTTTTAATGGCTCCAATCCCATTATGACCGCCAGCAGTTATCATTCAGGAGGCGCCAACGCAGCCTTGGCCGATGGCTCTGTCCGTTTCATTTCCGATACGATCGATTGCGGCGATTTGGACGCCTCGCCTGTTACCAGTGGTAGCTCCCCCTACGGTGTTTGGGGCGCCATGGGAAGCAAAGATGGAAATGAAATTACTAGTTTGTAAATGATGCCGAACAAAAAACAGATGCGTTTGTCCGTTTTTTACAGTGTCTTAAAACCAATAAGAAAGGAAATTTGTAAATATGCACAGATTGAAGGCTTTGACCGGCTTGCTCCTTTGTGTATTGTTCGCCCCTTGTGCCAATTGCGAAGCGCAGCAAGAGACCAATAGTGAAGGGTCTTCTCTAGATCCTCCTAAAATATGGCTCGAACTTCCCGACGAATACCTGGACGCCAACCGCAAGTTTCAGGGCGTCCCCAGTCTCCAGCCCACATCTCCCGACCGATTGTGGGTTAGCTGGACAAGTGGCACAAACGTGGCTTCAAAGGAAACTGACTACGGCGAAAATGCCGAGAACATTGTCTTACTGGCTACCAGTGGCGACCGTGGTGAAAATTGGAGTAAGCCGATCATGGTTATTGACCCACCTGGCATTGCCCGGGCCTACGATTCCTCCCTTTGGCAGGACCCCACTGGACGCCTGTGGCACTTCTGGGCACAAGCGGAGCAAGGTGTCCCCCCTATGCTCGCCTGGGATGGCCGGGGCGGTATCTGGTGCATGACTTGCGACCATCCGGAACTCGGTGAAAACGCCGTTTGGAGCGAACCACGACGCATTTGTGATGGCATTATGAACAATCAGCCTGTTTGCGATTCACAGGGCCGCTATCTGCTCCCCGTTTCCGTCGTTCAAATGGACGCAAAATTCTTTATTCCACCCGAAAAACGAGGCGCCCTCGTCTACTCTTCTGACGACCAGGGTAAGACTTTCAACTTCCTCGGGCGTGCCGAAGTTCCAAAAAAAGATTACAATTACGATGAGCATAATATCGTTGAAAAGAAGGATGGCTCGCTCTGGATGGCCATTCGAACTGTGTATGGAATGGGTGAATCCTTTTCTTTCGATCAAGGGAAAACCTGGTCCGTCGCCGCTCCCATGCCTGGCGTTTCCCACACATGCAGTCGTTTTATCATTCGCAGACTGCAATCGGGTAAACTCCTCTTGGTCAAAAACGGAAAAATTCAGGAAAATTGTGGGCGAACGAGATTGATGGCCTTTCTTTCCGACGACGACGGTAAGACATGGATGGGCGGACTCCTCCTGGACAGCAAACCATACGCATCCTATCCGACCGGACAACAGGCCCAGGATGGCACGATCTATGTTGCCTGGGACCGTGATCGTTTCGTCGAAAAGGAAATTATGATGGCACGTTTCACCGAAGAGGACATCTTGGCCGGGAAATTCGTTGCCGATGGTTCGAGAGCTGGTATCGTTGCCAACAAGGCTCTGGGCCAATAGTCGGACTCTACTTTCGGCAGACGTCACGCTTAACTCGTTTCTTCGCAGCGTCTGCCGCCAACGGCACTGTATTCGGGATATTGCTTCGCTTTCCAGCAAGGCAATATCCCTGTTTTATTGTAGGACATGAACGCCTGAAGAATGCCATATACTTCGCAAGATAGTTTGGCACGCACCGCCATACCTCGCAATATTGTGTAGGGGGCTTTGACGTTCCTCAAAGATGGATTATAATAGTCACATCGTTAAAATTGTGGGATAACGTCATTATATAATATTACTCTAGCGCGTCAAGGGCGTAATAGAACACAGGAGGAGAAGATATGGAACTTACACAAAATGCGATAAATACAGCACAATCCGTCTTTCATCAAGCTCCGAACCATTACAACTGTGCCCAAGCGGTTGTCTCTTTGGCTGGACGCGACGATTTGGTCCCACCGTTCAAGGCCTTTGGGGGCGGGCGGGCCGAAGGCGGGCTTTGCGGGGCTCTCTATGGAGCCTTGGCCGTTACCCCGGAATCCGAGCACGAACGCATCAAACAGGAGTTCGCGGCCACCGCAGGAGCACTCACCTGTAAAGAAATTAAGAGTGCGAATAAAACGCCTTGCGCCAACTGTGTTGCCTTGGGGGCTCTATTGGCTGGTGTAAAATTGGATAAAGAATGACACAATTAATAAAGTAGGTAGATTATTTAAAGTTGAAATCAAATTGTCCGCCATTTCCTTAAAAATAAAACAGGAAAAATTTACCAATTACAACGGTTTTATTGACGAAGACAACGAAAAAGAACGATAAAGGGAGTTAGAAACTGTTTTAGTAATGCGGATAGAGGGCAGGTGTAACATTACGCATTTTACCAAACTTGCCGTGTCAGCAAGCGAAAGTAAACAAAAAAGAAAAATTTTGGCCTATTTTGGAAAATACACGGAAATCGCCCTTCCCAAAAGAGGCAAAAAAGATTATTTTATGTGTTATATGTAACAGACGGCGTCGCAGGCCTTGTAGTTCCTGACGACGTCATAACCCAGTATTCCGCAATTGCGATGAAAGGCAATGGAAGTGCGAATTCATCCCCAGTCCTTGGTTAGTCCCAAAGCAAAAATCGGACAAGACGTTCAAATTGGTCCCTTTTGTGTTGTAGAAGATAATGTTGAAATCGGCGACGGCTGTTGTTTGGAAGCCCGTGTTACGGTTCATCGCGATACCGTTATGGGGACGAACAACCATCTGTTTGAAGGCGCGACGATTGGTGGCCTTCCCCAGTGTGTCGGGATTGGCGATACTTGTGGTTCTGTCGTTATTGGTAACGGCAACATGATTCGCGAGAACGTGACCATCCATCGAGCCATGGGCGAAGCAGACGCAACGGAAATCGGCGACAACTGCATGTTCATGGTCAATGCCCACATTGCCCACGATTGCCGCATCTCCGACAACGTTATTATGGCCAATAACACCATGCTGGCCGGTCATGTTACTGTGGGCCGCCGGGCTTTTATCTCCGGTGCCGTGGGGGTTCATCAGTTCTGCCGCATTGGCGCCTTTGCCATGGTGGGCGGTCAGTCGCACATCGTCAAAGACATTCCTCCCTTCCTGCTCGTCGATGGACTAACCAGTGAAATTGTTGGTCTTAACAACGTTGGTCTTCGCCGGGCCGGGTTCTCCTCCGACGAAATTAAAGAGATCAAAGCGGTTTATCGCGTACTGTACCAGAGCAGTCTGCCTTGGCGCGAGATTGTCAATAAGATTCAGAGCGACTTTACCAGTGGTCCCGGTCTGGAAATGGCCAGCTTTATTGGTACGACGACGCGCGGTATTACTCCGGAACGGCATACAGCCCGCCATCCCGCGATTGTTATGCCCGAGGAAAAAGCCATTCATCTGCACGTCGTTACCGAAGAAGAGGAAAGTGCCATTGCCTCTCCCTATCGGCGCCGCGTTGTGGGTTAAGACGTTCCCAAGCGTTTCTTTCCCACTTTAACTTATAACGACCGACTGGTTCCATGGAACCCGCCGGTCGTTTTTGTTCTGCGGTGCAAAATTGCTTACGCGATGCTTCGTGACCTTAATAGTGTCGGGCCGTAATGCCGCGGTCGATAAAGGGCTTTAGGAGCGGATCGCTCGTCGTTGTCTCACATTGCTCCTGTTTGGTCTGCGGAAAAGTCAGATTCCGCAGCGGATATGCCTTCTGCAGGAGATGATATTTCGCTCCAGCGGCGATGTTATAGGGGATCAGTTCGACCGCTACCAGGCCAGGGGACGGCGACAGGCGTGCCGCGACCGCCTTGAGGTCCTCTTGCGAATCGTTCAGGCCGGGAATCAGCGGGACACGAATGACATAAGCCGTTCCGCTTCTTTCAAGCCAGTGAAGATTTTCGAGAATGAGCGTATTATCGCGACCGGTCAGTTTCCGGTGTCGCTGGCGATCGACGACTTTTATGTCTTGATAGACCAGTTGAACTTCATGAACGAGTTTTTGATACGCGGCGTGGTCCGCCCAGCCGCACGTCTCCAAGGCCACATGGACCCCGGCCACCCGCAGACGCCGTGCGACGTCTGCCGCGAAGTCCGGTTGAGCTAACGGTTCACCGCCGGTAAGCGTTACACCCCCTCCTGACAGCGTATAGAGGTCACGACGCCGAAGCAGCTTCGCGACCAACTCCTGCCCTGTTATACTTTCGCCGCAAAGACGCCTTGCATTTTGAGGACAGACCTGGGTACAGCGTCCACAGACCGTACACGCGTCCGGGTCCGTACCAACAGGGCAGACCTTCCGACAGCCCCCGCAATGTGTACATACACTCGAATTGACCAGCAGTTCCGGCCGTTGCGACTGGCCTTCCGGATTATGACACCACAGGCAGCGGAGCGGGCACCCCTTGAAAAAAACGCTTGTCCGTATCCCCGGTCCGTCATGCAGTGTGAACTCGCGAATCTCAAAAATCGTACCCGGAACAGGTTTTGACTCGCCGCGACTCACGTCATGACTCTCACTGCTCGCCGGACTCTGGCCGCCATGATCCGCGCTGGATACCTCTGCTCCTGGTCTGTCTGTCATTAATATTACTGCTGTCTGGGTGTGGCTACGGGGTAAAGGTCATTTCGGCCCGCTTGATGATCTGGTCCTGATACGGCTTGTCAAGCTCAACGAAGTAACCGCTCCAGCCCCAGACGCGAACGATCAAATGACGCCATTTTTCCGGATGCTCCTGCGCGTCGAGCAAGGTATCGCGATTGATCGTATTGATTTGCAACTGATGACCGCCTTGGTCAACAAAGAATTGCACAAGTCGGGCAACTTTTTCCAGCCCGTCGCTCTGTGCAAAAACGCTGTCATGAAGTTCTATCGTCAGAGGACCGCCATTAACAGTTCGCTTCAGGTCCGGCTTCGTAAACGACGCGACGACACTTATGGGCCCCTTAACGCTCACACCCAGCGACGGCGCGTAGTTGGCCGGGAAAGGCTCATTCCGGAGGCGACCGTCCGGCGAGGCAGGCAGCTCATTTGCATGCCACAGATAGTACATGGCCGAACCAGTCCCGGCTCGAAAACAGCCGCCGCGACTATTGACCCGCCCGGCCCAGGAGTCCGCAAAATCGGCCAAAAGCGATACGGCGATCTCGTCCGGCTCCTGCTCATCGTTACCCATTTTCGGAATATGATAGCGCACTTTCGCGTAGAGAGCGTCCGCTCCTTCAAAATTGCGGTCAACGATCGTAACCAGTTCCGGCAAGGTCATTTCGCGACGGTCAAAAACAAGTTCTTTTATGACCGCAAGAGAATCGACCGCCGTGGCCAGTCCGGTTCCGTGAATGCCAAAATTATTGTATTTATTCCCCAGCGAGACGTCCCGCGCCGCCGCAATACGTCCCTGACAAAGAGATGAAATGAACGGACAGGGAAGCATATCGACCCGCGTAAGCGATTCCTGCAACCGGTCAGCCCGAAGAAACAGTTCCTGACGCACTAATTTTTGAAATGCGCTAAACGACTCGCACTCCTTCGCCTCGGGCTGGCGCATGACCGTATCGACGGTCCCGGGGAACGAGACCGCGCCGATATTCGGAATATCCATACCGCAACCGGGTATAATAAACTCCCAGCATGCGGCCACGGTGTAATCTCTCGCATCCTCAAGGGAATAGCCAAGTTGGACCAGACCGGGGATGACAATATCGTCATTGGCGTATTGCGGAAAGCCGAGTCCGAGCCGGGTCAGTTCCGTCGCTTTTTCGTAAAGTTTTGGATCCGTCTGCGACGAAACCCGCAAATTAATTTTCGGGTCTATGAGTCGGTTTCGCTTCGCCGCTTCCAGGGCCAATAAGGTTAGAAGATTCGTTGCGTCTTTACCCGAGGCATCGCAGCCGCCCAGCATGAGACTCTGACCGTTATCTCCCTGCTGCACCCCCACATAAAGGTCACTATCGCGATTACACGCCAGAAAAAACTCTTGCAAAAGCTCAAGGGCCTCCTCTTCCGTAATGCGACCTGCCGCAAGATCGCTCGCCAGCCAGGGATATAAATATTGGTCCACTCGGCCGAGTCCGTTGTGGTAGTCCCCTTCGCACCAGAGGACATAATGCAGTATGCGGAGGAACTGCAACGCCTCATGAAACGTGCGTGCTCCCTGACGCGGAACGCGGTTCAGAAGGGCTGTCAGTTCTTTCAGACCCTGCCTCTCCGCCTCATCACGATAGGCGTCTGTCAACTGAAGAACCGCGTCCATCGACTGGAGTACGGCGCGCAAAAAATCGACTCCCTCCGCGTCTCCCTCGTCTTTCGCACACGCCAGACGCGATTCGACTTCCGCGCGGCGTGCCTCAAGTCCACACTCAATCGTCTCCGCATAATTCGGACTTATATTAAAGACAACGCCCATTTCGTGAAAATACGCCGTCTTGCGCAGGGCCGCCATCTCCGACTCGGAATACCTTGCAGGCAGATTACGGCATGTGCGCGTAAGACAAATACGTTCCCCGGGAAGAAAGACCGGCGTTTTGGATTCCTCTTGCAAAACGGCTTGCAGTCCTTCCGCGGCCCGGGCACATCGCGACTCCGCACGTTTCGGTAGTAGCAGATTCCAATCGACATCACGTCGCAACGCCCCTTGTCGCCGCTCGACGATCGTGTCACGCAGTTTGTCCAGACGCGTACTCATGCTGATTTCCTCCATCGCTTCTCGATCGTCTCAATTGTGCCGCCTTTGGTCTCCGGCATAATTTTCCAAGCAAAGAAAAATTGCAACAGAGTCATACAGCCAAAGAATCCGAACGCATACGACCCCGACGAATCCGACAGTCCGACAATGACCGGAAAGGCCCACGAAATTACCGTGCACATGAACCAGTGGGTAAAACTGCCCAATGCCTGTCCTTTGGCACGAACGGCATTCGGAAAGATTTCCGCAATAAAGACCCAGATTACCGCTCCTTCCGAAATTGCAAAAAATGCAATAAAGCCGAGAATCGCCGGGATGACAATATACGGATTGGCATTTGTGCCAAGTCCAATCTGCCACGCGGCGATAAAGTGCATGACCGTTGTACCCAGTGCTCCGAGCATCATGAGGAAACGACGCCCCAGTCGGTCAATAAAGAACAGGGCCAGAATCGTAAAGGTGAGATTGACGCAACCCAGTCCAATCGTCGCGGCCAGGGCCGATTGCGTTCCCATAAAGATTTCGAAGATACGTGGCGCGTAATAATTAATCGCGTTAATGCCCGAAAGCTGATTGAACATGGCAACAGCCCAAGCCAGAAAGATGGGCATGAAATACATTTTCTGAAACAGGGGAACGTTTTCGCCGTGTGACGCATTTTGCAGTGTATCGGCGATTTCGTCGAGGGTCGCTTGCGGCGTCGGGTCGCCAATCCCTTCAAGTACAGCGAGTGATTCCTCTTTTCGACCCGCGCGAACGAGCCAGCGCGGTGTCTCCGGTATGGAGAAGAGCAGGAGGAAGAACGCCAAGGCAGGAACCGCTTCCACGCCCAGCATAAGGCGCCATTTTATCGACTCGGCCGCCATGGGCACGCTCACAAACAAATTGGCAAAATGGTCGCACCAACTCCATAAAACACTCTGCTGGTCAATCGCTATGGCAACGAAATAGTTCGATATATAGGAAACGAGAATGCCAAATACGATATTGAGTTGGTTCAAGGCCACCAGTCGCCCGCGCACATGTCCCGGCGCTACTTCAACAATATAGAGCGGAACCACCACAGACGACCCGCCTATCGCGATACCGCCCAGGCCACGCATCAGGACCAGCGTAATCCAGTTCGGGGCAAATGCACACCCCACCGCGGACACAAAATACATCACGGCCATCCAGATCAGCGTCTGCTTACGGCCCAGTATATCCGCAGGCCGACCTATTCCAAATGCGCCAATGAGCGTTCCTATTAAGGCGATTGAGACCGTGAAGCCATGACTGAAGTCACTGAGCGAATATTCCGCCTGTATGGCTTTTTCGCACCCCGATATGACTCCGGAATCGAAGCCGAAGAGAAGACCTCCCAGGGCCGAGACAATTACTATATAGAGCAACGAATACTTACGCGCTGATGACGACATGAATGGGTTCCTTCGTTTTGCGTGATGACGATTGACTTTTACCTCGCCTCTATTTTACCCCGCAACCGTTCCGCACTACGGGCCAACAACCCTTTTGAAGCTCCGGAACGATATTTTGATAAAATAGAAGCTGGCAGACAAACACAAACTGACAAAACCCGCTGTCTGGTGCTCTGGTAAAATCTCTCACGTTGCTCTGCCGCGAGGCAAAGACAAGGAAAAAACGCGCACCGAAAACGGACTGTATCAGATTCTTCTTCTATTCTAACAACGTTTATTGCGACTGTCTATGGAAATTTCGGTATAAGTTATTTGATTTTTAGTCATCTTCGCCCAAGAGAGATAAGTCCAAAAAGAATCCGTTTGGGACAGTCCCGACCGACAAGGTAAGGCCTGTCCCGTATTGTTGCAGGACGGCACAGCTGCAGCAGTTAGATCATCGGAGGCGTCAGTTTATTAACCAGCCGCACAATTTTATTGATTCGGTCGGCATTAACACCATCGGCAACCGTCGCGATAAAACCGCCATCTTTCGTCGCCAAACACTCATAGATATGCTGCACCAGGCTTAGATCATCGTTCGTCTCGCCGACAATTTCGTCGAGTCGGACCGCGAAACAGAGCTTGCCGCGAAAGGCCCGACCCAGCGACGCCAATTCGACATCGTACGGTGCATCAACGCGGACCACGTCGGCACCAATCTCCTTTAAATCACCAAAAAACTCGGCACACTGACTCGGCGTACTGAACCAGACATGAAGACCGGACTCCTTCGCACGCCGGAACTGCCGCGCATAATAGGCCTTAAGCATCGTTCGCCACAGCGACAGGGTCACACGCGACGTCGCACGGTCTCCCCAATCGTCACAGAACTCGATCGCGTGAAAGCCTTTACGCGATAGCAGATCAAAAAAGGCAACTTCAAAGTCAAAAATAAGCTCCATAAGCTCAATGAATCGGTCCGACTCAATGAGGAAATCAACGGCGCTCAATTCCGCGCCCCGCAGCGCGCGATAGATACTGAATCCCGACATGCCAAAAGACGCTATTCTATAGCGGTCACCACAGACCGTCGCCGCCTTAGCAATTCCGGCCAGACGTCGCGCAGAATTCATCGGCGGTGCCTGATACGCGTCCACATCCTGCCATTCCGGCAACGTCGCTGCTTTCGGGATGAGCCAGTCGCCGCTCGGCGAACGCAAACGTTCAAAGCCCCACTCGCTCAACCGCGGATTGTCTTCATCTCCCATCGATAAATCATACGTCAGAACGTCACTATTACGAAGATTACCACCATCAACCCAGATCGGTATCCGGGAGGGCCCTTGAAAACCTATGGCTCGATCTACTTCCGATTTTCGACTCATTACGTGTACCGACTCCTCATTATATTGAAAACAGTACTTCTGTAAACCCTCTGTCTCGTGAGACCTCTCGGGGAACGGAAAACAAGGGAATTGTTCGCGCAGAACACGGATATACCCCAACGATATTGCCAAATCTAACAGAAAAAAGACCTTTTGTCAACAGAGGGCGGCCGAAAAGCCCCAAAAACCCACTATTTTTTGGCAAAAACCGTATTTTTTGCACCTTCTCCCTTGCCCCTACGTCGGCAAGCTACTCTTGTCCCAGAAGAAAAAACGCGGCCTGACGCCCAACAAGGCAGAAAAAAAGGATCTTCACAACGCCGGCAGGCGGAACGTGAATCCTCCAGGGCATACGGACGCGCTCGTTCGGTACAGGGACGCCGCTCCCGTCGCGGAGACGGACGGTTTACCCCAACGCCGAACTTCAACTTTGTTACCCTGTCAAAAAAAATCGAACGCGTTCGATAGTAACCTGACTCCCTGCCTTGATTTGGGACTTACTGACGGACGCCGCGAAAGGAGAATGATTATGTCCTGTTGTGCTTCCACCGACCTTTGCCAGTCGCTTCAAATGGTCGATCGCAAGACCGAATACGTTTTGGAGGCTAATATCCCCTGTGATAAATGCCAAAATATTCAATTGGACTTGTCCAACGGCCAGCTCAACCTGGGCGTTTTGCCTCGCGATGCTTCCCACGTCGTGCCGCTTCACAGTTGGGCCATCGAAGGCGGCGTTCACGTCGAAGGCATGACCGCCGAGTACAAAAACGGTACTCTGTTTGTCCGGCTCCCCAAGTCGGAAACGCAATCCGACCGTCCTCTTCAGTACAGCGAAACTCTGGAAATCACTCCGATTTGCCAATAGTGTCCTGACAAGGACCTGTGCTCCCCGGTTTGCTCGGTTCTGTCCCGCGCAAACCGGTTATCTTCTTACGCGCACGCCACCATCCCTCTCACCCCCCGTCTTTTGATAGAATCACTACATGAATTCATTCTTAATTCGATTATTTAATTCTGTTGTAATATTTTATTTGTGTTAAATCCAGGAATCTCACGCTCCTTTTACCGGTGCCTCTTTACAAAAGACTCTTTTCTATTTATAATATTTAGGGTTGAGTCGATGGAGGTTGGTTCCCTCGGCCGACCCCAGCCCGTAATTGGAGGTTCCGATGAACGACTTGTTGATTCCACTACAACAAAAGGGAGTCATCGCTTTATCACGCGAAAATTTGCTTCTTGCGAGGATATTCCAGCTCGTTTTTCTTGTGCTTTGTTTCGCGTTCACCGGCTTTGCCGCAGGCGATGAGGCAACGCAACCACTCGAGACCAAGGCCGAAACTCCTTCGCCTGTCGCTCCGTCCGACCAGGCCACCAAGCCCATCCGCATTGTGCTCGAAGGGCACCCGGAAATTCGTTCGCTCGGCTTTTGCGTTGCGGAACAGAAGGGATATTTCCTCGAAGAAGGGCTGACAGACCTCGACCTGCGCTGGGATTTTGATTCCGCGAATAAACTGGAAAGACTGGCCAACGGCGAGTTCGAGTTACTCGTCTCCTCCATGGCCGAGGGGATTTGTGCCCGGGCCGATGGGCAGCCCATCGTGGCGGTCAATCTCCTGTCAGAGACCGGAACGGCTTGTATCATGGTCCGAAACGATTTAGACCCGGCACTAACCCGCATCCACGGTCTCAATGAGAAAACCGTTGCCATTTGGTTCAATAACGAGAAGATGGTACGGGCGCTCTTTGCCGCGCTCGATATTCAGGTTAAATTTGTCGTGCAGCGTGAGGAATCCAACCTCTTGTTTAATGACGGGCTGACCCTGGCCTCGTTCGGCCGATTTGAAACGAACTCGCTCCAGACGCAATTCAAGTCCTTTCGCGACGATGTGCGTCTCTTCTTCTTTAAAGACCTTGAACTGGATTATCCGGAAACGACAATCTTCTGTCGCGAGTCCTTCTTAAAGGAGAATGCCGACTCCTGCCAAAAAATCGTCCACGCCATGTATCGCGGGTGGGAGACGGCCCTGCAACAACCCAGAGAAGCCATAAAAATCCTGAAAGAGTATTGCCAGAAATACGACCATCCGTGCGATGAGTTTATTGGCGAAAGTCAGCTTAAACGCTGGCTGGCCAGTTTCAAACTGAAGCAGCCGCTGACGTCAAATGGGAACTGTCCGCAGGAGAGCTACGAAAAGCTCGTTTCCGGACTGGTGCTTGCCCGAGAATTCGACCCGGATGCGGCTCCCGCATACGACCAGTTCTTCTTCAACGTCCTCAATGAAAACGACCGGGCGAGAATCCAACGTATTCAACCAGAACAACAAGAGCCAGAGCAGCCGCCAGAGGCGAACGACCCGGGGGAAGGGGACCTTAACGAATGAGATTACGCATTTTCCTGACCGTTTTCCTGCCCCTGTTCGTTATTTTTACCCCCCTTTCCTACTTCTACTACGAGTCGCAGATGAAGATGTATAAGGAGGATGCCATTGCCACGTGCCGCGGTGAAATTTACGAGCTGGCCAACTCCATGGTACAGAATGCCAATCTTCTGTCGCGTAATGTTGATGTCTCCGCACGTCTTCTCACCTTAAAAGAAGACTTTAACGTGATGGCGCTCTTTCGGCAAACGATGGAGGAGTCGGAACGCGTTCAGGCGCTCGTCGTTGCCTACGACCCCAATTTCCTCTCCAAGGTTCGAAACGGTGAATATCCCGACTATACTTTCGTTACGGACTCCGATTTGGCACCCTTAACGACGGTTCCAAATCATTACGCACCCGGCATCTACCGCAAGAGCGACAACACGCTCTACGGGGTCGACAATATTGGCGATTATTACGAAACCCGCGACGCCTTTCTGACGCCAAAATTGAGTATGCGCGGTACCTGGACCGACCCCTTCAAAGGTCATGTTACCGGCAACAGGATTATTTCTTACGGCTGTCCTTTCTTCTGGAACGGTGAATTTGCCGGAGTTGTCCTCTGTCTGGTCCGCGTTAAGGACCTCTTCGACTTGTCGCTCTTGCAGCAATATCAGCAGCGGCACAGTCAAGGCAGCGATATTTTCGTGCTCTCGGAAAGTGGGACTCTGCTCTACGACTCTTCTTCCAACGACTGGCCCCACTACAGTTTATACGCGATCGCCGCTCAAAAGAAGCTTGAAAATTACTATCCCATTATTGATAAGGCCATTGCCGACTCACTTGGCACCTACGAACTTAGAGGACTCCTGGACGAAGCGGGCTATGGGAAATCTCTTTATGCCTTTGCCAAAACGCAGGATGACAACTGCTGGACCGTCGTTGGTAAATTTCAGGAAGCCAGCTTGCTGGGCGAGGCCCGACGAAGTCTCCAATTCCTCATTGCCGCCGCTTTTCTCTGTGCTTTTGGCATTTGCGTTGTTATTTTCGTGCTCCTCTTGCGATCCACCTCGCCCATCGAGGCCATGACACGCGTTGCCAGTCAGGTCGCCAATGGCAATTTGAACTGTACCGTGCCCGAACGCTACGAGCATCGCGGCGGTAGCGTCGGCGCTCTGGTTCGCTCCTATAATACGATGGTTTCCAACTTGCAAAAGCACATCGAAAGCGAGGTGCACGAAACCATTACCCGCTCTCATCTGGAACAGGAATTGCTCATTGGAGAGGAATTGCAGCGCACATTTCTCCCTGCGAACCGCACTCGCTTCTTTCCTGATAAAGGATATATTATTTCCGGCGATTTGATTCCCGCAAAGTACGTCGCCGGCGACTTCCTCGACTTCTGGCGCGTCACGGAAAACCAGATTGGGCTTGTTATCGGTGACGTTTCCGGCAAGGGAATTGCCGCCGCCATGGTCATGGTCGCCACATCAACGCTCATCCGACAGGCCGCGGGAAAAGAGGCCACCCCTGGTAACGTCGTCTCCGAGGTCAACTGGGTACTCCGCAAGCGGAATAAGAAGAACATGTTCGTGACCCTGTTCCTCGCCTTTTATAATCCGGAGACCGGACTCGTTCGCTACTGCAACGCAGGCCACAACCAGCCGGCCCTGCTCAAGGAGAACGGGGAAGTCAAATTCCTTCCTTATGCCGAAAATTGCGTGATGGGCATTATGAGTGGAATAAAATATGAGACCTGCGAAATTCATCTGAATCCGGGCGAAACCCTTTTCCTGTACACCGACGGCGTAACCGACGCGACCGCCCCTGACGGCGAGCAGTTCGGCCAAAAACGTCTCAAAAAACTTCTCTCTTACCTTGCAAAAACGCCCCCGGAAAAGTTAATCGGCTACATACAACAGGCCGTGTGTAATTTTCAGGGCGCTGTTCCAACCGACGATATGACCATGCTCATGCTCAAGCGGACCGACGAGACCGACCTCTGCTGGACTCGCTACGTCGCCATTGATACCATGTACGGCAAGGAGACTCCCTTCATCGAAGAGGTGACCGAAGAACTGCGCAACCGGCAGTGGAATGACCGCGATATTTTCGCCGTTGAACTGGCCCTGAACGAAGGAATTCACAATGCCATGGAGCACGGCAATATGCTCGACGCCTCCAAAAAAGTGCGAATCGGCGTCTGTATCTCCAATACGGCCATTTCTGTCTCCATACGTGATGAGGGAGAAGGATTCGTTGAAGGCCAGGTCCCCGACCCACGCGAAGAGGACCGCGTTTCCATTCCCACCGGTCGCGGCATATTACTCATTCGCGGTTTTATGACCCATGTCTGGTTCAATGAAGCCTGTAATGAAATCTTTATGACAAAAGAAAAATCCGTCGACCCACTTACCGCCTCCTAATGCAACGATTTTACCGCGGCGATTTGACTTGGAGCGAGTCTCCCCCGCAACCTAAAGGGGGAGACGAATCAACGTTGAATGTCGGAGCGACCTTCTTGCAGCCGCTCCCAGTTTTACTGAAAAGTTTGTCTCTTGCGAGTCTTTCGCGATCTCTGTTTACAGATACTTGTTAATCACTTCGTGGCCCGGGCGTATTGTACCATCAAGCTCAATGCAGCCCATGTATCCTATGCCAGGCGCGACCGGTCCGTATTCCGGGCGGTGCAAGTCGGCAACGTTCGAATGCCACAATGCGTGAATCATAAAGCCAACTTTTCTCGCGTTAAACAGGGTCAGGTCGTTTTCGACCATGGCACTTCGGGACGCGTCGTCATGGGCACCCCAGCAGACTTCTGTGGCCAGAAGCGGTTTTTTGACCTCATTGGCAAACGCGGTCAACGCGTTCATCTTTTCAGGGCTTGCGAAGTACGGATGGTCCGTAATAAAATCGCAGAGTGGTTCCAACACTTTTGCCTGATCCAGGGAATTGGCAGAAGCAATGGTCAGTTTCAAGTCAGGACATTTTTCCTTAAGATGGTTTCTCACCGCGGTCAGCCATCGCATAAAGACATCGCCGCCACCATTATTAAACGGTTCGTTGCAAAGGTCCCAGCCGATTACGGTTTCATTATCTTTTTGAGAAAGGATTACATCGTCGTAATAGGGGAAGAACGATTCGTCCGGATGCAGATTGAACGTTTCCGGGCAAACGCCGCCGAAGTCAGGCGTGCCATGCCAGGCTGAGGTCATACAAGGCAAAACCTTCAGACCCGCCGAGGCCGCTATTTCCAGAAATTTCGCCACATTTTTCGGCATCTGCTCACGCCTCTGCCAGTAAGCGTCCAGAGAGAGCCATACGCGGATCGCTGTCATGGCTGGAAAGAGTTCTTTCGCCTTCTTAAGCTCATAATCAATTCGATTCGTATTCAGATCAACCCAGACATCCAGACCATGGGTAGCGTAGCTCGGCTGATAGTTAAAACCCTTAACCCACGAAAGAGAATCGTCGTTCAGAACAATAACGTCTTCCGCCGCTCGTACTTGCTGATTGCTCCACAGCGCACCGAGCGCCAACGTTGCACAGCCCCCGGCCATCACTTGTAAAAATTCACGTTTCGTCAGTTTTGTCATGCTTAATTGATTCCCTTTCGATTGTTTTTTTGAATTTAATGGTACTTATTTTTTCCTCATAAACGGCGGGGCATAAGGGTCGTTCTCAACGAGTTCCATATCAAAATTGTGGACCCGTTCTTTCGACGACACAGTTGCCTTGAGCGTCGTGTGCGTATTGTACGTCGAAGGAATATAAGACACTTCAACGGTCGACGGACCTGGCACGCCGGGATAGACCTCACCCGGTTTCTCTACATTCTCGGTACGCACCGCGTTTACACGCACAAGATAATCTCCTGCCGGGGCCCTTAACTTATAGCTTCCCTGACTAATCATTCCATCATAGTTGACGCCTCGATTCGCTTCGCAGAAAACAATGGTACCACGCCCGATGGGTTGGCCGTCGTAGGCAGCCTTTCCGGACACGGAGATTTCACTTCTGCACCCGGCAACGAAAATCAGCAGTAAACTTGCCGAATAAAACAAACATTTTTTGTGCAAATGAACAAACATGGTGGCTCCCTTTGCTCTGTTCAGGTTAGATAAAGTCGTAGTTGCCTCATTCAGGCCTACAAGTTCACCGACTGCCCGTCGGCACCAATAAGCGAATAACACCATATTTTATGTTCCACCGTATTCGAAACAAACCGCACCGAGCCGTCTCCCAGAGCCGCGTTCACGCCGCCACTATGATAACTTCTCGCCGTCAGCGACTGATAGCGAATGTGGTCCAAACTACCTACCCCGATGTTTGAGCAAGAGGCGTTATTACCACGTCCGACCGCACCCGGATTCGGGGTCCAAACCCGGTAGACATTATCAGGGCCAAGGCTGTTCGGAGTCAAGTAGCCGTTAAAACCACATCCGGCAACAAGCTGAAAGTCGGAATAGGTCGTGTCGCCATCATTTTGTATTGTTGGGTCGACCGAAGGGGGGGTGACTTCACTAAAGAACACTGTATTGCTCAAGCCATCGGTCACGGCCGCCATTGTCACAAACATCTTCTGAACGTTTTCTTCAAAACCGATCCGGAACGGAATTCCCCGCGATTGCCACCAAGGGTCCGTCGAGGGCCAATCGGCATTTGCCAACGCATTATAATTCGTGGGACCAAAATTGACACTGTAGCAACCATAATAAGCCCGATACCTTACGATTCCCGCGTCCGTATACATCTTGCCACGCATGCCGCCAATAGAGGGACAGTTGAAATTCGGGGACATCTGCAAAAACGGATTATGCGTGTCCTCTGTTATCGCTTCATTACAACCAGCCGTATACGTCCAGAAATTGCGAGCAGGAGAAAATCCGGAACCGAGATTTACAAACGCCTCGTAAAGCGATTGCTGCTCCACAAAGGGGAGAATCCGCTGGTACCAGGAGGCATAGTGCCCATGATTGGCATAACTAAATCCGGCCGGTACAAGCGAATTATTAACATCGTTATAGTTGTGTGTCGCCAATGCAATTTGCTTTATGTTATTTGTACACGACATACGCCGAGCCGCTTCCCGTGCCGCCTGTACTGCCGGCAAGAGCAACGCAATTAAAATGCCTATTATGGCTATGACCACCAAGAGCTCAACGAGTGTGAACGCGACATCTTTTCTTATAGGATCTAAATCTCTCTCCTCCTGAAATTTAGCAGATACACTACAAGTCCATGTTTTCCAGAAATCTTTCATTGTGAATCTCCTTTGGTTTAGTGTTGTTACTGATCTTGCGAATAAACGTGGGTCGTTCCTTTTACCCTTGCTACGTATTGAGCAAGGGATTGACGTTTTTCTCTTTCACGTTATTATTAAAGCCAAGGTGCTATTGTAAATTAACGCATGAGGTGAAAAAACGTAAACGCAAGTTTTTTATCTCACGTTATGTATTATACCACCCTGTAAAAGGTTTGTCAACGTAAGATCGCGCAATCGACTTGTAAAGTTGCGCAAATATTTTTGTAATCTTACGCAGAACGTTTTGTAATTTTACGCAAATTTATAACCGTCACCTTCCAATCGGAAAGTGACTCCGGTGCACCGCAATGTACAAGCAGCAAATCGCAAAAACAACCGCGCCAAAACTCGAACTCCTTCACAAGAGTCTCCCTCAGATCGCTGTTGTTCTCCAGACGTCTCTAAAAGTATGCCGCGATATGCTCGACGGCGTAATCGAATTTGAACGCCTTTACGGCCCTTGGCGTCTCCATATTATTGAAGGTTGGTATGGCGAACAAAAGTTCGTTCGCATGAAAAATTCCAAAGAGCCGTTCGGTATTATCGCCTTTTTGCAAAGTCACGAGAGCGCCAACATCGTTCATTCGGCACGCGTGCCGTCCGTCCTGATCGACCCGAGCGACGAATTCATGCCCCTATTCAAAACGTGGGACCGGCATCTCCTGGGCGAAGTTCATTGCCAGACCTATAATGTTGGTGTGCTCGGGGCAGAGCATTTTCTCGAGCGCCAGTTTCGATCTTTTGCCTGGGTGGGTGACGTTAAAGAATTCAATTGGTCCATCGGGCGTCGCAACGGTTTTATCGAAACGATTCAGCACGCGGGCTTCGAATGTGAAGTCTATCCGGGCCTGACCTCACGTGAGCGGGAAAACCGGGAACTGGAAAGTCGACGCCTCTGCCGTTGGCTTCGCCATCTACCCAAGCCGGTGGCCGTCATGGCTGCTCGGGACGTACGGGCACGGCAGGTCCTCGACGCCTGTATCTCCGAAGGTATTTCTGTCCCTCATCAGGTGGCTGTCCTCGGTTGCGATAATGACGAACCACTGTGCCGTACGACCTATCCGCCCCTGTCCAGTATCCAGATGGAGACCAAAAGGGCAGGGTACCTCGCCGCCGAATTACTGAAAAAAATGATTACCGCTCATCAGAATGGCTCTGTTCTCGATGACCGCGAACGAACATACAATGCCGGCTGTATTATTGCCAGAACGTCGTCCGACTCCCTGTGCGTCAACGATAAGTGGGTCGCGGAAGCCCTGGACTACATTCGCCTGCACGCCGACCAATACATCGGTGTGGCCGACGTTGTGAAATTTTTGGGAATTTCAAGACGCCAGTTGGAAATGAGATTCAAAAAATCACTCCATCGAACCGTCTTGCAGGAGATTCATCGCCTGCAGCTTCAGCGTGCATGTGCTCTGCTCCTGGAATCCGACCTGAGTATTGCCGATATTGCCCCATTGTGTGGTTTTGATAATGAAGGCTATCTGGGCAAGGTCTTTAAAAAGAAATACAACCAGACCATGTCCGAATTCCGGCATCGCAATCGTGTTTTCAGCCCAAAAGAAGGGGACCCGGAATAATCCATAAGGCGAAACCACGTCCTTGACTTGATAGAACCCCCCGGCCTTGCAAAGATCGGGTGGTACAAAAAGCTAACAGGCGGTAACAATTTGAACGCTGCGTTTTCCTGTTCGCCCAAGTCGAAACGAGGGCGAACGACCCGCGGTGACTCCTTAAGTGTCTTCCGTTTCAATTCTTTCGGGCACCACGCACGGACTGAATTCTACGTCCTGTTTGGTCAGGTCCTCAAGGGAAGCGGATTTCGCAACAAGGCACTTGATTTCCCGGGCCGCAATTTTGGGATTACCCACTGTTCCGGCGCCGCCAATACAACCGCCTTCACACGCCATAACCTCAACGAGATTGCCAGGGCAACCCTCACAAGCAAAGCTCTTCAGTTGCTTTATCCCCGCAGGCGAGAGACCATTGACCGAAATCGGTGTTACCAGAAGGGAGTCCTCTTCCGAGTCCGGCGCTGTATGTCTGACAAGACTCTCCACAGCCGATGCAACTCCTCCTGTTACCGCGAAGCCGTGACCTTGCCACGACGCCTTATACTCCGTTTCACAAGCCGGCACAGACGCCGGCTCAATCTCCGCGGCAACGAAGAGAGCGCCGGTCTCTTCGAACGTCATGACATAATCAATCAATTCATCGTGTATTCCTTCCGAACGCTTGGCAACACAAGGGCCTATGAAAACAGTAACCGAATCAGGATATTTCTTCCTGGCAAGTTCCGCCGCGTAATGCATGGGCGTTGGCGTATCCGAAACGAACGGAAGCAGTTCTGGAATATGTTTACGCACCGTTTGAACATACGCAGGGCAGCAGGACGTCGTCATAAAACCCTTGCCACTTTTCATACGCGTCCTAAACTCGGCCGATTCATGCAAAGTTGTCAGATCGGCGCCTGCGGCAACCGGGACAACATCGGCGAACCCCAAGGCAATCAGGGCGCCGGCAATTTTTTCAAACGGAACGGGAAACTGCCCGACGATCGCCGGGGCGACCAGAGCGACAACTTTTCTTCCGTCCTTTCTCGACGCCGCTAAAACACGCAAAATATCGATAATCTGACTTCGTTCCATAATCGCGCCAAAGGGACACGCACGCATACATCGACCACAGCTGGTGCACTTATCAAAATCAATAATGGCATGCCCTTCGTCCCCTTTATGGATGGCGTTGACCGGACAGGCCTCCTCACAAGGAACGTGTATCTTGACTATCGCCTGATAAGGACACAAGGTCATGCATCGTCCGCAATTCTTGCAGCGCGATGGATCAATCACAGCGCGACCATTCACCAGGGACACAGCGCCAAAATTGCAATTTACCGCGCACGGCCTCGCCAGACACCCCTGACATAATTCCGTTACAAAATATCGGGAAGATACACATCCTTTACACGCTATATCAATAACAGTCAAAACCGGTTCGTTGGGCCCGCTGCGCCGCAATGCCTGATTCGCGTATTCTGAAAGTGGCGTAAAATCGTCATCCCCCTCCACAGGAAAGCCCAACGCACCCAAGGTTCGCAATCGCAAAATGGCTCGCTCTTTATAAATACAGCAGCGAAAAGGCGCGTCCGATTTCTTCGGTCTCATCGCGAACGGAATGCGATTGACCTGGTCCTCAAGGTCACCCTGCAAATAGGCTCTGGCTACCCGTATGAGTACTTCTCGACGGAGATACTGCGCATTGTTGTGACGCTCTGTCTCCGGCTTCTCACGCGAAACACTCGATATATTCATAGTGGTCTCTCCGTTCATTAAATCATTATTTATTTGCAAAAAGATTAAAGTAATTAGCGCAGCATACACTCCGCTTTCAGTTGCAGAATACGCAAAAGTTTCTCTCGCGTCATATCGGCGTAAGGCTGTCCGTCGACAGTTACGTAGGGCATCTGCCCCAGCTCCTGACGCTTGTTACACAGTTCCAGACAGGGCACGCACACAATCTCAAAAAAACTTCGATACTCTTCCGGAAGGTCTTCCGCCAGATCCTGAAGCTGCGACGCGCCCATAATAAAGCAGGCTGTTCCCTGACATATCTTAACCTGACATTTCTTTGCCGATTCGTTCATAACGTTTCCTTTGTGATCTTAAATTGTATTGTCCGGTCGCGTCCCCCGTACGCAAAACCATTTTTAAATTAAATGTAAACAATGGTGACTTCTTTAAGGTATTTTTCACGCAGAACACGTGCCGTACGCTCCACCAAATTACGGCGAAAGCCCAGTGTCACCGGCAGTAGCGGGTCGAGATGCGCCTCATTTATACGCGTTCCGACCATAAACTCTATCGTGTCACTTTCCAGCAGGAGGTCGGCCAACTCCAGCGCCGGATCCCGCACACCAGGCTTCTTCTCCTCTTCCAAATATTCCAACATTTTCGCCAATGTCAGTACTCCTTCCGTGACCAAATCAACACCACCCATACGCGAAAGCTGGGGGACCGTACTCCCTCGCTGCGGCGACACCATTGATATTTCACGCCTTAGTTCACGCGATGCGATATTGGCCGTCGTCCCACCACTGATCACCTTCTTACCACGAAATTGCGAAAATTGCAATGCGTATTCGTGGTCCCGCTCTTTATAAAACGGTGGACCCGTCCAAACAAGCAATCTGCGCGGTCGATGAAAATGAAAAACTGCCGCTGATATGTCGTCGTGCGAAAGCAAATCAGGTTCCTTACGCACCGCTTCCTCAACAATATCGTGGGCCAGATTCCGACTGGAAATTTCCGGCATGACTTCTATCAGATTACAAACAAACGTAATGAGTCCCTCTCGGCGCCAACCCAGCGGCCACGTATCGCTCCCAAGCCCCGCCTGGGTCACTCCATCGGAGCAGAAAATTATCCTGTCATCCGGAATAAGAGTAAACTGCGAGACCTGTATATGTCGGTCCGGCCACTTCCCGGAAACGAGTATCTCTTTCTTAATATTCACGGCACTTCCATTACGTATTAAAATAAATTCCGGATTCCCTTCTTCCACAATGCGAACAGGCCCCGAAAGGGAGCAATCGATTATGGAAAAGGTCGCGTAACTTATTTTGCGTATCTTGCACACAGGAAGCGCGTCCATAATTATTTCCGCCGAACGCAATGGATCACGCCCCTGCTCCGTAAAACGCGCAGCCATCGTCGCCGCCATTTGCGCAAGAATATTCGCCTTTATTCCACTGCCAAGACCATCGGAAAGCACGGCCACCAGTCGTCCTTCGGCACTCATTCGCTTCGAGACAAAGGCGTCCCCGCACACATGTTCCGTATGCTTGCGACGTTGATAACTGTCGACATCGATAAACAATGGGCTTTCGTTCATTTCTTTTTCCTGTACCCTCGCGATATCGAGTCCAAAAGTATTTCCGTATCCGCCATATGTTCCCCTAACCGACTGGCTATCTCTTGCACAATTGCGATATTACGCGAAATAACCTCATCGGCACGCTCGGCTATCTGCTCCCGACCAAGTTCTGTCTCGGTTACGTCCTGAACAACAACTCCGATTGTCTTCCCGGGGTCAATCGTGAATATTGTCAAGTCCAGTAATTGGTCGCCGACCGGATAATGTTCCCGGCGGATATCTTCCCCCTGACGTAAGGCCGCCTCAAAGAGCGGGCCACAGGGCAGCAGCGTCGTTATATCCGCGCCTTCCAGACCAGGCACATCCTGATACAACTGAATAATCTCCTCACCAAACAGTCGACTGAACGCTTCGTTCGATTCGACAATAAGAAGATTACTGTCAACGATCGCGATTCCGGCCGGAATACAGCGCAACAGTGCATTCGCCTTACGCGTGGCCACACGCCGCATGTGGGAAACGCACTGCTCAGGCTCCGCATCCCCCCGAACCAATGCCTTCGCGAATTCCCGACACGACTCATAGCCGCAACCACTGCAATTCAGCTCATCCGCAGGACTCGTCTTACCCAAACTCAACAGAGCTTTTCTCACACTCGCCTCGTCCGGCACCTCCTCCTCAACTCGTAGTGGCTCATATTCCATCTCGACCCGAACCACAGGCGAGCGTTTTTCACGCTCTCGATAGTTCGCCTGTTCAAGAATGCCTGTCGTTGCCGCCAGGTGCGAGGCACGCGTCGCGAACGGCCCATTTATACAACCACCCGGACACGCCAACGCCTCCAGAAAAATCGGTCGCTCACTACGCATTTCACGCAAATGATCCAGCGATTCCGCCAGCAAAGGAATTCCGCTGATCGATTGCAATAACACTTTCGAATCAACGTCACAACGTCGTATCGTCTCAAGCATACCCCCTTCGATCGGATATATGGCGCCTTCGGCCGCCGTTTCCGGGATAAAAT
Source organism: Planctomycetia bacterium (assembly GCA_030539295.1). Taxonomy (GTDB): domain Bacteria; phylum Planctomycetota; class Planctomycetia; order Pirellulales; family Thermoguttaceae; genus JAUNBG01. The sequence goes on along the minus strand of JAUNSJ010000012.1, from coordinate 32,262 downwards.
GCTCCTGACTGCCCGCGAACTTCGACGGTACAAGATTCTGGTCGTCGAGCAAAATACGCAATTCCTCGAACGTTAAGGCACAGTCCAGCAGTTCCGGGTGCCGATCCGCTTCGTTCTTCTTCGCCACGCACGGCCCGATAAAAATAACTCGTATGTCCTCGCCAAAAAGTTTCCTCAACATAGCGCAATGAGTCAGGGCAGGGGACGCCAGGGATACAATTCGATTGGCGGTCCACGGATGATACCGGCGAATGTAATCGACAACGGCAGGGCACGCACTGGAGATAAAAAGGCCCTTCTCCTCCTGCGAGATTTGTTCCGCCACAGCCGCGGACACTTCCTGTGCCCCCAAGGCCGTCTCGCTGACCTCTGTCACACCCAACGTCTTTAACGCCGTCACAAGGGAACTCGCCGACCATTCCGGGAAAAGACCTCGCCAGCTTGGCGCCAGCGAGACATAAACCCTGGACTCACCCGCAAGTAAATCGACTGCCCTGGAAAGATCATTTCGCACTCGCTTCGCCCGGCTTGGGCAGACCTGGACACAGTGACCGCACGCAATGCACCGGTTCGACAGAACCGACGCCACTCCATTTTCTATCCGTATCGCCTTGACGGGGCACTGACGCACACATTTATAACAATCGTGGCATTCTGTCGCTTCCGTGTATATCGGATAGATGGCTTCAGGATTTCCATTGTTGCCGTATCGTGAATGATTCATGACAGAAATGCCTCGCAGGGGTGTATTTATCGTATACCAGTAAAAAATTATCGATTAACTTATTATACATCTTTTCCCGGCAAAAGTCAACTATTTAATCAACTATTTAATCGAAAAAAACCGTCCTCTCAATTTTAGGTAACGAAAGCGTTCAGACGTTCGTTCAAGGTAATTCTTTCCGTTCTCAAGAACCTAAGTGACGATCAGAGGAAAATGGCCCGCAACCCCCTCCTACAGTCTCCGGAAAAGAGAAAAAAATTGCGATTTTGCCCCAAGGTGGTATTTCCCCAAATCGGGAGTTGACGTATAATAGAGGAATAGACTCCTTAAGAGTAAGGAGAAGACAACAAGAGTATCAGGACACTTGGCCCCGAAACCGTGTGCGGCCGGCAACTGAACGACCCTTGCGAACAGCAATACCGATGCGGAGTGTTTTATGAATTATCGTCGAATTATCCCTTGTTTGGATGTTAAAAATGGCAAATTAGTCAAGGGTGTGAATTTTGTTAATTTAAAAGAGATAGGCGACCCTGCCGAAAACGCCCGGGCCTACGATGAAGCCGGGGCCGATGAACTCGTCTTCTTGGACATTACCGCGACCGTTGAAGAGCGTAAAACGCTCATCGACGCCGTAAAGCGAACCGTGGCCGCTATTTCCATTCCATTAACGGTAGGCGGCGGCATACGCACCTGCGACGACATACAAGAGATGCTCGACTTGGGCGTGAGCCGACTTTCCATGAATAGTGCCGCCGTTCGTCGCCCTGAACTCGTCGAAGAGGCCGCAAAACGATTCGGTTCCGACCGGATAACCGTGGCAATCGACACGCGTCAGTCTCTCTCGCTCCCGAGCGGGTACGAAGTTGTCGTCCGGGGCGGGACTGAAGGAGCCGGCCTTGACGCGGTCGCTTGGGCGAAACGCGTGGAATCGCTTGGCGCCGGCGCCATTTTGCCAACAAGTATGGACACCGACGGTAAGCAGACCGGCTACGATTTGCCCATGACACGCGCCATAGCGGATGCTGTTAAGATACCTGTTATCGCCTCCGGGGGTGCCGGAAGTCTGGAGCATTTGCGACTCGGCGTTACAGATGGCCATGCCGATGCTTTACTGGTTGCCTCAATTGCCCATTTTGGCACCTTTACCATTAAGCAAATGAAGGATTATCTCGCTGCCCATAATATTCCGGTTAACTGGCGTTAAGGGCAACGCTTGTGAGAACTTATGACGGTTGTGAGAACTCATGCCGCGCGATTTTGACCGGGGAATGGGCTGTTCATGGAATTGACAAGGAAATGCGAAAGAGAATTATGAAACGCGTTGCGTTACTGTTAACTTTGTTGTGTGTTCTGAGTCTGCTTGCCCCGATGCGGCTTGTGGCGGAAGACATGATACGTATACGCGTTATCGACGAGAATCGTGTGGCGTCGGAAGAGACCCTCACCGGCAAGATAGAATCCGTCTCCACAACGGAAGTATCTCTAACGCAAGCTGGTACGCAGCAAGGGGTTCCGTGTAATACGATTCTCTGGCTTCAATATGAGAACGAGCCGATCGACCTGACGACAGCCCGAACAATGTTTTTGGCCGCGCGCTATGACGAAGCGTTGGAGAACCTTTCGAAGAGTGAAAAGGACCGTGCCTCGCTCACTGAGCCGGTTCTCGCCGAACTTGACTACCTCAAAGCGGCCTGCATAGCGCAATCGGCCTTGGCCCTGGGCGAGCGGGACCCCTTAACGGCGGCCGGTAAGGAGTTGGTCGCCTTTCAGAAGAAGTACGCCGCAAGCTGGCACCTGTTCGACGTCTATGAAACGACCGGGAGAATTCTTTTGGCTCTTGGCCGGAACGACCAGGCGAAAGGGTTCTTTGACCGTCTCGCGGACGCCCCCTGGTCCGACGTTAAACTCCGCGGAATGACCGCTTCGGCGGAAATCCTTCTTGCCACGCAAAAGTGGGAGGAAGCCGCCCAGGCATTCCAGGCCGTGATCGACTTCGCGCAGGAGAATTCGCCTTTGGTTAATGAAGCGAAAGATTTCGCGAGAATCGGACTTGCCCAGGCCCTTGCCGGTCAGGAAAAATTCGACGATGCCCTGTCCCTGTTGCGACGCATTATCGACGAGAATCCACTCCGCAATGTGTCGCTCGCCGCTCGTTTATATAATACAATAGGCGCCGTATCGCAAGCGGCCGGTCGGAATCAGGACGCACTGCTTGCCTACTTACACGTTGACCTTTTGTACAGCTCTTGCGGGCAGGAGCACAGTCGTGCACTGCGTGAACTGTATCGGCTCTGGACGGCCAAGGGACGTCAGGACCGGGCCGAGGAAGCCTTGCACACCTTGCAGAATAAGTATAAAATCAACCTGTAACTCACTTTAAATTTAACCCCATATCCGGAACAACAACGCGGAAGAATATGATGAAGAACGTTTCATGGACTTTAAATGAAAGACGACGTCAGATGACGGTTCGTCGCTGGGCATGTCTGGTCGTCCTAATGACAGCGGCCCTTGCGGTTGGCTCATTGTCAGGGCAGGAAGAAGACCTTTTTAGTTCCCCGCCTGCGGAAACGGCCACGGAAGCGCCTGCGGAACCTGCGGCCGATGCCCCTGCCGCGCCCGAGCCAGACGCGTTTCCCGCCGATACGCCTGCGGCCAAAGCTCCTGCCGAGAGCACGCCCACCGCGCGACACGACAACTATCTCGTCTGGATGATTCGCTCGCTGGGCTGGTTCTTTACGCCTGTCTTTCTCTTTCTGTCCATGACCATGGTCGCCTTGATGGTCATGAACATTTTTTCCATTCGTCGTTCCTCACTTGTACCAGAAGAGCTTGTGCGTCAGTTCGACGCCTTGCTGGAACAGCAGAAATATCAGGATGCGTATCAGCTGGCCGCTACGGACGAGTCCATGCTTGGCAAAGTATTGGCCGTTGGTCTTTCGCGAGCGCACAGCGGTGGTGAAAAGGCGGGGCAGGCCATGCAGGATGTCGCGCAGGAAGAGACCATGAAACTGGAGCACCAGATCGGGTATCTTGCCCTGATCGGGAATCTGGCGCCCATGGTTGGGCTGTTCGGTACGGTCGTGGGTATGATCGACGCCTTCCAGGTTATTGCCTCCGGCGGTGCCGCGCCCAGCCCGCAAAAACTCGCAGAAGGTATTGCTACTGCTCTATTTACGACCATGGTTGGGCTCGCTATTGCTTTGCCCTCACTGGCCGTTTACGACGTTTTCAAAAATCGCCTCGCTCGATACCTCCTGGAAATCGGTATTATCAGTGACAATCTGATTGCCCGTATTGCCGGGGGTATGCCTGGCAAGAAACAGTAAAGTTTTGTCTCGGCTCCTGCTGCCCTTGTGACGCGGGAGCCGTATCGTTACCATTTAGAAGCCAAAGATATGCGACGCGTAACTTTATCCCTGACTCCTGCTGAACTGAACATGACGCCGATGATCGACATCGTCTTCCTGCTCATAACGTTCTTTACCCTGGTCATCAACTTTTCCCAGGCGGAACAGGACGAACGGGTTATGTTGCCGCTGAGCGAACTGGCCCAACCTCCAGAATCCGCCTCTGCCGACCTGTTTACTGTTCAGGTTACGGCCGGCTATGAGGTCCTTTTGGGTACCCACACATGCTATCTCGACAGCATGCCCATGGGCGTACCGACGACGCGAGCGCCGTTTTCCAAGGCGCTGAATTCGGAACTGCGCGTCCTGGAGGGCGTGAGCCGCACCATGCCAAAAGACGTAACTCTCGTTATTCGAGCGGATGAAAACGTGACCGCCGGATTCGTTGAGCGACTCATTATGGCATGCCAGGAGCAGGGCATAGAAAGTTACGTTCTTCGTGCAAGGCAGGGGAAAACGGAATGAGTATTCGAAAACTGGGCGGAAAAGGCGGGGAGGTCAAGTTACAGATGACGTCGATGATCGACGTTGTCTTTCTCTTACTCTCCTTCTTCGTCATAACGTATAAAACCCCGGAGGTCGAAGGCGATTTCAATATCCGCATGCCGCAGACGGTCCAGTCGAATCGATTGCCGTCCCTGGATGAGATTGTTCCGGTAACGGTGCGACTTCGTGCCGATAACGATGGGAACCTTACCGGCATCTGGTTCGGGGACTCCGGCCTCGGCGTCGATATGACCCGACTGCGTATGGCGGTTTTTCAGTACATACAGCAGGGCGACCCCGTGGACTATCAGTCGGCTGTCCAGGGCCAGGCAACCCCGCGGTTTCGCGACGACCTGGAAATCGAGCTGGATTGCGACGAGCAATTGCGATATAAATATGTCGTGCAAGCGATAACAGCCGTGACCGGATATCTCAATCAGGAGAATCAGGTTATAAAATTGGTTGAGAAGGTAAAATTCGCCGCCCCTCGGGAGTAAGTCGATCGCTGGCGATTGGCCAGGCGGCTCCTCGTTTCCCTTCGGGGCACCCGTTTCGGAATCGGATACAGAAAGATTCGGAGAGTAGTCATGGAACAGCCAACTCAATTGGGGCCATTTCGCATCCTTCGCGTTATTGGACGTGGCGGGATGGGGGCCGTCTACGAAGCCCTGCACGAAGAGACGAATGAGCATGTAGCCGTTAAGGTTCTCATGACAAATGTCGATGAAGACCAGGAGCTGCGCACCCGGTTTGAAGCGGAAATTGAAACTCTTAAACGGCTCCGGCACCCGAACATTGTCCGTCTCTTCGGTTTCGGACAGGAAGACGGTATGCTCTATTACGCCATGGAGTTCGTCGACGGGCCCAGTTTGCAAAATCTTCTCAAGGCAGGACGCTTCTTCTCCTGGGAGGAAGTGGTTCATATCGGGATTGAAGTCTGTAAAGCGTTAAAGCACGCCCACGACCGCGGTATTATCCACCGTGATATTAAACCGGCCAACATTATTATTTTAAGTGACGGACAGGTCAAGGTTTCCGATTACGGAATTGCTCATTTCTTTGGCGATTCCCGGCTGACAACCGCCAATATGGTTATTGGCACCATAGAATATATGTCGCCGGAACAGGCCCAAGCAGGCCCTCTTACTCCCAAGTCCGACATCTATTCACTAGGCTCGCTCCTCTATGCCCTTATTGCCAGACGTCCCCCGTACGTGGCCAAGTCACTCGCTGAAATTTTGCAAAAGTACAAGTTCGGGCCCCCGGAATCCGTCCGCTTTGATCGGCCGGAAGTTCCTTCTGTTCTCGATATGCTCATCCTCGAACTCCTTCGCGTTCAGCCCGATAAACGGCCCAACGATGCTCGTATTATCGGGCGCCGTCTGGAAGCGATTCGCCTGGCGCTCGGGAATCAGCAGTTTCCGAATCCCTTTCTCGACCCGGAGAACCCGAATAAAATTATTCCTCCTTCGCTCTTGGCCGAAAATGCGTCTCCGGCTGCGAATATGCCCGAAGTTGCAGCACTGCCCGCCAGTGCCTCCTTTGATACGAGTCAGAACACGCTTAATGGCGATATCCTTTTCGAGCTTAACAAGTCCGTACCTCTTCGCTATCCCCAGAATTATCAATCGCTGGACAAGGATTCAGCCTCTACAGGCCCTCGCAAAGACAGCTTCCTGTTCGACGACCCCCTACAGGATCGTGTGCGCGCTAGTGGCAACGAACCGGGGTCCCTGCTCCATTTAGGTCAGTCAGACAACAGTCGTTACGATTTTCTGGAGGAGACAGGCCAGACCGCCGGTACTCCCCGCGGAGTCGACCACGAAAGTATTATCCTTAATCAGCGGGAAGGACAGTCGGAATACAACCTGGCAAGTATAACCGGGATATCGTGTGTCTTGCCGGACACCATGCGGACCGATGTGGCCGAGACGATTTCTTCCAGCACTTTTGCCGCGGATACAGGCGCCCAGCTCGTTGTCTCGAGTGAACCGTCCGGCCCCAAGTCACTTCCCAAGCCGATCATCAAGTCTGTCGGGACTCCCGCTTTCAGCACGCCGGAAAAAACAGATTTCGGTATCCCCAGTGAGCCTACTTATCATATTCTCGATGTCGCGACCGAGGCCCTGTCGAAAAAGGAATCCTCTCCCGCACCCTCTGTACCGAGTCCTGCCGGAACTTCGTCCCTTTCCGAAATGCCAACGCAATGGACAGGGGCTTTGGGAAATTCTGCCCCTGACCTGCCTGACACGCACACATCGCAACAGGACAAAGAAAGTCTGCCGGAAGCTGGCGACCGGGACAAGTCGGAAGTCTCTATTGAAAAGAATTCCACCCCTCCTGTTTCACCCTCGCGGCAGAAGCCCGAGCCGTTGAACGCGGTAAAGAGCGTGCCCGAGGGACTCGCCGAAACGTGTCCTTCAGCTCTGGCGACCTCAAGTCTGGACGTGCCCCCGCAGTCCGGGTCCTCGTTAGGGCTTGAACCTGCGCTGCTTGGAAGTGTCTTCTCAAAGTCTGGCACCGTTCCTTCTGACAGCTATACGAAGACCTCCCACTTTACCCCCGTTAAGGAAGAAGACTTGGGCCGACTCTCGCACGAGCTTGAGCCGCACTCGAAGTATGTCTCTCTTAAAATTTGGCTCTTCTGCATAATCTCTATTCTCATCGGCGCTACGGTTGTCTATTCCCTTCGCAGTCCCAGTGCCGATACTCTCTATGACCGGATCGACCGAAAAATTCAGGATGCCGATCCCGACGACTATCTGAGTACACTTCGCAGTGCCGAAAAAGACATGCGTGCCTTTCTGTCTCTTTATCCCAACGATGTTCGCGCGGTGAAAATACTCGACTATTCCGGCGAACTCGAATTGGGGAATCTCGAGCGCCGGCTTGAACGTCTCATCGAACGCAAAACAAGAACGAGAAATCTCGACCCCGTCGAAGCGATTTATATTGAAGCCATACGAACGGCGAAAGCGGACCCGGAAGCGGGAATTCCAAAACTGAAGGCTTTTATTGAACTCTTCTCAACCGACGAACGTCTTCAAACTCTGATTCCGGAACACAACGTTGATGAGAAACCGGCGGGACAGGAAGCCGACGCCGGTACAAGTGGCCCTCTGACAGCCGAGACTGCGGGTTCGCCGTCGAACTCCGATTCCGACCCTCATACCGATCTCGTTCGTGAACGAAGAGAGTCCTTCGACCGCACTATCTACGGACAGTGTGTCATTCTCGCAAAGCGTCAACTGGAACAAATCAACCAGGATTACCAACAGTCAAAGTCCGCACAATTTCGCCTTCTGGAAGGCCGACTTGAGTATGCGGACTCTCTCGATTCGGTCAATCCGCAGCAGGCCCGTGCCATACGTCGCGCGATTGTGGCACTCTATTCCAATCGCATTTGGGCGGTCGAACTTGTTGCCAAGGCGGAAAAAAAGCTTGAAGAGGACGAACGCCCGGAATAAGATATTCGCATTTATTGTATTTTTGGCAGACGCTCGTAATAGCGTCGGCAAAAATCCATCATGCGATCGAGTTCCTCTTGAGAGAAGCCGGATAGTGCCTCGGCGTCTGCGGCCAGGACATGGTCCATCACGTCCTTTGTAAAAAGTTTGCCACGGCGCGACAGAGAAATGAATTTGCGACGATGGTCCTTGTTGTTTTCCTTCTTAACAATAAAGCCACGTCGGTCGAAATCATTGATCAGGGCCGTGACCAGTTGACGCTGTACACCAAGTTCATCGGCCAGACACGCCGGTTCCATTCCGCGGGGACTCTTGTGCAGCGTGTAGAGCGCAAGATAACCGTTGGCGGTTAAGCCCCACTGCTTGAAAATCTGGAAATAATATTTATTAATCGCTCTGTCCAGTTCCATGACAGTTCGGGTAAAAGAAGTCACGTTGCTGTTTCGCATGCCTCTATTCCTTTATTGCAATGGTCTCGAATGGGAGAAGAAACGAACCACGGTAACATAAAAGACCGGGACAAAAAACACTGCGAGAAACGTTGCCGCGAGTGTCCCGCCAATGACACTTGTCCCGAGCGAATGCTGGCTCACGCTGCTGGCACCGTGCGCAAAGGTCATGGGAAGTACGCCAAGGACAAAGGCCATCGACGTCATAATAATCGGCCGAAGGCGAATGCGAGCCGCCTCGACGACCGCATGGAGTAATGACTTTTTCTCGTTTTCGTACATATTCTTCGCAAATTCAATAATCAAAATTGCATTCTTCGCCGAAAGACCCATAACCGTTAGCATACCGACCTGAAAGTATACATCGTTGGACAGATGACGCAGTAAGACCGCCGCAATAGCTCCAAAGACACCAAACGGCACCACCATGAGAACCGCGGCCGGCACCGACCAGCTCTCATACAGGGCCGCAAGACACAAAAAGACTATAACAAGCGATAAAACGTACAAATACAACGCCTGATTCCCTGCCTTGCGCTCCTCAAAAGAAAGACCCGTATAGCTCAAGCCTACACCTTCCGGAAGCGTCTTGACAATATCGGCTATTGCATTCATGGCCGTCCCTGTACTGACTCCGGTTTCGCTTACCCCGAGAAATTCTATACCTTCAAAACCATTGAACCGGGCTAGCTTTGCCGGTCCGGTTACCCACTGCCCGGACGAAAATGCCGAAAAAGGTACCATATTACCAATCTTATTCCGAACATACCATTTATTTAAATCTTCGTGGGTCGTTCTTGACTTGGCCTCACCTTGTACATAAACTTTTTTTACGCGTCCGCGGTCGATAAAATCGTTTACATAAGCCGACCCCCAGGCAATCGACATGGTATTATTCACGTCGCTCAGCGCGGTGGAAAGTGTTCTCGCTTTTTCTTCGTCAATGGTAATCCGATATTGTGGCTCGTCCGGAAGGGAACTGGGCCAGATCGCCGAGAACATACCGCTTTTGTACGCCTTGTCCAGAAACGTGTTCTGAATCTCTATCATTCGATTGTGCCCCAGACCAGCCCGGTCCTGTAGAAAGAAATCAAGGCCTGATACGTTACCAAGTTCCGAAATCGACGGTGGTATAATAGGCGTCAGTTTCGCCTCATGCACGTCGGCAAAGGCACGATTCGCACGGTCAACAATGGCGAAAACATCTTTCTCCTTCTCCAGTCGTTCCTCGAAGGGCTTTAAGGTAATAAAAGCCATTCCGGAGTTCTGACTCATCCCGGAAAAACTGAACCCGCCAATACACATAATTGATTCGACGGTCTCTTTCTCCTCTTCCAGAAAATGCTTTGCCACGCGTGACAGAATGCGTTTCGTTCGTTCCATACTGGTATTCGGTGGCAAATCGACAATGACGAAAAGAGTCCCCTGATCTTCCGTTGGCAGGAACGTCGTCGGCATTTGCGGGTACAGATAAACGATCAGACCTATGAGAGCCGCGTAAAGGAACAGGAATCGGAAACGACGCTTCGCGGCATACCCGACGCACCAGGCGTACCCTCCGGTCATGAGAGCAAAAAGGGCATTGAACCAGCGAAAGACAAACAGCACGCGATGTCGCTTACCACCGCCGAGCATGGACGCACACAGCGCCGGAGTAAAGGTTAACGCAATAAACGCCGAGAGCGTCATAGCAGAGATAATGGCAACGGAGAACTGTCGGTAAATCACGCCGGTCGACCCCCCGAAAAACGCCATGGGGAGAAAAACAGCACTTATAACCAGGGCGATTCCGACCAGCGCACCCTGTATCTGCTGCATCGATTTCTTCGTCGCCGCTTTCGCGTCCAGACCCTCCTCTTCCATGAGACGTTCCACATTTTCCACCACAACAATAGCGTCGTCGACCAGCAGTCCAATCGCCAGAACCATGGCAAACATTGTGATGACATTTACCGAAAAGTTAAAGATGTGAAGAACGGCGAAGGTACCAAGGAGTACAACCGGCACCGTCAGCGTTGGAATCAGCGTAATACGAAACCGCTGCAGGAAGAGCCACATCACGCAAAAAACGAGGATAATGGCTTCCACCAGAGTGTGAATGACCGATTCGATCGAAGAGCGAACTGTAGGCGCAATTTCAGCAATGTAAGCTACCTTGGCACCCGGTGGCAGTAGTGGCTTAAGTTCGTCTACCGCTGCATGAACCGCCTTCGTCGTCTCCAGTACGTTGGCACCACTGGCCAGCCGTATTCCCATTCCAACCCCGGGGAAACCGTTCAGTGTCGTGGAGAAAGAGTAAATTTCACTGCCAATTTCCACCTCGGCCACATCTTTCAGTCGCACTTGCGACCCGTTTTCATTGACCTTGATTAGAATGTCACGGAACTCGTCGACTGTCGTCAACCGGCTTTTCGCGACGATCGTTGCACTAATTTGTATTCCCCGTTCCGCCGGAAGTCCTCCTATTTGCCCCGAGGATACCTGTACGTTCTGCTCCTGAATGGCGCCGATTACATCTTGCGGTATAAGGTTGTAACTGTATAACCGGTCCGGCTTGAGCCAGATTCGCATCGCGTACTGCATGCCCCACACTTCGATGTAGCCCACCCCGTTCACGCGCGACAGGGTGTCTTTGAACGTCGAATTCATGAGGTCCGCCAGGTCACTTTCGGTCAGACTGCCATCATCGCAGTACAGCGCAACTTGCGTCATGTAGTTTATCTGGTACTTAACGACACTCATCCCCTGTGCCTGTACCTCCGGCGGCAGGAGCGGCATGGCCAGCTGAAGCTTGTTTTGGACCTGGACCTGCGCAATGTCAGGGTCCGTTCCCTGCTTAAACGTAACGATAATGGATAAGTTGCCGTCGGCTGTACTGGACGAGGTCATGTATTCATATCCGTCCAGCCCGTTCATATTCTGCTCAATGACCTGAACTACCGTATCTTGTACCGTTTGCGCCGACGCGCCCGGATAGCTGCCCCAAATGGCAATAGCCGGCGGGGCAACATCGGGATACTGCGATACCGGCAGTGTCAGCAGTGCCATAGCTCCGGCAAGCATAATAAGAATGGCGATAACCCAGGCAAAGATTGGCCGCTCAATGAAAAATGCCGACATGAGGTCCCCTTATTTACTCGACTTTTGCTGCTGACGCGAAATTCTTCGACTCGCTTGGCGTAACCTCGGTCCCGCTCGACACATATTGCAGTCCTTCGACGACAATACGTTCGCCCGCATCCAACCCTTGATCGATGAGCCAGGAAGTTCCAATCGCTTTTTCCGCAACGACGAAACGCATTTCCGCTTTGTTCGCCTCGTCAATAACCCAAACGTAAGGCCGGCCTTTCATATCACGACAGAGGGCCTGTTGCGGAATAAGATGGCCTTCTTTGCACACGCCCTCACGGACCAGGGCACGAACGAACATGCCTGGCAGAAGTGTTCCGTCCGGATTCGGGAACTCCGCTCGCAATGTGATTGTCCCCGTATCCTCATTAACGTGATTGTCGAGGACCTTGACGACGCCCGTATGCTCGTACTGCGAACCGTCTTCCAAAACAAGCTTGACCTCCGCATTCTGCCAAAACGGAAGATTCTCTTCATGGTTCGATTCGTTCTTGTTCGACGTGCTGCAGAGCAATTGCGGAATCGACGGATTCAGGTCGACATAGATAGGGTCAATCTGTTCAATGACGGCCAGCGGCTGCGGCTGCCCGTTGGTCACCAGAGCACCCACGGTTATATTGGAGAACCCGATGCGCCCGGTCAGCGGGGCTTTTACCTTGCAATAGACCAGATCGAGTCGAGCCAGTTCGACGTCGGCCTTCGCGCGATGCCAGCCGTAGAGCGCGTCTTCATATTCCTGGACGCTCATGGCTCGCGTTGCCTGAAGCTCCTGCGCACGTTCCATGGTCTTTTCCAGATTGTTCAAGTTCGCCGTTACTTTATCAAAATTCGCCTGATACACTGCCGAATCGATCTCATAAAGTTCGTCCCCCTCCTTGACCGTTGTCCCCTCTTCAAACTTGCGCTTAAGAACAATACCGTTGACTTGCGGACGCACTTCCGCCACGTTAAAAGCACTTGTACGCCCTGGCTGCTCACTTATCAGCGGAACTTCCTCGCTCACCACCGTGTAGACTTCCACCTTGGGGGACGCGGCCGGCTTGTCCGCGGAATGATTCGGTTCCGCCTTCAGTTCACACCCTGCAAGGAACGGCAGTCCCAAGAGAAGGAGAGCGAACGACGAAATAGACGCCACCTGGGGCGGGCCCGATTTTTTAGCACCCATAACAGTTTCCCTTATCAAAGATAGTAAAGTGACTTTATAATTCACGAGTTTTATTATAAAAGACAAAAGAGAATCGTCAAGGGGATGAGATCAGGCCCGCATTTTGCCCCCCAATAAGCGTTTTACGGTAAAATTTGTTCACGTAACCCCTTAAGTCCAAAGCGGTTACTTTTTACCGTTCCACGCCGCCCGTGAGCCTTCCTTTCTGTCGCGTCACTTTTTACGCCCCCTCTTGCCGCGGCTCCTTTTCGTGCTATAATAGTTAAGGATAGGTAACTATCAGTTGCCGTTACTATTGGGGCACGATGCCCTCCCGAGTGAGAATTAAAGAGGTGAGAAGTGAGACGTATAACGCTGTTTTCCGTGGGACTAGGTGGCTTGGCGGTTGCGGCTGTGGCAATATTTTTCTCCATTTCGGCGATGGATTCCCATATCCACGCCGAAGGCAAAACCGAGGTCGAAGCGGAGCGAACGGCCGCGGCCGACTCGGACGCACAACTGCCGATTGTGCTGGTGGAGAACGTTGTTACGCGTCCGGAAGTCACACGCAAGAAACATGTTGGGTCCTTTGAACCGATCCAGCAGGTAGCGATTGTTTCCCGTATTACAGGCAACATTGAGGAGCAGAAATTCCAAGAGGGGAATCTGGTCACTGCCGATACGGTTCTCTTTGAGATGGAAAAGATTCGTTACGAGGCGGCTCTGGAAGCGGCCAAGGCAGGCGTGGCCTCTGGCGAGGCTCGAATTGCCACAATCGCCGCGAGAAAGGTCCAGTGCGAGGCGAAAATTACTTATGCCCAGAGCAACTACGACCGAAATGAAACCCTGTATAAACAGGGCGGTAATCTGGTGACCAAAGACACTGTTGAGAACATTCGCAGTGTGCTGGATGCCTTGAAAGCGGAAATGACGTCAATCGCCGCCGAGGAGCTGGCCGCCCGGGCCGAACTTGATGCCGCCAAGGCGCAACTCAAGCTGGCAGGCGATGATATGGAGCACACGACAATTCGAGCCATGATTACCGGGCGCGCCGGACGCGTCCACTACACGGTCGGAAACTATGTCACGCCGAATTCCGGCCCGCTCGTGACGATTGTCCAGCTCGACCCGATTTATCTCCGTTTTTCCATGTCGGAAAAAGATTTTACGACCATGTTTGGCAATGTGGATAATCTGCGTGCCCAGGCAAAAATCCGAATCGAGCTTGCAGGCGGTACCTTTTATGAAGAGCAAGGCGAAATTTCCTTTATTGATAATAAAATGACCAGTGAAACGAATACCATTAATATTTGGGCAACGTTTCGTAACAGTCACGAATTTTTGAATCCCGGCGGTGTGGCTACTGTTTATCTGGAGAAAGAAGAAGATCGCCAGTTTCCCGCCGTTAAGGAATCGGCAATTCTCTTCGACGGGCACGCCCACTCCGTGTACATTGTCGGCCCCGATAACCTTGTTGAGAAGCGGACCGTTGTGCCCGGCACATCCGACGGCGTCTATCAGACCATTGTCTCCGGACTTAACGGCGACGAGGTGGTTATAACCGACGGAACACACAAGATTCGTTTCATACCCGGTCCAGACGGCAAGCCCATGCCGGTCAAGGTACGCACAACCTATACACCAACACCGGCTGCAGTGGGTGAAGGCGGCTCGTCCGCAGGCGAAAACGCTCCGAAAACGGTCAATCCTCCGGTCGCTGGCGAAGAAACTGCGGTTGATAACGGTGCAGACAAGACCGGACCGCTCTCGCTGACGCCGGTCGACAATACCGAGGACGCCGCTGACGCTGTCAAAGGGGGTCAGGAATGATATCATCGTTTTTTATTGACCGACCCAAGTTCGCCATTGTTATCAGTATTTTGATGTTGCTTGCCGGTATCTTCTGTATCCCCAAGCTGCCCATTTCTGAATACCCGGAAATTACCCCGGTTCAGGTTCGTGTTCGTACCATGTACACCGGAGCCAGTGCCGAGGTGATTGCCAATACGATCGCGTCCCCTATTGAGCAGCAGGTGAACGGCGTTGAAGGCGTTCTCTACTATCAATCGACCTCCGATAATTACGGTAACTATCAGCTCGACATAACGTTCGAATATGGGGTTGATGCCGATATAGCCCAGGTAAACGTGCAAAATGCGGTCAAATTGGCCGAACCCGTTCTGCCTACGGAAGTCAAAATGTACGGCATAACGACCCGCAAACAGTCGCCGGACATCTTGTGTATGGTTTCCTACCAAACCGACCCGGAAAAGACCGATATGTCCATTCTGGAACTGTACAATCTGGTCAAGACGGAAGTCAAAGATGTCGTTGCCCGAACGCCAGGCGTCAGTACGGTCCAGGTTTTCGGGACCCGCGATTATAGTATGCGCGTTTGGCTCGACTCTTTACGCATGTCGGCCATTGGTATCTCCGCCCAGGAGGTGACCGCCGCCATAAGCAGTCAGAATATCCAGGCCGCTGCCGGGTCCGTCGGCGATGAAGGCACCAGCGAATACCTCCAGTTCAAAATTAACGTTCAAGGGCGACTCAAAACGGCCGAAGAGTTCGGTAATATTATCGTAAGATCAGATGGTCATGGTAATATAGTCAAATTAAGCGATATAGCAAAAGTTGAGCTCGGCGCGGAAACCTATGGTGGTCTCTCTCATAGTGGTGACCGGCCCTGTGTTAGTTTTGCCGCGTTCCGCACAGACGGTGCCAACGCCCTTGAGACCATTAACAATATCGTGGCCACGCTTGACAGTTTGCAGGACCGCTTGCCCGAAGGCGTCTTTTATAACGTCGAATACAATCCGAGTGAATTCATTTTGATTTCCATGCGTGAAATTGTCACCACGTTAATCGAAGCCCTTCTGCTCGTTGTCGGGGTGACCTGGCTCTTCTTGCAGGACTGGCGTGCGACGATTATTCCCGCTATTGCCATACCGGTTTCGCTTTTGGGTACGTTTCCCTTCCTCCTGGCCATGGGGTTCAGTATTAACGTTCTGACGATGTTCGGGTTAATTCTCGTGATCGGTTCGTTGGTGGACGACGCAATTATCGTCGTCGAGAATGTCATGACGCACCTGGAAGAAGGCATGTCACCCAAGGAGGCGACCCGGGCAGGCATGAAACAGATTACCGGTCCGATTATCGCAACCACTCTTGTAACTGTGGCCATTTACGTTCCGATCTGCTTTTACGGCGGTATGGTCGGCCGCATCTATACACAGTTTGCAGTAACGATGTGTATTTCCCTTGTGCTCTCGGGCATCAATGCACTGACGCTATCGCCGGCATTATGCGTACTTATTTTACAGGAGCCGAAGAAGAAAAAGAGCTGGTTTTTCGCCCCATTCAACGCGTTTTTGGGCGGATTCCGTCGCCTCTTCCTGGGCGTCAGTGGCGTGCTGGTCCGTCGCAGTCTGCTAACGGTCGCCCTGTTCGGACTCATTTTATACGCGAACTATGCGGCGTATACGAAGACGCCTGGCGCCTTCTTGCCCGATGAAGACCGTGGGGCCATACTCTGCCACATTGAACTCCCCCCGGGCGCTACGCGTAACCGAACGGAGAACGTCCTTCAGGAGTTCAACCGACGTGTGGGTGAACTGGAGGGCGTCTACAGTGTTTTGACCATCAACGGATTCAGCTTTATTGGCGGTTCCGGTGAGAATCAGGGAACGGCCATTGTTAAGCTGGATAACTGGGACGACCGGACGAAGCCCGGGCTTGACCTGAATTCGATTAAGGACAAAGTGACCGCGATCGGAGGCAGTATCCCCGAGGCAGTTGTCTTTGCCTTTGTCCCGCCGGCGATCCAGGGGCTGGGTGTAACCGGGGGCGCCGCGTTCAATCTGTGTGTCAGCGGCGACGTTTCTCCCGAGGATTTAGCGACCCGAACGCAAATCTTTACCGGGGCTTTGAACCAGATGCCGGAAACGAAACGCTGTTTCAGCTCCTATAATGCCGACACTCCGCAGTTAAAGTTGGACCTGGACCGCGACAAGGCGGAAATGCTCGGCGTTCCGGTCTCCACTCTGTTCCAAACCTTGCAGTCGAAACTGGCCTCCTATTACGTAAATGACTTTAATATGGCAGGTTACACCTTCAAGGTTAAAATACAGTCCGAGGGGTCCGACCGTGGTCTGATCGACGATATTTCGAATCTGAACATTCCGAATCATGAAGGGAAAATGGTCCCATTCAGTTCGCTCGGGTCCGTCCTGTTTACCGTGGGGCCTCAACGTATTACGCGATTCAACCAGCAGATGGCTGCCGACTTCAGTGGTGAGGCGAAAGACGGGACCAGTAGTGGCGCGTTCATGAAACGCATCTTGGAGACGGGGCAACAAGTCCTACCCAAAGATTGCCATGTGGAGTGGGTTGGCATGAGTTATCAGGAGCAGAAGAATCAGGGGCAGATTTTAACCCTTTTAGTCTTGGCTCTGATTTGTGGCTATTTATTCCTGGTCGCGCAGTATGAATCCTGGACCGTACCTGTACCCGTTATGCTCTCGGTCGCCGTGGCAACGCTCGGCGCCTTGTTAGGCCTGATGTGCTGTCATTTGCCTCTTAGTATCTACGCGCAGCTCGGACTGGTCATGCTCATTGGACTTGCCAGTAAGAACGCAATTCTTATGGTCGAGTTCGCAAAGGAGGAGCGTGCCAAGGGCGTCAGTATTGAGGAATCCGCCTTGAACGCGGCTTCTATGCGATTTCGCGCCGTTCTCATGACCGCCTGGTCCTTTATTCTGGGCGTCTTCCCACTCGTTATTGCCACCGGAGCCGGAGCCGGCAGTCGACGTGCCATTGGCATTACCACCTTCTCCGGCATGTTGCTCGCAACCGTCGTTGGCATTGCTTTCATTCCGGCCCTCTACGCCCTGTGTCAGCGTACCCGCGAAATGTTCCAACATATGCGCAAAGGCAAACAATCTTAACCCCGTCCGGGCGCAATCGCCGTTGGCACCCCCGCCAGCAGCGATTGCGTGATTGAGGGGCTTGACGTATTTTGGAAATCAGGGATAATTGGTTGTGTTATTGAGACTTCTGGCACGCGTTTGTGTCGACCATCTTCGTTGTGCCGGTTCGCATTGAAGTTATTATTCTGACAGAAAGCCTAATTATGCCTTGGTTTACAAAAGAGGGACGACTCACCCGTGAAACAATATCGCAACTAACGGAGCAGGCGGCACTAGAGGCCCAGGAGCGTCTCTGCTCCCATCCTCGCAAGGTACTTCTTCTGCCTCCCGACATAACGCGGGCGCACAGCGGCGCCGGTGCCATAACGGAACAGCTCTATAAAAAATTCACACACGAAGGGGCAGACGTCCACGTCATTCCGACGCTCGGTCAGCACGTACCCCACACACCGGAGCAGAATCGCTGGATGTTCGGCAGTGTCCCGGAAGAAAAGATCCACGCCCACGACTGGCGGGCCGGGGCAAAAGTTATTGGTGAAGTACCGGCCTCGTTTGTCAAAGAAGTCTCGCACGGCAAGGCAGACTGGGCCATTCCGGTTGCCCTTAATCGCATGCTCCTGGAAGAAAAATGGGACCTTGTCATTAACGTGGGGCACATTGTCCCCCACGAAGTCCTCGGCTTTGCAAACCACAACAAGAACTATTTTATCGGGCTTGGTGGCAAGGATATGATTTGTGCCTCACACATGATGGCCGCCTGTTGTGGTATTGAAAATAATTTGGGGTGCTTGTGTACTCCACTGCGCCAGTGCTATAACAAGGCCGAGGCGGACTATCTCGGCTTTCTTCCCGACCTTTTTATCGAAGTCGTTATGGCCTACGACGAACAAGGAACCCTGGGCCACACCGGATTTTATGTCGGTGACGACGTCGAGACCTATACCGTTGCGGCCAAGGCGTCGCGTAAGCAGAACATAACGATCGTTCCCCCCTTAAAGAAAGTCATTGCGGTCATGCAAGGGGACGAATTTTACAGTACCTGGGTTGCCAATAAGGCCATTTATCGTACTCGTATGGCCATGGCCGACGGCGGCGAACTCCTTATTGTCGCGCCCGGTCTGAAACGCTTTGGAGAACAGGAAGACGTGGACGCACTGATTCGTCGATACGGTTATTCCGGAACCCCACGTATTATGCAGTTATGGAAGACGGAGCCTGTACTTCAAGACCTGACCCACGGCACCGCCCACCTTATTCACGGCTCTTCCGAAGGCCGGTTCCGGATTACCTATGCGCCGGGGCATTTGACGAAGGCTGAAATCGAATCCGTTAATTTCGGTTATGCTGACTTGGCGGAAACGCTTAAGCGATACGACCCGGCGAAAATGAAGAATGGTTTTAATACAATGCCCGACGGCGAGGAAGTCTATTATATTAGTACCCCGTCCGCCGGTTTGTGGTCGACCGCCGAAAAACTCGCCGGCCGCGACGATTGATTTCCCACCCAAACCACCCCAGAAAGGATTGCAGAGTTATGAAACGTTTTTGTCTTGCCCTATTGACCTTTTGTACCCTTGGCGCCACAGCGTTCGGTCAACAGCAGTATTACGACTACCGGACAGGTATCGACTGGAACGAGCCGGCCGTTGTAACGTCAGGTGAAACTCCGGCCAATGCCCCTTCGGACGCTATTGTCCTCTTCGACGGCACCAATCTTGATGCTTGGGAGGGCGGCCCTTGGGACGTTGCTGATGGT
Source organism: Planctomycetia bacterium (assembly GCA_030539295.1). GTDB lineage: Bacteria > Planctomycetota > Planctomycetia > Pirellulales > Thermoguttaceae > JAUNBG01. Next base: position 12,769 of record JAUNSJ010000012.1, on the reverse strand, counting down.
GTCCTCACGGTTAAGCCTGGTTCCGGAGACATTGCCACGAAACAGAAATTCGGCAGCGTCCAGCTACATCTGGAATTTGCGACGCCACCGGCCGAGGGAGAAGGGCAGGCGCGTGGCAATAGTGGTCTGTTCTTTATGAACCATTATGAGCTTCAGATACTCGATAGTTTCGAGAGCAAGACGTATTTCGACGGTCAGTGCGGATCTCTTTACAAGCAATTCCCGCCCTACGTCAATCCTTGTAAAGCGCCGGGGCAGTGGCAGACGTACGACGTCATTTTTACACGCCCGATTCTGAAAATTGAAGGGGAAGGGGAAAGTGCGAAAGTGACGGAAGTTATCCGTCCGGCCTATATTACCGCCCTGCTCAATGGCGTTGTCGTACAAAATCATTTCGCTCTTGCTGGCGATACCTTTTATCACGTGCCGCCGAAATACCAGCCGCATGCCGATAAAGAGTCCATTCGGCTTCAGGACCACGGGAACCGCATGCAATTCCGCAATATTTGGGTGCGTGAGATTCCGGATTCCAATGTGACTCCTGTTCCCAGACGCCTTCCTTACTATGCGGATGACCCCGCGAACCAGTAAGCTGCGGCATGACGAACATATTACCCAATACGCAGACGGCAGTAACGCAACATTCCACGAATCATCCGACGCCTCGACGTCGGGTTATCGTCTTGGGCGCGGGCATAAGTGGTCTGTCTGCCGCTTATTATTTGGCAAAAGAGTCGCCGGAAATCGAGCTTTCCGTCTGGGAGAAATCCGTTTCCCCAGGCGGGGTCTTAACGACCGTTCATAACAACGGCTTTCAGATTGAGAGAAGTGCCGATAATTTCATAACGACCGAACCTTGGGCCATAGACCTGTGTAAAGAAATTGGTCTTGGGAACGATATTGTCCCGACTGACACGAAGTTCCGGCGCACGTTCGTTGTACACCGCGGAAAATTGTATCCGCTTCCGGACGGTTTTCTCATGATGGCCCCTACGCGACTGCTTCCGTTAGCGACGACTCCGCTCCTGAGTCCATTTGGCAAGCTTCGGGCTGGACTTGAGCTTTTACTGCCGCGTCACGAGAAGCAGGACGAGTCCATTGAGCACTTCGTCTCTCGACGCTTAGGCCGCGAGGTTTACGAGAACATTGTGGAACCCTTGGCCAGTGGAATCTACGCAGGCGATTCCAAGCGGCTGTCCGTTTGGGCGACTCTGCCGCGTTTCCCGCAGATGGAGGTCAACCATCGTTCCCTCATCCTGGCGGTCAGGAAGCAGATGAAAGCGGCTCGAACGTTTAAAAAGGAGACGGAAAGTGGGGCTCGCTACAGCTTTTTCGTTGCCATGCGGTCCGGCCTGTCTAATATGGCCGCGACGTTAGCCGACCGACTTCCGCCGGGCACGCTGCAAACCTCTCGGGAAGCGGCCTCGTTGCACAGAAAAACTCGAGAGGACGGTGCGCCCGTCTGGATTGTGACCGATATACATGGTAACTCCCAGGAGTGCGACGCCCTCATTTGCGCGCTGCCCTCACCGGAAGTTGCGGAACTTTTTGCTGAAATCTCGCCCGAAATTGCCACCTGTTGCGGACAGATTGAGCATTCAGGAGCGGCCGTGCTTACCGTTGCCCTGAGAACGGACCAGATTACGCGTCCGATGAATGGCATGGGCTTCGTCGTGCCGGAAAAGGAGGGGCTTGGCCTTATCGCCGGTAGTTTCAGTAGTTACAAATATCCGCATCGTGCCCCGGAGGGAACAGTTCTGCTCCGACTGTTTGCCGGTGGGTCACGCATGCCTGACCTTCCTCTGGAGCCCGATGATATTCTCGTCCCACGTATCCTGGCGGAATTGCGACCACTTCTGGGTCTGCGAGGGGACCCCCTCTTCGTCGATGTTGCTCGCTGGCCGAATGTTATGCCCCAGTATAATATTGGTCATCTCGACCTCATTGCCCGACTTGAGCGGGAGCTTGAGCGTATCCCGGAGCTTGCGTTGGCCGGTAACGCGTTCTACGGGGTGGGTATTCCGTCCTGCATACACAGTGGGCGTCTGGCGGCGGAGCGGGTTACCAGAGCGAGCGGGCCGTAAATTTCGTGTAAAAAGACGTTTTTTTGCGGCAAACGAAACGTCCCCCTTGCAAACAGCGGGCAAAAGATGATAATAGGAAGAGGTGGGGGAGAAGAAGGGGCTGTACGTCATGATACGCCGCATGTTTCGTCGATTTCTCTTGTGTCAGAGAAGTCGACTTACTGTATAGACAAGAATCTGGAGGGAATATAATGGAAAGACGAGACGTTCTCAAAGTATTGGCCGGAGGAACGGCAGGGGCTGTTCTTGCCGGAACTGTTGGTTTCGGTGCCGCATCGGTTTGGGCTGATGATAACAATGCAAAATGCGAAAGGAATGGAAAAGTGAAACAATACCCGAGTTCTCATTTTTATAAAGACGGTGTTTTGGACCAGGAAGCGGCCTTCGCTGCGTTTTTCGAAATGTTCGAAGCACTGAATTATTCTCTCACCGATACGCTCCGCGGCAATAAGGACTTCTGGGTTGCCGATTTTGGACTTGGCGATTTCGGTCGAGTCGGTATGGGCGGAATCTTTTGGGTTAACGATAAAGAGCACAACTATTTTGCGCACGAGATTTATCTGCTCCCGAACCAGATGATTCCGGAACATTTTCATCTTCCGGCCGAAGACATGCCGGCGAAATATGAATCCTGGCAGGTCCGCTACGGCAGTATCTACTGCTGTGGTAAAGGCGGAACGAAGACGGACGAACTGGTCAAGCTGCTGCCTCCGAGCCAAATTGCGGACAATGCGATCACCTGTTTCGATTGTCGCGAGATGAAAGTCGGCGATTACGCTGCGCTCTCCGGACTGGGCGACCCCCACTTCATGATGGGCGGACCTAATGGTGCTATTGTGACGGAATACGGGTCGTGGCACTCCTTTAAGGGCCTGGGCTTCACGAATAAGAAGGCGCATGCTTGAGGTATAACATGAATAAAGAGAAACTTCGATTTAGTCATATCGGTATCCCGACCGCGGATCGTGAACTTCCGATCTACGCCGAAGGCATAAAAGTCCACTTGAACAATTTTGCCGACGAGGCATACAACGTGGAATGGCTGCGATTCGAGCCGGGGAGTCCCTTGCCCGAGATTCTTAAGACGACGGCCCACGTTGCCTATGAAGTGGACGATTTGGACGAAGCGCTGCAAGGGGAAAAAGTCATCGTCGCGCCTTTTGAAGGCGGCCCGAATTTGACGTGCGCCTTTATTGAAGCCGATGGCTATGCCGTTGAGCTTATGAAACGCGGCTGATTTTCAGACTCGTATTCCAGCTTCGGCGGTCGGGCATCGCCGGAGCCGGCCTTTTTCTGCCGCCTGGTGGCCGCGGTAATACGCGTAGCCAACAGCGATGGGGGAGGTATTCCCGGTGGCCGCGAATGAACTGCGTGACAACTGTTTTTCCGTTTTATTTGATCACCGAAACTCTCTGTTTCTTTACGCTCTTGCTTGTTTACTCTGTAATCAGGCACGCCCGGTCGGGCGGCGCGCGGCGTGAAGGACGGAGTAATGCCGGTATCCAGGGGGGGAAGTCAAACCGTATGTGTGTCATTCCTTTTTTACTCTTTTTTTTGTCCGTCTTTTTACTTTATGGAGAGGAACTCTCTGTGCCTGAGAAGAGCTGTTCCGCGTTCGAAACGTTTCGTCTTTTTGCCGGTAGTCCCCTCTGGCGGCAAGGTGCCGAAGGGATGCCTGCTCTTGGCGATTGGGGAAGTCTGCCTCAAACAGCATTGTCCGGGGGGTGCTTATGACATTATTCCTCGTGGCGCAATTCGTTCTGGCACCTTTTATTTTTTGGCTGTTCGTCCTTTTCCTTGTGGGACTTCTGCCAACACGGCCTGAAAAAGGCACCTGTGAGAAAAAACTTCGTTTTGCCATTTTATGTTGTGCCCGAAATGAGGAGCGTGTCATTGCAAACCTGATTCGTTCTCTTAAGGAGCAAGACTACCCGGAAGAGAACCGTCAGATATTTGTCATTGCCCATCATTGTACCGATGGAACCGCGGCCGCAGCACAAGCGGCAGGAGCCATCGTCTGGGAATTGGTGCAGGCGGACAAGAGATGCAAAGGAGATGCGTTGCGTTATGGGATATCACGCATACTCGCGGAGCGCAGAGACGATTTTGACGCTTTTTGTGTCTTCGACGCGGATAATACAGCGGAGCCTGATTTTCTAGAAATCATGAATGATCAACTTCAGCAGCCGCACGTCGATGGTGCAATCGGCATGCGAAAGTCGGTCAATCCGCACGAATCCTTCGTTTCCGAAATGCTTGCTGTGCACTGGTTTGTCATGTCACGCATGTATCATTTACCCCGAGTTCGACTGGGGCTTTCGTGTGTGATTCAGGGAACAGGTTTTTGCGTCAAGGCGACGTGTCTTGACCCGGACGGCTGGCAGACTTCCGCGTTGACCGAAGATTTCGAATTTACCGTGCGCAAAGTTTTGACCGGTCACCGCTTTGTTCATGTGCCAGACGCCGTCTTTTATGACGAGCAGCCGGTGGAATGGAATACCTGGCTGTCTCAAATGTATCGCTGGATGTTCGGGGCGAAACAGTGTACTGGTTTGATTCCTTCCATTTTGTGCCGGCTTTTCGTCAGTCCGCTACGCTGCTGGGATTTGCTCTGGAATACATGCCTGGTCGGCGTTTGTGCCTTAAGTGCTCTTGCAACGACAATCGCTTTAACGATGGCCTTGATTTCGGCTTGCGAAAATGGCACGCGTATGGTAATAGGCGTCGTGGTTATTATGGTGGCCGCGTTGACCTTCGTTCTGCTCATGGCGGCTTTAAGTACGAGAATGTGCGGCGGACGGCTTCGTCGTTACGCCCGTGGCATCCTCTGCTATCCCTTGTTCACCATGAGCGGCCCGTTACTTTTTTTACTTGCATTAACGCGTCGACACTGTGTCTGGCGGTCTGTACTGCATAAAGGAAAATCATAGTGGAATGCTAATGTCGTCTCAAAATAATAACAACAACGTCGAGCTGCAGAAACGTATTCAATGTTATTGTATTAATCTGGACAGTAAAAACGAGCGCTGGGAGCAGATGCAAGAGCACTTTGCGGCGATTTTTCCTGACATGGAGCGTTTTCCTGCCGTCTTGGGCCGCAGTCTGGAAAAGTACCCCGACAACGTTCACGACTTCTCCTATCGTCTTCACGTTGGACGTCGGATTCTTCCGGGCGAGGTGGGGTGTTATTTAAGTCATTTGGGGGTCCTGCAGCGTTTCCTCGAAAGTGACCGCGAATTCGCCTTGATTTGTGAGGATGATATTATTCCACAAAAGTCACTCGGACCTCTTCTGGAGAATCTGCTAGCCCAGTCGTATGCTTGGGAATTCGTCCGATTACATCATTACTGTTGTCACAAAGCCATTCCGTGTTGTGGCCTCCGCAATGACTATCGACTTGGAATGTCTTTTGGTGGAAAAATCAGTTCCGCATGTTATTTGGTTAGTCGCCGTGGTGCTCGTCGTCTTCTTCGCAAGCTGACTCCTGTGCGTGAGCCTTATGACCTCGCTCTGCATCATGGCTGGCTTGGCATTCGCGAGTTTTTAGTTTGCCCGTCTCCCATAGAGTTATCCCAAGAGAGCAATAGTACGTCAATTGTCGGAGAGCGTTACAACGATGATTCTGTTCTCTTTTCCCTTTCCTCTGCCTTCTTCCATCTGACTTCGCGTTGTAAACGGTATCCTCTGATCCTCTTTCGCTTACTCCGGTATAAAATATTCTCCAGATAACACAAATAAGTTGCAATAAAGATTATGCATTAAAGGTGCAGTCTTCGTCAGGCCGTCAGAAAATCTCCGAACCAACAGAACAGGCTCGGGACATTACCACACGGGCAAAGAGAATGGGGAGACAGTCGCGAATTGTGCAGCTGTCTCCCCATTTACCATTTACGCAGGCGTATTGGCCGCAACCGGAGTTTCGGCTTTCTCCTGCGACTTTGCGTCGAGAATATTACGGCGATATTTTTTAATATCGTCCAGTTCGAGTTCTTCCGGAGTCAGGTCGGAGAACGAAAGCCCTTTAAAGACGAGCTGTTTACGTTCACCCACCATCTTAACTTCGATAGAGACGACGTCTTTACCGTTGAATTCCCCTTTGAGCAACTCTTCCGAAAGCGGGTCTTCTATATTACTTTCGATGGCGCGGCGAAGAGGACGTGCCCCGAAGTCGAGATTACTGCCGCGAGATACGATGAGGTCTTTCGCCTCTTCCGAGATACGCAAGCAGAGATCACGCTCCTTGAGTCGGACTCGCAATTTCGTCAGCTCCAGGTCAACCACTTCTTTCAGGTCCGTTTCGTTCAAATGACGGAAGACAATGATATCGTTAAACCGATTGAGGAATTCCGGCCGGAACACCTTTTCGATCTGCTCATTGACCCGTTCCTTCATGGACGTATAGGACGCGTCGTTATCGGCCTTTTGAAAACCGAACGCCGATTCGTTCTTGATTGCACCAGCGCCAGCATTGGTCGTCATAATGAGGATCGTATTGCGAAAATCGACATTACGGCCGAAACTGTCGGTCAGGCGTCCTTCTTCCAAGACCTGTAAAAGGACATTGAAAATATCCGGGTGCGCCTTTTCGATTTCATCGAGCAGAACGACGGAGTAGGGGCGACGACGTATCTTCTCGGTAAGCTGACCGCCTTCATCGTAGCCGACATATCCGGGAGGGGCGCCCACGAGCCGGCTTACGTTGTGCTTCTCCATATATTCGCTCATATCGACCTGGACCAAGGCATCTTCGTCGCCGAACATGAATTCAGCCAGAGCTTTGGCCAGCAGGGTCTTGCCGACTCCGGTCGGTCCGGCAAAGATAAAGGAGCCAATGGGACGTTTCGGGTCCTGTATTCCGCTTCGACTGCGGCGCACGGCCTTCGAGATCGCTTCAATGGCCTCGTTCTGACTTATGACCCGCTTATGCAGTTCATTTTCCATTTCGATTAACCGCTTGGAGTCTTCTGTGGACATGCGCGTAAGCGGAACTCCGGTCATCTTGGAGACGACTTCGGCCACGACCTGGTCGTCGACTACTCCGTTGGTCTGCTGCTGCTTCTCACGCCATTCCTTCTGAAGATTGGTCTTCTTGAGTAAAAGGCGATCAATCTGATCTCGCAGCGTCGCCGCCTGCTCAAAGTCTTGGTTCGCGACCGCAACGTCTTTTATCTTCTGTAGTTCCGCCGCTTGATGGTCTATATCCTGAAGGTCAGGCGGACGGGTTACCGTGCGAAGATGAATGCGGGCACCGGCCTCGTCAATAACGTCAATGGCCTTGTCCGGAAGGCACCGACCGGTAATGTAACGTTCCGACAGGTCAACCGCGGCCTGGAGTGCCTCGTCCGTTATGGAGACATGGTGATGCTCTTCATAACGGGCGCGAAGTCCTTTGAGAATCTCCACGGTTTCCGGGACAGAAGTCGGATTCACCATAACCATCTGGAACCGTCGTTCCAGAGCGTGGTCCTTCTCAATGTATTTGCGGTATTCATCGAGCGTGGTAGCACCAATACACTGCAGTTCGCCACGGGAGAGAGCCGGCTTGAGGACGTTGGCGGCGTCAATGGCCCCTTCGGCCCCACCGGCACCAACGAGGGTATGCAACTCGTCAATGAACAGAATCGTTTTCTGCTCTCGCAAAACTTCGGTCATGAGCGACTTGATGCGTTCCTCAAACTGCCCCCGATATTTCGTACCGGCGACCATCATGGCCAGGTCAAGCACCACGATACGCCGGTCGAGCAGGAGGTCTGGCACAGCCCCTTCAACGATCCTTTGCGCCAAGCCTTCGACAATAGCCGTCTTGCCAACGCCAGCCTCGCCCAGGAGAACCGGATTGTTCTTGGTGCGACGGCAGAGAATCTGGATCGCTCGCTCAATTTCGTTACCACGACCAATAACCGGGTCGAGTTTCTTCTGCCTTGCCAATTCCGTCAGGTCGCGCCCGAAACTGTCCAGCGCAGGCGTTTTCGACCGGCCCGGGCGACGTTCCGGCTGCTCATTCGAGACCACGTTTATGGTCGGATTGGGGCGCGGGGCCGGTTCGTCCGCCGAATTCGGGTCTCGCAGCAGATTCAGCATCTCCTGACGTACATCCTCAAGTTGAATACCCAAATTCATGAGGACTTGGGCAGCTATCCCTTCCGGTTCCCGCAACAAGCCAAGCAGGAGGTGTTCCGTACCCACGTAATTGTGGTTCAGATTCCTCGCCTCGTTCATGGCAAATTCTATGACCTTCTTGGCCTTGGGCGTCTGCGGGAGACGGCCCATGGTGACCAAATCCGGGCCACTTCGCACGAGTTTTTCGACTTCTATGCGGATCTTGCGCAGATCCACTCCTATACTCTGGAGTACTTTAGCCGCCACACCGCCGCCATCCTTGACCAGGCCGAGAAGGATGTGTTCCGTGCCAACGTACTCATGATTAAAGCGTTGGGCCTCCTGGTTCGCCAGTTGCATAACTTTGCGGGCCCGTTCGGTAAATCGCTCGTAAGGCATTTTTTCTTTCTTCTTTCTCAAGACTACTGTATGAGTCGGTAATTCGCGTTCCTCTTCACCGGATTCCTACCCAGGTCTTTCGCGAACGCGAGGTTCTTTTCGTTATGAACTTCTTCATTCATACTATTATTATTCTATACAACTTCCCAATTTCGTCCAGAACAAACAGGTCAATTCACGCTAATTTTCTCTTAAAATTCTCGGAAGATGAAAGTTTTACCGGCTTCTTTCCGATAACGGCTCTGGACAGGCATCACAAAATGGGGTATGATAGGAAGTGTTTCGGTGCTATCGCTTTAAAATACCCTAAAAAACCACGTCAAGGTCTCTATATCCTATGAAGATATTCCAAATAACCCACGGTGTGTATTTTCTCTGTATTCTTTCTTCCATTGTCCTGTTTCTCCCATTTTACGGTTGCAACGGCGAGAAGAACAGGGACAAGTCGGTGGTTTCTCCGGAGGTGGCCAGGCCCGAGCCGACACAACCCCCAAAAACAGAACAACCGTCTGTTGACGATTGGACTGCTGAACTTTTGGGACCTGCCACTGATGAATTCGCCAAGACTTTTGAAGACAGTGAAAATAATGCGAATGGCCAAAATGGAGAACTTCGCGAATTGAGTGTTGACCAGGCACTCCAAGAGGAATATCGCAAACAAGTCATCCCCACGCTCCTGCCCACCGTTGAGGCGGCTCCCGACGCGACAAGTGTTCCGGGGTCCCCGGAGCCGACTGATTCAAAACCTCGCTATACTCTGACCTATCGCTTTACGCCACAAGAGATTATGCAATGGGACGTCACGCACAGAATCAATAAGAAGGTGACCTATTCCGGGAAAACACAGGCCATAGAAACGCTTTCGCGCATCGTCCGACAATGGCATATAGTAGAAGATTGTGGTAACGGAAAATTTAAATGTGAGCACAAAATTGAAAAAATGATCCTTGAGCAACGGACCGAAGGCGAGGATCCCATTGTCTACAACAGCGAAACTGACCTGGTTGTTCCGAAAGTATTCGCTATTTTCGGCACGGACAAGACAATTGGCCCTGTCCTGGAGCGTTTTGAAATTGACCCACAAGGACTCATGACCAAAAAGGAGAAACTGGTTCGTGAATTTCAGGGGCTTGAGGCCGACTCGAAGGTTTTAGTGCCGTTTCCCCGGGAACCGGTCGCCGTGGGCGACAGCTGGACCATTCCCTATACCATTTATCTTAAGGGGCGTGACGAGACGGTTCGTGCCTGTCAGGCCCTACAAAAATTTACGCTGGAGAATGTGCAGGATTCCCTGGCAACAATAAGTTTTCGTGCCATTCTTCTGTCAGTGGTAAACGACCCTGTTTTAGAGGGGCAACTGGCGGAGAAAATCTTTACGGGGACCTCACGATTCGATATGGTTTCCGGACGGACTCTGACTACGGAACTCAATTTTGACCGGTCCGTCCCGCTGGCCATGGGCGACGCCAGTCACCTGGATTACCAATGTCACGTCATTGAAACCAGTATTCGGGAGCCAGCGCAGTCGGAGCAAGCATCGGATGAGGGGGCCAATACGGTCCCGGTCCCGGCGGCTGCGGAGCGTCCCCCAGAGGAACACGAGGAATGAGAGCGTTTTTATGCTGAATATCCTGATCGTTATAGGTGCGTCCGGCGACTTGACCTGGCGCAAGATTGTTCCGGCACTTTTTCGCCTTAAAATAAGGGGAAAGCTGCCGGAACCTTTTGCGCTCATTGGAGTTGCCAGGACTGTTATGACGGACCAGCAGTGGGCGGACCGCCTGCGGACCGAAGGGGGATCGGCTCTCGTCCCGCCCGGTCGGGAAGAAGCGTGGAACGAATTTACCCGGTCCCTCTTCTACTGTCCAGGCAGCGCGACGGAGGACTCCACGTTTCAGAGTGTGCGTAGCAAAATGGACCAGCTGGAAATGGATGCCGGCTGCCCCGGCCAGAGCAATTGTGTCTGTTATCTGGCCGTGTCCTCACGCCTGTATCCCGAGATTTTGGCACGCTTGGGCGAGTCCGGGCTAACGAACGAAACGAACGGGAGTCGGTTCTGCGTTGTGATTGAGAAGCCGTTTGGCTATGACCAGGCGTCGGCGGCCGCTTTGAATAAGTTGACGCACGAAGTTTTGCCGGAAGAACGTATCTTTCGAATTGACCACTATTTAGGTAAGGAGACGGTCAATAATATTTTTGCCCTTCGCTTTGGCAATACGATTTTTGAGCCGCTCTGGAACCGTCAATACATTGACCATGTGCAGATTACGGCGGCCGAATCCGTCTTGGTGGGTCATCGAGGTGCGTTCTATGAGACGGCCGGCGTGCTTCGCGATATGTTTGCCAACCATCTGCTTCAGCTTCTGGCGATAACGACCATGGAGCCGCCTTCGAACTTCGACGCCGACCGGGTCCGCGACGAAAAAGTCAAAGTTTTGCGTGCGGTACGCCGTCTCTCGGAAGAGGAAGTGCCGGAGAATATTGTTGTGGGTCAATATGAGGGGTATCACCAGGAGCGTGGCGTCGACCCGGAGTCCTGTGTACCCACCTTTTCCGCGATTCGTCTTTTTATCGACGACTGGCGGTGGAAAGATGTTCCGTTTTATCTCCGCAGTGGTAAGGGAATGAGTTGTCGGACGACCCAGATTCTCATTGTCTACAAGGAACCGCCCCATTGTATTTTTAACGAGTGTGGAACGCCGGGCGCGATGGAAGTGAATCGGCTTCTTCTCCAACTGCAGCCGGCGGAAGGAATTCGTCTGACCTTCCTGACGAAAGTCCCGGGAACAGAGATGGAACTTCGTGAGAGTGTCCTTTCCTACTCCTTCGAGGAGCAGGGGACGAATCAACCGGCGGACGCTTATGAACGCCTCCTGCTCGACGCCTTTGCCGGGGACGCGTCACTTTTCGCCCGCTGCGACGAACTGGAAGCCGCCTGGAATATTATTGACCCGTTTAACGTCTGGCTTGACAAACAGGCCAAGGCAGGGCACAAGCCGCCTGTTTATCCAGTCGGCAACTGGGGTCCGGAGGAATCGAACCGGTGGCTGGACCGTGACAAACGGCACTGGTTGGATTCATGTCCGGTGATTCGACATTAAAGTTTGGTTCCGAACTCGTCTGGCGTAAAGGCAGTGCGGAACGATAAGTTGTGTGCACCCAACAGATTAGAAGGAGACCGTTATGCAATCGCAACAGTATGGAGAAATCATGGCTCTGCTCAAGGGGTATCAGTCGGCAATGATTCTAACCGCGGCGTGTGAGCTGGACCTTTTTTCCGCTATTAGCGCTGCTCCGACCGCGCCGACGGCCGCGGAGCTTGCCAAACTCTTGAACGCCGATGAGCGCGCGGTTGATACGCTTTTGTCCGCACTAACGGCAATGCAGTTCCTCGAAAAAACCGACGGGACGTTTCGCGTTGCCCCGGAGTACGAAGCGGTACTCGATTCTCGGTCGCAAACTTCGGTTGTGCCTATGGTTCGGCACTCCGCGTCCTGTGCCCGAGGCTGGGCACAACTGGCCTGGGCCGTTAAGTCCGGCTCGCCCGTACCGGTGATTTGTGGTCTGGAAGGCCCTAATGGCGATACCCGCGCGTTCATTCAGGCTATGAACTCTATTGCCGGACAGGTGGTCGAGCCCCTGTGCGACCAGTTGACGGCGGCCGGGTGCCTCGATTTTAGCAATATGCTCGACTTGGGCGGCGCCTCGGGAACCTATGCACGTGCCTTTCTCACGCGGAACCGGAACGCAAAAGCGACCATTTTTGACTTGCCTATTGCTCTGGACGAAGCCCGACGACTCATACAAGGCACAGAATTCGAATCACGCATTACGCTCCATCAAGGGGACTTCTATCAAGATCCGCTGCCTGATGGTTTCGATTTCGTCTGGATAAGTGCCATTATACATCAGCAGGATGAAGAAGCGACCGAAGCCATGTTTGCCAAATCGCGAGACGCTCTGGTCGAAGGCGGACGCATTGCCATTCGTGATATTTACATTAATGAGGAACGGACAGGTCCGCAAGACGCCGCCTTCTTCGGGGTCAATATGCTCGTGCGAACGGAACGCGGCCGCGTCTACACGGTCGAGGAAGTCGTTCGCCTTCTGGAAAAGACAGGCTTTCGCAACGCGAAGCTCGCCCTTGCCGGACGCGGTATGACTTCCGTTATAACCGCGGAAAAATA
>JAUNSJ010000077.1 GCA_030539295.1 Planctomycetia bacterium | reverse complement strand
CTTTTGAAAAGTCCCCCCACACCCCTTCAAATTCTTTTTAATAGGCTTCGCCCTCGGATGGGTAAGCCGTTTGGCAGGTCCGTTTTCGTTATTGTTTGGTTCCCGACCTGCGAGCAGTCGGGAACGTAAGCAGTCGGGCCCTGCGATCAGGCCCTCCTGCTTTATTACCTCGACCCGCTCACCGAGAAACTAAAGACCTGCTCCACGTCATCTCGCGACTTGGAGACCGGGAAGGCGAAGTCGAGTGCCAGTGGGGCCGGGCCGAGCATGGGGATGGACAGGCGCAGTCCGAACCCGGGCGCGACGCGGTATTTATCCCAATCTTTGATCGTCCTGCTCACCGTACCGGAGTCGACGAAGAAGGCGAGCTGGAATTCATCACCGCCGGAGATCGGGACGAGCATTTCCGCTGAACTATAGAATTCAAAATTACCACCGATTCCCACTCCGGTCGTTAGGTATCGAGGCGTGACTTCGCGATATTCGAACCCGCGTAAGTTCGCGGTTCCGCCTCCGTAATAGCGTTCGTAGATCGGGGCGTCTTTTCCGGACCAGCCGGCGGCGGCCCGAAGTCCGAGCACCCAGCGGCCCGACCCGTCGTAACGCTTACGCAACGTCGTATAATGACGCGCGTCCACAGCAAAACGCGGGAACTGATAATCCCCGAAAACCATTTCCCCGGTCCCGGTTACCACGTACCCCTGCGACGGCAGGAACGGATGATTCCGCGTATCGTAGACCGCGTTTAAACCGGCTGTATATTGCATATGACTCCCCAAGGCATCGGTCAGGTCAGGGACATAGGTCACAATCGGGTCCGATAATTTTATCTGATAGAGCGAGCCGGACAGCGATGTAGAGAACCGATTGGTCCACTGCCGCCCCAGTCGCAACTCCATGCCGAGCCGGCTTTCGAACCATTCTGTATAACTCCGGTCGCCATACAGACCGGTAATCCCGAAGCTGTTCTTCGTATCCAACAGATACGGCACGTCCCAAGAGACCGAGTAACGCTGAATTTCGGTACCAGGCGAGGCCTGAACCTGGAAAATCTGCCCACCGCCGCGAAACGCGTCGTTCCATCCGTCCCATCGCGTAAACGAAGTCGGCCATCGCATAATATCGAAGTTACGCTCCGTCAGACTCACATTGCCGACAAGCCCGTAGTCCGAGTTGACCCCGATCGACGCCTGAAACATGCCTGTCCGCCCTTCCTTAATCTGGGCAATCACGTCGGCATCGTAAATCAGACTGTTCGGGTCCGTGATATTTCCCGAGCCGAGTAACTGGTCATGGAGCAGTTCCTGCTGCTGCGTACCCGGAAAGACAGCGTCCCGCCCGGCGGCACCCGCGGCATTGAACCCGGGTGCGTAACCCGGCTGTCCATAAGGATTCATCGCAATCTGTTGCGCATTCGCCGGTTGCGTAAGTCCCGGCTGTGCATATCCCGGCTGGGCGTAGCCCGGTTGTGTATAGGCTGTTGCTCCGGTGACCGGCGGTGCCATGCCTGTAACGGAATTCGTCGCAGGCGTAAGAGCCGGGGCCGGCTGTCCAGCGTACGTACTGCCATTATAGGTCATAGCGGCGGTCGATGCGTTATTGTACATGGACGTATCGGCATAAGCGGAGTTCGCGATAGACGGCTGGACCGTGGCCACACTGCCAGGGACACTCGACTGCGTCGCCGGAGCCGTCGTGGTCGTGCGGAATCCGGTCGGAATCTGTCGCGACTGACCGCGTATGATACTATCGCTCTGAGCCTGCTGACGGGGCGCCTCGGTCGGCGTCGTGGCGGGCGCGGCGTGAGCCGGCGCGGTACCAGGTGCGACGCTTGGCTCCGACGGGACTGACCGCTGACTTCGGTCGAGCGGCTTAACCATATCGGCCAGTCGCGGCGCTCCGAGTGCCGAGGCGACCGACGGACCGGCGTCCGGATCGGCCGGTGAGTCTGACGTCTCGCCTGTCTCGACCCGCGTCAAGACGTTATCGTCCCCAATCTTCCACGCGTTTTCCTTAACCGGCAGAATCTTAATCGTTGGCAGAATACCATCTTGCGGCTTGTCGTTAAAATACCCACTCCGCTGTAACGTGCGCTCACTTTCGCGAATTTTCGGTCCGTCAATGAGCTCGCTCGGGTGAATATCGATCATATTGAGTACGACAGTCGACTTCGTTCGTGCCTCATCGCCATCGTAATCCACGAGAATATCGCGGACCCGGTATCGATTGTTTTCCGTAACTTCGTAGCGAATATCCAGAAAGCCAGGCTCGTCGCTTATAACCTGTTTCGGCTCAATTTCCGCCAGTACGTAGCCCAGATTCTGATACGCGTACTTTAAGGCAATTCGATCCTGCTCCAGGTCCGTATAATTATAATAGGACCCCTTCTTAACTTTAAGCTCCTTGGCCAGCTTGTCGTTCGAGAGGACACGATTGCCGTCGAAAAGGAAGTCACGAACCTTATAGCGAGGCCCTTCATCAATAATGTACCGGACACTAACCCAGGCATTGTCCTTACCCAGTCCGGTGTATCCTTTCCCTTCGACGAACTCACGATCGACCCGTGCATCGAAATAGCCCAGCCGTCGATAATATTCCAAAAGTTTCGTCACGTCTTCATCGAGAAGTTCGCGGCTAAAGTCACCGCCAATAACGTATAACACGCCTGGCTTGCAGTGGATAAGGCTCTTAAGTCGGGCACTGCTGGCCAACTTATTGCCGACGAATTCCACGTTGAGCACGCGCTGCTTAACGCCTTCACTAATAAGATAGACAACGCCGACGTCTTCCGGCTGGTCGCCCCAGAGGATTTCGACATGCGGCTCGTTATAGCCCTTATTCTTATAAAGCTCAATGATACGCAGTCGGCCATTTTCCACGTCGTAGGGGTCCATGCGACTTTCGCCCCGCTTCATGCCAAGCTCTTCCAGAATGTCCGATTTCGACATCTTCGTATTGCCCAGAATCTTGATATATTGCATGAGCCGCCGCGGCGTCAGGTCAAAGTTCACGGTCAGTACGTTCGGCCGGTCCGGCAGAATCGTCGTCGAAACGGTCACATCAATAAACTGCTTCGTTTGCAGCAGCATACGCTTGTCCTCTTCGAGTACCTGCTGGTCAAACTTCTGACCGATCTTCGTCTTAATGAGCTGATTGAACCGATTGATCGACATTTCCAGTCCGGAAACCCGAATGTCTTCTATCGTGTACCCGGAAAGGTTCATCCGCGCCGCGTCCTGCGCCGAGACAATCGTATCGACCGTCGTATGCTGCTCGCCCGGCTTGGAGAACGGTTGACCCCAGGCAGGCTTCCCGTCGGGTCCGGTCGGAATCACGCCTGTCGCTTGCGTCTGGGTCTGGATGGCCTGGGCCGCTTTCGCCGCCTCGCTTGCAAAAGACTCCTTCGCAAACTCTTGCGTCGAGGAAAACGCCGCTCCGGACCACTCGTCGGCCGGGGCAGTAGGGGCCGGCGTGGGAGCCGGGGTCGTGGGAGCCGGCGCCATGTTCGGTGTGGCCTGAGCCGTCGGGGCCGGGGTAAGAGCAGGGAACGTGTTATCGCCGGGCACGAAGGTCTGGCCCGCTTTCGGATAGACCGGCGGCTCATTTAACGGGGGCATAGGCGGCACAAAAGCCTTGTCAGACGCGTTAATCACCTGAAAGCCAGGATGAAACGTCGGGGCGGCACCCGGCGTAGCAGACTCTGCCGGGGCCGCCGACGCGACCAACGTGTTCGCTGTGTTTGTGGTGTTCGCTGTGTGTGCTGCCGGGACTTGCCCTGACGCGGGAGTGGACATGGCGACCGCGGGACCCGGGGAACCGGTGCTCCCTGACGCTGAAGTCGGCTCGCCCGACACGCTCACGCCGGCGGCCTCACTAGGCGACTGAAGTGACATGTCCGGAATCCAGAGGTCGTCGCTACCTTGCGGAACCTCTTGACCCGTCGGACTTTCCGTAAAGTCCCGACTCATCATCTCAATGCCATTCATCTCTCTTAGCGACGCACCGCTTATATCTTCCGGGGTCAAAAGAGTGCGAGATCCCTCCGGTTCACCTTCCCCGAATACCTGGTCCTGTGACGGCAAGACGATCATCCAACAGAAGATCGTCATTAATATTATGTATCGTTGTAAATTCATGTAACCAATGGCATCCAATCGGGTCAATAGGGCGTCGATTCCTGCTGTTGCCTCCATCGTGGCAGAGGAAACGTTCCTGTCGTCATTCCGGATACGGAAACAAACTCACGCGAGGTAAATGTAACCTTTTTACCGGATCGAAGCAAGAGGTCTTTTCGATTTTTTTTCAAAAAACGAGAGAAACACTCCCGACTGGTAAGCGTGGCCCAGGATGCTCCCCGCCCTCACAATGTACCCGCCCTGGATTTGCCCTAACGCCGTCATAACCATTCCCCGGCGGCCTGTAAGGCCAGCACATCATAGCCCGGGGCAAGGGAGCGTAGCGACCAACGCCCCGGGTTTGCGGTAGAAAATGAACATCGCCCTGTAAGGGCAGCACAAACAGGTTCCCACGACCAGTCGCACCCCCGCGCCAGCGCGACCGATTTTGAAGCGGACCCTCCGCGCCCCCCCGCGAACTCCGCGTGATATATAACTCCTGAACGTAGAACGGATTACGGACACTGCACCCCGTCTCAAATGCCCTCTCAAATTGACGGATTATTTTTTAGCGCGCAGGGGAACGCAGGGGAACGCGGAGGAACGCGGAGGTGGGCCGTGCCCGGGTTCGTAGGTGGTCCTGCCTGTGCTGCCCTTACAGTGCGTGG
>JAUNSJ010000076.1 GCA_030539295.1 Planctomycetia bacterium | reverse complement strand
CTTTTGAAAAGTCCCCCCACACCCCTTCAAACTTTTTTTAGTAGGCTTCGCCCTCCGTTTTCAGGCGGGTTAGTAGGCTTCGCCCTCGGTGGGGGGCCGCGTAGCAGAGCGGGCCCGAATTTGGGCGAATTCGGGGAAATGTCTATTCTTAGGTGCCATGGTATGCCGATAATCTAAGGGAACTGTCTCAAACGGAAAAACATCGTCCTTGGTGGCCGAATCCCGGGCGGTTTGAATTATACTGTCATAATGAATGGAAATTTCATGAATCAAATTCCTAACGGACTGCCGGCGGGCTCAAGGGCGCCCAAGTGGAACATGTTTCGCATTCTGACGCTGCTACTGGCATTATTTTTGCTCACCGGAAGTGCTGCCTGTTATGCCCAGGGGCGACTGGCC
This sequence comes from Planctomycetia bacterium, assembly GCA_030539295.1. Lineage (GTDB taxonomy): Bacteria > Planctomycetota > Planctomycetia > Pirellulales > Thermoguttaceae > JAUNBG01. Next base: position 4,513 of record JAUNSJ010000076.1, on the reverse strand, counting down.
GGGGGGAAATCAAGCTTTGACGATCTGACACGTCCGTCTACCTCTAAAAGCAGTGCGCAAGAGGCGTTACGCAAAATTCCCTGGAATTCACTCTCGAGCCGGGAACGCGAGCAAGTGGAAAGTGTCCTGAACGAACGGCCAATCTATCGCCGTCTGCCCATGGCGGGCGGCTACTGCAATCCGGAACTGTTCGATCTGGTCCTCTGCAATCCGGAAATCGTCGTTTCCTTCTGGGACGTACTCGGCTATCCCGGCATGTCGCTCCAGAGGACCGGGCCCTGGTCGTGGCATTTTGAAGAGCAGGCAGGGACTCTGGGCGATATGGAACTTCTATATCATGACAATGACCTGCTCCTGCTCTGGGCCCGCGGCCGGTATAAAGGGCCGGGAGTCACAACGGAAATCGTCGGCGATATTCTCCTCATCCTGCAAATTCGCTACACGGAAGATCAGGAAGGGGAGCCGCTTGCCATCTGCCGCATGGACAGTTTCGTTCGAGTCTATAATGTAGGTTATGAGCTGATGAGTCGTATGTTCGCACCGCTGTTGGGCCGGGTTGCGGACGCCAATTTTACGCAGACGGTGGCCTTTGTCGGCGGCCTCTCCCGGGCCATGGAGGAGAATCCGGCCGGCGTACACAATACGGTCCTGCGCATGAAGACACTCTCGCCTGAGGTCAAAGAGGCACTGGTCGCAACTTGCGTTCGGGTCGAGCAGCAGCTGAATCAGCGGGTTCAAGGCTACGGCATCCCCTATACGCTCATGCCGAAAAAGAACGCGGAGCAGCCGGAACTGGCGAGAATTCTTGCCCGAGACGATTCGGCCAGCGAGCCAGGCAGCGTCCGTTCGCGTACGCACACTGGGCCGAATGCCACACCGTCGACTCAAGCGGGCAGCGTACCCGGTCCGGCAGAGCGCGCGAGTCTGCGCATTCCGCAGCCGGCAGCGGTCACCGCCACGACGAAATCGCAGGTCAGCCTCCCTGTGCAAGCCATTCCTCTGCAAGCCAGTACGACGGCGCCCAAGTTCAGTCACAAGGCGGAGCAGCCTTCGCCGCCGGAACCAAGCTGGACCACGCACGAACCTGCGGCCGATACAACGACAGCGGTCGCCTCGAAGGAGGGGAATCAGCCTGACCATGACCACGACGAGTCTGCCAATGCCGAGCCTTTACCGGTCCTCATTCTACCGGAACTTGTTGATCCCGAATTCGATTTGGACGACTGGTCCGACGCGGCGTTCTCCCAATCGACGGCCCTGGAAGAACTGGCTCACGACGCCGAGGAGTCGCCGGTCTCAGATTCGCCGGTATTAGATACGACGTCGGACGCGGCCAGTAGTGCCGACGCGGCGCGGGAACTCCTCTTTCAGAAGGCGCTAAAGGCCCTAGAAGATCGTTGAGCTGGTCTGCCCTGACGGCCTGACCGGAATAAACTACCCAGGTTCGCAAAAGTACGGGGTACGCCCCCCTATTTTTGTCCTTTTTCCTTTTCTTCCGCTTTTTTTCACTCTTTCCCCTTGACAAAGTTCGAATAGAAGTGTATCAAATTAAGGCAGAGAACGTTTGCTACAGACGTTGGAAGATGAATTACGATACAAAAACAAGTATAAAAAACAGGATAGTTAACCAGGCCAGGTCCATGAGTAGTACGAAAACCGCAGGGAAAGAGCACGCGTTGGTCATAGTCGAGTCGCCGGCCAAAGCGAAGACAATAGCGAAATATTTGGGTGATCAATACACCGTCGAGGCCAGTATAGGCCACGTCCGCGATCTGCCGCGGGGCACAAAAGACCTGCCGGAAGAGTATAAGAAAGAGAGCTGGGCCCGGCTGGGTGTGAACGTAAACGAAGATTTTGAGCCTATTTATATTACGCCTGACGACAAAGCGAAGCAGGTCAAGAAGCTCAAGACCCTGCTCAAAGGGGCCGATTCGCTCTATCTTGCAACGGATGAAGACCGGGAAGGAGAGGCAATAAGCTGGCATTTGTACGAGCTGCTCAAGCCGAAAGTACCGGTCCATCGCCTCGTCTTTCACGAGATCACGCGTCAGGCGATTCTGAACTCGCTTGAGAACCCGCGCCAGATCGATAATGATCTGGTCCGTGCCCAGGAGACGCGTCGAATCGTCGACCGACTCTTTGGCTATGAGGTTTCTCCCCTGCTGTGGTATAAGGTTCGCAATAATTTGTCGGCAGGTCGTGTGCAGAGCGTGGCGGTCCGACTTATTGTCGATCGTGAGCGGGAGCGAATTGCCTTCCGCAGTGCTACGTACTGGGATATTGCCGGCTCGTTCTGTGCCAGTGGTTCGCGTCCGTTTTCCGCCGCTCTTATTAGCGTCGGCGAGCGTCAGATTCCGTCTGGTAAGGATTTCGACCCGGCGACCGGGACTCTGCTGCATCCGGAGAAGTTCCTGCTGCTGAATCACGAAGAGGTCACGGCTCTGGCCCGGCGTCTGCGTGAGGGTCAGGCGCAAGTACAGACGGTAGAAGAGAAAGCGTACATAACGCGGCCGTACGCGCCCTTTACGACCAGTACGCTGCAGCAGGAGGCGAACCGCAAGCTCGGCTTTACGGCGCGTAAAACCATGAACGTTGCACAAAGCCTCTATGAAAACGGGTACATAACCTACATGAGAACCGACTCGACCAATCTGTCGCAAGAGGCGATTCAGGCGGCCCGCTCGTTGGTCGCCTCGCACTACGGACCGGAATACCTGCCGGCCAGTCCGCGATATTATCAGACGAAGGTGAAAAATGCGCAGGAGGCGCACGAAGCGATTCGGCCGTCCGGTCATTCCTTCCTGCTCCCGGAACAGGTCCGTAAATCCCTTACCAGCGAAGAGTTCAGACTTTACGACCTCATTTGGAAGCGGACTATTGCCAGTCAGATGACCGATGCCCGCGGGCGGCGTAAGTCGATTGTCGTGGCACTCGACGATTCACGATTCCATGTCAGCGGTAAGACAATTGACTTCCCCGGCTATCTTCGCGCGTACGTGGAAGGGCTCGACGACCCCGAGGCCGAACTGGCGGACCAGGAGACGGCACTGCCTGACGTTCAGCCAGGCGAAAAGCTCGACTGCCAGTCGCTCGACGCTCAAGAGCATTCGACCATGCCGCCGGTCCGCTATTCCGAGGCGTCGCTCACCCGGACCCTGGAAGAAAAAGGGATCGGGCGCCCGAGTACGTACGCGTCCATTATCGATACGATTCTCAACCGGAATTACGTTTTCAAAAAGAACGGTGCTTTGGTACCGACCTGGACCGCGTTCGCCGTCTGCCAGCTGCTGGAGACCCATTTTCCCGACTTGGTGGACTATCAGTTCACTGCGGAAATGGAGAACCAGCTGGACGCGATAAGTCGAGGCGAGCTGGACCATCTTGACTACCTCAAAAATTTCTACTTCGGAGAAGGCGGCGATTCGGACGTAAGTGTGAGTAGTGCGACAGGCCTTAAGCCGCTCATTGAGAGTAAAGTGGGCGAAATTGACGCTCGTAATATAAGTCAAATCCTCATTGGCACGCCCGACGACGGTGAGCCGGTCTACGTCCGGGTCGGGCGTTACGGGCCGTTCCTGCAGCAGGGCGAGCGTCAGGCAGGTGTGCCTGACGAACTGCCGCCTGACGAGCTGACCATTGCCAAGGCCCTTGAGCTGTTCGAGACTTCACAACGCACGGAAGAGCCGCTGGGTATGTGCCCGGAAACCGGCAAGCCAATTTACGTTAAGTCTGGCAGGTTCGGACCTTATATACAGCGTGGCGACGCCGATGGGAAAGAGAAACCGCAAAATGCCTCGCTACTCAAGGGGATGACCCCTGAGTCCATTGACCTGGCTACTGCACTGGCACTGCTCAGTCTTCCGCGTACCCTTGGGAGCGACCCGGAAAATGGCCAGGAAGTCATTGCCAGTAACGGGCGATTCGGACCCTACGTAAAGTGCGGCGATCAAACCCGATCGCTTCCCCCGGAAATATCGCCGCTCGACGTTGACCTGACGCGTGCTCTGGAGATTCTCGCCCAGCCGAAGTTCAATAAAGCCCGGCGCGAGTCGAAGAAATCGGAGCCGATCCGCGAGTTCGGCGAGTCTCCGGTCTCCGGGAAGCCGGTCCAACTACTCGACGGGCGGTTTGGGCCGTACGTTACCGACGGGGAAACGAATGCGTCCCTGCCCCGCGACCTTCCGGCGGAGGAGCTTACTCGCGATAAGGCCCTTGAACTGATCGCGTTACGGGCGGCCAAGGGAGTCGCGCCTCGCCGCAAGCGGGCCGTGAAAAAAGTCGTTAAAAAGGCCGCTAAGAAAGCCGTGACCAAAGCCGCGAGTAAAAAAGCAACCAAAACGGCAACCAAAAAAGCCGTTAAAAAGGCCGCGACCAAAAAGACCGCCAAGACCGCGACGAAAAAGACCGTGAAAAAAGCGGTGAAACCGTCCTAACTTACCCATCGAGGGCGAAGCCTATTAAACCCGCTTGAAAACGGAGGGCGAAGCCTATTAAAAAAAGTTTGAAGGGGTGT
>JAUNSJ010000011.1 GCA_030539295.1 Planctomycetia bacterium | reverse complement strand
TGTTTCCCCTCCCCTCACCTTGTTGCTACCTTTCTGGAAAAAATTAAAAATTTATGCGGAGAGGACGAGTCACGCAGCATGAACCAGGCACGACTAGTGGCGTGGACTTCACGTGGAATTCGTTTAAGTTGTCGCAAGAATCGTGTCTTTTTCTCTTATTCTTTGTCCTGGCCCATAGACAGAGTCCTATGAGGGATGTTATGATAGTGTTTAGCACGCCAGTATAGAACTTCGTAGACGAAATGTTAACGCCGTCGTTTTATTTTGTCTTCATTATAGAAGTAACCTGGTTACGAAGGAATAATATGCGTCAGGTCCGCTTTAGGATTTGGTGGCCAACTTCAAGACAGAAAATTAAGGAAGATGGATCCGATGAACGAACAGATGAATGAACAAGAGAAACAAATATCTGGCTGCGGAGCGTTTTTAGGGACGCAATTTGCTGTAGCTGGCCTGTTGAACGTGGTTTGCAATGGACTGGCTTTCTGGCTGAGTCACCGGGACATGAATCCGGTGCATTATGGAGAGATTGCGTCGGATGCGGTCGTAACATGTGTATGTATTACGTTTCTGGTTGTCTTTCCCACGTCGTATTTTACGCGAAAAGCGATGGAAAGCGGGCAACAGCAGCCGATATCCAGCGCCTGGTCAGCTCGGCTTCCGGACAAGGAGGGGCCCTGGTGGCTCCTTTGTCTGACGGTAGCGTTAGTCGTTGTTGAATTTCTGATTGCCGTTGCGTTTCTTCTGTATTCTGAGTGGTCCTTTTGTTCCATGCTGGGACTTCACTGTCTCTGGTGCGGAATACTGGGCGGCGTGTGCGGGCTTCTGACCGCCTGGCGGTGTCTCGTTTTGGTCGGGCCTGCTCGCCAAGGCCCGACCAAACAATAACGAAAGCGGAAGGCGTGAAAAAAGGCGACTGGGCAGGGGTTGACGCGGGGTTTCAATTGATTATAATAGATTGAATTTTGGAGTTGGGACATTTTTAAGAGTAAGCAGCGATTCCGGGCCCAAGGCCGTTTTGCGGTGCGAAGCATGGCAAAAGTCAGGGACGAAAGTAGTCCGGGTCGGGCGACGGGAATGCCCCCAAAGTACAGGCCACCGTCTCCGTTTGCTCCCGGAGCGTCTGACCGACTCAATTCCTGCAACAAGAAAGGTAGCCAGAGATGCCACGTCGCGACGATATCAAAAAAGTTCTTATTATTGGTTCCGGGCCTATTGTCATTGGTCAGGCATGCGAATTCGACTATTCCGGGACCCAGGCGTGCAAGGCACTTCGGGAATTAGGCTATCGAATCGTTCTGGTAAACTCAAATCCGGCGACGATTATGACCGACCCTGGCATCGCAGACGAGACCTATATTGAGCCACTGACGGTCGAATCACTGGAGCGGATTATCGTTAAGGAGCGGCCGGACGCTCTGCTCCCGAATCTGGGCGGGCAGTCGGCTCTGAATCTCGCCATGGACCTGGCCAAGCATGGCATTCTGGATAAGTACGGGGTTCGCGTAATCGGGGTCCAACTCGATGCTATTGAGCGTGGCGAAGATCGTCAGGCCTTTAAAGACACCATGGCCACACTCGGGATAGAGACCGCCCGAAGTGAAATTGCCACAACGCTTGAGCATTGCGAGCAGATCGCCGAAGAGCTCGGCTATCCGGTCGTCGTTCGACCTGCCTATACGATGGGCGGAACGGGCGGCGGAATCGCGTTTAATCAGGAAGAACTCCGCACGATTGCGGCTCGGGGTCTGGCTGCCAGTATGGTAACCCAGGTCCTCATCGAAGAATGTGTCCTCGGCTGGGAGGAGCTGGAACTGGAGGTCGTTCGGGACGCCAAGGGGCAGATGATTACCGTCTGCTTTATCGAAAACGTCGATCCGATGGGCGTGCACACCGGCGATTCCTTCTGCACCGCTCCCATGCTCACGATTAGTCAGGAGTTGCAGGACCGGCTTCAGCGGTATGCCTGGAGTATTGTCGAGTCGATTGGCGTTATTGGCGGTACGAACGTGCAGTTCGCGCACGACCCGGTTACCGACCGTGTTGTCGTTATTGAAATTAATCCGCGAACGAGTCGTTCGTCGGCACTGGCGTCGAAGGCGACCGGTTTTCCCATTGCTTTGATTTCCGCTAAGTTGGCTGCTGGTATGACGTTAGATGAAATGCCTTACTGGCGGGACGGAACGCTGGAGAAGTACACGCCTTCGGGCGACTACGTTGTCGTCAAGTTTGCGCGCTGGGCTTTTGAGAAGTTTAAAGGGGTTCAGGACCGTCTCGGAACGCAGATGCGAGCAGTCGGCGAGGTCATGAGTATCGGCAAGAATTTCAAGGAGGCGTTTCAGAAGGCCATTCGGTCCCTGGAAATCGGTCAATATGGTCTCGGGGGCAAAAAGAACATTGTCAAACTGTCGCTCGACGAAATTCTCTACAAGTTAAATGTGCCGTCCAGCGAACGTTACTTCTTGATTTACGAGGCGTTGCGTCGCGGCGTTGGTATTGACGTAATTCATCAGAAGACCAAGATTAAGCGATATTTCCTGGAGCAGATTAAGGAACTGGTCGAACTCGAAGAGCAAATCAAGGCCTGTCGCGGCCGCGTTCTTTCCGACGAACTCCTGGTTCAGGCGAAACGGGACGGGTTCGCCGACCGGTATCTGGCCCAACTGCTCGACGTCAGCGAAAAGGAGATTCGCCAGCGACGCAAAAAGCTGAACGTTGTCGAGACTTGGGACACCATTCCGGTCAGTGGTGTCGATAATGCCTGTTATTATTATTCCACCTATAGCGGCGCTCCCGACGTCAATAAGATCAGCGGGAACAAGAAGATTATGGTGCTCGGCGGCGGGCCCAACCGGATAGGGCAAGGCATAGAGTTTGACTACTGCTGTGTTCACGCGGCCTTTGCTCTGCGTGACGCCGGCTACGAGACCATTATGGTCAACTGCAATCCGGAGACGGTCTCAACCGACTTCGATACGTCGAACAAGCTCTATTTTGAGCCGCTCACGCTGGAAGACGTCTTGAGTATATACGAAGAGGAGCAGCCGGAAGGCGTCGTTGTCCAGTTCGGGGGCCAGACGCCGCTGAACCTGGCCTCTTCCCTGGAAGAGGCAGGAGTTCGCATTATCGGTACGCCGCCGAAAACGATTGACTTGGCCGAAGACCGCGACCTGTTCCGAAAAATGATGACCAAGCTGGGCATTCCGGAGCCGGAATCCGATATGGTTACGAACGTCGAGGAGGCCCTGGCTGCCGCACGACGTATTGGCTATCCGCTCATGGTTCGTCCCTCCTATGTGCTCGGCGGGCGCGCTATGGAAATTGTGCACGACGATGAAATGCTGACGAACTACGTCAATGCGGCCGTCGACGTTTCCCCTGAACGGCCCATTCTCGTTGACCGCTTTCTCGTCGACGCCATTGAAACGGAAGCCGACGCCATCTCCGACGGTACCGACGCCTTTGTTCCCTCGGTTATGGAGCATATTGAACTGGCCGGTATTCACTCGGGCGACTCCGCCTGTGTTATCCCGCCTATCAGTATAGCCCCGAAGCATATCGAAACGATTCGGGAATACACACGTAAAATCGCAATTGAAATGGGCGTTGTCGGACTTATGAATATTCAGTACGCGATCGCCAAGGACACCGTCTATATTCTTGAGGCGAATCCGCGAGCCAGTCGTACGGTTCCGCTCGTCTCGAAAGTGTGCAACGTCTCTATGGCCCGTCTGGCGACTCGTGCCATGATAGGCGAAAAGATTGCCGATATGAATCTTAAGCCGCGTCATTTTTCGCATTTCGGTGTCAAGGAAGCGGTGTTCCCGTTTAATATGTTTCCCGAAGTTGACCCGCTTCTCGGTCCGGAAATGCGTTCGACAGGCGAAGTACTCGGCTTGAGTGACTCGTTTGGTCTGGCCTTCTATAAGGCGGAAGAGGCCGCCGGGTCGGTCCTGCCCACGAAGGGCACCGTTCTGATTACCGTCTCTGAACCCGACCGACCGGCGGTGAATCAGGCGGCGATGCGATTCGTGGAACTTGGCTTTAATATTCTGGCCACCGAAGGGACCAGTCGCAGTCTGCTCGCCGCAGGCATACCGTGCGAGAAGATTCTCAAAGTGCACGAAGGACGGCCCAATATTGTCGACGCCATGAAGAACGGTAAGATACAGCTCGTGGTCAATACGCCCAGCGGGAAAGCGAGTCAGCATGACGACTCGTACATTAGAAAGACGGCGATTCGCCTTCGCATTCCGTACATAACAACGCTGGCCGCGGCCATAGCTGCCGTTAAGGGAATTGAGGCGATTAACGCCGGCCCGGAATTTGCAAAGAGTTTGCAGGATTATCACGTCTGACACAGAAGGAGTGCCATTATGCCGGTTGAAAATGAATGGGTCGATCGTACACACAGGATTCGTGAGAGTCTGGTTCAGCTAAAGGACTCTCTTTGACTACGCTGATAAAAAAGCCCAAATTGCCAAAATCGACGAGGAAATGACCGCGCCTGGCTTCTGGGACGACCAGGAGAAATCACAGGCAGTCGTCTCGCGTCTGAAGGGGTTCAAGGCGCTCGTGCGCCCCATGGACGATATTCTCGCCGAACTTGACGAACTCGACGTCCTGTTCGAACTCGGCGCGGAAGACGAAGAGATGGCCGCGGAAATTCCTGGTAAGCTGGCTGACGTTGAGGCAACGCTCGAACAGCTCCAGACCAGTGCCTTGCTCAACGGTCCGTTCGACTTGAATAACGCTATTGTCAGTATCAATGCGAGGGACGGCGGTACCGACGCTAACGACTGGGCCGAGATGCTCTTGCGCATGTATATAAACTGGGCGCAGCGTCATGAATACGCTGTCGAACTACTCGACCGGCAGGACAACGAAGAGGCCGGGATTAATAGTGCCAGTATTATGGTGCGTGGCCCCATGGCCTACGGCTATCTCAAGTCGGAAATCGGTACGCACCGGCTCGTCCGCATTAGTCCTTATAACGCGGAAGGCAAGCGACAGACGAGTTTCGCCGCCGTTGACGTTTCGCCTGATATTGACGACTCGATTCAGGTCGAACTGCGTGACGAAGATATTCGGGAAGACGTCTTTCGTTCCAGTGGCGCAGGGGGTCAGCATGTGAATAAGACGTCCAGTGCCATTCGGCTGACGCACATTCCGACCGGTACGGTTGTACAATGCCAGAATGAACGGAGTCAGCACAAGAATCGCGCTATGGCTCTTAAAATGTTGCGTGCCCGGCTTCTCCAGCGGGAAGAGGAAAAACGCGAGCAGCGCATGGCCGAAAAGTACAAAAACATGGCCAAAGTCGGGTTCGGCTCCCAGATTCGCAACTACTTTCTGCACCCGGAGCAGCGGGTTAAGGATTCGCGAACCGGCTACTGTGTCTCCAATTTCCACGACGTTCTCGATGGCAATCTCCAGGCGTTCATGGACGAATACCTCCGCTGGCGTGTTAAGACGGATTAGAGCCTCCCGGGAGCGTCTGCCTACGCTCCCGACTGCTCGCAGGTCGGGCGAACGTAATGAACTGGGGTATAACCCCATGGGCGCCCGCCCGACGCGTAACAAAAATATGGAAAGCGAGTCAAAAATCGTTCCTTTCGCCGAATTTGTCGCAAAATGGAAGTTCATTTTGCGCAAAATGGAATTGTTTTTTCTGGTTTCTTGTGTATAATAGGGATTAGTAGAATAATTGCCTGGATGATTGAATATTATTTTGTAAATCATCCACATTTGCATCCGTCCAACTTTCTTTACACAAGGAGAAGAAACATGAAGAAGAGCATCAGAATCGAAGTCGTGCGTTTGTTAATTTGCGGGGGGGGGGAGATTTAGGTCCTCAAAGAAAATCCCTTCTCAGAAAAATTCTCGCCTTTACCCTCGTCGAACTTCTGGTGGTGATCGCCATCATCGGAATCTTAATTGCGCTTCTGCTGCCAGCGGTCCAAGCGGCGCGCGAGGCGGCAAGAAGAATGCAGTGCACCAATAATCTGAAACAGTATGGAATTGCCTTTCACAACTACCATGATGTGAACAATTCTCTTCCCGCGGCTACCGCGATGCATCCTCTCAAGATGGACCGTCGTTTTTCGACTATAGGGGCGTTACTTCCCTACATGGAACAAACGGCGGCTTGGGAAGTTGTTATGAGTCATGCTGCGTCCTCTTGGGAATCTCCCTTTGCCGAACTTCTTGTGCCTTCTCTCCAATGTCCAAGTGACCCTATGCCAAGTGGAAAAAGATATGACGGCCAATATGGTATGTTTAATTACATGGTTTGCCACGGCGACAATGTTATCTGGAATGGCTTTCCAAGTGGCTTTGATAACTACGTTACCGGTTCTGGCAGAAGCGTGACCGCGTCATTCTGGATCGCTAATCCTCTTGCGGCATGTATAGAATTAGAGAAATACGGAGCCATGTATGGACTGATTGCCAATGTACGTCAGCGTGGTTTTTTTAATTCCTATTATTTTAAGAATTTCAGCGCTATAGTAGACGGGTTGAGTAACAGTGTTGCGGTAAGTGAAGCTGTGACAATTCCCTCAAGCCCCTCCACTGGGGTTGTTAATTCGATTCATGGCGGCACCAAGTATATGTATTCGACGAGTCTTCTTTACAATCAAGGTCCGCAGGCGTGTCTCAATTTACAAAATGGGAAAGTTTTTTCGGGAAATTCCATGAAGGTATGGCGAGGCATGAATATAACGGACGGACTTTATAATGTAAGTGGGTTTGTTACCGTTCTCCCGCCCAATTCCATTTCCTGTAATAATGGCGACAATAGCAGCGGCGGAAATAGTGAAGAAACTCCTGCTGGGACCGAAGATACAGGAGGCACGCTTCAAACTGCGAACAGTTATCATTCTGGCGGCGTCAATGTCTGTATGGGGGATGGCTCGGTTCGATTTGTGTCCGATACAATTGATTGCGGTGACTTGTCGACAGCACCGAAGAATACGGGCGTGAGTTCCTACGGGGTGTGGGGTGCCATGGGCAGTGTTAACGGTGGCGAGACGACATCCTTATAGCATCCTGGAAGGTTTTTAAGGAGACGAAAATGAAAAAAACCACATTAATATTACTCTTTGTCGCGTGCGTGTTGCTTTGCTTCTCGGGTTGCGACGAGAGAAAACCCGGGGATATGCCGAAACTTACTCCGGTAACTCTCATTTTTACTCAAAAGGGAGAGCCGCTGGTCGAGGCTGAAGTAAGTCTGCAGATGGTGGAAAAGACAACTTCATTTGGAGCTGGAGGCGTTACAAACGCTTCTGGCGCTGTTGATCTTTTGACCCACGGCCGCTATTCCGGAGTGCCAGAAGGTGAATATGTTGTACTCGTATCGAAATTCGAAGAAATAAAAGAAGGGCCTTGGGATCAGGTACCAACGGATCCGGCCCAGGAGCGAGCATTCCTGGCGAAGAATGCAGGAAAACTTAAAAGGGGATTTTTTCAAATGGTCGATTCCAAGTACATGGATCCGAAAACATCGGACTTGCGGCTATCTGTTGGCCGCAGTCGGGTCAAACAAACCTTTGAACTTGGCGCCCCGGCGCGAGAGAAAGCTCAACGGGGTGTGAAATAGTTCCTGTCTTGCGGGAAAATGCGTGTTACTGGGCAGGGCAAAAACCTGTCCAGGCCACCCGCCGCACGTTCGTGCCGGGGCGACCGATTCCGGTGCGGGACCTTTGCGGACTCCTTATCTCTGTGAAATAGATCATTCCTTGTCCTGTAAATCGATTGCAAAAACCGTCTCTAGTTTCCTATAAAACCACGTCCTGTAAGGGCGGTACAGGCCACAACAAAAGACAGCGCCGCTGTATATACTGCCCTTTCCGGGCGACGCGGAATGATTAGGAGGGCGTTAGGGCGAATCGGTTGCACTTGGGCAGTGTGAGGGGGAACGTATTATGGTGAGTTGGCCGTCCCGAACGCTATTGCTGCGACCCGAACAGGCAAGCAGTCGGGAGCAGCCCATCAAAAATGGGCGTGTCTGGTCCCGGAATTGGGGTTTGTGTCGCATATTGGAAGTCCATTTTGCGCAAAATGGCATTGTTTTTCTTGGAAAAGGAGGGGATAATAGAGATAATCAAAGGCGGAACGGTGTAAAAGACATTTTTCCGTCCTGAAGAACGACTGAACGAAAAATTTTTTACGAGAAAGGTATGTGTCAATGGGCAACGTTAAGATTGGTATGAATTTGGAAGCGACGCGGCATCACGACAAGCCGTTTGTTTGGGGCTTGGACCGGGCGGCGGAGATGGGCTATGAGTATGTGGAACCCATGGTGCATTTCGGACGCGAACTCATGAGTGAAGCGGGATATTATCACACCTGGTCTCTTTTCGACGACCCCATGAAGATGCGACGATTGTGTGAAGACCGTGGGCTGAAGATCTCCGGACTTCAGGCACACGGCCCACTCGGCTGCCCCGACCGCCACGCGGAGTATCTGAAAATGGCCATTCGGTTCGCCGCTGAATGTGGTGCCCCGGTCGTCAATACCGATGAAGGTATTAAGTCGCCTTGGACGACGGAGGCGGAAGATTGGGTTCTCATGAAATACACCCTTCAGGAAGCGGCGTTCGTCGCGGAGGCCCGAGGCGTTAAGATCGGTTTGGAATGCCATGCCCAGTATTCCAAGACGCCGGCCGGACTGGAAAAACTCTACGCGCTGGTGAAGTCGCCGGCCATGGGATTTAATCTTGATACAGGTAACGCTTATCTTGCGGGTCAGGATCCCTATAGCTGGCTCGAAAGTATAATCGACCGTTCGGTCCACATGCACGCGAAGGATATTTCCGTTCAGCATTCGAATGAAGAGCTTGGCAAGGTCACCGGAACGCCGGTCGGCTGCGGCTGTGGCGACGGGGTACTCGACTGGACGCGACTGGTTAAAATTGCCATGACCTGTCCGCACGATATCGTCTTCTCCGTCGAGTGCGGGTCCATAGACGAGGCCAAACGAAGCCTGGAGCATTTGAGCAAAGTCGTAAAAGAATGCGAGGCTGCCCACTAACGGCCGGGCCGGTTGTCCAACCTGTAAAACCACAAGTGGTTGCGAGGAATGGTCGTTGTGCGATCATTCCTCGCGGCCTCCCTCACGATAACTCTCTAAACTATGTATAATGAGGAGCGACGAGTAGTGCTCCAGTAATTCCAACCAAACAGAGGTAAAGTATCATGCGAAAGAACAAAGATTTTTCCACGCCGGGCGGAGCGTCTCTGACTCGACGAACGTTTCTGGCCAGTCTTGGTATAGCCGGGGCTGGCTGTGCCGCGCCACTCGTTGTCCCGGCCTCGTCTCTGGGTAAAGATGGTGCCATGGCGCCAAGCGAACGGATCACCATAGGCGTTTTCGGCGTTGGCAATCGAGGCAGTGACTCAATAGGCGCCATGACGCCGCTGCCGGACCATCAAATACTCGCCATAGCCGACTGCCGGCGTGAGCGTGCCGAACGTGCCCGCGATGTCGTTAATGGCATGTACGCCAACAGAACCGGTTTTGAAAATTACAAAGGCTGCGATATAACCGGCGACTTCCTTGAAGTTCTGGAACGGGACGATATTGACGCGCTCTGGGGCACGGTTCCGGACCACTGGCACGGCCCGATCTATCGCCGCATGATTCAGTCGGGAAAAGACATCTACGGCGAAAAGCCACTGACCCGCTACGTGCATCAAGGGGTAAAAGTTTGTAATCTTGTCCGGGAACACGGTACGATCTTTCAGGTCGGTACGCAGCAGCGAAGTCAGTCGAACTTTCGATTCGCGGCCGAGCTTGCCCGCAACGGTTATCTTGGTAAAGTGACCCGCGTCGAGGTGGGTGGCCCAGGGGGCGTCTTCTGCCCACTGGAGCCGCCGTGCGACCCGCCTGAAGGGTTCGACTGGGACCGCTGGTCCGGCCCGGCGCCGCTGCTCCCGTTCGATAAGAAACGGGTCGAATGGCTCGCTCTGTACATGATTTCGCATTATTGTGCCGGTTTCATTACCAACTGGGGCGTTCATTATCTCGATATCGCCAACTGGGGTATGCCTGAGCTCGGCGAAAAACCGTTCGAAATTGAAGGGACCGGTACCATGCCCGAAGGCGGTATGTCCGATACGTGGATTAATTGGAACGTGACTTACCGTTATGAGAGCGGTCTCGTTCTGGACTTCTCTGTCGACGGCGCGCCCAACGCACACGGAACCCGTTTCATCGGCGATGAAGGCTGGGTTCATGTCAATCGTGGTGGAATTTCCGCCTCGGACGATTCTCTTCTGGACATAAAGCTTAAAGAGAGTGACGTTCATCTCCATGTCAGTCCGCACTCCAGTCAGGACCCACGTGTGGGTCATCAGGGGAATCCGTACACGCGTCACACCGCCGACTTCTTCCGCAGTATCCGCACGCGTCAGGACCCCGTCGCGCCCGTCGAGCAGGGGCACATCGCCTCTTCGCTTGGTAATCTGGCCGACATTGCCTGTCGCACCGGCCTGAAACTGAAGTGGGACTGGAAGACCAGTCTGTTCGATAACGAGGAAGCGAATAAGCAGCTCTCCCGCCCCGAACGTGAACCGTGGACCATGTAATCAAGAGATACCGGAATCAGAAAGGAAAATTACAATCATGAAAAAATATATGTTCGTTCTGTTGGCCGTCTTTTTGGCCATGCCGTGTCTCGCACTCGCGCAAGAGGAAGCATCAGCGACCGACCCCTGGCAACAGGCAGCGGTCTTTGAAGCGGGTGGTGACCTCGGTTGTCAGATTGTCGTTTTGAGCGAAGTGGAAAAATCACTTGCCGACGAATCTTCGAAAAAAGCTATGGCGGAAAAAGCCGCCTCATTCCTGAACGAAAACTCCACAACCTTGGGGCGACAGTTCTACTGCGTTCAGCTGCGCGTCGTTGGCGGAGAAGAGCAAGTGCCCATTCTTGCAAAATATGTTAAGCAGCCGGTTGAAGGTTACGTTGCCCGTGCGGCACTAACGAAAATCGGCGGGTCCCAAGCGGCAGCCGTCCTTAATGAAGCTCTCGACTCGGCAACCGACGAATCCGTAATTGGCTTTATGGACTCGCTTGCACAGCTGGGCGACGAAACTGCCTTACCGAAAATAGCAAAACTTGCGCAGTCTGAAAATGCCAAGATTGCCTATGCGGCTGTCTGGTCGCTGTCGAAATACGGGACCAAAGGCCATGCTGTGCTCAAGGAGCTTGGCCGTCCCGTCTCCTGCCAAATCGCCGGGTCCGCCGCTCTGGAAATTGCCCAGTCTTATATGAGTCAGGGCGATAAGGAATCGGCAGGAGCCATTTACGAATCGCTCTGCGTCGCGGATGCCCCGCGTGGTGTCCGGCGAGCCGCCGCTGTGGGTCTGCTTAAGCTGGCCGACGACCCGAAGCAGCAGGTCAACGAATGGCTCTTCGGCGACGATAATGTCAAGGCGACCATTGCCTGTGCCTGGCTCGGTCACTTTTCCGACGAGGAAGTGGAAGCGATCTACGCAAAGTTGGACAGACTGAACCCGGCCGCGCGGACCGCGTGCCTGACCGTGGTCATGTCGCGAGAAGGAGAAAAGGCACGACAGGTGGCGCTCGAAGGATTGGCCTCCGACGACCTTCAAAAGCGGATCAATGCCATTCATGCACTGACCGCCATGCAAGAGACCGACAACTTGGCCCAAATTATGGACTGTGCCGCCAACGCGACGGAACCGACAGAGCTTGCTGCCATTTCCGAACTTCTCGTCGCCTGGGGTGAAAGTCAGGTCGGCGATACCCTTATGGACGCTATGAACAAGCCGGCCCTTCGCACTTTTGCACTGGATAATCTTGCCCGTATGAAGTGTTACAGAGCTATCGACCCGATACTCGCTCTGGCTCGTGGCGATGATGAACCCGCTACAAATGACGCTCTGGACGCCTTGGCCCAACTTTGTGACCCGGATTCAGCCGACATGCCCCGCCTGCTCGCGTTCTATCTTGAAACGAAGCCGGGCAAGGTTCGAGAACAGGCAGAGCGCACGATCGTTCGGGTTTGTGAGAAACTCGCCGACCTTGAAGCTCGCGCGGACCTCACGCTCGACTTCGCGGCTGCTGCGGAGAATCCGGGTGCTACGCGAGTTGCCTTGCTTCCGCTACTCGGCAAGCTCGGTGGTGCCAAAGTACGTCAGCTTCTGGAACCGCTCCTGACCGACGGTGACCCGGCTGTTCAGGCGGCGGCTTTGCGTGCCCTGTGCAACTGGCCGAACGCGGCGTACCTCGATGACCTCTGGAATCTGGCGGACAATGCTGAGTTGGCGCCCGCTTATCGTCAGATGGCACTGCGAGCCTTTGTTCGTGTCGCGACACTCAAGAGTGACCGCCCGGAATCGGAAACGCTTGCCATGCTCCAGAACGCCATGAAGATTGCCACGACCGCTCCTGACCGCAACTGGTGCCTTAAGCGGGCCGCTACCGTGCGTACGTTGGAGTCCGCCAATTGGGCCGCCGCGTGCCTGGACGACCCCGCACTGGCCGAAACCGCGTGTAGCGTTATCGTTGAACTGGCCCATCATCGATTCCTGCGTCAGCCGAACAAGGCTCGTTTCGAGGAAATCCTTACCCAGGTCGAAGCCGTTACAAAAGACGCCAAAACAGCCGAACTGGCTAAAAAAGCCCGGCTCGGTATGTAATTGTGCGGTGGTTAAGTGGTCACTGATCGACTGTGTACTGTCACGAAGTTACCACGTAATGTTACCACTCGAAGTCGAAAAAGCACGTGTCAGAGCAGTCCAATCCGTCCGCGTCTGCTGTGACACGTCTGCCAATCCGATAAGGGTCGTTTCTTCCTGACGCGATAATAAGAAAATGAATGATGGAGTTGTTTCCCGATTGTAAGGCACAACGAACCTTGATGTGCGGGAACTTCGACGTCATTCATTTCCTTTTTTATCATCCCTTCCCCTGGCCCGACTGCCCCCATCCGTCGGTCGGATTCCGGCGGAAACAGGAGTTCAGAATCCCATCTTTTAGAAACTCTACCTTCCCTCGGTTTGATGACAATCAGGTAATGGTAATTACACCTAAGTTTCCTGTTTAAAACATTTTTGCGTTCAATTCATACCCATGTTAGCCGCTGTATTAAAACATCAAGGGAGATGATGAGAAGAATGACAGAATTCCGAAAAGTTTCGAAAGAATTCTGCACAAAATAGAAGTGTCAAAAAATACGTGCCTCTGCCATGTGAAACTTTGTAACATATCTTGACAAAACAATGACAAGAAGTATAATTAGAGAAAATGGAGGTGTCCCATGGATTTATTTCAGACTTTGACCCAGCGATATGATGTGAATGAACCGATTTTCGAAAATTCGATTCGAATAGAGAATCTGTCTTCGGGGAATCTCCGTTTGTCGCTTTCCCGATTGGTTGCCGGGAAGTTTCTCGCCCGTTTTGCTCGTGGAATCTACTATATACCGGTTGAGACTCCTTTTGGGCAATCCCGTCTCAACGTGGATAGGGTTATCGAAAGAAAATATATTCAAAACGCCCGTGAAATCTTTGGTTTTTATACAGGTCTTAAATTAGCGAACCTTATTGGGCTTTCCCAACAAATTCCCAATGTCGTCGAGATCATAACAAATGTCGAAAAATCCCGATGTCGGGAAGTGAAACTGGGCAGCCAGCGATTACGGTTGCGAAGTCCGCGTGTTCCCATTACACAGGATAATGTGGAAATTCTTCAGTTTCTCGATCTGATGACCCGACTTGATCCATCACAGTTCGAAACGGAACAAATGACCGCCCTAAAGATTTTCATTAAGAACCGAAACATTGGGAAAGATCAAATGAGCGATTTTATCCGTTTCTTTCCTTCAAAAACATCCAAAAATATGATTGAATCAGGAATCATTCATGAACTTGCATGAAGACAAAACCTTATTTGAACAGGCGATATTGGCGACGGCTCAAGCCAAAAAGATTCCCGCCGCCATAGTTGAAAAGGATTATCATGTTACTTTCCTATTGCGTGAATTGACACGCAAACAGAACTCCATTGTCTTTAAGGGAGGGACATCTCTATCAAAGTGCTATCACATAATCAATCGTTTTTCTGAAGATATTGATTTATCGTGCGATAACGATAGTCTTCCTCTGACAGGGTGCATGCGACGAGGACTTAACCAGACGATCATTGATGGTATCTCTCAATGCGGTTATGTCTTCGAAAATCAGGATGAAATCAAGCGACGACGTCATTTCAACAGATTCATTTTGAGTTATGATCCCATTTTTCCTGTTATGAAGAACATAAAAACAATACTTGTTGTGGAAACCGCCATAGCTATTCGTTCATTCCCGTGCGAAAAACGTGATGTCTGCAGTATAGTCGGTGAATATCTCGCTGAAACAGGAATGGACGACTTCCTTGAACAATATTCCCTGACACCTTATTCCGTCAACACGCAGACTCTGGAAAGGACTTTTATCGACAAGGTTTTTGCCATTTGCGATTATTGGCTAACAGGTAAAATTGCGGAACATTCCCGTCATTTATACGATCTGTGCAAGCTGTTTCCCTTGATCAAAAGAAACCAGGCTCTTGTGGATTTGGTCAGTGAAGTCAGACTGCTTCGGAGTCGGACCAAGATGTGTCCTTCGGCCAAGGAAGGATGCGATATTAATCGTATCTTGAAGGAAATTGATGAAACGAATGCATTCAAAATGGATTACGAGAATATTACGCAAAATCTGCTGTTCGAATCCTGGCCTTATGAAAAGGCAAAAAGAATACTCAAAGTCATTGCCAAGATGAAACTGTTTTAAATATTTTTTATGAGAAAGGAGATTGTTTTGTGTCAAAAGAGTTTGTTACGAAGAGTGATGTTTTCGTTATATTGGATTATCTGGATACTTTGGGAATGCGATACTGGGTAGACGGAGGTTGGGGGGTCGATCTTTTGACAGCTCGGCAGAATCGTGAACATCGCGATCTTGATATTGATTTTGATGGTGCGTATTTTGAACAACTGCTGGACTTGTTGGAATCTATTGGTTATAAAATTACAACAGACTGGCAACCTGTGCGTATTGAACTTTATCACGAACAGTTCGGATTTCTCGATATCCATCCGTTAATAATGGCGGCGGACGGAAGCGCTCGGCAATCTGACGGGAAAGCCGGATGGTATGATTTTCAAGCAGCCTGGTTTACAAAAGTTCTTTTTGATGGGCGTATGATTCCTTGTATTTCGCTTGATGGACAACTACTCTTTCATTCTGGATATGAACTGCGTGAAAAAGACCACTTCGACCTGCAAACACTAAACGAACTCAAAAAGAAACGGGAAAAACTTAATGGCAACCTCAACACCCCACTACCCAGTGCAAGCGATAACCTTTGAATTGACCCGGCGGAAAACGAAACAAGAAAAAGTTCGGCTTCTTAATAAAACTCAGTTGGGGATGCTGAACCTGATTGAAGCCAGCGATACAATAATACAGAAAGAAATGGCGGACCGTTTGAACTTGTCGTTTACTGCGATTAGTTTCAATATTCAACGATTGAGGGAGCAGAACATACTCGCGAAGACGCAACAAAAAATGGTCAGTGGGTTATTTTGAAACCAAATTCGTCGCAGGAGGAAGGGAAAAGCCAAGGGCTGAATAGAAACGCTTGGAATTGAGCTGGTTGGGTACGGAGATCAGGCCACAGATTGAGCCGCGAATTTTGCTGGAAGACAAAGAACTTTACGGCGACAAAAATCGACTGTTTCGCCTGTCTTTACTATTGAATGGGGCGAAAAAAATGATATAATCAGAGATTAATGACCGTGTCCGTTTTTTGTTATAACGGTTGTACAAAAATAGAGGCTCGACAGACTCGGACAATTGTTTTTGACCCAATAATAAAAGAAACGAAATATGCCAAACGAAAGTCAATGTATTGAATACAAAGAGTCGTGGAACGACGACTACCTTAAGTGGATATGCGGGTTCGCCAATGCGCAAGGGGGGACTTTGTACATTGGCCTGGACGACATGGGCAAAATCGTTGGACTTAAAAACGCTAAAAAGCTGATGGAAGACATTCCCAATAAGGTCCGCGATATTCTCGGTATTATTGTTGATGTTAATCTCCATTCAGAAATCGGGAAGGAATATATCGAAATCATCGTAAACAAATATCCATATGGGATAAGCTACAAGGGCGAATATCATTATCGTACCGGCAGTACCAAGCAGATTTTGAAAGGTTCGGCCTTAATTCGTTTTCTTTTGCAAAGACAGGGGGTTACCTGGGATTCAATTACCGTTCCGGAAGTGTCAATCAAGGACTTTCGCGAAGACAGTTTTTCGATCTTTCGGGAACTGGCTCTTGCCCGGAATCGTCTTTCGGAAGAAGACCTTGCGCTGGATAATCTGCAACTGCTGGAAAAACTTGACTTGATCGAAGACGGTCTTTTCCGTAAGGCGGCGATTCTTCTGTTTCATCATAACGCTGAAAAATGGGCACCAGGTGCCTATATTCGGATTGGATATTTTCCACGGCCCGGAGAAATCGAATATCAGGATGAAGTTCACGGTTCCTTGCTGGAACAGGCGACCAAGGCTGTCGATTTGATTTTTCTGAAATACCTCAAGGCCCGAATTACGTTCAGAAAATGGTATCGTTCGGAAACTTATCCGGTGCCTCCCAATGCTTTGAAGGAAGCAATTTATAATAGTATTATTCATCGTGATTACAGCTCGGTAAATCCTATTTTGATTAAGGTCTATCACGATAAAATTTTTATAGGAAACTGCGGATATCTTCCTACGAATTGGACAGTGGATAATTTATTTGAGCCACACAATTCAGTTCCGTTTAATCCCTATATTGCCAGAACGTTTTATCGAACAGGAATGATTGAAACTTGGGGACGCGGAATCGAAAAAATGGTCAACGGTTGTGTTGAAGAAAAAGTTCCTCTTCCGAGATACGTCGCGTTTCCCGGCGATATCAATATCATTTTTTCCTTTACGCCTGAATATGTCCGCTGGTCGGAAACAGTTGACATGAGGACCCAACCAGGAACTGTTGCCGGTCCAAGCTCCGGTCCAAATCTTGATTCTTTGACGGAGGTTCAAATAAAAATATTAACAGAACTCTCCCAAAAAAGTGATATTACACAGAGAGAATTGGCGAGCAATACGGGCCTTGCTCGAAGTACCATTATAAATAATATCGCAACACTGAAGAATTATGGTATCTTAATTCGTATTGGTTCCAGCCAAAAAGGTCACTGGCAAATAGTGGATTCGTTTCTTGATACTGATACGAACGATCAGGATACAACGAAAAAAATGGGAAAAGCCAATGGCTGAATAGAAACGCTTGGAATTGAGCTGGTTGGGCACGGAGATCAGGCCACGGGGATATCCCGCAAGGACTTATTGAAAAGAGGACTTGACTTCCCATTACAATAAGAAAGTCGGTCACCGCTCCGCAGTCGGGGGCGGTGATGTTGTGGTGTGTTTTCTTTTTATGCCGACGAATTTCAGACCGGCGAAATTACGACCGCTTACAGTAAATCGGCCAGACTTCCGGTTACAAGGCAATCGACCGCTTGCGGAGCCAGTGCCATTCGTGTCAGAAAGCGGCTGTTCAAGCTAAAACCATACTGCCAGACGGTCTTCATTTGCGACAGGGTCATGCCCAGCGGTCGAGACGAAAGAATCTCATTCGCATTCGTTGTGGGGATCCCGAGGTCAGTCGCTGCCGCGTTAAGTTCGTTCGCACGATTCGTCGAGTTCGTATTGATAATCTTGGCCCGGGCAACGAGGTTTTCCAGGCTTTTTTGTTGCGTTTCACGTCGCGTCTGCGTTGCCGTCTGAACGGTTTCCGCCAGCTCGGAGTCGGTCAAATTCCCTTTCGCGTATTCCGCTTGCGCGTTGGTCAAATCGCTCGAATGGGTCACGCCTGCTTGAGAATAGGCATTGACAAACTTTGCCAGACTGCCAGCGAGTGCCGACAGACGCTGCTGTACCAGGCCATTCCAAACAGAGCGATAATCCTGCCAATTCACAATCGTCGGAATCGCCGCGGGTTCATCAACAACTAAATCGTCGTCTGCCGGGTCGGGGTCGACTGGCGCGGCGCCTACAGTAAAGTTCAGGTCAACAGAATCCGTCTCGCTGTCCGGGTCAGCAACGGTAACTGTAACGGCAAAATTTTGGTCCGCTTCTTCTCGCGCTGGCGTCCAGGACAGGAGGCAATAGTGGGAGCCGTCGGTATCTGTTTGAACCGTACTGTCGATCGACATACCGTCTGGCACGGTCCCCGAGAGCGACCAGGTGAGAGTTTGCGCCGGAAGGTCGTCGGTAAAGGTAATCTTCCAGGAGTAAGACGATTCGACGTCAACCGCATAATTCTCGTCCGGGACGAAAGTAATTTGAGGGGGAACGTTAACCTCTGGCACATTAACCAGGAACGTTTGCATGCTGGTCACTTCGTCTGCCTTGCGCCGCAGGGAGACTTCGCAACGGAAGGTGTACGGGCTTTCAGTGTCCTGCGGGCTAAAAGTCCAGGAAGCCACGCCGCTTGTCGCGAAGTCGGCCCATGCCCCCTCTTGGAGCACAGTCTCGGTCGATGTATTAATAACGCGAACGCGCCAGGAGAAATCGGACGCCGCGACAGTCCCGTCCATAATATTCTGGACGCAAATAGAGAATTGGCCTTGCGTTCCTTCGGTAACGTCGATCGCCGTCGGACCCACGACCTCTCCGTCCTGCGTTCCGTAGCGTACGAGGAATTCCGGCATCTCCTCCGCGACCAGAATTGAGATCGCGGCCTCCTCTGAAACGAGGTTCTCATAATCCGTCGAGACTTTACTCAAAGGAACTTCCTGCCATACCTTGAGCGTCCAGGTTCCGTTCAGGTCCTCCCCGCCCAGGCCAGGCAGCGTCCCTTTTAACGCCTCTCGCGTCACTGTAACCACGGTCCGATACAGACCCGTAGCCAGTTTGGTCGATTCCACCACAAACGAATTGTCCGTCGTATCGCTCCCGTCTTTCCGAAGAATCATCTTCTCCGAGGTCGTCCCACCACAGGCAGCCGTCAGGTACAAGTCCGTCTTCTCATTGACATGGTCAATAACGATTTCAAAATTACCATCCGTTGCCGTTGTCGCATCCAAGGGAGTATCGCCATCCTTGGCCGCCATCTCCGGCGCCCCTGGCGTAACGAAGACGTCCAGATAGTACGTTTCCGCGGTGGTATAAGTCCCGGTCGATTGATTTAAGGCGGCCACGGAAATTTTCAGAACAGCCCGCTGCGCCACTGTTGCGTCCGCCGTTACGGTCAAAGAGCGGCCACTTACCTGCCAGGTCAACCCGTCCAAATCCCAGGTTGGCTCACTCGCGTCGTCCGGAAACGAGTCGTAGCCAGTAACGGTGTACTGAATCGCGCTGGTCCCTTGATAATATTCCGGCAGGTCAATCTTAACCGCGTCCCCGGCTTCGACATAAATCGCCATGGGGTCGTCCGGGTTCATTGGGAAAGTTAACTCTTTGCGTGGCAGAACGTTAACGGTAACCGTCTTTTGCGATGCATACCCTTGGCCGTCGGTCACCGAGAGAACGAGAGTCGAAGTACCCACGGCGGTTGCGTCCGTCGCCGCAAGGCGCAAAACCCCGTTGCATGGAGTTTCTGTTACCGTGACACTCGTCATGATTATCTTATCCACCGGATAGTTCGCCACGCTTGTGTTGTACGGAGAGGTTACCGTTTGCGTCTGTTTGGCCGTAATCGCTTCGATCGTTTCGTATCCGGAAACGACAAAACCAACTATATTATAACCGCCGTCCAGCCAGGAACATGCGGCGTCCGTTATGTAGAACTGGGCATTACTCGTACCGGACCCCCAACCGGAATTCGCCATGGCGACCACGCCCTGGGACGCGTGTGTCAAAAGGGGAGAATATTCAAAATCTATATTCGGCAGCGTACTCCCCTGATACCCAAAGCCGTCCCGGGACCCCCCCTGAAACATAAAGCCGTCAATAATCCGATGAACCGTATTACCGGTACCATTGGCATCACCAGTGCCATCGTAGTAACCACTTTCGACCAGGGTCAGGAATCGTTCCGTCGAGAGGGGCGAGTCCTCTTCGAACAACTGGAGCACAATCGTCCCCAGCGGGGTCGTCGCACCCGAATCATCTTGCACGGCGTACTCAATTGTCACCTGACGTCCACCCGGCAGCGATGCGACCGTGGCCGTCGTGGACGCGTCAATGGCCACACTGGACAGGTCGTCTGCCGCGTAATGATAACTTTCGCCCTGATAGAGAGTTATGCTATCAGGCAGATTGGCGATTGTGGGCGCGGCACTAAGCACAAGGCGGTCTTCCAACTGTTCAAATCGAGGACGCAACATCTTATTCGCGTTCAACGTTTTCATACGACTTTTTCCTGTAACCGGGTCTTTTGATTTTTCTTTTCAACAATATGTTTTCAAAATTATAGCCGTTTTCCGCACCAAAAACAGGTGGATTCCGCGGCCACATTACTCTATTATACTTGAGTTAGGTCTCTTTGTCCTCCTAAAAGTTTCGCAAAAAGGAAAAAAACTCGAAAAAACGATAATTTAGGTATTTTTGGCAATTTAGCCACTCTTTTTTCCTATGATCGCCCTTTTTCAGCAAAAACTTGGGGAAAAGGAGTCGCTTTTTTGAAAAAAACGCTTGAAAGATTCCCCATTTGCGGCTACAATAGAGTAATGTTTTTTTAAGGGTTCCCCTTTTGGTCTTGGAGGTATGTATTAGCATGCTGGAATTAAGAAATCTCAAAAAATCGTATAAAGAGCCAGATGGAGGCGAGCTTCCTATTCTGGACGTCCCCAAATGGACGGTTGACGCAGGCGAACAGGTTGTCGTAATTGGCCCCAGCGGCTGTGGTAAAACGACTCTTCTGCACATTGTTGCCGGGATCCTGCGTCCGTCGTCCGGTCATGTTTTGATAGACGGCTGGGACACGCCTTTGCTCAATGAGTCCGAACGTGACCAGTTTCGTGCCCGGCGCATCGGTTACGTCTTTCAAACATTCAATCTTCTTCAGGGTTTTTCCGCCCTGGAAAATGTAATGCTAGGCATGGCTTTTGCGGGCAAAGGAACCGATCGTCATCGAGCGATTGACCTGCTTAAGCGAGTCGGACTCGGGCACCGCCTGCACCACAAGCCGGGCCAGATGTCCGTCGGTGAGCAGCAGCGAGTTTCCGTTGCCCGGGCATTGGCCAATAAACCGAAACTCGTCTTGGCCGATGAGCCGACCGCCAACGTCGACGTCGGTAATCAGCAGCTTGTGATCGATATGCTCCGCAATTCCTGCCGTGAGGAAGGGGTTGCTCTGGTTATCGTGACTCACGCGCCGCAGGTTTCGTCCCAATTCGATCGGGTAGACCGCCTGACCGATATTAACCTGGTGGCCAAGGCCAAGGTCGCCGCCAACGCGAACGAAGGGTTATAAGCCGGTTTTCGAGTCGCGTCGCCGGTTGGTCTTTTTCGACTTACCGCAGCAAGCCGAGCCGATAATTTACCTTATAGAAGAATGAACGGATAAAACAATGAGTCTTTGGAAAATTGCGTTACGAAGTATTCAGCACCGGTCGCTGGCCTCGTCCCTGACGGCGCTGTCCATGTCGCTTGGCGTCGCGCTGGTCGTGACGGTCCTCGTGATCAACGGAGTTGTGAGTAAAACGTTTCAGCAAGGGGCGCAAGGTTACGATTTAATCGTGGGTGCCAAGGGGAGTAAGCTTCAGTTGGTTTTAAGTACGGTTTTTTATAATCAGGACCCACTCGCTCCCATTCCGTATCGATACTACGAACTTATGAAAACGAGTCGATACTCGGCCGAGGTGGAAGCCGCGATTCCGATTGCACGCGGTGACAGCTACAACGGTTTTCCCGTCGTGGCCACCAATACCGACTATTTTCGTCGTCTGCTCAAGTCCGATGGTCAGCACTACACCCTGCACAAAGGGGAATTCTTTAAGAATGCCGACCTGTACAGCGTTGTCGTCGGCTATACGGTTGCGAAGAAGAGCGGGCTTCGCGTAGGCGATACGATTCGGTTCGGCCACACCGGTCGCGACGTCGACCTGCACGACCCTTTCACGATCGTCGGTATTCTCGACCACACCGGCAGCCCAAACGACCGCGCCGTCTTTGTTAATCTGGAAGGCTTTTACAAGCAGCATGAGAATCCGGACGGCACGTTCCAGATCAATTACGACCTGGTCGAGCAGGAAGCGGCTCAAAAACTGGCCCAAATGAAAGAACAGAACGAGCAGGAGCAAGGTCACGAAGACCACGCACACGACGCGCACGAAGACCACGCACACGACGCGGCAGAACAGCAAGAAGGTTCCGCTCCGCACCAGGAGCAGGACGCAGACCACGACCACGCCGCCGAGTCCACGCCCGAGTCCGGCAATCCGGAGCACGGGGAGCAGGGCCATGTCCACGACGAGTCCTGCGGCCACGACCACGACGGCAATCGCCGACTGACCGCCATTCTGCTCATTACCCGTGAGCAGAGCGTCGACGTCAGCGGTACAATGGACCAAATCGACGCCTTGGCCGAGACCCAGCCGGGTGTTGCCATCTCTGAAGGCGACCTCGTCACGACCAAGAAGAAGAAAGTCTACAATTCCGCAGTGACGGCTTTACCGGCCAAAATAGAAGGCGAACTGCTCGAAGCCCAGGCCGTCGCCCCTGTTCGGGAAATCTCTGCCTTCTTTCAGGATGTTATCGGCAATATCCAGAAGATTTTAATCATCTTTGCCATTCAGGTTATCATAGTCGCCGGAATTGGCATGATGGTCAGTATCTATAACTCCATGAACGAACGACGTCAGGAAATTGCCATTATGCGTGCTCTCGGCGCTCGTCGTATTACCGTTATGTCCATTATCTTGTTCGAATCCATTCTCCTCTCGCTTGGTGGCGGACTGCTGGGCGTTTTGATCGGACATGGCCTCGTGGCCGTAATAAATCCGTGGATTATGGAATACTCGAACGTTATGGTTCGCCCTTGGGACTTCCAACTGGCCGAACTGATCCTCATTCCGGGTCTCGTTGCTCTGGCCTCGATTGTTGGTTACCTCCCGGCCGTGATTGCCTATCGTACGGACGTTGCCCAGTCGCTTCAGCCGTAATCCGGTCAGGCGTTCTCCTTGGGCCTTTGTTCCGTTTCTTCAACGGGGAGCGGAACAAAGCAAGAGCCGAGACAAAAGAAATTCCCTGCAAATCGGGAAAGGATGCAATAATTTATGAAAACTGAATTTGATGACGCCTTAAAAGGTATCTATCACGATTACGACGAAGTGCGCCCGGAAGAGACCACCGATTATAAACAGATTGGTACGCTTGCCGTGTGTTCCCTGGTTGCCGGGCTACTCTCCGCCCTGGCGTTCTTCTGGATGACCTTTCTTCTGCTCGCCGTGGTAGGCGTTGTCCTCGGACTGCTCGCACTGCGTAAAATTCTCGCCGCGCCGGAGGAAATTGGCGGCTTTACCCTTACGACCATAGCCATTGCCGTCTCCGCTGTTATTGGCCTTTCGGCAACGGGCTGGCAGACCTGGGTCTATTATCATTCGGCGCCGAGTGGCTATCTGGTCGTCGAGTTCGACTCAATGAGTGTCGATGCCAAGACGGGGAAAGTGCGAGATGAGATTGCCGCTTTAAACGAGCGCAAAGTCTATATTAAAGGGTTTATGTATCCCACCAGTCGTCAGTCAGGCATTGAGGATTTCACGCTCGTTCGAACCTTGGGCCATTGCAAATTCTGCTCACCTGGTACGAACCCGGCCGATATGATAGCGGTGGAACTTGAAAAAGGGATGACCGTAAGCTATCGCGCCAACAAGCAGGTGGCCGTTGGCGGCGTGCTCCATGTCAATCCGGACTATAGTGCCGGCGAGATTCCCTACTCCATCGACGCCAATATATTCCGGTAAAATAAAGGTCGTTTTTTATGACAAAGTATATAACGCGTTACGGCGCCATGCGGCTGTTGGGCCTCTTTACCCTGGAGAACGAAGCTTATCCGCTCTTTCACGGTACGAAGGTCATTATCAGAACCAGTCGCGGTCAGGAGACGGGTACCGTCCTGTGCGAGGCGACGGAAAGTGCCCTTGAGAATCTGCCAAAAAACATGGAGGAAGGGCGCATTACCCGCGTTATGTCTCAGGACGATGAACTTGAGGCACGACGCATTAATGCGTCATCTAAAGACGATTTCTCTCGCGCCGCAGCCGTTATTCGCCGCATGGGAATTAGTATGGACCTTGTCCGCGTCGAGCGCATCTTTGGCGGCGAACGCGTTATTGTCTATTATGTTGCCGAAGGGCGAATTGACTTCCGCGAACTCGTTCGGGTTCTCGCCTCTGAATTTCAAACACGCATTGAAATGAAGCAGATTGGCGTTCGCGACGAAACCAAACTCGTGGCCGATATTGGCGACTGTGGTCGTGAGGTCTGCTGCAATTCCTACTTGACCGCTATGCCTCCGGTCTCGATGAGAATGGCCAAACTCCAGAAGGCGACGCTCGACCCAACGAAAATCTCCGGCCGCTGCGGACGGCTTAAATGCTGCCTACGCTACGAATATGACGTCTATAACGAACTGTCCGCCATTATGCCCCCGGTCGGAAAACTCGTTCAGACACCCGACGGACCCGGTCGCGTCGTCTCCCAGGAACTGCTCGCCAAAAGCCTCCTGGTCGAATTGCCTGATCGCAGTAGAAAAATGTTCCTCCTTGATGATATTACAAGTTGTGGCCCCCCCGATAAGGAACCCGACAAAGAATAAGATGCAAAAATAGAATAAAAAACGTGTGACCCGCCTGAAACGGAATCACACGCTTCTTGCCCCTCTTGTACGGTCCCGGGTCACTCGCCCGTCTTTTGCACATAGCGCTCCATGCGAATATTGCGGTAGAACGACTGGCTTGCCGGCCCCCCATGAATCTGGAGTCCGATTACGCCGTCACGCGGAATGCTCGCGTCTTCCTCTGTATAGTCTGCCGTTAAGACGTCGTTCACGTACAACTTGATACGCGGGCCCCAGCAAACAATTTTATACCGGTTCCAGTCGTTCGGCTTCCATACTTTTTCTACCACAGCCGGGTCCGTTTCGACCAGGAATTTCTGTCGACGCTGCTCGTCATAGAGTCGGCCCCAATAGACGCCATCGGACGTCATGTCCGCCTGATAGCCAATCATTTCGAAGTGGTCCGGAATTCGCTCCGAGCGGAACTGGATCCCGGCGTTACCGCCTTGGCCCACGACTTTACACTCCAGAGTCAGGGTAAAATCGCGGAATCGCTCTGTTGTGCACAGAAACTCATTACGCGGATTCGCTTCCGTTGCCGAGCCGGCCACAATCGCGCCGTCTTCTATCCGAAACGTCTTCTCTGTATCTCCTTCCCAGCCATTAAAACTCACCCCGTCAAAAAGGAGCTTATCCGTTCGCGTATTTTCTATTTGTTCGTACAGGTCCGCCAGCAACTGCTTCTCCTCATCGCGAACCAGAACCGGCGCTATGGCGTCGGCCAGGACCCGCTTTTCGTCTGGCGCGGCACCCATCTGACGCACCAGACGCAGATAGCCCCGTGCACAGCGCACACGATACTTATTATTCGCATGCTCTTTCGCGATCTTGAGCAGGACCGGAGCCGCGTTCAGACCGAGCCATTCGCCGAGCAGACGTGTCGCCGTATCCACAACGGCGTCGTCCTTTTCAAACGCGGCCTGTTCCACGAGTGCCAGTCCCGCGTCGCCCACAAACGAAAGGCAGGTTAAATATTCACATTTCTGAACAGAGGTCGCCGCCGGCCAGCGAGCCGCGAACTGGTCGACCACCTCTTTCGGCTCAAAAGTGCGCAGACAAAGTAAATGAATGGCCTCGTCCAGGGCAGGCGGAACCGTTTCGCCCCGGTCCGCTCGATTGTCCAGCAACAAGCCGATCGTGGCCGCACTCGGAGCCACCGTTTGTGACCATTGCGATAATTGCTCAAGCTCCGCGGATTCCGTCAAACTCGTCTTAAGCAAGGCATTAATATCGACCGTGCTCGCGACGGGCATTTCCGATTCCGCAACAGGGGTAAGCGGTGACGTAGGCGACGGCTGCTCTGCCAATTTCGCCAGGGCAAACTTCGCTTCCTCGGCTATCATCGCATCGTCGGAAGCGGTAAGAGCGGAAAATTTTTCGCGACTCCCTTCGTCTTGACTCTGGCCCAGTGCCTGAATAGCGCCGGCCAGACAGGTTCCGGAAAGTGCGTCGAGCGAGGCTCGCAGAACGTCGCGCCCGGACTCGTTCGGCAGATTGATTAGCGCGCTGCACGCACTCGTATTGAATCGTTCGTCGGCCAAATAGGGCGCGATAACCGTCGCCGCGTCTGCCGCGCCTTGTTCGCCCAGCGCTACTATCGCCAAGGCCCTTGCGTGCAGTTCCTCCTGGCTCATCGTCGCAAAGTCCGCTTCCGATTGCAGTAAGGCCAAGGCCGAATCCACTGCCGGACACGCCTCCTGCGCCTCGGCGACCATCGCGGTTGCGACCCAGGCGGTGAAAAACAGAAAAAGAAAAATTCGCTTTATGGTTGTGTTCATGGTTTACCCCTGACTTTTCTCTCTTGGTTGCCTGTGCTTGGAAGGTTAGATGTGCCACGGTGCCCGCATGGCCCGCGCACGCATGCGATTCGCCTGGTCGTCGCCAACGAATTCCTCGCGCGCCGGGTCGAAGGTGAGCGGTCGCTGCAGGATCCACGACAAGGCCGACGCGTGACAGGCAATATGCGAAGAACGTATGACGTTCTGATTGCACGCTGGTAACTGCCGCGTCTTGATACAATCGAGAAAATTGCGAACGTGGCCTCGCGGGCACTCGCCAAACGAGAGATTGTTGCCCGCATCTTTACGCAAAATCTTTGTCATTGCCGGACGCAGTGCATCAGGCGAAACCACCATGCGTCCACTGTCGCCTACTTCCACCCAGCCGTCTTCCCCTTCGAACCGAACGGGACACGTACCCAATCCCAGCCAGCCGTCCGGTCGCATGACCAGCTGCACGCCGTCGGCGTAAGTCGCGTACATTCGATTCCCTTCCGACCAGAATTGAACCGGAGTCGTTCCGTCTTTACCCAGCGCAAACTGGCACAAATCCACGGTGTGCGCTCCCCAGTCCAGATGCCGGGCACCGGAGTCAAAGTCATAGTGCCCTCGCCAGTCGCCCATCACATATCGCTTATTATACGGCCGCCAGGGAGACGGGCCGAGCCAGAGATCCCAATCGATTTCTTCCCGGTCCGGTACCGGTTCCGCTTCGTACCAGTCCGTGCGATAATACAAATAATAGATCGACGCGTGCACGGTATGTATCTTGCCAAGCTTACCGCTGCGGGCCAATTCACACGCCAATCGGCAGTTCTCAACGTTCCGACGCTGCGTGCCCCCTTGGAACACCGTCTTGTTCCGATTCATTGTCTCGGCCAGAATGCGACATTGGTCAATCGTCAAGGCACACGGCTTCTCGCTATAGACGTCCTTGCCCGCGTTCGACGCATAGATCGACGCCGTCGCGTGCCAATGGTCGCCTGTGGCTATCAGGACAGCGTCGATATCCGTTCGCTCCAGCAGTTCACGAAAGTCGCGATACATAGCCGTTTCGGTCGTGCCATAAAGTTCATCGGCCCTCTGCTTGACCGCTTCCCGACGGTCACGACGCACATCACAAATTGCACGAAAGCGAACGTCCGCCTGCTCCAGAAAATACCCCAGAACGTAGCTCCCACGATGGTTTATGCCAATACCAGCCAAATTAATTTGATTCGAAGGCGACACGGCGCCATCTTTACCCAAAATTGAACCCGGCAGATACAGCGGCACCGCAGCCGCGGCTATACTGGAAAACGTACCGGACAAAAACGAACGCCGGTCCATTCTTCTACTCTGTTTCTTTTTCATCGTCGTGCTTCCTGTTTCTCGGTTGGAATTACTGTTCTCGTCTCGCTCACGCACGAGCATGACCTCCATTATACACCGTAAGAAGACTGTTTGCCAGTCCCCCATCACAACCATTAAGCGGCGGGTGGTTCTTGTTTTCGTTATTGGTTGGGTCGGGCCCTGCGAGCAGGCGCACCCGTATCGCCCTGCAAGGCCAGCGAGTCCGACGGTGTCCCCGTTTTGCTAATTCTCCATCATCAAAAGAATGGTCTCGTACGGGGCAAGCGTGATCGACGCGCCGGTATCCACAATTTTCATCGGCGTTATTTCCCCCGTCGCCGGATTTAAACGGGTCCACGTTTTCACGTTGGCGAGTGATTCGGCGTTGACCAACGAAACTGTTCCCGACCACGGCTCATTCAACGTGTTGACGAGCGAGAAGATGAATCGGCCGTCACGCTGGAAGCAGCCTGACGCAATCGACGTGGACTCTGGTTCAAGAGTCAGCCGCGGCCCGGTGAGCTTTTTGATTGCTTCGGTGACATTTTCCCCTTCGATACGCTCAATCGGAAATGTTCCGAGCCGCTTGGCTATATTGCCGTCGAGCTGAGCGTTTTTCGAGAGAATCAGCCCCGAAAAATCGGAGAGTTTTCGCACCGTGCGTGAATTGGGATTCTTAGCACCCGCTTCGTTGTCGGCCAATTCGCCGAGCGTCTGTGCGTCAACGACCAGAAACGAAATCTGCGTTTTCGACAGTGCCGCGCCAGCCTGACGAAACGCTTCGGCGGTTTCTCGCATTTTTTCGCTTAGTTTTCCCGTGTCGAGTGTTCCCGTCACCGGAACATATTCTTCCTGGCAGATTTCAATCGGGTAATAAATCAGCAGCGGCCGAACCGGTTCGGCCTCGCGCAGCACGGCGTTCAGGCGTCCGACGAAATCACCGTAGGCTTTGTGCGTTTTTTCGCTGCGACATGAGGATTTTTCTTCGACGTTGATGGGGTAATAGAGCGTAAACTCGGTCACGCCCCACGAGGCCATGACGCCGGCGGCCGCTCGCATTTCGTCAAGCGAAACATAGCGCGGATTCGCGGAATTTCTTTGCATATGTTCACTGATTTCTGTCATGACGCGGCGCTGCCCAGTAAAATACGCCGCCGAAACCGGAAGCGCGTTGGTCATCCAATGCCATTGGATTTGCACGCTCGGCTCCGAGTTGAGCAGGTCTTGACCGGGAATCTGAAATTCCTTTAACACTTCGAGTTTATTGCCGTCAATCGGAACGGCCAGCGTGAGCGATTCCTCGCAAAGCGTGTGCCCCGAAGCGAGCGGTCCTTGGGGGTCCGATTCGCAATAACGACGAATCGTCCCGAAATAGGAGTCGGCGTTGAGTTTTCCGATCATTGACCAAAAATTGCGACGCGTTTGTTTTGCCTCGTCGGTTTCGCCGCCAAAAAGAGCATTTTTATCGAGCGCTATCCCATATTTTTTCTCGTAGTCCGTATCAAGTCCCTCACGCCAGACGACGGTGGGAAGAATCGGTTTCGACCAGTCGAGCGGGTCGGCAATGCGATGATTTTCACGCTCTTCGGGGGTTATAATTCTTAAAAGCGAAAAGCCCAAAAGCGTCGGTTCGTCGGTAAAGAACGCCTCGACTTGATGATATAAATCCGCCCCCAGTTCGTCGCGCAGTTTGCGGTGCGTGGTATCGAGAAACGTTTCGGTCGCCTTCGGGTCGAGCGGATTCGGATGACGCAGCGCCTGACGAAGCGTGTCCATCGAGGCGAAGGTATATTCGTAACTTTTGCGAACGGTAAACGGTTCGGCCGCGTCCTTATCCCACGCTAATTCGAGACTTTCAAGCGTTGGGTCGCGGGCTAGTACCGCGCCACCGGCCGCAAGACTCGGCCACGCCAATTCGTCATAAAACCAAACGCGCAGGCCGGCGGCTCGTGCCGCGATGATATTCGCCACGGTCGCTTTCCAGTTCTCCTCGTTTTGAACGTAGCCGTTTTGACTCGGTACACTTACCACGACGCCCCCCAGACCGCACTGGTCGCGGAAATAGACGCATTTTTCCTCGCTAAGCGATTGGCCATGAACGATTTGCAACGGGCGATTTTCCACCGTCGGCGCGTTCCATTCGCTAGTCGAAAATGGCTCGCTCGCCGAAACGGTTAGCGTAGCACCCAGCAAAAAGGCCCATAACGCCATCAAATGGTTCGTCATTTTTTTCTCCTTTGTGAAATGACTGCACTTTCCAAGAAACGTAGTAGCCTGAAAGTTTTGACTTGCTGGCGCGGGAGTAGATCGCAACGCCAGCACGTTGCAAAATTCTTTTGTTGTGTCAGGTTTGTGGTTCTACCGCATGGCTGCGGATGACTTAAGGGGGAGACGGCAGGCGTAACTTGGTCTGATATAATGGTTTTTTCCGAATAAAATCGTTTTATCAGGAGCAAACATTACGTCCTTGAAAGTAGAAAACATTAAAACCCTGTTTGGATTCCACGGTTTCTTTGTAGATAGTATAGTGTTTTCGAGTCGTTCTGTCAAGGCCTCTCTTCACCGAGACACCGAGAGGGGGTGCGCCAAATTTTCTTGCGAAGATAGGGAGGGCCTGCTCGCAGGGCCCGACCCAGCAACAACGTTTGGGAACTGCCAACAACGAAAACAGAAGCCCAGCCAATCTGCGATAGATTCGCCATTTACCCAGCATCGCCAAGAACCGGCGGCCTGTAAGGCCAGCATATCATAGCCCGGGGCAAGGGAGCGCAGCGACCGACGCCCCGGGTTTGCGGTAGAAAATTAATATCGCCCTGTAAGGGCAGCACAAACCGCGGCGACGCCTTTTGTTATGGGTGGTTATTGTTTTCGTTATTGCTGGTTCCCGACCTGCGAGCAGTCGGGAACGTAAGCAGTCGGGAACGTAACTACTTCCAAATTTCGCGGAGCATGTCGACCGTTTCACGCACGAGCCGGTCGCCGCCTTCCGGCGAGGCTTGATTGCTGCCAACAACGGCGCTATAGCTTCCGCCTTCGACGGCGCGCTTCGTTGGCAGGTACGGGCCTGGTCCCGCGAGCTGGATAATGAACGTCTTAACCGCCGGCGAATGCGTTTTAATCCAGATTCCGAAATCGGTAAAGAGTTCAAACTCGTTCGTGCACAAGGCAAGATCGCCCAGTCGCACAACATGTACCGGTGTTTTATAGAGCGGATTCGGATTCGTCTGCTGCTCGTTATAGCGGTTGACAATACTGCCAAACCAGTCGTACCCCATAAAGGCGATCTCCGCTGGCGATTTGTCGGGGTTCGCGGCTAGCTCCGCCTCAAACGCATCGAGTTGGCCTTTCGCTTCCTGCATTTCCGCCTCGGTTACGATGCGCATGGGCAATTCACATATTTTGTATTCATGCTGAAACGGCACATTTGCCTGCCAGTCCTTATCGGCCACTTCCCAGGCGGAACTGACGGCAATGGTAATCTTTCTTGCAATTTCCTGCATTTCGCCCACAAGTCCCGGCTCGAATCCGCGAAGATTACGTGCTCGGGTCTGCGAGTCTTTCTCATACTGATAATGCGGGGATATGTCGCCTGCGGCGGAGCATTGGCCGAGAATAACCACATCGTCGCCGAACTTTTGGTGTAAACTTTCACGCACGTAATGCCAGTAATCGGCGTCGATTCGAATGTCACCCTCATTGACTTGCGACGGACAGGCAACGTTCACCATAATCGCGCATAATTTTTTATTTTCGTCTCGAAAGAAGACAGCGCCAATTTCATGATTCTCCACATTTTCAAAATAATCGAAATCATCTTGACCGGGGTCACCGTACATGACTGCGGAGCCGCCCTTATAGACTTCGCGCCGACTGAAACCGATTCCGGCATAATCGCTTCCCCAGGCGAATTCCGCGTTCGGTTTGCGGGCCTGCCACGCCTGAACAATAGCGTCAGCGATTCGTGCCGAGACGAAATCAATAATTTCGGGATAATCGGCGACATCATCGCGACTCGGTAGTTTGGCTCCGGAAAAGGCGGGTGCCGTATGCGTATGCGTTGCAGATAAAATGATGTTATCAACGTCGATTGTGGAATCCGCTTTCGCAACTTTCTCCCGCACGGCGTTAAGCAGAATATCTGGAAGCACACACACTTCTACGGAAACAAAAATAGCAGCGTTCTTCTCTTGCCCTTCCACAGCTTCCAAAGCCAAAACATTTGCGGTTATCGGACGATTTACACCTTGCGAAAGACGCAGGCCCCACTGCCCACATAGGGGGACACTTTTTTCAGGGGTTATGTCGACGGTCGCGGTTCCAACTTCAAGCGTTGACCCTCGGGTGAACGTTGACGGGGTTAAAATAAAAGTAAGACAAAACAGTACGGCCAAAAATTGTTTTAGCATGATTAAGCTCCAGGGGGTAGTGTGCGGTTGCGTTATTGAATTATTGTGGGAATTGCGCGCAGTAGCCGATACCAAGGCGAGTTCGCGCAACTCCCTATTGTTACTTTTTGTGAAGAAATTAACAATTCTTTAATTTTACATACCGTGTCTGGTCCGTTTGATTTCTTCTTCAACGGACTTGCCGGCATTGAGTTCGAATCGTGTATTTCCTTGGTCGACAGTAATCTCCAGTGGTGTTGTCGCTGCGCTGGTATACGCTTTTTCGATGCAACTGACGGTTTTTATCTGGGCGAGTTCTTTCGCGTGTTCCGCCTCCCACTGCTTGTATTCGGCGATTCCCTCCGGACCGTCGTCGCGTGATATCGGGCCCGTTTCCTTGGTCTTTCGCAAGGCGACTTTATACGTTCCTGCCGGTGCGCCGCGGAACTTTCCATAAGTGGAGATAACAACAGTCCCGGATTCGTCGGTCATGCCGCCGCTCGTCCAATTTCTGCCAGCGGTTTGTTCCACCGGAGCCAGTGCGACATTGGCCCCGGCCAGGGGAGTTCCGTCCTGCGTAAGAACAAGCGTTACCGGTAGCAGGTCCGGCATGCCTTCCGGCTTTTCCGGCCCCGCGCAACCCATTGCAATAAATGCAACGCATAAAATCCCATTAAAAAATAGATTTCTCATAACGCTTTGGTCTCCCCACCCTGTGGCGAACCGGCCGCGCCCCAAACACCATAATCGCTCTCCCCGGATTCCCGACCTGATTTGGTAAGGTCGCCACAGTCAATCGTCTCACTAACGAATCGCACGGAGCCGTCAGCCAAGAGAACGTTAACACCACCCGAATGAAAACTCGTCGCGGATACAATACCATATGTACAATCTGCATCACCCGTGATCGATTTGACATTGCACGAAGGCGAATTCGGCGGCAAGATGGTTTGAAAACCGTGATTGAGAAAAACGCCATCGAAGATTCCACCACCCCCTCGCCAGGTTCTCGCGGCTGTTCCGGTAAAAACAGAGCGATCATCACCACTTCCAGCGACCGTCAAGCAGAGTCCCGGTCCGCTGCCCGTGCCGCCCGTCGTTAGATCTGTCGCTGTTAAGGCATCTTTGGCTACGCCCCCCTTTATTTTATTCGATTCTTCGTCCGCAAAAGAGACACATTCAGAAGCGGCAACCGTATTGGAAGTCCCATCTACAATAAAGGACAAATTGGTAAAACGATATGCGGCAAACACGCCGCGTGATCGTGTATTCAGGTCGTTCCAAGTTTTTAATTGGGCGTCGATGCCAGTCCATATGGTAGTGTTTGTAAAGCTCCAAGCACCTGTCACTATGGCTACGGCATACGGGAAACCTGCCCCATAGCTTGCGTCCCCATAACTGGGATGGACATTATTTCGGGCGTTGGATTTCGTGGCATTGGGGTCCGAAGGACAACAGAGTGTGTCAATAGTGTACGGAGCGAAAGGACCTTCCCAAACTTCATAGTAAGTATTTTTCTCCGTGTCATAAATCGCGGCCTGCTCCATAAAAGGACACAAGGCGTAATGCGTATTCCATCGAAGGCTCGTAACACGTATACACAAGGGCGACGGCAGGGACGAATTCACGTCGTGATAATTGTGCAGCGCCACGCCATACTGCTTGAAATTGTTGGAGCACTGCATGCGCCGGGCCGCCTCGCGTGCGGCCTGAACCGCCGGCAGTAGAAGCGCGATTAAGATTCCGATGATGGCGATCACCACCAGAAGTTCGACGAGGGTAAAAGCGAGAATTTTTTTGAGAAGGGATTTTCTTTGAGGACCTAAATCTCCCCCCCCCGCAAATTAACAAACGCACGACTTTGATTCTGTTACTCTTCTTCATGTTTCTTCTCCTTGTGTAAAGAAAGTTTGGCTTACCGAAAACATGGGCGATTTTTAAAACAATATCCAATCATCCCAATGATTATTCTACTAATCCTTATTATACACAAGAAACCAGAAAAAACAATTCCTTTTTGCGCAAAATGAACTTCCATTTTGCGACAAACTCGGCAAAAGGGACGGTTTTTGACCCGATTTCCCTTGTTGCGTTGCCTTTTAACGCGCCGAATGAGGGTGCGCCCCAGTTCATTACGTTCGCCCGGCCTGTGAGAGCAGCGCATCCAGCGGCGCTGTCTTTTGTTGTGGGCTGTGCTGCCCTTACAGGGCGTGGTTTACTAGGAGATCGTTGACCCGGGGAACGTCGAAATACGTTGTATTTCTCCTTACCCCGGGCTATAATGTGCTGGCCTTACAGGCCGCCGTGGAATGGCGATGACAGGTAAATGGCAAATCCATTGCACGTTGGCGGGGATGGGCTTCCATTTTCGTTATTGCTGGTTCCCGACCTGCGAGCAGTCGGGAACGTAGGCGGGCCATGCACTTAGCGTCGCCACAGACCACCCTGTCGGGCCGATTCATGGGCGGCGAAACAGAGTCGCACGTTACGCGGGCCATCGGCGGCGAAGATGGGTTCACCCTTAATGATGGATTCCGCATGATGCTGAATCAGGCTCTGATAGATGTTAGGCGACGGCCCGTCTGCCTTGAAATTCTGCTGACTTGTAAACTGATCCAGTTCAAGTCGGATGGGAAGCGGTTCGTCGTCATAACCGGAAAGCTGGAACATGGTTCCATATCCGCGAAGAACACCTTTATCACCGTAGATCTCGTAGCCCAAATTCGACAGTGTGCCGCCCAGTCCGCCACGAAGTTCGCCGAAGGAGACGTGAACGGAACCCGAAAGACCGCTCTTTTTCATGCGGAATCGAATATAGGCGCCTGTCTCAACGGCAATGGGAACCGTCTTCGGGTAGTAGACGGCGGCAACCTCGTCAATTTCGTCGTCGAGCATAAACTCGGCCATATAGAAGCAGTGGCTGGCAACGTCGCCAATAGGCCCGCCAAGTTCCGCGTCATTATTGCAACGCCAGGTAGCCGCCTCGGCCGGGTCGAAACCATAGGCAAAATCCATATGGAAGCAGCTGTCATTCACCGTGCCGACAGCGCCTTGATTGATCAGCTCTTTCGCTTGCCGGTTGAGCCGGTTATAGATCATCATGTGGTCGACGGCTATGGAAAGATTCTTTGCCTTAGCCAGTGCGACGAGCGATTGCGCGTCTTCGGGGGTCGTGGCAAGTGGTTTCTCTACAATGACATGCTTACCCGCATTGAGTGCCATCGTGGCCAGCGGAGCGTGCGTCAGGTTATTCGTCGCAATATAGACCGCATCAATACGAGAATCGTCAATCATCTTTTGCGCATTATCGTACCATTCAAGTCCGAGTGCTTCCGCGGCGGGCTTTCTCGCCTGGTTCAAGTCCGTAGCGGCGACAAGAGTCGCGTTCTCCAGCGGCGCAAAACGTGATCGGTCGCAGGCGAATCCTTCTTTGGCTATGCGATTTTCTGCAATACCACCGAAACCAATGAGACCATATTTTATTTTAGACATAATTATATACACCTTTCCGGACGCTGCTTTAAGCAAAAAACAACGTCACAAATGCGAAAAAAGAAAACGGTCAGGAGCGCCCTGTAACTCGTGAAGAACACGTTGCGACGGGGCGCCGCTGACACACAACTAAGGGTCCATTACAGACAGGTCAATTACGACTCACTTCATACGCGCTTCGGCCACCTTGTTGAAGGCATCGATACACGCCTGAACGTGCCGCGGCTCGTAGACCGGGTGTGTAAAGAAGCACATTGTGCGGTCGGTCATCCAGCGAGCCTGTTTGCAATCGCATTGCGTGTAATCGATATGACGTGCCTTTGGATCCTCAAACGGGTAGTTCGCTGTACCGAATCCGACGCGGTCGACATAAGCCTTTTCTTTGTACATTTCCGGCCAAAGAACGCTGTAAACCGGGACTCCTTCAGCGGCTATGGCAGCAATGAACTCTTTAACGGTGCAGCTAAGCCGGTCCGTATCAAGGACGAAAGGTGCCCACCAGAACGCGTTCTGGCGCTCCTCCGTATCGACTGGTGCGTACATAACAAGCGGGTGGTCCTTAAGCCCCTTGATGAACGCCTGGCCGTTCCGGATTCGGTTCGGAAGGTTCCACGAGGCAAATCGCGCTATTTCGCACAGACCAATTTGCGACTGAATTTCCGTCATGCGGAAGTTAAAGCCGACCCGGCGATGAATGTAAAGCAATTTCCCTTCCAGTTCCAAAAGACTCATACGCTGCTTCACGTCGTACCCGTGGTCGCGAAATGAGCGGCATTCCCAGGCAAGGTCATCGTCGTT
Organism: Planctomycetia bacterium; assembly: GCA_030539295.1. GTDB lineage: Bacteria > Planctomycetota > Planctomycetia > Pirellulales > Thermoguttaceae > JAUNBG01. The sequence continues at coordinate 69,433 of JAUNSJ010000011.1, read as the reverse complement.
TGTTACGACCATACCGCCTTCACCACCGGTGGTGAAGTGCTTGCTCTGGCAGAAACTAAAGCAACCGACGTCGCCGATGGTGCCCGCCTTCTTCCCTTTGTAGACGCCACCGAAGCATTGGGCACAGTCTTCAATGACTTTCAAATTGTACTTCTTTGCCAGGGCCAGGATGGGGTCCATATCGACCACAACTCCGTACAGATGCACGACCAGAATCGCTTTCGTCCGTTCGGTAATCTTGCTCTCGATATCCTCCGCGGAAATGACGTGGTCTGTACCGACGTCAGCAAAGACCGGAAGCGCGCCGGCCTGAAGAATACAAAAGCTCGACGCAATGAAGGAATAGCTTGGGCATATAACTTCATCGCCGGGACCAATGCCCAGAGAAGCAACCGCGACGTGCAGTGCCGCTGTGCCATTGGTTACGCTAATCCCGTGTTTGACACCAAGATAAGACGCCCACGCGTCTTCAAACCGATGACCAACAGGACCGGTCCAGTAGTTTACCTTACCGGACATTAAAACTTGAGCCACTTTCTCGGCTGTCCCCGCTTCGAAGGACGGCCAGCCAGGAAAAGGTTCGGTAAAAACAGGGGCACCGCCCTCAATTGCCAATTGTGACATGATTTTCTCCTTAACAGCAACATGATCGCCAGGGGTGTGGTGTGCGCGTTGAGGACAAACATTTGTTTATCCCGTCATTAAACCAGAAGGGACGCAAAATGTCAAGTGGCGAAACCCGTTTTTTGAGCATTTGGCCGCCGAATTACAAGAATTTTATTCCGTAAAAGGGAGGCCAACAAGAATTATATTGACGGCTCTTCCGACGGCTGTTTTGACGGCAGTTCCGACGGCTCGTCTTGCTCGATTGTCAGCAGGAGCGTAACAGGCGTGCCAAGAGGCGGAATTTTCTCCGTATTCGGCTCATAATACAGATTATCATTTGACGTTACGCTTTCAAACGGAACGTCCAAAACACTGCCGGGAAAGTTCGAAACACCAATAATTTCTCCAGATACGTCGGCCAGATAGTACCGGTTCCCGTCGGCATCGGTGCCAAAAAGCCCGCCCGTAAAGACCCAAGGCACCGTCATTTCCTTCCCGGAGCGAGCCTCGCGAACCCATTCCTGTGCACTGGCTCGCTGGACTTCGCCCGTTTCGTCGCGCCAGCGGACCTCTACATGAATCTTTTCGCCGGACGGTGGTACGAAGACGGGGTCAAATCGGGCCGGACTCCCCTGCTTCGCGCCGAGTACGAGTAAACCGGCGTGGATAAGGTGCGGCTTGATCTTCAGAACCACAATGGACTCATGTTCTTTACTCCGTTCGGCGCAGGCAAAAAGTTCAAGCAGGCCCTCCCGGAGGCAGACCTCGCCCCCGAGTACGAGCGTTGTTCGGTCGGGGGTGACCCAAATTGGCGCCTTCTTATCGAGCGGACGCAACGTCTCCGGCTGGTCGGCCAAGGGCGAAAAAGGGTCGGTCGTTGTATTCTCTTCGGTCTGCCCGGCCTGATTCTCCGATTGCAAAGTCTCCTGCGCGGCCAGGGGCATCAGGGCAAGAAGCCCAAATGTGACGACTGCGACGGAAAAAATGATGCTTTTTGCCATTTTCATTGTGCCTTCCGCTTGTTCTGTCCGGTTAATTTGGTATGATGGAATTGGTGACTGGGATGAATCCATCTCAGTCGTCCATTGTACGATAAAAAGGACCGAATGTAAACGGGAAGGTAAACTTTTTTCTTCCCACGCAAACAAGCGGTCATGTCAAGATAACAAGGAGCGAGTATGCGAGAGGGTCAGCAGAAGAAATTAAGCCGTCTGCGGCAAGGGGCGGACCGTGACACATCGGTATCGCCGGCAACGGAAGCGTTGATTCTGAATTTCTTTGAAACGGAGGTGGAGCCGGGCCTGAACGACTCGCTCGACGCCGCCTTGGCGTCCGGAAGTGGACTCGACGTATGGCACTGCTATCGCGAGATTTTGGCCTCTCGGCTCGCTCGACTTCAGGTGGAAGCCCTTGTTCCGCGTCTGCCCCTCGGCTGGGACAGCTCCCGGCTGTGTGCCCGGGAGGCGGAACTCGTCTCCGATTTCGTCGCCTTCTGCCAGCATGCCCTGTCCGTCAACCTGCGTCATGCCGACGTGGACCCGCTCGACTGGATACAGACTTATGTGTCGCTAAAGTCTTTCTTACCAACGAACCAGGGCCGGTTCCGCACCCCGGAGAATCCCAGTGCCGCCTTGTTCCTGGAGGGCGAAATGCCCTTTCTCTTTGGCCTTTTATATTCCGAATTCAGGGCCTTTCGTCCGTGGGTCGCGCGAGGTCGCTCGTATATTCGCGAGAGTCTTGATTTTCTGCCGGACTCACAGGGCTTTTTGCCCGGCCCACTTTATTCGCTTGCGCGGCCATTACTTGCGTCCTGGGCACGCGCTCTGGGCGTGGCACAGGCAGCAGGCGTACCTCTTTTAACTTCCGGGCTGAAAAAGAAGTATGAATGGGTGCTGCTTCAGGTTATGCGTTGGTCGCGGGTCAATGGCCAGGAAGTGTTTTCGCCTTGTATTGCCTCTCCGACACCACGTGAGACCACGAATTTCCTCGCGCTGCTGGAGTTGGCCCTTCCCTACGACCGCGACGTTCACGACCAAACCGCGGCATCTCATGCCCTTACACATTTATTGCCGAAATCTCGGGGACGCCGCCGGAACGCCGATTCAACGGACTTTCCCTGGCTCGCTGCCCTGCCCTGCGATGGGGTGGTTACAATGCCAGGCTCATGTTCCGACGATTCCGGACTCGCCGCGATTCGCAGCGGTTGGAGGCCGAAAGGCACGTCCCTCTTTCTTCGTACCGAGTCCGAGACGCAACCAGCGTCAGGTAAACAGATTCCGCGAAACAGTCTTGCCATGACGATGGAGCTGACACATAATGAAGTGATTCTCTGGACCGGCGTGTGCGAGACTTCTGTTCGGGTCGCCGGCAGGAAACTGTCACCCCAAAGTGACTGGACGCTCCTGTGCGAGGAAATTGAAGACAAGTCGACCTATTTGGAGTGGGGTCTGGATCTCTCCGACGCTTGGCGTCTGGAACGAAGTTGCCTCATTGTCCCTGATGAACAGATTCTGCTGCTTACCGATGTTATTCTCTCGAGCGCGAGTGACAGCGACGCTCCGGCGGTCCCGATTGTCAGCGAAATCCATTTCCCGTGGACGGCTGCACCGTTACGACGGGCCAATGAGGTCGCTCTGGACGCGAGTCTGATCGAGCTGCCCGAGGAGCTGCGGACAATGTCGCGAGGAGCACGCGAACTTTTCCTCTTCCACACGCCGAATGACCGCAAGCGGAAGATTCTTCCTTCTGCCCGTTTCGTTCCATTGGGGCTTTCCGAATGGTTCGAGGACAAGAGCGGTGGTGAACTTACCGCCGGAGAAGACAAACTCACACTCAAGACAAAGTCCGTGGGCCGAAATCTTTGCGTCCCACTGCTCTTCGACTGGGACGAGAATCGTGCGAAACGAGCCTGCACCTGGCAGCGACTCACCGTTGGGGAAAAACTTACATCGGTCGAACCCGATATCGCCTCCGCGTTCCGCTATCAGGCGGGGCGTGACCAATACGTCTTCTATCGCTCTTTGGCTGGCGTGACAAATCGCTCGTTCCTGGGCCATCATTCAGGCTGCGAATTGCTCTTTGCTAAATTTGACCGGGAAGAGAATGTTGTCCCCCTGGTTACGATTGACCCCGGCGAGAATTCGTAAGATTCCATTTGTAAAAGATGAATAAACCTATAAAGGAAGGTGTTGTGATGGAGAAGGAAAACAAGACTGTTGATCAGAAGGACGTGGCGCATCAGGAAGACGAGATTCTGTTCCACACGCGAATTTTCGATGTTGTCAAGCGTTACCAGAAAGGTCACAGCGGTCGCATGCTGGAGCGCTATGTGGTGCGGAACCCAGGTGCGGTCGCCATTTTGCCCATTCTCCCTGACGGACGAATCCTTTTGCTCAAACAGTATCGCTCGCCCACGAAAAAATATATCTACGAGATTCCAGCCGGGACACGAGAACAAGGCGAAGAACCCATCCTGACCGCGAGTAGAGAACTGATCGAAGAAACCGGTTATCACGCTGGCAAAATTGTGCCCATGACCTCTTTCTACTCCTCGCCAGGGATTTTCCAGGAGCGGCTCTATCTCTTTAAGGCAACCGAACTCGTCCCCGGTCCAAACGCGTTGGAGGATGGGGAAGACATTACCTTGTATCCCGTTTCGCCCGAAGACGTGAAACGAATGATTCGTTCGGGCGAAATTGAAGATGCCAAAACGCTCCTGGCGTTATTGTCGCTCTTTACCACGGAAGACCTGTTCGCAGTCGATTAGTCCAATTCCGCTATCCGGCGGAAGTCATCGCGAAGGGAAAGGTATAACTGTCGATATTCTGGAAATGCCCGGTCATATTCCGCGGCTGCCGCTTTGGTCGCCTCTGTTGTACTGACCACGGACACACAGGCGTCGCAAGCTTCCTCAATGCGAGACCAGGCTCCGCCTCCCACGCCGGCCAATAGGGCGACGCCATACGCTGCCCCTTCCTCCGAGTTCGTCGTTACCACGGGCGTATCGAAAACGTCCGCCTGCATTTGCCGCCAGAAAGGACTCCGGGCACCACCCCCCGACGCTCGTATTTCCGATACCGGAACCGCCAGCGAACGAAAGATCTCAAGCGAGTCGCGCAGGGAATACGTAACGCCTTCCATAATAGCTCGAACCAGGTGCCCGCGTGTATGAGCAAGCGTAAGCCCGATAAACGCGCCGCGGGCAAAGGGGTCCGCATGCGGCGTTCGTTCGCCACTTAGATAGGGCAGGAAGAAGAGTCCGTCCGAACCAACCCGCGTTCCGGCGGCTTCCCGGGTGAGGAGTTCATAGACGTCAACGCGCTCCTGTTTCGCCTTTTCCACGAGTGACTCACACAATGCGTTGCGGAACCAGGCCAGTGACCCGCCGCTGGCCAGTGTAACGCCCATCATGTGCCATTTGCCGCGAACCGCGTGGCAAAAAGTGTGGACGCGGCCACCGGAATCCGTCTTGACTTCGTCCGAATGCACAAATACAACTCCCGAGGTTCCGATGGACGTCGAGAGAATGCCCTGACGCACAATTCCGTTCCCTAATGCCCCGGCCGCACAGTCGCCCGCGCCGCCAACAACCAGACAGTTCGTTGTCAGTCCCAACGCTGCGGCTGCCGACTCCGTTAAACTTCCCGTAACGTCCTCCGATTCCACCAGGCGCGGAAGAACAGACTCGTCCAGAGAAAGGGCCGTAAGAAGGGGCTTTGACCAGCAGCGATTCGCTACATCCAGCAGAAGTGTACCACTGGCGTCACTCACTTCAGACACGTAATCGCCGATAAGCCGCCTTCGTATCTCGTCTTTCGGGAGCAGAATTTTTGCCGTTTTCTCGTACAGATCCGGCTCGTGGTTACGCAGCCAAAGAATCTTCGGGGCTGTAAAACCCGTCATTGCCGGATTGCTTACCATGCCGATAAGCTTCTCGCGGCCTCCTGCCAGCGTTTCGATTTCCCCGCATTCCGAAGCGGTTCTCTGGTCATTCCAGAGTATGGCACGGCGCAAGACGCGATCGGATTTGTCCAAAAAGACTGAGCCATGCATCTGCCCCGACAGTCCTATCGCGCGCACGTCGCCCGGTTGAAACTTACCCTTGAACATGACCGCTCGCACGGTGGCCACGACCGCGGACCACCAGTCCTCCGGGTCCTGCTCACTCCATAACGGCTGCGGTACGTGGCACGGATAGCCCGCCGTGGCCGATGCGAGGATCCGCCCCTCTTCATTGATCACGAGTGTCTTCGTTCCAGACGTTCCAATATCAATACCCAAAAACAGACTCATCTTCTTGTCCTTTCTGTAGTTCCGCCCTGTCGCCGATCTGCCGCGACCGCTTATCTGCCGCGCTGCCTGTGCTGACTCAAGTCAAAGACCTGGCCGCTTATCCTGTCCCTGTGATTATAGCAACTTCAGAGCCAATCTAAAAGCCATATGAGAGAAAGCTGCGCAAAATTCTAGTGGAATTGCGCAAAACTGACATACCGCCCCCTCTCACGCGGCGGGGCCTTCTCCGTACTGATACACTGCGCAGAGGAACAGGTCAGGATTGCAGTCACAGGTCAGGTTCATTTTTTTCAGGAGAAGCGTGGCACAAGGGGTGGCAATTTCCCGTCGCCGCTCGGGCGAGAGTGCACCACGACGCGAGACATACAAAGCCAACGACTTCACCAGCTCGTGGGACAGCGTAAAATCTCCCGGAATGCGGCGTACCAGCTCGGTTATCTGGGGATCTTTAAAAGAGATGACCTCCCGCCTGCCAGGCGAAGTTTCCTCCTGAACGACAAACGTGCCTGCCGCAACGTCTCCCAGACGCATAAAGCGGTCATTGCCTGCCATGAAGACCATGAGGAACGGCCCCAGGGTCAGGTCCGCCGTTCGGACAATGTTACGCACAAACGCCTGATATTTCGTGATCGGAAGGCCATCGACCGTAAGAACCCGGATCCCACACAGTTTTTTACCCAGTGTGCGACCGCTCCAAAACGCCTCTAAGATCGCACTGCCGAACCAGAACACAATCGCGTAAATAACGAAATAAAACCCGAGAAAAACCTTCCCCGTCGTTTCCTCCGAGACATTAAAGACCTTAATGATCGCGGCCGCGACAAGAATCAACAGGAGCGAAGTCAGGCCCAAAAAAAGAATCATAAAAAAAGCATCAAGCAGCCAGGCCATCGCTCGAATATACGGACCCGCAAGCCGAAAAGAAAAGGCGATGTTCTCCGGTGTAACGATACGGATCGTTGTATCCAGAGGAGTCGAACGCTGAAAGAAACGAGGCACGTTTCAGTCTCCTGATGTGCAGGATTAAAGAGGCGGAAAATCAGTGCACTCCCGCCCCCAAAAACCAGCTTGCCAAGGGGTTACAACGGCCAGTGGCCTACCAACCGTAGACAATATTGGATTCAATGGTCTTCTTGGCCCGCTCCAGGTCGCAACCGGTCTGCTGCATGTACAAACGAATCGCATTGAGCTTGTCTCCGGACGCCTTCGACAGACATTCGCGAGCCAGGTCACACACTTCGACTTTGCCGCTTATTCCCAGTGCCGATTTGGATATGACCCACGCATCTCGCGGACGCTTGGTTATGCGTATAGCCTCTTCCGAGGGATAATTATCGTAAAGAACCTGGCGCGCACCATCTTCATCGTCCGCACAGGTTATAACAATGTGTGAAAAAGTTTCAATTTCAAATAAAGCCATGAGTTACTTTCCATTTCAAAGGGTATTCTACCGCTCCTCAATCTCGTACGGCATCGTCACGTTTCCACTTCACCCGACTCGTTTCAGGTTCCATTCCGGGAAAACATTTTGAGAACCGGCACAAACAAAACGTGTCAGCAGGCTCCGGGAGGAGTGCCGACACGACTACAATATCATTCGACTGCGACTGACCTCTTCGGCTAGAAGCTGGAATCGGAGACATCGGAGGTCGACGCCTCGTCCTCGCCCTCTCCCTCTTGCTCTGCCTGCTCCGTAGCGGCCAGTTCAGCCGCAATATCCGAGGCCGTTGCCAAAACCTGCTGCCCCAAGAGGAGCTGCTGCTTCGAGAAATAGGCCCGCCGCGGACCGCCGGGATTTTTGTCCTTCTTCGCCGCTAACTGGTCAAAGGAAAGACCGTTTTCCGCATTCCAGACCGCCGCCTGTACTGCCTGCTGATCAATCGTTCCGTCCGAAAGCATGCTGCAGAGCACCTGCGTCGTCTTGTTCTCCGTGTAAGAGTCGATCGGGACGATCGTGTAACTCATAAAGGAACGCGGCTCCTTCTTTCCGTGTTCCAGACACACGGTTCGCACCTTCTCCGAAACGGTCTTTTCCGCCGGCACGAACCAGCCGCCACCGCCGCCCATGCCGCCGCGACCGCCGCCCATACCGCCACGGCCACCACTCATACCGCCGCCCATGCCGCCGCCGAACGATTGGTTACCGCCACTGCTGTTACCGCTCATGCCGCTTCGGCCACCCATGCCGCCACGACCGCCCATACCACCTCGTTCGCCTCCGCCAAATCCTCCGAAACCACCGCCGTCAAACTGGGCCACTAACGGAACACCCGCAAAAGCAGCCGGCATATCGATCAGCAACGGCTCTCCTGACTTGTTCTGCACACTCACTTTGCACTCAAGCGAACTTCGCGGCGTTAACTTGACTTCTACCAAGCCATCTTCGATCGCTTGAAAAAGCTCGACGTTTCGCGCTTCCGACGTCTCTCCCTCGGCCGCCAAGCCAAAGCTCGAGCAGCATAGAAGTATTCCCGACATTAACAGGACCAGACAATTCGTCTTCATGTGTTCCTCCCGGATGGAATTTGCTTATATTTCACTATCTCATTGCAGGCAGTTCTTAAGCATGCCTTGTTCGTTATGGACCGTTCCCCAACCTTGACTTCTACTCCATGTCAATCCAGTCGCATCGGGTAAGTCTCCTGGCCCGGGGGAAAAGCCCGGCGACCAGCGGCTACGGGACGGAACTCCCTTATTATTCTATAATAATCAGCATATCACGTCATGTCTATCCGTAAAGCGGTCTTTTTTGAACTTTTCCAAAAAAACTCTAAAAAAATTGCCACAACCGGTCTATTTTTCCTGTTTTTCCGTTAGTAGCTCCAAATAACTGCGTTCTTCCGGCTCACGCAGCCCGAGCTGCCTCGCCAGACGCGTGATCAGATCCCGGGCAGGCGGAACGTCCTCACGCTTCTCGACAACGACTTCCAACTCGCAAAAAAAACCAAGACTCGCGATGTGGTCAAAAGTCAGGGTAACAGGCGTTCCTTCAAGACAGACATGGGCAAAACGTCGTGACTTCGTAACGGTAGCGGCCGGAAAAAAATCCAACCGTGTCCAGAATGTGCTCCATTTCGCGGCTAACTCGTCGGTGGCCTCCGTCTCGTCTGCGATCTCGAACTCAAGTTCTTCTCGCGACTTGACTTTCGTCTTGTCTTTACGCCCCTTATAGGTCAAAAACACACCTTGCGACCCGCTGCGAATTCGCAAACACTCGTCTGTCTTGGCAAAATCACGGTTCGGATGGCTATAGAACTGGTCATGCTCTTGAATTTCCGGGCCAAATGTGACGTGCAATAAGGAAGTCACTGCCAGCAGAAAAGATTCCGGATTCGTCAAAGGAAATTTTACTTCTACTTCAATCATGACAGAAAAGCGACGCAGATACTATGGCAGGATTCTTACAAGAGAAAGATACGCAATTATTTATCCGCATCTTCCCCTTCTTTTTCAGCTTCTTTCGCGGCTAGTTTTTTAGCCTCGACTCGTTCTACCATCTCGTCTTCCACCTGCTTACGCTCGGCGTTGGACAGTGCCGTGTCCGGACGTTTAAAGGCGTGAGCGAAGAAAAATAGCGTCAGCGCAACAAAGAAGATAAAGCCTGCCCAGCTCATAACCCAGATCGGTTCTTTCTTCGCCTCTTCGGCTCCTAAAAGAAACGAGGGAAATGAAACCTGCAAAAAGCAACCCCAGATCATGACTCGGATTGCATATGCGAATACTCCCATGCTACGCATGATGTTTAACCCTTAATCTTTGCGATGACGAATTTTAGAACGCATGCGTCGTTTTTTGCGACCGAGCTTGCGGCGTCCTTTTCCCGTTTTCTTCGTTCCCACGGCTTTTCTCCTGATATCTTTGGTTAAATGATCCTTTTTGAGCGTTATACGACCGCATCCAACAGTCGTTCTACGGCCATTCATACCCCCCGCTTCTCCTACGCGAGACACAAAAAGGCCGCCATTATCAACAATGGAACAATCACAATTAAGAGTATACGTCACACTCCCGTTTTGTGAAGGGGGGGTACAAACCAAACTTCATGGCGGGGGTGCGCAGAATTTACTTGCGAAGACAGGGAGGCCCTGCTCGCCAGGGCCCGACCCAGCAATACCATTCGGGAACTGCCGCCCCGCCGGGACTTGCCATTTTACCCTCACAATGTACCCGTTCTGGATTTGCCCTTACTGCTATCACAACCATGAACCGGTGGAGTGGCGATGATGGTAAATGGCAAATCCGTTGCACATTGGCGGGGATGGGATTCCGTTTCCGTCGTGCTTGGTTCCCGACCTGCTCGCAGTCGGGAACGCAGGCTGCGTCAGCCGGCGTACAGGGAACGTTTGCGTCGGCGCCGGTGTGCGGACCATTCTTTCGTTAATTTTTCAAAGACCTCGGGCGTCTCGTAGCGAGCCAAACCTTCTCCGTCAGGCATGGGACCAATCAATCCGGCCAGGACTGGCAAACCGCGCAGGGTCAGGTCCGTACTGCAATCTTCGGTGCCGATTTTAACATATCGGTCCAACAATCTTTCTTCCGAGTCATAGTCACGAATACGAATTTCACCTTTTGAACCACGGGCAAAGACCCGAAACGTCATACTCACACTCCCCAGGGCAAACGGCCCCCTTGCGGCCACAAAACAGGCTGCGGCCTGGTAAATCCAGCGTCATACAGATCCTCACGGCACGAGAGGCTGGCACGGAAACTACGAATCGTTTATGCTTATCCAGCCCCGCCGGTTACAATATCGGTCTTATACCCTTAAAAAAGAAGTGCAGTCCGCGGCGTGCAAACTTTTCCCGGCCTAATTGTCGCAGCAAGCGTCAGGGTCCGGGAGTTTTGGCCGGTTCGGTAAGCGTTTCCGGCTCCAGCAGGCCAATACCAACCCGGACCGCGGGAACCGGTGCCCGGGTCTGGCACGGCAGTTCAAGAGGCTCTTGCAGAATAACCTTGGGGAACAACTCTTTTAGATTTGGGGGACAGTAGTCGTTCCCCGCGTCGTCTGGAATAAGCCAGACAATCATTCCGCCCTCTCGGTTGACGTTGGACGTGGTGGACCAGGTGGAAATCGTGCGACCAGCGTCAAAAAAGCCGTTAGGACTCACATCCGCATGAACGCGTGCGCGATCCTCACCATAAGCCGAAACATTGCCCGCATGCCACCAGGAACCCGCCACCCACGGTAGCCGGTCGGCATGCTCCGCGTGCCATCTCTTTTCCACCTCTATAGCTAAAGCCTTACCAGGAAAATGGTAACGCGAGGCCCGATGTTTCAGCCACGGACCTGCTTCTGTGCCTGCCACAGCACCCATCATGAAAACCAACGTAATTGCGAAGGAACAGAAGAGTCCTCGCCGCAGGTTCCGCCGTGATTCATCCACTTTCAGCACATGAAGCAATAAGATTGTAAAAAACAGCCACAGGTGGCAGCCGAGGGCCCCACGCAGCCATGCTCTGTCCATACTCGAAATGAGCAGCTGTAAAAGGAGTGGACCAAGGAGCATAAAGAGCAGGAATCGCGACTCCAGCGTCCGGCCCACTCGCGAAGAGTCCCACTTGCCAAGCCAGCCGCAAACGGGAATCAACGGCAAAATAATCGGCAGGAAAAACGGCAATTGGTCCACGAGAAATCGTAGCGGGCATAAGAGGTACCCTGACCAGGAGTTACTCGTCGCATGCCTCGTCGCGTAACCCAAGGTCACATAATCATTTCGAGCGACCCATAAGGCCAGCGGAAGAAAAATCAACAGGGCTGTTCCTGTGGTGACCCACGGACCGGGCCGTCGCCACAATTTGCGAGCGTCCCGATCCACAAGCATAAAAAGGACCGTAACGATCGGCATGAGAATCATCGTGTACTTGAAATACAGACCCGCTCCTGTCGTCACGCCTGCCAGGAGCCAGTAACGCATTCGGTTCGTTTTATACGCCAGCAGCGTAAACAGAAAAGTACACGACCACGCCATGTTCAACGTGACGTTATTATTATAGTTTATACTCTCATACTGAAAGAACCAGTAATTGAACATGGCGACCGCAGCCAGTAAGGCAAGTCCTTCCGAGACCAATTCCCGCGCCGCCCGCCAGATGGCCCAGAGTGAAACAAGGACACAAAGTCGTGTTAAAAGGACATGTGCGAAGTCCGCCCGGAACGTCAACCGTGACACAATATCCAGAAGCGTGGCCGTCAGTGCCGGGTGTTTCGTACTTCCAAAGACCCACTCCTGCCCAACAAAGTACTGCTCTATTGTGTCGAGTCGACAATTCTTGAGGCAAAAGGCGAAAACCAGGCCCCAAAGCAAACCATTGAGAACCGCAAAGAACCAGAATTGTCTCCGATATGCAGATGCCGACGGTAGCGAGTCTGGAGCACCCGCAGACGGAGCTTCCTGTGGCTCCTCTTCCGCGGCGACAGCCGCCGGAACTCCCACTTTGCCAACACTACTCTGCATTCTTGTTCCTTTCCTTACTTCCACAAACGCGAAAAAAGTCAATCTTTCGACAAGACGACAATAACGACATCGGCGTTAAGATTGGGATTCGTTTCAATCACATGGTTCTCTTCCGTGTCGAGGGCCACCTGGCGATGTATCTTCCAGCCTTTGGACTCGCACAGGTCGTGGAAATCGGATATGGTTAGGAAGCGGACGTCGTTCGTATTGTACCACTGACTCTTCGGGCGTGGGTCGGTATGCGGGGCACGGCCTCGCTCTTCCAGCTCTTCCCGAAATTTCTTATAGCCGAGATTCGGAAAACTCACAATCGCTTGACGACCGACGCGAAGCATTTCCTCCAAGACGAGTTCCACCTTGCGTACTGTCTGGAGCGTTTTGGATAAAACGACGTAGTCAAATTGTCGGTCACTAAAGGCGGCCAACCCGTCATCGAGGTCCGCGTGGACGACGTTCAGCCCCTTCTCAACGCACCGCAGAACATAATGCTCGTTCAGCTCCAGTCCCACCAGGTGGTCGTGCCCCGATTCTCTCAGTCGGACGAGCAAGTCACCTTTACCACACCCGAGGTCCAAAATGCGACTCTTTTCGGGAATAAGGCGCAGAATGTTGTCCAGGTCGATTCGATGCTTCTTCGGCGGCTCCTGATCGTCCAATTCGTTGGGCAACGAGAGGGGCGTCCCTTGGTGCGTCCGCGACGTCTGCAGGGTGTTCTCCAGAAAGGAACCGATCATAGTCCCATACTGGTCCGCTTCATTGGCCAGCAGAAACGCGTCATGTCCACAGTCACTCTCTATATTACAATAGGAAACTTGCCGGTCCTCCGCAAGAGCCGCATTGACCATCTCTCGTGACTGAAACGGCGGGAACAGCCAATCGGAACTAAAACTCAGGAACAGCCAACGACACTGCGACTTTCGAAACGCCGCCGCAAGGTCCTCTTTCGTCTCGCCCAAATCGAACATGTCAATGGCTAAGGATAAAGAAAGGTAACTGTTCGCGTCGAACCGCTCGACAAACTTGTGGCCCTGATGGGCCAGGTAGGAGCCAACGGAAAACCGCGTTTCAAACGAGGTATTATCGCGATTGTCGCAGTTCCGCGCGGACCCGAATTTCTTCTTCATGGACTCCAGCGACAGATAGGTTATGTGTCCGAGCATACGGGCTATGGCCAGACCGGTGGCCGGCCCGTTCCCTTTATCGTAATACTGCCCTTTATGGAACTGAGGGTCACTCACAATGGCGTTTCTCGCCACGATGTCAAAGGCCAGCGCCTGACTGGTCAGGTGCGCACTGGTCGCTACGGCAACGATTGCGTCCACGTACTGCGATAGCGACGTTCCCCAAATAAGTGCCATTTGCCCGCCAAGAGAGCCGCCCACGACGGCCAGCAAGTGCTCTATACCGAGGACGTCATGAACAAGTCGCCGCTGGACCTCGACAATGTCTTCGATGGTGATTTGCGGAAAATCCATGCCGTACCGTATGCCCGTTTTCGGATTGATGGAATCCGGGCCGGTCGTGCCCCGGCAACCGCCCAACGCGTTCGGGCATATGACGTAGTATTTGTTCGTGTCGATGTATTTTCCGGGTCCGATGAGAATATCCCACCATCCAGGGTCGTCCTGCTCGTCGTGGGAAGCGACGTGCGAATCGCCCGAGAGCGCGTGACATATTAAAATGGCATTGCTTTTACTCTCGTCCAACGAGCCATACGTCTCGTACGCGATGGTGACTTCGGGCAACTCCTGACCACAAAGCAAACGTAACGGTTCCGTCAACGTGGCCTCGCGGACGTATCGCAAAACGGAACCGGAACGAATACTGTCGCTACTGTTGTAGAATTCTTCTTCGGACATAATATAGGGAAACAGACTCCTGCTCAAAGCTTGGTGGGCTCACGGGTTACTTTGGGATGTCCAGAGTAATGGATTTCGAGAGCACATCCTCCGAGACAAAAATTGGCAGCGGAACAGGCGGGGTTAACGCCAAGGCGATCGCATCGGACGGACGAGCGTCGATTACGTTCATCTTGCCATCCTGCTCCAAGGTTAACTTCGCGTAAAAGGTCATTTCTTCCACCCGATCTATGTCGACTCGTATGGCATTTCCCCCAAGCTGTTCTATAACGGCCAGCATCAAGTCGTGGGTGAGCGGACGTTTGGAAGGGAGCCGGCGCATGCGGCGATCGATTGCCATCGCTTCCGACAAGCCAATGACAATCGGCATTTCACGCTTACCATGCTTCTCGCGAAGGTAAACCACCTGATGCTGGTTTAACTCACAAATAAGCAGTCGGGACGGTTCCATTTGAATGACCATAATGTCGCCACGCATATTCTTGGTAAATGATTTTCGTGTCATATAAAAACCCTCCGGAAAACGAACCAGGCAGCGGTGCTCTCCAGATTCCATTTTCCAATTATAACGAGTCTGAAAGTTTTTACCAGTATACAGACAAATGTAAAATGGCAAAAACAGAGAAAAACAAAGCACATTACATTAGCAAGAGTCAAACGGTTGTGCCGCAATTTTTCGGCTCTTTTCCCCGTTTTTCTCAGGAAACCACCCTCCTTCTGTTGACTTTTTCATCAAAAATGGCACAATTGAGCTATGTTGTGGTCGCTCGTACGCTGTCAACTCGTCCCCAGCACCGTTTTTCGGACGCACGGAACCGAGTTCGATTGCGTTGCGTTACCGTCTGTCCTAAGGATTGGAGTTTTGTATCATGAACACCAAAAAAGCCATTATCCTTGCCGCTGGTAAGGGGACTCGCATGAAATCGGACCTGCCCAAAGTCCTTTTTCCCGTTTTGGGCAAGCCGATCATCGAATATGTGCTCGAAGCACTGGCGCCCCTTGAGCTTGCGGCCACAGCCGTCGTGGTCGGCTATCGTCAGGACCTCGTTCGCGAAGCACTGGCCTGGTGGCCCAATCTGCAATTCTGCGAACAAACGGAACAACTCGGAACAGGACACGCGGTCAGGTCGTGCCACGACTTTCTGGCCGCAAGTGACTCCCCTGTTTTTGTTGTGGCCGGCGACAGTCCCATGCTTCAAACAGAGTCCGTTCAAAAACTGTTCGACCTGTACGAGCAGCGTGCGGACCAGGGAGCTGTGCCAGGCGTCATTCTTGGGACCGCCTTTAAGGACAATCCCACCGGCTTGGGCCGCATTCTCCGCGATGAAGCCGGCGATTTTGCCGGAATCGTGGAAGAAAAAGACGCCACGGAAGAGCAAAAGAGAATTCGCGAAGTCAATATGAGTTATTACCTTTTCCGCTCCTCGTCCCTACTCAACGCACTCGACGCCCTTCGACCCAACAACGCACAAAAAGAATATTATATAACCGATGTCCCGGCTATTATGAGAAAATATGACCTGTCCGTGTTTGCCGAACCTGTCCTTCATGCGTTCGAAAGCTTTGGCGTCAATACACTTGCGGACTTGGAACTGGTGGAAAAGGCCATGAGGGAGAGGCAACCATGACGCCCCGCACAACACGAAAAATCACAATCGGGCCCTTGGAAATGGGCGGTAACGCGCCCATTGTCGTTCAATCCATGGCTGCGGTCAAAACGACCCTGGTGCCCGACGTTGTTGCGACGGTAAACCGGCTGTCCGAGGCCGGAGCCGCGCTCGTTCGTCTGGCCGTCGATACGCATCAGGACGTCCTTGCCCTGGCCGAAATTCGCGCGAAGACCGCCGTACCTCTCTCGGTGGACCTGCAGGAGAATTTTCGCCTGGCAGAAGAGGTGGCTCCGTACGTCGATAAGATTCGCTATAATCCCGGCCATCTCTACCACAATGAACCCAATCTCCCTTGGCAAAAGAAGGTCGCATGGCTGGTTCAGGTCGCGGTTGACTTTAACTGCGCGCTCCGTATTGGCGTTAATTGCGGGAGTCTGGACCCGGAGCACGCAGGCGACGACGACCCTATGCTGCAAAGTGCCCTGGAGCATGCGGATTTCCTTGAATCGCTTGGCTTTACGCGTTTTTGCGTCTCCCTGAAATCGTCGGACCCGGCTAAAGTCCTTGATCTGAATCGCACTTTCGCGCGACAGCGTCCGGCCATTCCTCTTCATCTGGGCGTTACAGAAGCAGGCGCTCCGCCGTGGGGTATTATTAAATCACGTATGGCCCTGGAGCCACTGCTCGCCGAAGGTATTGGCGATACACTTCGCGTCTCTCTTACCGTGGAAAACGACCGTAAAGCGGAGGAAGTGCTGGCCGGACTGCAACTCATCCAGCGTGTGGAACAAGGCGATGTTTTGGACCCGGCGTCCGTTAGGCTGCCGAAACTCAATATTGTCAGTTGCCCGAGCTGTGCCCGAGTCGAGAACTCAAGATTCGTTCAGCTCGCGGAGCAAGTACGTGCGGCCACAGAGTTTGCGTCTGACTACCCCTTAAAAATCGCGGTAATGGGCTGTCGTGTAAATGGCCCTGGTGAAACGGACGATGCCGACTTCGGACTCTGGTGCGGCCCCAACGCGGTCCATCTGAAAGAAGGAAGTCAGTCCCGGGGAACCTGGCCCTACGACGAGGTTATCGCGCAACTGCTGGAATTATTACGTGTCCGAGGAATCAAACAATCGTAAATGACGAACTGACTTGACGAGCACCTTAAGTTTCGGGGAAAAGAAAGGGGAAACTAACAATGTCTCTTGCCTTTTGGGTTATTGTATCACTTGCGGCAGCCGTCTTTTTCGGGATCCTGGAGGTCTTTGTCCCGTCCATGGGACTGCTTTCGGTTATTGCCGGCCTGTCGCTCATTGCGGCAGTTGTACTTGCCTTTGAACTGAATCCTTTTTTCGGGTTTGGGCTACTTGTTCTGCTCATGATATTCGGCCCCCTTGTGGTCGTGCTCGTCTTGCGTGTAATACCCAAGACACCTTTTGGCAGACGATTCTTTCTGGAGACGGAAGTACAGTCGCCGGAAGAAGTTGACCCCCTTCGAGAGGAACTCCGCCAGCTGGTTGGCACGCATGGACGCACTCTGTCACTCATGATGCCGTCCGGGAAAGTCCTTTTCGGCGGAAAGAGTTACGAAGCGGTCAGTGAAGCCGGGGCCATTGATCCGAACTGCGAAATTATAGCCGTTCGGACAGAAGGCGTGTCCCTTTTCGTTCGCCCTTTTCTGCCGGAGGATGAGTCGGTCGACCCGGAGAAACCGGGTTCCCCGCTCGATTCCGTTGTCATTGCAGACCCGTTTGGTCAGGAGGCGTAAACACTGTCCTGCTTTTTACGTGGTTCGCGACATAATGCGTCGCACCAGGAGGAAAAGCAGAACAGAACCCGCCAGAAGCCACAAGCGAATGTGATGATAACGTTCAGTTCTCGCGAGGCTAGCCGGTTCCTCCAGGCCATAGTGCGAAAGAGAAAAACGCTCGGGCCCGATGTCTGTCACGGAATCCGTTTGAACCGTTCGCACACTGGAGTAAACCTCGTTCCCGGATACAACAACCGTTTCAACACTTTTCGTCAGGACAGGCACGTCATTTTCACCTTCCTCATACTCGTTTTGCAGAAGAATTTTATACTCCGGCTGCTCTTCCACCAAGGTCTCCGCTCGCGTCACGAGAAAAGACTTGGGGTCAAGAGTAGCCGTGCCGTACTGAAATACGCCTCGAAACTGATTAGCAGTATCCTTGTCAGTTGTCTTATACTCAAGAGTCGCAGGCGATTGTTCACTTCCCTCATTGAGTCCATGAATGGCAACTTGCACCTCGTCGCTATGGACCATTTCCGGGAGCGTGACCGCTCCGCACACCAAAAAGGGCAGGCAGGAATCGCGAAGTGCGGCCGCTACAGGGTCGCTTGCGGGCTTTGCCCCTGTTAACCAGTCCCAAGGGTTCGTTGGGACGTTATCCCTCGTCTCAACGCGTTCAATCTTCCAATCCGTTTCTTCAGTCCGTTTTGAGAGTACAAAATGATACTGCAAATTAAAACCAAGAACATGATTTGTTTGGGCGGTTTTATTCTCGGTCTCAACAATGAGACAGGGAAAGTCAATGATACTTCTTGTTACAATGTTTTTGTCGCCCTTTTGAGAAGTTGAAAAGATCTCTGCCCGGGTCGACGAATGAGCTGCATTCGTCCAGTAGTTCTTCCATTTTTGAATGACGCCCTCGGGGATGTCCCCTTGCTCCTGCGCGGCCGCCATGTGCTTACCGGACACAAAAACCAGAAAAAAAACCACCATTAAGGATGCAGCTGTTCTTTTATTCACGCAAAACCTCGCAATCTTCATTTCAACTTGACCGAAAAACGCGGACGTCTCTCCGCCGACAGACGCGTCCCGCCTGTCCTGTAAAGAATAATCATACAGGAATACAACGCCTTTGTCAAGCGAAAAGGACCGGGTGCATGCCAAATCGGGTTGCGATAACAGACAAATGACGCGTAATGAGCGAACGAAGTTGGGCGTCGAGCGTCAGGTCGTGCCCTCCTCATCCTGAAAGGGAGGGCCTGCTTGACATATTGGGGGAATTAAGGTACCATGAGAAATAGTGGACGACGTATCCGCAAAAAGGGTATGCTCATACCGTTAAAACGGGTATGCAGATGGTGTAACCTGGCTTGTAGCGAGAATTTTGAGAAATATAGAGAGAATCAGAAAAAGGACGACAGATGAATGCACTAACGCTTACCGTTATTGTGAACGACAAGGCTCGTCAGGGGTATTCTCAAGAGCATGGTTTGGCCGTAGCGGTCCGTTCGGCCTTTTGGCAGTATCTTTACGACACCGGTGCAGGCGACGCGCTCAAGGCGAATGCGATTGCGGCCGGTCTCCGCGAAGTCATTTGGGACGGACTCATTCTCAGTCACGGTCACTATGACCATACGGGCGCCTTGGCCACATTTCTTCGCGCGCGTCCGCAAACCACCGTCTATCACGGACAAGGGGTTGAAGCCCGACGCTATTCATGCCCCGCCGGGAGTAAGCCGCGTGATATTTCATTGCCGGAGGAGGCTCGCGCCGCGTTGGCCGCGCTGCCCGAGGAGCAGCGGGTTGTCATTTCCACTTGGACACAAGTCGATAAGGGCCTGTTTCTCACCGGACCGATTCCCCATGAAGCCTGTGAAGATTGTGGCGGACCCTTCTTCCAGGAACCGGAAGCTATTCATCCTGACCTCTTTAACGATGAACTGGCCCTGGTCATTCAGCGGGGAAAAGAAAATGTCCTGCTCACCGGTTGCTGTCATTCGGGACTTTTGAACACATTGAACCATTGCCGGACTCACGGCTTTGCAATTGACACGGTCGTCGGCGGTCTCCACTTGAAAAATGCGACTGCCGAGCGACTGGCCGAAACCGCGGATTATCTGAACGAATTCATGGTGCGCCGGATCTACCTCATGCACTGCACCGGGGAAGCTGTTATGCAATACTTAAAACGACACTGTACCGCCCCGGTTTTTGAGCTTCAGGCAGGCGACTCTGTATCACTGTAACTCATGATACTGCCGCGAGTTGTGACGGATTAAACTTTATAATATTCCAACCGGGTCATTTTTTTTGATTTTTTTAAAAAATTGACCTTGCGGGAAACGCGGATAATCTTTATGCTTCCCCTGTTGACTGAAATGGTTTGTGACTTGCTGCCCTTCACCTCATTTTTCGAGGGCGGCCAGTCGTGGTCAACTTGGGTCGGCAGCGCTAAGTATTTTCGCGTTCCCTCTCTCCGGGGTAATCGTGCAAAATTCAGCAATTGCGTGCGAGAGTATATTTTGGGTCATACTCTTGCCTTAGCCGGCAAGTTTTCCGACAGCCGGTGATGGGCTTTTCGTTCATCACCGGCTTTTTTCAGTTCCGGGGAGCGTCGTTAATTTTCCGGTCCCGTCGTAACGATAATATTTTCAGTTAAATACTGTCGCGCGGCAGCTATGACCTCTTCCAGAGTTACGGCCTGAATACGCTCGTTGAACCCCTGGTCATAGGCAAAGCCAAGACCATAAAGGTCGTCCAGCGCCGCCTGACGTGCCTGTTCTTCCGCTGTCTGCTTCTCCATGGCATGGAACGCGATAATGCGATCTTTTGCCTTCTGAAATTCATCCTCGCTTATATCGCCATTGGCGACCGTTGCCACAATTCGCAGGACCTCGGCCACGACCGTCTGGAGCTGCTCCGGCTGCGTCTCGAACAGAACGTAAAGATATCCTGGTACCGGGCCTGACATCTGGTCAACCTGAACCCGATAGACCAGCCCTTGACTGCGAAGCTCATCGAACAGCCGGCCGCCCGGATAGCCGTAGCCGCCGAGTATGGCCTGAAGTACGGTTAAGGCGGAATAGATTTTCTCGTCCCGACTGCTCACCGTAGGCCACGCTATAATTCCCATGGCCGTTTCTTTATTTGTTACGCGATGTTCGCGAATCGGCTCAATGAGTTCATTCGTACGGTCGAACGAAATTTCCGGGGCCGCGGCTCCATCCGGAAGCTGTGATAGCGCGTTATTGATCTGTTGAGCCACCTGATTCGGGTCGATATCACCGAAAACGGTAACGATCAGATTGGCCGGCGTAAAGATCTGACCGTGATAGGTGCGGAGTTCATCCAGCGTCAGGTTCGTGAGCGATTCCGCAGTGCCGCCGAGCTGCAGATGATACGGAGTGGCCGTGGGCAGCGAATCGGAAAAGGCTTCGAGCAGCTCCTGGATCGGATTGTCTTTGCGCTGCTCGACCCGCTTGAGCAGAAGAGTTTTGGCCTTGTCGAATTCCTCCTGCGAAAGCGTCGGGGTAAGCAGAGCGTCGAACAGGACGTTTAAGGTCTTGGCACAGTCGTCTTTGAGCACTGTCGCATTGGCGTAAATCGTATTACGTCCTGCCCGCACGGTCAGGGCGCTGCCAATGGAATCGAAATAGCGGGCCAGTTCATCGCGAGTATAATGAGCACTCCCCTTATCGAGCAGTTCGGCCAGCAGAGCGCTTCGGCCGGCATTGGCGTCGGAATCCAGAAGCGAGCTGCCCAGTGCAAAAACTTGAATATTGACGATCGGATCGCGTGTATTTCGTTTGAGCAGTACGCGAATATTCCGGCTCGGAAAGCGAATGGCCTGGATTTCTTCTTCGACGATTCCCGTCTGATCCGCGGCCGCGTCGAGGGTTGTACCAGGCGGAACGATCATGATTTTTGAAAGTCGTTCCGGTGCGAAATATTTTTTAGCGACCCGGCGAATATCTTCAGCGCCGACGCGACGTATGCCCGCCAGATAGGTCTCTTCATAGTCCGGGTCGCCGGTGAGCATGTAGTTGTGAATCACACTGTCGGCGGCGGTCTGGATCTGCTGCTGACTGAAAATGAACGCCGTTTCCATCTGCTTCTTCGCACGAAGCAGCTCGTCCTGACCCACCGGCAACGTTGCAAGTTGTGCAATATCGTCGAGTAAAGAGGTTTGGAACGCCGCAAGATCGCCTGGCATGAGGTCGGCCTGAACGATAAAGCTGCCTGGCACGGCTTCCGGAGTCATATTGACCGCGTTAATTCCGAGCACGACTTGCGCGTCCCGCTGATATTTGACGACGAAGCGACTGCTCTCCCCACCGGCAAGTATATTCGCCAGGACGTCAAGCGGGTAGGTGTCCGGGTCAGACAAGCGTACGGTCGGCCAGGCAAAATAAGCGGCAATCGTAGCGCCGTCCATTTCCCGCACGGCCTGACGCGGCGACATCTGTTCGCTCTCACGCACGGTAACCGGAATCTGCTCCGGCCCGCGCGGGACTCCGCGATAAAGCTCTTTCACTTCCGACAGAATTCGAGCAGGCTCCACGTCTCCGGCGACAATCCAGATCTGATTGTTCGGCGTGTAGCGTGCCTTGTAAAATTTCATAACATCATCGAGTGTCAGCTTAACGAGTAAATCGGAATAGCCAATGACCGGATGACGATACGGATGCTCCCGATACAGCGTCGACATGAGGAGCTGACTGGCCGCACGCCCGCGATTGTTTTGTCCGTCTTTCGCTTCCTGACGCACAACGAGCGATTCCGAGAGAAAATCCTTTGGGTCAATGACAATATTTTGCATTTGATCGGCCAGAATGGACATGGCCGTCGAAACGGACTCGGCGGAACAGTCAATATAATATTCCGTGAATTCCTTCGAGGTCATGGCGTTCATGGCACCGCCCATGCGATTAATGAGGTCCTTCGTTTCCTCTTTGGTTCGCTTGCTCGTGCCGCCGGTTGCGATCAGATGCTCTGCCAGATGGCTAATGCCGCTGCCGAGAAATTCACCTTCATTCATACTGCCTGTATTGCGAACGAGTACGCGTACCGTGGCCGTTGGCGAGCCGGGCTTCGTGCGGACAAACAGCGTCAGACCGTTCGACAGTTCATAGAGCGTTGTCGATTTCGCGCACGCTACCTGTCGTATAACGGTCAGTTCGTCCGATGCCGGGCCGCTTTCCTGACCGGCGGCCCCGTTATTACGAACCAGGCACGCGAGTAAAGTTGCACAAATCGCAATACAAAAAAACAGTTTCATTGTGTTTTCTTTCTCCAATTTTCATAAAAGTGAAAATTCATAAAAGTGAAATATTTAAACGCGGAGTTCGGCCTCTTCGGTAAAGGAGTCGGCATATTTCTCGCGTATCGGTTCTATTTCCTTCTCGATAAATTCCGTTACCTGCTGCGGGGCACGGCCAACGAACCGGACCGGATTCAGTTCGGAATCAATATCGACGTCGGCAAACGCCGCGTCCTGCTTAAGGCGGTCGATCAGGTCGTTATTCCCGCCCTCCTGCTTGACAACAGCGGCTGCCGCTTGAGACGCGACCCGAATACGCTCGTGCAGGTCCTGTCGGTCACCGCCCTTCTCGACGGCCGCCATGAGAATATTCTCGGTGGCCATAAACGGAAGTTCAGCCGCCAGATTCTTTTCAATGACTTTCGGATAAACTACGAGTCCTTCGACGATATTTTGAAAAATAATGAGCAATGCGTCGAGCGCGAGAAATGCCTGGGGAAGGACCAGCCGACGATTCGCACTGTCGTCCAGCGTTCGCTCAAACCATTGCGTCGACAGGGTCATGGCCGGCGACGATTGAAGACTCAAGACAAATCGGGCCAGCGAACAGATCCGCTCACTCCTCATCGGATTCCGCTTATACGCCATAGCCGAGGAACCAATCTGATGCTTCTCGAACGGCTCTTCCATCTCCTTGCGATGCGCGAGAATACGCAAGTCGGTCGCGAATTTGTGCGCACTTGCGGCGATTCCGGCCAGTACGTCCAGAACCTGCGCGTCCAGCTTACGCGGATACGTCTGCCCCGTCACGGTAAAGGCGGCGTCGAAACCAATCTTCCGGCACAGCAGGGCCTCCAACTGACGCACCTTGGCATGGTCCCCGTCGAACAGTTTAAGAAAACTTGCCTGGGTTCCAGTCGTCCCCTTATTGCCCAGTGTTTTTATCGTCGCAATTCGATGCTCCAAATCGTCCAGGTCCATAACCAGATCATAGTTCCAGAGACAGGCACGTTTCCCGACCGTAGTCGGTTGTGCCGACTGCAAATGCGTAAAGGCCAAACAAGGCATATCCTTATACTCGTCGGCGAATCGGGCAAGTCGGTCAATAACCGTAACGAGTCGTTTGCGAATGAGTTTCATGGCGTCCCGCAAAAGGATCGCGTCGGTATTATCCGTAACGAAACAGCTCGTGGCTCCGAGATGGATGACCGGCCGTGCCAGGGGACAGACGTCGCCATAGGTATGGACATGAGCCATGACGTCGTGCCGCAGGTCCTTTTCGTATTGAGCTGCCCGTTCAAAGTCAATGTCGTCGGTGTGTGCTTTGAGTTCCTCAATCTGCTCGCGAGAGACCGGCAGTCCTAACTCGTGCTCCGACTCTGCCAGTGCGACCCAAAGTCGACGCCACGTACTGAATTTTTTTTGCGGCCCCCAGAGCTGACACATCTCCCGGGATGAATATCGCTCAATTAAAGGATTACTGTAGTTATTATAGTCGGTCATCTCGCTCTTTTCTCCTGAATCTCTCGAATGCGTTCTGGATCGCGTTGTGGAATCGCGTACGACGACCCCTCATTTCCTACCATTATAATATAATTGGCTCTTTTGACAATAACGACAGGCACTGACTTTTTACGCAGACATAACAGGAGTCCGTTTAAAAAAACCGGGGGAACCACTTGTCAAGAGCGAAAGAGCGGGTAGAATAGAAGTCAGTTTGAGGTGTCGCTGCAGTCCGACGGCTAGCCTGCCGGGTTGCCGTCTGCCGAGGCGTATCTCTTTCTGGGCCGGTAGCTCAGTTGGTTAGAGCAAGGGACTCATAATCCCTGGGTCTGCGGTTCAAGTCCGTGCCGGCCTACTTGATTTCTCGTGCATCGGGGAGCACCACTTGCGATGAGCCGTCGTAAGTCGACTCCTCGACCGACCTTACGACGGCGGAATATCGTCAATTGGGGTTAATCTATCGTCTGTTTGAATGCCTCGTGCTTTAGAAACACAATGCTCGGCTTACCCAGGAATGGTCAGAACACTTTTTCGATTTCGTGCTGGTTTTGCTCAATAATCAATCGCAGTGGCGACCCGGTTGAAAATTGGACAAGAACCCATCTCGCTCTTACATTGAATCGGTCCAATAGACTGGCTCTGTTTACCAGTTCGATTTTTTGAGGTAGTGAAAATGCGTGGAAATATTACGAGCCATCTATTCAAGAATGTTCTTTATGACTTCACATTGAGTACTGGTGTAATTTTTGCGATGATTATTTTAGGTATGATAATATTTTCTGTTTTTCCAGTTCCGTTTCAGAAACTTTTTATGACTCAAGAAACAAAATATCTTCGACAGGAAATGTCTCAAATAGGCGGTAGCTTGAATGGAATCAATGCCGGACGCATTGTTGTGCATTCAGAAGACGTTAACGAGTTGTCTCTGGAGTTTTTTAAAAACGAAAAGGATTTTCTCGGACGATGTTGGTATGTTGATCTCTCCGATACAAAAGTCTCGGACGACGTTATGATTTTACTCGAAGAAATCCCCAATCTCCAGTACTTAAACTTGAGTAATACCAACATATCGGATTCAGCAATCGATAAAATGAGAGGCCATCGAGAATTAAGAATACTCCTATTAAATAATACTAACATAACAGATCAATGTGTTAACTCGTTGATCAGTTTTCCCAAGCTTGAACGACTCGAAATCAATAACACGAAACTATCATTAAACAAAAGTCGCTCTATTCATGATGCATTACAGGCGGCGCCGTGTTGGGAAGTGGAATGAGATGTTTTTTCGAGGGGGGATTTTTTAAAAGTCCGCCCGCACCCCGTCAAACTCTTCTTAACAGGCTTTCCCCCCTTTTTTTAGGATGAACTCTGATTTTGACGCGTGTGACTTTTTTAGCAATGATCTGATAGGGCAATAAAGTCTGGTGGTGCGGGGTGCTTCAGTTACCCCCTTGTTCTGTGGTCAACAGGAGGTAAAATGGGCTATTGATTGAGTGAGGGAGAATTGGCATAATCGACCGAATAGAAAGGTGCGAAATGCCGACGAGGGAATATTGAATAAAAATGAGCACGAATCGAACTGCATCATGACGAAACAGGAACGCAAGGCAATACCATTATCACCGTTTGAAGAATACATGGCGCGTGACGAGAAACCGGAATACCCCATGACGGGACAGATATACGGGGATTTTGAAGGTCACGTAAATCATGCAGTCTTTGAAGAGGCGTTGCGTCTGTTAGTTGCCAAAGAACCCCTGTTGAACCGGACCATCGTACGGCGGTGGCGCAGGTTCTATTGGCAGGAGATAGACGCGCCTCCGCTCATGATTCAGTGGGAAAAGGGCAGCTCTGTGGGAGCGGACGATGACCGTGAAGGCAGTTGTCCTTTGTGTAAACTGGATATAAGTCGCGAGCCTGGCTATAAACTAATAATTCAGGAAGGCCCTGAATCGTTTCGCTTAATTTTTGCCATGCACCATACGTGTGGTGACGGCGTATCGATGGGTCGATTTTTAGGTTCTCTTTTTTCCATTTACGAGGCATTGCGTGAGGGACGGGAGCCGGACGCGAAAGATTTTCCCGAGCCAGAGCTAGTCCAAGAGCGTGAGAATCTTCATCTGCCGCCACTGCCGCCGGTCCCGTTTTTTACAGGGCTTTTCTCCTTTTTGCGTGCTGTTGCCCACTGGTTGTTTTCGCGTCCGACGCCGTTACGTCTTCCCATAGCGTGTGAGTTTCCGCGTCAGCAGTGGCACATTTGTAACGTCGAGGCGACAGAGGCTCTGAAGGAACGAGGTCGACGTTATGAGGTGAGTCCGAACACCATGGTTTTGTGTGACACGTTTTACAAGATAAATGAATATTTTCTCAAGGTCAGGAAGAAACGGCGTGGAACGATTCGTATCTTGATTCCGGTGAATTTTCGCAATGAGTATCACGATCGTTTTCCCTCGACCAATCTGCTCGGTTACGTCTTTATCGACCGGCCGATAGGTTTTCAGACGGGCGAGAAAGAACTGGCACAGCAAATTCAGAAAGCGATAAACTACTCCAAGGAGCGTCAAACAGCCATGCTGTTCACGAAAGGAATCTGTCTTTTTCGGCCGATTCCGGGTGCACTGCGACTGTTGACCTCACGACTGTTTTGCCACGCAACGTGTGTTGTTTCGAATGTGGGTGTTTATTCCAAAGTTTTTTCCCAGGAGCGTTATCGGAACGTCGGAACCATAGAGACCGTTGACTGCCGACTGGTGCGGTTCTATGGCGGCCCGCCCCTTCGGGTTCATACTGATGTTTGCATTGGTTTAATAACCCATTTGAGAGAGCTCACAGTAACGGTTACCGATCGCAGTGGTTGGACTTTTCCGGCACAATAAATATTTTTTCTGTTCGATAGTCACGCCAAATATTCTCGAACCAGTCGTCGGAACTGGGCAGCTCCGGGGCAGGCAGCCATTGGTGTCTTGGGCCGTTCTGCTCCAGAACAGTGCGAAGAATGCGACTTCTGAACGATTCGTTTTCGGGTAAATAGCGCCATTGTTCGGGAAGAGCGTCGGCAATCTTAATGCCGCGTGACTTGTCAATGACCAGTGCGGAACCGCGTGACGCTGTACCGGAACGAACCTGGAATAAAATGGCGTCCAGATAGAGCCAGTGCGCAAGGCAAAGCTGTCGGTTACGCACGGATTCTACGGCTTCCTCGCTCCATAAAAAATCAGAACCGTCATCTGTTTTTGTCAGAGTAAGTGAACTGTGAGTCATTTTTTTATATTGATTTCGGGCCGAGTCCACAGCCCGTTCAAGGTCATTCTGATTACGAAGGACTGTGGCGTAACGAGTCATGCGCTCTTGCAGGGCGTGGCGTTGGGACTGCCAGTGGTAACGTTCTTTTGCGGAGGCGCCCGTCCTGTCCGTATCGGTGGGGAACGACTCTGAAGGAGGGGGCGTTATGAATTCAGCGACCGCCTCGCCAAAGGCTTGCTTCACCTGCTCAGAATTCAAAGTTTCTTTGTACGTATGGTGTGCGATATACTCTGCGGCCCGAAAGGCACCGACCTGCCCCGCGTTCAGAGCCGACCCGCCTGGCCTGGCAACGCCATGGGAGCCATTGACCTCGCCGATGGGAAAGAGATGAGAAATATTGACCGATTCGTACCAGAGGTTACCGGCAAGTCCACCGTTGTTGTGCTGTGCACAAAGTGCAATTTCCAGTGGTTGACGTGCAAGGTCAACTCCATGTTGGCGATACAGATCCAAGACTTGCGGATTCATTTTTTCGAGTCGTGCAAAGGGCGGGCCCTGAATGGCCTGACTCTTCTGAAGGTAATCTTTCGCTTCCTGGTCCAAGAGAGCAAAGTCAAATTCACTCGTATCGTGACGGAAGTCTAAAAAGACGCGTCGGCCCAGTATGGTTTTTTCGTAGTGAACGGCCAGGTCGATAAGAGAGGAGCCGCCGGAAATCTTGCGAACGTCGAATGGCCACTGATAGCCCTTAAGGAAAATGAGACTGTTCATAGCGGCAGGCGACTCGAACATGGAACGGAGGAATTCGCGAGGATGACTACAGCCGTCGGCGTCGGTCGAGATAAATCGCGGGAGTACCTGCATACAGGTTCCGGAGACGTTCCATCGAAATTCGCCGTTCGATTCCGGGACAATGGCCGCCAGTCCGAATTGACTTTCCGGGAGCGAGTTGGCCGCGGCACCGATCGCCAGAGCAAGGCCAATAGCGCCGGTATGCACTTGCGGGTAGACACTGTCACGATAGAGTCCGCCGGGGCCGCCCACGGCAAAAATAACATTTTCCGCCTGCCAGGCCTCCATGCGTCCTGTGCTTCTGTCAATGGCCAGCAGACCGCAGCATCGTTTGTCGTATTTCCCTGTTGTGTCGGGCACGGTTACAAGTCGGACAGCAACGCGATTTTCAAGAACGGGAACAGCGCAGCGATTGAGCTCACGTATTAAGGCGAGACACATTTCACGCGAGGTGAAGGGGCCGCAACTTGAGGCGCGGCGTTTGGGGTCGTGGTCCGTCTTGTAGCCCGGGTAGACGCCATACCGGTCGTGAGGAAATGGGACACCCAGATTGACCAGATTAAAAAAGGCACGAGCGGAACCCGCGGCTTCAACGAGGGCCAGCTCGCCGTTTGCCGACCCGCCTGTTAAATAGGTCGCGGCGAGGTCACGCGAGGAGTCCGGCTCGCCGGTCAGGCCGAGCTTGTAGTAGGTTTGCTTGTCACTTCCCGTATTGATGGACGTGCCTGCGTTAAGGCCTTCGGTGAGTACGAGTACGTCGTCGACACCTTCGGCGCGCAGACGAACGGCGGCGGCCAGACCGGCAGCGCCACTACCGAGGACAAGCGTGTGTACCTGCTGTATCTGCACGAGAACCTCACAATCGCTCGACGTGCATACCACCGTCGACGTAAATCACCTGGCCCGTCGAATAGGCCAGGTCGCCATTAAGCAGCATGGCAACGGCTTTGCCAACGTCCTCCGGTTCTCCCCAGCGCGGCTGGAGCGTCAGGCCGTCGGCTATGAGTCGGTCATATTTCTCGCGGACAACAGCCGTCATTTCAGAATGGACAATCCCCGGTCGAATTTCATAAACCGGAATACCGTGTGCGGCCAGGCGCGAAGCAAACAGACGAGTCATCATGGCCACGCCTGCTTTCGAAAAACAGTATTCTCCTCGCGATATACTGGCCACAGTTGCGGAAATGGAACCGATGTTTACAATGCCGGCAACGTAGCCGCCAGATTCGGTCTGCTTGAGAAAATAATTCGCCACGCGCTGCGTCAGGAAAAAGGGCCCACGCAAATTAATACCCATAACGTAGTCGAAACTATCAGGCGTCATTTCAAGAATATCACGTCGTACAGGCGGGGCAACTCCCGCATTATTGACCAAGGCGTTGATCTGACCATAGCGGTCCAGGATCGTTTGCACGAGGGCTTCCGAGGCGTTAAGGTCCGCTACGTCAGAAGAAATATACTGGACGTCATTTCCGAATTCGTCGTGCATTTCCTGACACAGCCGTTCGCAATCTTCACGCCGATTGCGCCCGGTAAAAACGATATTCCACCCTCTGGCAGAAAGCGTGCGAAGAATCCCCCGGCCAATACCGCGACCACCACCGGTCAGCAGAGCAAGCTTTGCGCTGCTCCCTGACGGATGCGAGTCTGGAATGTCGCCTCTGGTTTCAGGTTGTATGTTATCACCGTGATTCTTTGTCATTTTTATTTTTTCTTGCAAATAAATTTTTCTTTAAAGTACGGTTGCCCGATTTCGCCAAGCGTCGCCGCCATGTCGTTTCGTATTAAAACTCGGTCGCGTTCCGCTTTCGGTTTCGGTAAAAATCGTCGAGCGGATAGCAGCCGGAGACCTGTCCCGCGCGAGGGGCGTTGGTGCAATCGCCAAAAGTACGGCATAGCTTCCCACGTTTCAGTTCGCGTTTCGACAGCCAGTCGGAACAGATTTCCGGATAGCATAACGCCATGCGACCAATACCCACAGAATCGACCCAACCGGCATGGACAACCGCCTCGGCCGTGAGCGCCAGGTATTCCTGAAGATAGCTGTAGCCGGAGCCAATCCAAAGCAGATCCGGGAAAACTTCCTTCATGCGCCGCACTGTGTCGATTTGCCGGAAGACACCAAGCAGCGGGTCCTCCGGGGGTAGATAGCCATCAGACACGGCAAAAGCTGCCGGACGCTGAATGTGCGGATTGTAATAGGGCGAGCCTGCTGTGGTACAGATCATACGAATACCCAGTTGAACTGCCATTGCAATAAATTGTATTGTTTCAGTCAGGTCGGTCTGAAGGCCATCGGTGTCTGCGCCAAAGGCATGTCTGTATGGCCCTGCTGGCAGTATGGGGACACCAACGCGATCTTCGCCTGGCTGAAACGGCAGCCGATCGGTCAGGCTAAGTCGCACGGCAACATCCAGGCCAGGCACGTCCCGTTTGATTCCTTCCACAATTTCGCGAAAGAAGCGTGTGCGATTCTCCAGAGAGCCCCCGTAAGGGCCCGGGCGGTCGAGCGCGGTCAAGAATTCATGCCCCAGATAGCCATGGGCCATCTTGATGTCAACGAAATGGAATCCGGCCTCTGCCGCTCGTTTAGCCGCGAGTACATATCGCTCAATAATGCCGGCGATTTCCAGATCAGACAAAACATTCTCCGGCCCGCAATGGAATTTTTTGTCGAGCAGGGGATGGGCATAGGCCGTTTTCGGTGCGAGTGCCCAGTCTTTATTGGGCCGGCAGAAACGGCCGGAATGCGTTAACTGCAGTCCGACGAATAAATCTTCGGCCGTACCGAACAGTGCCTCGTGATGGCGAACCATATCATCTCGCAGCTGCCCTATGCACTGTATGGAATTTTCATTGACCGTCATTTGCCGCGGATTCGCGCGACCGGAAGGCATAACAGCGGCCGCTTCGCAGCCAAAAATTAACTTGGCACCGCTCTCGGCAAACCGTAGCCATCGACGACGTGTCAGCTCACTCGGACTGCCATCGTCCAGACAGTCCCAGCCTTCCATGGGCAAGATGGTCCACCGGTTTCCGATTGTGCGTTGGTCGCCTGTAACGCCACTTGTGTAAGAAAGAACTTCAGCCAAGGGGGAACTTCCGGCTTGCTCCACATTTACAAAGGGCGGAAGCGTGCTGTTGAGCGTCTTGCAATATTGGCGAAACGCGTCGACTGTCTTGAGACTTCCAATTTTTTTAAATGTGCTCATAACACCCACATCTTCATTCTACTTCACTAACGATTTCATTGCAGTGTCGGAACATTTCCGGTTGCCGGCGGCATCAGATCCGTACTCTTCATACAGTTTCGTAACAGTTGCAACAGACCAAGGCTGGTCGTGAACCACAATGCGATAGGTTATTTTTATGGGTTCCTTGCCAGGGATGAGTTCAGCACCATCCGTGCCGGGCCATCCGGTGCAGACCATGCCATAGTGGCGAATTGCCCAGCCGCCCTGGAATTGTGGGTTGTTCACGGAAGGAAAAATGGCAATTCCCTGAAAGCTCAGGTTGCTCGCCGGTTCAGGCTTTCGATCAAAGCTTTTCGGCATGCTCGTACTGAACTGTGATTGATAATCGAGCCAGGGAATGTCAATTTGCATTTCGTCGCGGCTGATTTCGCCGTGAACGGACTGAATCCGCGGTTTGTCGGCAGGCGGCGCAAATCGCAAAACCATTGAGGAAAAACTTCGTCCTGCCGTTTCCAGCCGCACCCTCTTATCAGTAGCCTGCCAGGAAAAGGCGAAGTCGAAAACGCGAAAGCGTCCGTATTCTCCATTGTTTGCAATCGGGTACGTTGTTACTTCAATGACTTCTTTAACGACAGATTCAGAACCATTAACAAACCAGCCATTTTCGACTGCAAAGACAGCTTTTTCCTTCTGCAACGAACGGGGGCCGAACTGCACAAACTGACGTTTAAGGCCGGTATTGTCAGTCCACAGGTCGTATGTTTTCACGCGGCCGTCAGATTCAATAATTTTCACAACAGAAAAAGAAGGCCAAAGACCGTGATGGTGCTGATGATTATCCCAAACGGTTGCGCCTGTTGTCAGGACCTCACCATTGAGGCCAAAGACTGGATTAAAATAACATCCGGAAACCCGTCTCGCATCATTTTGGTCGACCCAATCATGAACTCGCTGACGATAAACGTAATGCCACAAAGGTAAATCGCCATCATAAAGTGCCAGCGTATCATCATCTATCGTTTCCCAGTGAAAAGTTTCTTTCTGCTGCGAAAAGACTTCCTGCGTCGCCATGCAAAATAGTAGTATTACCGGCGTAATAACGGTAGTAAAGACTCTGTAGCAAATTATTTTTCTCTTGGTGCGAATCACTTTGTTACCTGGCTTGGACATATCGGGTCCCCTGTTTTTTCACAGAGGACTCATTTTTGGGTGTCGTTACTTTTTGGGCTTTCGACGTTCCGGATTGGGTGCGACGTCGAAATTGAAAA
Organism: Planctomycetia bacterium; assembly: GCA_030539295.1. Taxonomy (GTDB): domain Bacteria; phylum Planctomycetota; class Planctomycetia; order Pirellulales; family Thermoguttaceae; genus JAUNBG01. The sequence goes on along the minus strand of JAUNSJ010000011.1, from coordinate 36,610 downwards.
CATTTTCGCCTCCCTTAACAACATTCGCGGTCAGGTCGGATGTTGTCGCGGCTTCATATTTTGAGTCAATGGGGACGAAATAGGAAGCGGCGTCAGGACTCTCTTCCGGAGGTTCCATTCTCGCCATTCGAAGTAAAACGCGGTACTCTCCTTCCATTGCGCCATCGTTCTTACGCAATGTAGAGAGTGTATAAGTTCCATCTGGACTGACCAAGCCTTGAGCTGTAACATTATCGGGGTTGGTAAATGTTATGATCAGTTCCGTGCCTGGCGATTCGCCATTGACGGTAATGCGGCCAGTTACATCATAGACTTTCATTCTGTTGCCACACCCAAGCGCACAGACAAGCGGTATGGCAATCAAGAGTAAATAAATTCGCAATTTCATTGATCTCACCGTTCTGTTATCCTGGGTTACTGCAATGTTAAGGTTTCCGAACCATCCACGCTGGCAATAGCCGCCTGTACAATTGGACTGGTCGTATCCGACATAAATCGGCAGCTCCCGTCAGCTAATGCAATATTTAAGCCGCCCGGATGAAACGAGCCAACGCCAAAGCTCTGATTGGACTCGCAAAACAATTTCATATCGCCGGTCCATGTTTTCCACGCGTTAATCTTGATCGTGTCGGCATTGGCAACATCTTCCGTCTGAAAGCCGCCTAAGACACACAGAATGTTATGGTGATGACTCCATGCCTGAACCTGGGCACAACGAACAGGGCGTTCCCCGAACAGAAAGGTCATGGACAAACCATCCAAAATATCTTCAAAGCTCCGATAGCACAAAACAGGATTCGAGTTATTTGCGGCTGATTTTTCCTGCAGGAAGCGAAAGACACCTCGGGATGAAATTGTACCCGGAACGGCGCTAAAGCTCAATCGTGGACTCTTTTGATTCGCAGGTCCAAAACCGCCATTACCGACATAGGAGGTAATACCGTGTTTAAGTTCGTTCGGGCGATTACTGGCCCCATTATATAAACCGACATGCAAGTGTCCGTCTTCATGGTCACCGTCGCTGGGGCAAATGTAAGCGGGTACTTTCGCCTTGGCAGCCTCATCGCTTTTATAACCGCGAACGCCATATTCATCCGCAGACGACAGATTGGCAGCCGTGGTCTTTGGGCGATTGTAATAGAGGGCCCCGTTCGGAAGTTGCGAGTAAACCGACTGCTGCTCTACGAACGGGAGCATGGCGATAAACGGATTGGCAATCAAGTCTTTCCAGGGAACGCTTGAGCCTTTATACCCGGTAAAATTAAAACAGCCGGGCATCTTATTATGAACGTCATAATAGTTGTGAATCGCGATTCCCAATTGTTTAAGATTGTTCGAGCACTGCATGCGTCGCGCGGCCTCGCGTGCGGCCTGTACCGCAGGTAGCAGCAGAGCAATCAAAATTCCAATGATTGCAATAACAACGAGAAGTTCAACGAGAGTAAATCCCTTGTGCGAAAATTTCCGTCTGGTTATACTCGATTTGTGATTCAGCAATACAGCAGCAAAATAATTGGTCATTTTTGTTTCTCCTTTGCGTTTGTTACTCGCAAGTGCTTACGGCTTGGTAAAAAATTTACATCGTATCCGAAAATACGTTTCATGCCTGGTGCCCGTCTTAAAAAACGAGGCACAGTGTGCGGCAATACTTCACAGCTTGTTGACATTTATTTTACTCATGGTTCAAATAAATGTCAACAAGCTGAAGCCCGTTATTCCTCTGGTTTTCCGACGTAGCATCGTCGTTTTTACGACACGGAAAGAGAAAGTCAGCAGTGTGACCATGAGTTATTTACCGAGGCTTCGCTGTCATATAGCCGTCGATCCAGCGGGCAACTTCTTCATTCTTTTGCTCGTTGACACGATAGAGAATATGGTCACGTTTCGGCTCGGCTTGCCACTGATTCGTGCCATCGTCGAAGATGTGGTTGCATCCAGGTCGCGTAATTACCCAGCGAGGGTCATCGGGAAAGACCGCGGCGAGCAAGGTCAACTGGTCCCAACTTGGCCGTGTTTTTTTCTCTTTAAGATAGAGTTTATATCCCATGCGAATCGGATTGTCGTCCGGCGTTTGGTCAAGAGTGGCCCCGGTCAAGACCTTTTCCCCTTCTACGGAGAAACAGATCGGAAGCGGCCAGTTATTAATCGCGTGAAACGTTGCGGGAGGGTCCGGCATGAAGTTACCCCAATCACCGTATTTAAGCTGACTCGGATAGCCGCCGCCCATACAGAACCAGCTTTTGACTTTCTGACGGATCAGGTCCTTACCGGCAAGCGGACTATATTCGTCGGGCGGACTGTCGAGCAGACCACTCAAATTCGTGAGATACCCCACGGTCACAATAACGACGCTATGGTCCCTGGCCGCGGCGAGAATTTTTCGGTACAGAGGCACGGCGTCTGGAGCGTCGTCGTTTGTTTTTAGCTTGCCGGGAAAGCGTTCGGCAATAGCTTTCGCGTAGGTGGAACCGCGGTCGACGCTCGCGCCCTTGCCTTTGGGGACCCCAATCGGAAGTTCTGGTCGGCCGTAATATCGATTGATTGCCTCGACACAAGGGGCAGACCATGCGTATTTCGAACTGACCACGGTCGCGAGAATCTCAATGCGTCCCTCGTTCGCAAGCGTGTGCAAGACGGCCATAGCCCCCAAATCATCGCAGTCGGTATCCATATCCGTATCAAACAGAATCGGAATGGGTTCCGTCGTTTGCTCTTGTGACTGTAATTGCGATGTTATTCCAAGGATAACGAACAGCCCAAGCAAAAACAGAATTTTGTATTTCATTTTTAATCCTTCTCAGTCCTTAAGTGCGTGTGGGTGATTCTCTTGCGAGTTGCGTCTGGAATCATCAAGTTGGAAAGTAAAGTGATTCCTGCCTTTGGCGTCGACTTCGGCGGATAATTCAGACGTCTCCGGATTACCATAAACAGCAGGAATTAGAAATTTTGTTTCATTTTTTATGATCGTGCCGCCCTCAGGGGCATACTGGATATCCATCATAACCTTTTCTATCGTGACTTTATAGGCCCCGGGTACAGCGCCATCGTTTCTTTGAAACGAGGAAAGCCGGGCTATTCCGTTGTCGTTCGTGGCTCCTGAAGCAGGAATATCGCCACGAAAGACCACAACGGCTTCCGAAATAGGCTGTCCGTTGTACTCAACTTTCACAGTAACGGGAACCGTTCCGTGCGGATTGTCGTGACAGCCTGTTAAAAGGAGCAACAAACAGCTGCCCAGAGCGACTGCGAAATTCGTTTTCGTCATGGATGCTTTCCGAAATTTATTGTTTGTGTAACGCTAACACAATCAGTACTGACACGTCTCACTGCCACTGCGGGTACACAGAGCGCCCCAAAGACCGAACTCGCTTGCCCCGCCGTAAGTATAATCACCGCCGCCTCCGCCTTGGGAACCAACGTCAATTGTATTGGAAATGAATCGAACCGACCCGTCCATCATGAATACATTGACACCTCCTGAATGATAGCTTATTGGCGAGACGACGAACTGGCCGCCCCAAATAAAATCACCGTCGCCAACGCAAACGGAATTCGGAGGCGAAAAGGTTGTAACACATGTATAAACAATATTTCCATCCCAAGAGCGATATCCTGGAGTGACATCGTTCACTCTTGAGCAGGTCGTAAGATATTGGGATTCCGCATGTGAATAAAGGGGCGTCAGGTCGGCCGGAGTCCAACCCACCGAACTGGGCCGGAGTACGCAATCGCCACGACCACCCTGATAGCGCGGTCGTACTCCTTCGGACCCACCCATCGTATTGCTCAAACCGTCAAGTATCGTCGAAAAATCGCTCCAGTACTCATTTATATAAAACGCGCCCCGGGTTAAATTACCCCTTTTGAAAGAACCGGAGAACAGATGACGGTACATTCTGTCGCCAATAAAGAAACGGTAATTGGCCAGGCCCGCCGTTTTGAAATTATCTTTTGTCGCGTCCTCATAGGGCGATTGCACCGGTCCACCGTCGCTTGGACACAAATAACCGTTGAACGTCTGGTTCCACGGCTCGACTCCCATGAAGGGCATGGAGTTTGCAATTTGCATGGCGTCGTATAAGGACTGCTGTTCCAGATAGGGCAGTAGATGAACACGAATGCTCATGCGATTGATTTCCTGCGACTTCTTTGAGGGACCGTTTTTCGGATTGCCGTATCGCAAACTCGGCAGCGCCTGATGCGCGTCGTGGTAATTGTGCAAGGCGATACCCAGTTGTTTCATGTTATTCGTGCACTGCATGCGTCGCGCCGCTTCTCGCGCGGCCTGGACCGCCGGCAGCAGTAAAGCGATCAAAATTCCTATGATCGCTATGACGACGAGAAGTTCAACGAGCGTAAAACCTTTTCGGATCAATCGTCTTTTTATTACGCTTCCAACACGGTCTGACATCACAGCAACATTGTAATTGGTCATGTTCGTTTTCTCCCTTTGTTCGTTGTGAAAAAATGTTTCGAGCCTGATAAATCTTTTACCCCCTGGGTTCCGAGCCTTTCCTTCCCTGTCTTGCGTCAGGAAGTAAAGACAACCAGCTACTAGATTTATGCTACACGCAAGAGTCTATTCGGACGTTTTTTCATCCGTCTCTCCTGACTCCTGTTCCTCTCATTTTATAATAAGAGAAATCTGATGTCAATCAGAGGAACCTCTTTATTCCTCTGGTTTTCCGACAGACAAGCTCCTTTTTTTCGACAAAAAACTGACATTAGTGTCAAATTTTGCTTGACTTGCGGCGTCTCGGGGATTATAATGCGGTCAGTGGGGGGCGGACCGCGTCTTCCGAAGTCAAGGGGCGTTTATTCCAAAGGAAACTCTCATGCTCAAGTCGAAACGTAAAGTTGCCATTGTCGTTGACTCCTTTACCATGCACGGCCGTGAACTCCTCTCGGGGATAGGAGATTACGTTCAGGAGAATAATCAGTGGCAGACGCGTTACGTGGAATATTCGTTGCAGTCAGAGCCGCCTGCGTGGCTCGCCTCGTGGAAGGGGGACGGCATCATCGTTCGAGACGCACAAGGGCACTGCTGTGAAGCGGCTCTGGCAACGGGCGCGGCGGTCGTTGACTTAAGTGTAAGGCGCCGATGTGGCACGCCGACGGTCGTTTCCGACCACCCCATGTCCGTCCGACTGGCTCTTAAGCATCTGCGGGAACGGGGCTACAAACATCTCGGCTTCGTCGGTGTCTCGGGAACCTCCTTTTCCGCGGAACGCAAACAGGCCTTTCTGGAACAGACAGGCGAAACTCGTCATGTCTTTGAACTCGACAGTGGTAATATGACCATCTATCCGTGGAAAATGGTGCCCGGCAAACTGGAGAAATGGCTTGCGAATCTGCCCAAACCGATTGGACTTTTTACGGCATTCGACCCGATAGGCGTTTATGTTCTGGAAGCATGCGCGGCGCGAAAAATTCCCGTGCCGGACGCCGTTGGCGTACTCGGATGCAATAACGACGAGGTTCAGTGCAAGCTGGCAAAACCGTCTCTCTCGAGTGTTATTATCAACTCGCACAGTATTGGCTATCATGCGTGCCTCCTGCTCGATGAGCTTATGGAAGGCAAGCCGGCCCCGCAGCCGCCAACGGTTGTGCCGGTCCTGGGGGTCGCCGCGCGACAATCGACCGACGCGCTCTTCCTGGCTGATTCGCTCGTCGTTCGCGCGCTACGCTTTATTCGTGAAAATGCCATTCTCGGAATCGATATCGAACAGGTTGCCCGTCATTGCGGAGTCTCGTCACGCACTCTCGAACGACGATTTCAACAGGCGACCGGAACCTCGCCTGTGCAGGAACTTACCCAGGTCCGCATACGGCACGCGGAGGAGCTGCTCCGGCACTCCAACCTCATTATCGACGCGGTTGCCTCACGCAGCGGATTCGACAGTGTCTCGCACTTCTCCATGGTCTTCAAGAAGAAAACAGGACTCTCACCCGGCGAATTTCGCAAACAATTTGGATAGAACTCTTCAGGCCGCGCGGTGGTCAGAAGTTCATGTCTCAATGCTTTCGACAGCCTCTGACCGCAAGAGAGAGCATTATCCCTTAAATTATTTTTTGTGAGCGATCACGGAAATGAGGTTCATGTACTTTCCGGCTCCCGCGTTCATGGATTTGCGGTCATTTATGGCGTAATCTATATCGGAGTCGAGCCAGTCCTGCCAGCAGATTTCGCAGCAGGACATTTCTGAAATTCGTTCCACTTCAATTGTGTGCGACTTGGCGAAATTTCGCGACCACCAGGAGCAATCGTGAAATGTATCGAGGTCTTCCGCATGCCAGGAGAGCAGAAATTCAGGAGGAAGGTTTTCGTGTATATCCTTCTTAAAGCCGGGAAAAGCGAGTGCAATCAGTCCGCCACTTTTAACAAAAGGTGCAATTTTCGCGTCCATCACAGACTCGTCGAGCCCGAAATAGTAGTAGGCGTCGACACTGATGATCGCGTCGAAATACTCATGCGCGAACGGCATATCCAGAGCGTCAGCGTGAATCGGAATAATGAGCGAATCGAGTTCCATTTTTTTAAATCGTTCGTAATTCTCCGTGGCTGTTATCCAAAGGTCCGTCGCGTAGACCTGAACCCCAAATTCCTTCGCCAGAAAAATCGAGGTCAACCCCTTACCGCAACCCAGGTCGAGAACTCGCATACCGGCGCGCAAGTCGAGCGACGCGGTCAGCTCCTCCAGCATCTTCATGGAGTTCGGACCCATGAGATTAGCCGAGACAAAATCCTTGTCGTAACGTTCACTTTTCACAAATTTCATGTCAGTATCCTTACCTTCCTGTACTATCGATAGAAGCGATTGGACAAAACGGATTCCCCGGCCAGCAGGAGTCCGAGCAGAACCACCAGCCAAGGCATGAGTTCTCCACTACCGCGTGCCGCACCGGCATGCCGCTGAAGCTCATTCGTATTATCCAGCCAACTTGCCTGTCCTTCGGGCCAGCAGGAGTCAATCTCCTCACGCCCCAGTGTGCCAGGCAGAAAATCGTCAGCGTTCACATTGACACTGAACCCGCAATCGAGGCCAGCACGTTCGCCATCCGCGGAAGAACGAACGCGATAAGAGCCAGGTAAATGCGTACCGCCGAACCGGACTTCACGCGTTTCGACATGTGTCTGAAGTGAGACACGCTCGCCGTCCGGCATGGTCAGTACAACACTTTCCGGAAAAGCCTCCACTCTTGGACGAAGCGTGGCCAGTTCGCCGGCGGTGTAGTTCAAAGGAGCCACTTGCCCCGCCGAAAGACATCGTGTTATGGCATCGGCCAGAACGAGGTAGAGCCACGACGCCTCTCCGGTTGCAAAATGATTCCAAGCACCTGAACGTGGACCTTCCGAGAGCGGCGTCGTCCCTGTAACGACAGTCCCTCGACCAAACGGAGCCAAAAGCAGGGCAGGACGACCGTCAGAATACTTCAAAACAACTTGCGCGCGATCGGATAAATCGGTAAGCTGCCAGTAGCGTCCCACAGTCATGCGACTCCAAGGTATAATGTCGTCCGGAAACTGTCGAAAGGGCGCCATAATACCATTTTCCAGATCGACAGGAACGAGCGTCACATCCCAATCGGGCACACGCACCTGGACAGCCAGTCGGCATCCGAGCAGAGCCTCACATTCCGGCGTCTGGAACGCGCTGGCCGGCGTCGCGTTCGCGCCGGGAAACAGCCCCAAACCGCCCCCAAGCTCCACGTAGCGCGATAGCCGCTGAATCAGGTCCGGAGCCAGGCCAGGCGGGTCAAACAGACAGATTGCCGCGTAATTCGCCAGATCGGATTCGCTCATCCGCTCCAGTTCCTGCCAGTCGCAAGCGTTCGTTTCGAAAGGCGCCCGCCCTGCCGTCCGAAATTCTTCTGGCGAAATGGCCTCGCGAAAGAATAAAGTGGACTCCGCCGCCGGAGCCTTACCGACAAGAAGCACATGCCACGTTTCTCCTGCTTCCAAGGTAAAATAACGAATATTGTCGTCACTTAACGGGTCGTCTGCGGCCAATCGAATCTGTCCCTGATGCAGGCCTGCCGGCAGACCCTCGAGTTGAAAAACGAGCGAACGCACAGACTCGCCTGCCGGAAAATGAACCGTACCCACCGCGGCAGGGATCGCGTCGGCCCCGGGTTCCGACACGTCCGACGCGTTCCCGACCGAATCTTTGCCCGGCGCGGACTCGTCCCAGACCAGTTCAACCATAACGTCTTTTTCCACCCCCTCATGCCGCAAGAGAAGATCGAAGCGAATCGGAGAATCGGCGGCAATGGCATCCGCAGCCAGGCCAGTTTGCGCTATCGACGTATTTTCGGGGGAATCGGGCGCAACGTCGAGCAGCCAGCTGGAAAGCCCACCCTCGCCGGTCCCATCGGTGCGTGCCGCAGCGTTAACCGCGTCCTGAATCGACGCTCGTAAGCGGTCCGGCCAAGCCTGCGCCCGGCGGTCGGTTACAATGTAGAGCTCGCGGTAGGGTAACTCCGAGGACGCCAATAGGCGCAACCCTGCCAGAACAGACGCCGCCAGCGGCCGATTGACCGCACTGGTCTCCAGACGGGCCAGACGCTGCTGGGCCGCGAGCAGATCGACCTGAAATGAATCTCCGTCGAGCGAAGAATCCAAAATGGCGATACTGCTCCCCTTCGGAAGCCGGGCCAGCAGGTCCTCTGCCTTCCTCTTGGCCAGGGACAGTCGTGTTGTATTGGCCTTGCGATAATTCATTGCCGGTGAGGTGTCAATAACGACAGCGGCGGCCACAGGCCCGGAAAAACCACTGCCGCCTGCTCCCGATTGAGACGACGTGGTTAATACAGGTCGAGCCAGAGCCAGCCCCAGGACCACAAAGGTAAGAATACGCAACGCCATTAATAATAGACCTTTAAGTTTAAAATGACGTTCATTGGAGAGCGCCGTCGAACGCACAAATCGCAAGGCGGGAAAGGGCAGACGTCGCGGCCGACTTCGCATAAGTAAATGGAGTAGCAGAGGCACAATTGCAGCGGCCAGACCACCAATAAATAACGAGGCCGTCAGGAAGCTCATGCTATAACCTCTCTATCTTACCGCGAATATCAAAAAACGCGAATATCATAAGTCGCACCCCCGAAACGTCCATCGCGCCACGGCGGGCTCATATTGTGCCAAGGGGGCAAAACGCGACTTGACTCTCGGTTCCATTACGGCAAAAGCAAAAAAAAGTATGTTCTCCTGCTAAGGGGGGAACATACTACAAGGGAGCATACTACATAAGCCAGTGGGGGGAATCGAACCCCCAACCTCAGCATTACGAATGCTGCGCTCTGCCAGTTGAGCTACACGGGCACGTTGACTACACTATTGTCGCCGATTCTCCTTCACCGGGGTCCTGCGGCCTGGTGGGCCTGTGACCGGGGGGCGGAAGAAGAAATTGACAATAATGCACCTATTTTAGCCCCCTTTTACAAGCTGTCAATAGGGTCCCGGAAAGCATGTCGGTTATTCCTGGCTATTAGAAGCCAAATTGGGAGTATAATGTATAATAATAGAGTCACGAAAACTTCGGGCGGGAAATCAGGGAACCGCCGGACAGGTGTTGGCAAGCCCGTTGACAACAACGGGGAACAAGGTTAAAATATGGAGCGACAGAACGAGTTTTCCCGGTTGCTCTTCGGGTGCCGGGCGGTGAATTTCGTGCAAAACGTACAAGCAGGAGTAGATTGACGGAACTATGGACCATATTCTCATTGAAAACGGGCGGATAATCGACCCAAGTCGTAAATTGGACGCAGTAGCCAACTTACTTCTTATAGGAGGTCAAATAACGGGCACGAATGTACCGGAATCAAGTATTCCGACGGAAACGGTACGAATTGACGCGCGCGGCAAGATCGTCGCGCCGGGCTTGGTCGATATGCACGTCCATCTCCGCGAGCCTGGCCAGGAGGAAGACGAAACGATAGAAACCGGCACGCTGGCCGCACTCTCCGGTGGTTTTACCTCTATTGCCTGTTGCCCGAACACGAAGCCGCCCTTGGATACCCAGGCGTCGGTGGAGCTGGTGCGTCAGTCGGCCCTGCGAGCGGACCACTGCAACGTCTTTCCCATGTGTTGTATAAGCAAAGACCGGCAAGGTAAAGAGTTAGCTGAACTCGCCATTCTATTTGAGGCCGGCGCGGTTGCCTGTAGCGACGACGGAGCTGGGGTGGAAGACGCGGAACTTATGCGTCGCGCGATGGAGTATTGCCTCATGTTCGACAAACCGGTTCTGGCACACGAGGAGTCCGCAACACTGGTTCAGGGCGGGGTTATGCACGAAGGAACCGTCTCGACAATACTCGGTCTGCGGGGCATGCCGGCCGCCGCGGAAGATGTTATGGTCACGCGCGATTTAACTCTGGCGGAAATCACCGGTGCCCGCCTGCATATCATGCACGTTTCGACCGAGGGGTCCGTTTCGGCTATACGTCGTGCCAAGGCCCGCGGCGTACGCGTTACCGCAGAAGTCACCCCGCACCATCTTACCTTGACCGACGAATCGCTCCGCTCATTCAGTACGAATTATAAAATGAATCCGCCGCTGCGGAGTCCGATACACGTCGAAGCCTGTCTCGAGGGACTCATTGACGGCACAATCGACGCCATTGCCACGGACCATGCCCCGCACGCCATTGAGAAAAAATTGCGCGAAATGACAACCGCTCCCTTTGGCATCGTCGGGCTGGAGACGGCACTGCCTCTTATGATTGAGACGCTTATTGTCAGTAAGCGTCTGACCTGGTCGCAACTCATTGAAAAAATGTCACTCAATCCGTCGCGTATTCTTGGTCTGTCCAAAGGAACGCTGGCCGACGGGGCCGATGCCGATGTGGTTGTAATCGACCCCAATCGAACCTGGACCGTTACGGAGGAGTCGCTCAATTCGCAGAGTAAGAATACGCCTTGGCTCGGCAAGACGCTACGCGGTCAGGCGGAAATTGTTATTGTCGGTGGCCAAATAAAATACAGAAGATAAGCGAAGAGCATATCATGGAAGAACACGAATGGCCCGCTGAAATTATTCCGGTCTACTGCTTGACGCATGTCGTTAGCAAAGACGATATCGACGTTCTCAATCATGCCAATAATGTGTGCTATGTGCACTGGATGCAGGATGTCGCTCTGGCGCATAGTGCTGCGCTCGGGTGGCCTACAGAGCGATACACAACGCTCGGGTCAACCTGGGTCGCGCGACGGCATACGATCGATTATCTTCATCAGGCATTTCTCGGCGATGAACTGCTGGTACAGACCTGGGTAAGTGAAATGAAGAACGTCAGCAGTGTGCGTCGCTATCAGTTTACGCGGAAGTCGGATAACGTTATTGTTGCCGCGGCACAAACGCGATGGGGGTTCGTTTCCATGGCGACCGGGCGTCCGACTCGTCTCCCACGCGAAATGCAGCAGACGTTTCAGTTGAGTCTGGAAATGGCCGCGAAACTCGACCTGACAAAAAACTTTAAATTTAACTAAAGTGAAAATTATGCGGCAAAAAAGGAATAAAAAATCCGGTACCTCTTCCGTTATTTTACCGAACCGTGGCGTCCGCGACGCGTTAGGTAATGCGGGTAGTGACCCGGTTGTCCTGCGGCGACGCATAATTCGACGTCGTATTCTGCTCTGTTTTTTTCTGCTCCTGATGATTAAGCCGGCCCTCATGTTCTTACAGCGAGGGTCACTCTCAAATCCTGTTGAGCTTCTCACACAACTGCCGAAAGATGGCGAACAATGTTTTCAAATCGCAGGGCCCTCTATGGAACCGGCATATCCCGGACCAACCCTGACCTTTACCTGTCCTCGCTGTGAGCAAAAAAGTGAATATTCTTTTGCCTGGCCCAGCGAGCAAACGCCGGACCTCGCGCAAATCAGTGCCGGCCGGCGGTTCGTAACCTGTACGACGTGCGGTAATACTGAGGTTCCGTATTCGACAGGCGTTGCCAGCGTTGGAGCAACCGTTACGCGAACGACCAAACCGGCCCCACAGCGGTGGCAAACGATTCTGTTCACCGACGCCCAAGGAAATAGTACCGTCAAACGTATCGTCGGCTTGCCAGGCGAAACGGTCCAGCTCATGGGCGGGGACCTGTACGTAAATAATGAAATTGTTGTTAAAAGTCGTCCGTTATACGACGAGCTTGCCGTTCCTGTTCCCGTCGATACGGTGCGAGGCGAGGACCGAACCCTGCTCACCGCATGGCAGTCGGTGCCTGTCCTTTCGGAGTCACCTGAAAGTGAAACGCGGCATGAACCTCACGTCGTAACCAATGAACCCGTTCGGCCTCTGCTCGATTATATCGGAAAAAAAGAGCCTGAAAGCGTTCGCGACTTCATTCTGACCCTTGAACAAAAGCCGGGTACACAATGTGTGCCGTCCTTCGATATCCTTGTGCAACAGGAACAGCAGATTGGTCTGGTCCGCGTCGACCGAACCGCAACGCAGGTTACGGTGGCTCTGTACGACACGAACGAAAATATTGCAACGTTTAATCCGGAAAGTGCCTCGCGGGTTTGGTCGCAGAACATCAAATACAAATACGGAAATGATGCGTCCAAGCCTTTGCAAGACGAAATCGCGGAGCATAGCTCAACGTTCAGCCTCTACTGGTGTGACGGTATTGTCCTGATTTGTATTGATCAGATGCAACTACCGCTCGTGACTCTGCCAGAAAGAAGCAAAATGTTTTCAGCAGGAATAACAACGCCGTTTGCCCTAAAGACCGATAACGTTACAAATAGGGAAGATTGTTTTACGGCGAAAGTTTTTCGAGACGTCCATTACAATAACGCGAGTGATTCCACCGACGCACCTGTCTTTACAGTCCCGCCGCAAACCTGTTTCCTTCTTGGCGATAACAGCTTAATTTCAAGTGATTCGCGGCATTGGGATCCTCCCTGTGTTCCGTTTGACAAGATTATAGGGCCGGTCACGAGCGTGGAACAGACCGGCTCCTCACGCAAAAAATAGTGCGTTACAATTATTCAATTTTTAGATAGTGAGTGGACCCGCGAAGTCCTCGTTCGTCAACCGCCTGAAGGAAGACGTAAACAGGTCGGGCTGTGACATCCGCGGGAAGTTGCACGGTAATCTCGTCGCCCTGAACTTCCCCGTCAACGGTTGACCATTCCCGAACTTGCCACTTATTGTCTTCGCCAAAGCCGCCCGGATCTGTTGTGTAATAGAGAACCGTCTTTTGCAACGGGACTTTATACTTATTCTCCGCACGGAAAACGATTCCGTCGACGCTGGCCTCATAGCGAAAATTCGTAAGACAAGGGATCGTTTCGCAATTCGGCATGAGCACGGAGTTTACATAAGCGGCGATTTCCGGAGGTGTCCACCCCCAACCATGGCTATGTGGAAAGTGAAGGATCAGACAGACGTCGGCGCCTGGCACCTGCTCCCATGTATCGCGATTAATTTCCAGAGGATAGGCAAAATCGTCGGTACCATCAACAAAGAGCATACGGCATCGGGCATGACCCACATAGGAAATTGGGTCGAGATATTTCGTCCAAAGAGCCACTTCTTCCGGAGTTTTTTTCGCCAGCTCCGCTCCGGTCCAAACACTTAATCGGGCAAGATTACCGCAGCCGTAAACCGGGACCGCTACTTGAAGTCGGTCATCGACTCCGGCCACAAGCGACGTCAAGTAGCCCCCCCAGCTTATCCCGGTTATACCAGTACGATTCGGATCGACTTCCGGCAGGGAATCGAGCAAGGAATGAGCGCGAAGAATGGACGCAACCGCCTGCCAGGTCCAGCTTTCTACGTAGCCTTGGTCGTCTGGAGAAAAATTCAAAAATTTAAATTCACTTATTTGATTCGGGCCGCCGTCGGGAAGTCGGACAACAGGCTGATCGCCTTCTGTTGACTCTTCGGAAGTAATTTCGCACCCGGCCAAGTCCATCGCCAGAGCGGCATAACCACGAGCGGCCCACAGCTCGGTCCAGCGACTATAAGCAGACCCACCGCCCCCGTGAACCAGGATCATACCGGGATACACCGCCTCGCCCACGGGCCGCGAGTAGAAGCCCATAACGCGTGTCTTCTTGCCGTGCCAAGGTCCGCTTTCGTACCACACTTTCTGCGTTTGTACCCGAACCTCTTTTCCCGTTTCGTCCTTTACTGTCTTTTCGTTCACCTCACCCCAAGTTGCGCTCGGCGTCTCATAAAGCTCTTGCAGATTCCATATTTCCCCGGGGGTCGGCGGGGTATCCGCGGCGAAAGATCTTACTGAAGCACAACACGACAAGCACAAGAGGACCAATGCAAAACACAAGCGTTTGCATCGGTCTTCAAAACATGTGGACCAAGTTTCCGTTTTTTTCATACATCTGTTCCTTTCCGTCTAACAGGTCATTATCAATGGAGAAAATATTCTCACATTTCGGACAACAGCCTCATTATACCAGAAAGGCGATAGAAAGGCAAGTTCCCCCGGTCAAGAGGATCATACAAAGATTTGCGGCGTGACCAGTCGAAGAGAGCAGAATCACGCCGCTTTTTTTGTGATAGATCTATTCTTCTCGCGAGTAGAAAATCAGGCGGGACGACCGTCGTTCGGGAATGACAATTTCGTATCCCTTTTCGCGAATCTCCTGTCCGGACACGGTTTGCGTTTCGCCGGTGTCGTAATCACGAAAAGTCCAGCTCGTTTCCGGGTCGATTGTGAGCAGATCAAAGGTCATGGCCGAAACATCGCTCTGGTCGCGCCGCATGGCGAGAATCATGCCTTTCTTTTCCTCGGGAAGGTAGAGATGATACGCCATCCAGGACTTGTGACTTCTTTGTGTATTCGTAAGCGGATAGAAATCACCGTAGAAATATTTCTTGCAGGCCTTCTGCATTTCGACATTCTTTTTTATTTGTTTCCACTCTTCGTCCGTTTTGGCAACGAGTCCGTTTTCCGCGCCAGGCGACAGAGCACTCCTTGCCTCATACGTATCGAAAATAAGCCAGCCGCGAATCATGCTGCCTTGAATCGGAAGCCAATAGGAGATGTTAAAGCTCTGATCCTGGGTCGATTCCGGAGTCGCTTCCGGAAAGCAGTTGTAATCACTTCGCCAGAGCGGTTGCCCGCGACGTATGGATTCCAAGTCAATACGCCGTCCACCAGACGCACAGTTTAAAATTGCAAGATTTGGGAATTTCTCTAAAAGTGTATCCCAAAATTTGAAATGACCTTCGACGAACCGCATTTCGTTCATTCCGGTCCTGCCCTGCTCGTCGCGGGCTTCCAGATATGGATTCGGTTCGATATTAAAATCCTCTTCGTACCAGTCAATATCATACTGTTCAACAAGATTGGAAACGACGTCAATGGCCCATTGCAGTGAATCCGACTTACCAAGGTCGAGCAGAAGCGTTTCGCCTTCAGTACGAGTTTCATCCCCACGGTGACCGTAAAATAATTCCGGGCGTTCCAGCGTAATCGGCCGACCCTGAATCGCGCGGCATGGCTCAACCCAAACGAGAAATTTCATCCCTGCGGCATGTGCTGCGTCGCTAACCGGTTTAAGAGTCCCGTTGTGCCAGTTCGGATTCGGTCGCCAGTCGCCAGCCATGGGCCCCCAGTCCCCTTCAAAAACCGTATACGAAGGCACAACTCCAGTCCCGTACCAGCCGGCGTCGAACCAATACACATCCAAAGGTATTTTATATTCTTGAATTTTTTCAATAATTTCAAGGTGTTCTTTCGACGGCACGCCGCCCCAAACGAGTCCGGAAACAGGCGGCTCGACCATCTTGCCATGAATTTTCGGCGTATAATGCTCCAGGACAAGTTTGCGGAACATGTTCTGTCCATGCATCATTTCGCCTTGCCAATAGAGGACAAGATTAAGCGGAGAACGAATCGACTCGCCCGGCTTTAGATAGGAATGAAAATTGCCCGGACCGCTTTTTATTGTGGATTTTCCGTTCCCGGTATGAACGAAATCCGCATTCCATGAGGCACTCCATCCGAGTCCGGTCACGAGGCCATCGCTGCCTGTCTGATAGTTAAAGAATGGAAGCCAGACAGCACTTGACCGCTTGTCGCTTGGGATGAGATAGCTGTTCGCACTTCCCCATTCATTGTTCGTGTGAGAATTCATAAAAATGGAACGACTTTTGTTCCACATCGACGCGTGCATAATTTCACTTCGCAATTGAAAGTCGTCTTCACAGCCAGGCGAACCGACGGCGCGGTGCAGAATGGGCATAACATCACCTTCGGCATTCCACGTAATATCGGTTGCACAAAAATCATGAATATTTTCCGAGTTTGTATCAG
This sequence comes from Planctomycetia bacterium, assembly GCA_030539295.1. Classification (GTDB taxonomy): domain Bacteria; phylum Planctomycetota; class Planctomycetia; order Pirellulales; family Thermoguttaceae; genus JAUNBG01. The sequence continues at coordinate 20,320 of JAUNSJ010000011.1, read as the reverse complement.
ATTCGTTCTTGATTCGTACAAGCCATTGGAACGCGGGAAAGTTTTTAAATTCAGTCAGTTCCATGGAGCAGACGAGTCCGGAAGCTTTGTCGTGCCAGACAAGCGTGTGCAATCGTGTTCCGTCCTGCTGCCAGTCGGCGGAGTCAATCTTCGCGTTTTCAATTTTAATCCAATCGCGACAACTGCGTTCCCCACAATTAAACGAAAATGGCAGCCCTTCGCCGTAACGGGCGCTTGCCCCGTCCGCAGAACCGAGTAAATAACTAACCCATTGTTGAATGAAATCCAACTCGGTTTTCTGCGGCTGTGAGGAATAACTCTCAACGGGAATTTCATCAGATTGCAAACCTGGTGAAAATAACAATAACAGAAATGTACAGTAAATTAATCTTTTCATTAAATGGTTCCAATTTTGCAGGTAGGATGGGTTATAGATGTAATAAAAAGACAGAGTGCACCAGCGCGAGGACTTGATGTTTCGTAATGCTCTCTGTCTTCCGCGGTTCTTGTATTTCAGGCAGTAAGATTGTGCAGTCGTGCGAGATAGATGCCTGGCTCATGGGTTAACCAGGCGTCTATCACGTAAACGAGGCATTATTTTCGTTTTGGCACGTTAAAGTCAAAAACGTTCTCGCCGTTTTGGACAGAAACTTTTTGTGTTGATTTTTCGCCAAAATCATCGGGAATTACATTTTCCTTGACGGGAACTTCATCGAATTGCCCCTCTACCATACCGCTAGGGACCTTAACGGTTTTTCCCGGTACGACCTCTTCGGCCATAATTCGCACGATATAGTCACCGGGAGTCAGGCCGGGCTTTTCCGGAAGTTTGTATTTTCCGTCGATAATTTCAGCGGATCCGCTTGCCAGGTCACTGCCAGCCCCTGGTGCAGGCCGAAAGAGTATATCTCCCTTGACCAACGGACTTCCATCCAGGGTAACGGTACCTGAAACGCCATTGCGAGCTTCAGTTCCTCCGCATCCCGCGATTAACAGAATCATTAAGGCAACAAAAGCCGCGTTACGTAAATCTATCATTTTTGTCGTTACTTTTCTCATTATAAACTCTTTCTCTTAAAAATGAAATTACAGGGCCGCTGTTTCGTGGCCCACACAGGTGGCATAGCCGCGCCATATTTCCAGACTTACAGTATCAGAGAAGAAACGCACACTGCCATCAGCCAAGGCCGCGTTAACTCCGCCAGAATGTCGACTTCGGGCATACATGAACATGGCCCCTGTTGTGACGTTAGCTACTTTATAAGCGGCGTCGATCGTTGTATTGATACCATCATTACAGGGCAGATTATTCTCCGGTTCATTCACGCAGCCGTCAGAAATGTAATCTTTCTCCGATGTATTAGGCGCCGCAAAAGCCGTGAACCAGCCATCACCGTTGTAAACACTGACGCCACGATGGTCGTAGCTTGTCGTTCCTCCCTGTGTTCCGGACAATTGTTCCGAAAGAGCCAGTGTATTGGACGTGCCATCTGTTATGTACGCAATTGTTGACTGCCAGTAATCCGGTTTACCATCCGGGAGGACAATTTTCTGGGAAGGATTATTGCGGAACATGGCCCCTTTATGTGTTACCCCGTCGTATTTTGGCAGCCATCCTCGGACCGTTCCGTCGTTACAAGTTACGCCTGTATTTCCGATGCAAACAACATAGTTGTGGCAAACCAACGACAAAAATATATCGAACCGATGTATGCTTACATCAATTTGAGCCGGGGTATCACTGGGACATTTAAGAAAGGGGAAAAGCTTATCAGAAATCATTGCGGCATTTCCCGTATTGGTTCCTCCGGCCGAAGTGGCATAACCATAAAAATAAAGTCTGCTATAATCATAGGAATTAAAAAATGCAGTTTGCTCAACAAATGGCATGATACTGACCGTCCAGTTAATATCAAGTGATCCGCTTTCGTGCAACCCGCCGTGTGGGAAAACTGCATACGTATCGTGGTAATTATGCATAGCCAGGACAAGTTGTTTTAACTTGTTGGTGCATTCCATTCTTCGGGCGGCTTCTCGCGCGGCCTGAACCGCTGGCAGAAGTAACGCGATTAAAATTCCAATAATCGCAATGACCACCAAAAGCTCCACCAGAGTAAAAGCCGCACGGTGAATACTCTTGTAAGTCATCTCCCTCATGCATTTTAACATAACCACTGTTCTTCTCACTGTTGTCTTCATTTTTCTCTCCTTTGCTGTTTTTGCTATCGCTATTCCCTCATAACGTGAAACAGCAATAAACAAAAAGTGTAACATTCACAAAAAACGTTTTTCACCAAAACGGTCGTCTGGCTCAAGCGTACTAGTGTTTATTATACTGGCGAAACCAGGAAAGTCAATGTAAAAAAGCGCAAAAGTTTAGTAAATATGCGCGGCAAATAGGCGCTATTACGGTACTGGAGGCTAATTTTGTGGTAAATCTGCGCGACTCCCGACTCGACACGAACGAAACCAATGCTATAATGCTGTTGATAAAGGAGACCCGATTATGAGTCGAAAAAGAATTTTAGGCAACGCCAATGGCGCGACACGATTTGCCTCGAATCGCATTGAACTGATTCAGAACAGCATTCCACTGGTTGTCGTCCTGCTTCAGACGTCGCTGAAAGTCTGTCGTGACGTCCTGGAAGGAATTCATCAGTATGAGCGGCTTTACGGTCCGTGGCGATTCCATATTATTGAAGATTATTATAACGAGCCGATTCCCTGGCGAGACGGCAATGCACCTGGCACGTTTGGCATGATTGTCTTTGCGCAATCACGAGAAAGTGCCAAGCTTGTCCGTTCGGTGCGATGTCCTGCCGTGCTGATTGACCCTGTTGACGAATATTTTCCCGGCCTGAATCTGGCGCAGTCGCAAAATTTCGGCATGCTGAAATATGATTCCAGCGAGGTGGGACGCATTGGCGCACGCTTCCTCCTGGACAAACAATTTTCACATTTTGCGTATATTGACGATGCGACGGGCTTTAACTGGTCACGAAGTCGTGGCGATGCCTTTTGTCAAACGATCCAGGAGTCAGGGCGAAATTGCCATCGCTACCATGTTTCGCCGACTAAAGAACGACGGCATCCGGAACAGGAACTCGACCGACTCGCAGCGTGGATTCGCGCATTACCCAAGCCAGTGGCCATTATGGCGGCGCGCGATATCCGCGCACGGCAGGTCTTGAATATTTGCGTCTCGGAAGGGATTTCCGTTCCACATCAGGCGGCGGTACTTGGCGTCGATAACGACGTTACGCTCTGCCGCGCAACCTGGCCACCACTGTCCAGTATTCAAATGGAGTCCAAACGGGCAGGCTTTCTCGTCTCCGAACTGCTCGCGAACATGATGCAAATGTCGCGAATCGGACAGACTGTTGCCAATCGTCTCGTTCATTGTGAAGGCGGGTTCGTGGAAGAACGGGCATCGACCGATTCCCTTTGCGTTGAGAATAAATGGGTTTCTTCTGCCTTGGAGTATATCAAGATTAACGCGGAACAGGGCATAGGCGTCGAAGACGTCGTTCACTTTTTATGTATTTCCAGACGGCAACTGGAGACGCTTTTTAAAGTTCATCTCGACCGAACGATCGTTACCGAAATCAATCGCGTTCGCTGTCAAAAGGCATGTTCCCTTTTAGCCAATACAGACCTGTCCATGGCGGAAATAGCCCCGCTTTGTGGTTACGACAACGAGAGCTATATGGGCAAAGTTTTCAAGAAAGTCTTTGGGCAGACCATGTCGTCGTTCCGACGTCGCAATCGCGTTATTGTACCGCGAGGGCAACGGCGCGAACCGGATACGTCTTCGGAAGAAGGCGTATGACGACGCTTGCGTAACCGGGCTGTGGCTACACATCGCTTGTGTCGCCAGGTGAGGTTACAGGATCCGGCAGGCCATCGGCGGGAAAACTTCGAGTTAAGCGCCGGGCACAATAGATGGCAATAAGGCCTGCACACAGGTCGGCTGTTGCCCTGGCCCAGAAAACTCCGGTCAGCCAGTGTGCCAGAAGTGCCACGGCGGAAAAGGGGACCAGAAAACCAAAAATTCGCAATGCGTTCAGTAGAGCCGCCGCGATCGGGCGTCCGCACGCGGTAAAAAAGAATGTCGAAAACCGGTGCATTTCCACCAGACAAAAGAAGGGGGCAATAATACGCAAGTACTGCGTCATAAGTGGCAGGACGACCGGGTCCGTCGTAAAGATTCGGGCAAGCGGCTCCGCGTATACAGCGAAAAGCGTACCGGTCACGCCGAGCAAAATGAACGCCGCACGCATGGCAATACGTCGACACTGATTGATTCGCGTATACAGATGAGCACCGTAATTCTGACCTATCATGGGCATAAGCCCCATTCCAATCGACATGGGGAGCACAAAAGCGACAATTTCCAGCCGCCCTGCCGTGGCTGCTGCCGCGACCGCCTCATCGCCGAACTGCGAGAGTATGGCCGTTACGATCGTATTGCCCAGCGGAATGAGCAGCATACCAAGTATGGCCGGAGCCGCAAATTTCAAAATGAGCAGACCCGTTCGCTTCATGAGTCGCCACTGCAAAACGGACCGCGTTACATACCGATAGCGGAAGTGCAAAAAAGAGAGTATGGTAATCACCGAGAGCGACTGCGCAATGACCGTGGCCAGCGACGCGCCTGCGATTCCCATGGCAGGAACGCCACACTTGCCGAAAATGAAAATCGGGTCCAGGATTGAGTTCAGTACGAGGCCCGAGAGCATCATGGCACTTGTCATGCGGGTCGAACCGGTCCCCATAAGTATATTATTACCCGCCATGGCCAACGCCGCTGACGGGGTACCACCTATATACCATATTATCATGTACTGACGTATCTTCGGGAGCACGTCGTCGCCTGCTCCAAGCAGTTGAAACGTCAGGTCGATTGTGAGCAGCCCAAATAGACCACACACGACCGATACGGCAATAGCATAAAAAAGACCCGCCGAGATAAGATGACTCATCTTCCGATAGCGATTCCCGCCCAATGCCTGGGAGACCGTTACCATAATGCCTGTCGCCAGCCCGCTAAAGAGGAAACTGAACAGCATAACAACCGGAAACGCGTAGCCCATCGCCGCCAAGTCACGCCAGTCCTGCATCTGACTGACAAACCACGTATCCACTATATTATATCCGGAAATCGCCAGTGTGCACGGCAGCATGGTCAAGGCCGTAATGAACATGGTCCTGCCGATCGGACTGGTTGTAAAGGCGGGTTTTTTCTTTCTCATTTCAGTTCTAATAGTATGTATGAATTAAGGCCGAAAATCGCTCCCCGACCCATTGCTGATGTACCTGTCGCCCCCAAATACAGGAACGTTTCCCATCATTCTATCAGAATCTCAAATTTTTACTACCGACACCTCGCCAATATTTAATGCCACCCTACCGCCCGCCGGACCCTCAATCTCAATGCAAACCAAATGTACTACCGACTCCTCGCCATTATTTAATGCCGCAGACGCACGCCAAATTTTATTGGGTAACAGATAATTTATCCCAGGGCACGCCCTGACGGTCAGCATAACACAGCCCGCCGTCTCGGGATAATAGACAATTGCCTATCCCCGTGTAAGAACAACCCATACTGCGGAGTTATCTCTAATTGAGTGACGGTTCTGCCCTTACTTGGCACCGCATAACCGCAGTCACAGTGGAATGGCAAATCAATTGCCAGCGGCGGTGACGGGAGCCCGTTTTTGTTATTGCTGGGTCGGGCCCTGCGAGCAAGCCCTCCCTGTCGCCACAGAGAAAGTTTGGCACGCCTCTGGTGGCACCCGGGACTTGTACAAAGTCAATCGGATCGTTATAATAGAGGACTATGGTCGACAATTCGCTGCTTGCGTCTTGTTGTTCATCCCAAGAATCCTTTCTGCTACTGTTGAGTGTATGACCACCCCAAAGAAGGGCAAAAGGGATTCATTTTCCCATATATGTTTCCAAAATTCTTCCCGTGGATAAAGACCGGGGATTGACAAACAGGATGTGAATGAAGTAAAAGATGATTGATCTAGAAATACTGGGTAACGAATTACTGGCGGGAAAGAGCGTGTCCCGACGTGAGGCAATCGATCTGTATAAGATGCCGTTGAAAGCCCTTTGCAGTAAATCGGACGAGATTCGGAAGCACTTCTGCTCCACGGGCTTCGATCTTTGTACCATCATAAATGGAAAGAGCGGTAAATGCTCCGAAAACTGCGTATTTTGTGCGCAGTCGGTTTCCTACCATACCGGAATTGCCGAATATCCCCTGCTCTCGGTTGAAGAAATCGTTGCACAGGCAAAACTCAATGAAGAACAGGGAGTACTGCGATATTCTATTGTGACCTCTTGCAAGTATCTTTGCGATCGAGAAGTCGAGATTATGTGCCAGGCAGTTCGGAGAATCCAAAAGGAAACGAGAATCTCAGTGTGCGTGTCCTTTGGCCTTTTAAAGGTGGACCAGTATCGAAAACTTAAGGAGGCAGGCGTTACACGCATTCATAATAACTTAGAGACCTCACGACGTTTTTTTCACAAGATATGTACGACTCACACCTACGACGAAAAGATTGTCGCCATTCGCGCTGCCCAAAAGGCTGGTCTTTCTGTCTGTAGTGGTGGAATCGTTGGACTTGGTGAAACGCCGGAGGATAGAATTGACCTGGCACTAGCCCTGCGGGAGCTTGGCATCAAGAGTGTGCCTATCAATATACTCAACCCCATACCTGGCACACCTCTGGCGGAGAATACAAGACTGACTTCCGAGGACATACGGCGCATCGTCGCGGTCTATCGGTTTATTCTTCCTGACGCCGCTATACGGCTGGCTGGCGGACGTGGACTGCTTGCCGATAAAGGTAAGAGTTGCTTCGCGTCAGGAGCGAACGCCGCCATATCGGGTGTTATGCTCACAACTGATGGTATTTCTATCGCAACAGATAAGGCCATGCTAAATGAACTTGGTTATGAATTGAAGCGGGACCATGAGTAAAAATTTGTTCATCACAGGAACAGGTACTGACGTAGGCAAGACCTACGTTACCGGACTGATACTGAAAAAACTGCACGCGTACGGGGTCAGTGCCGCATATTACAAAGCTGCAATGAGCGGAAACGAACGCCGATGGAATGGAATTCTGGCTCCGGGCGACGCCATAAGCGTAAAGGAGGTGTCGGGGATTGAGCAGCCTCTTGGCGAGATGTGCCCTTACGTCTACGAGAACGCGGTCTCGCCGCACCTCGCCTCTCGCATTGAGGGCAATCCCGTCCGGATAGATCGCGTTCTTGATGGCTTCCGTACCGTGTGCAGTAAGTACGATTATGTCACAATGGAAGGTTCTGGTGGTATCCTGTGCCCACTATGCTTCGACGAAACAGAACTCTATCTCGCGGATATTATCAAAGCCTGCAAACTCTCTTGCCTTATGATCGCTGATGCCGAACTTGGAACCATTAACCATGTGGTACTGACGGCATTCTACATGAAAGAACATAAGATTCCGCTTAAGGGTATCATTTTTAACCATTACATTGCTGGTGATACAATGCAAACGGACAACATAAAAATGTGCGAGTATCTAACGAACGTTAAGGTGGTAGCCTGTGTGCAGGATTACGACACGGATCTGAAGATCACATCAGAAACGCTCATGTCATTCTATGAATAGGAGAACGTAACAATGATCTGGTATCCTTATGCACAAATGAAGCATATGAAAACGCCTTACGAGATTGTAGATGCAGAAGGCGTTTATCTTTACACCAGGGATAAGAAGCTGATCGATTCCGTTTCCTCTTGGTGGTGCATGGTCCATGGCTACAAGCATCCTGCCCTTAATGAAGCGATCGTGTCTCAAACGAAGAAGTTTGCTCATGTCATGCTTGGCGGACTGACTCACGAACCTGTCCAAAAACTCTCGCAAAAGCTTCAGGAGTTTTTGCCAGGTGATCTGGATTACTGTTTCTTCTCCGACTCGGGCAGCGTTGCCGTTGAGGTTGCACTGAAGATGGCTCTCCAATATTACATGAATCGCAACGACACCCGGCGTACAACAACTCTTGCTCTTAACCACGCCTATCACGGCGACACATTTAAGGCCATGGAGGTCGGGGACGATGAGGATTATCACTTTGTCCTGAAGGCCTATGGCCCGAGTAAAAATGTAGTCCACATCCCAACGAAAATAAGGGCGTTGGAGCAGGCGTTCGAAACGCATCATGAAACACTATGTTGCTTTATTGTAGAGCCACTCTTGCAGTGTGCAGGCGGTATGCGAATGTACGACGTGGCATTCCTCAAACGGGCAAGGGAACTTTGCGATCAATATGATGTTCTGCTGATTTTTGACGAAGTTGCCACGGGATTTGGTCGCACTGGTAACCGATTCGCTGCCGATTTAGTCCTGCCTGACATTCTCGTTTTAGGAAAAGCACTGACAGGCGGATACATCGGTCATGCAGTGACAGTGGCAAACGAAAAGGTATATAATGGCTTTTATGACGATCTCCCTGCCCACGCACTCATGCACGGACCAACTTACATGGGAAATGCTCTGGCTTGCACCGTGGCACTCAAATCTATAGAGCTCTTCGAAACGCAGGATTATATGGCCAAGATTCGCCGCATCGAAGCGATCTCCCGCAGGGAAATGAGCGGTATTACCGACTCCCGCATTAAGGACGTACGCATAATGGGCGGATGTGTCTGCGTCGAGGTCTACGATCCCGAGGTGCTTAAAGGTTATCAGCAGTTCGCCTATGACAGAGGGGTGTTCTGTAGACCTTTTCTGAATTTTATGTATGCCATGGTGCCCTATATCATCACCGAGGATGAGCTCGTTCAGGTCTTCGATTCCATGAAGACTTGGTTCCAACGTTAATATAGCCGGCAGTCTATGTGTACTCACAATTCATTTTTATCCCTCCAAAAAGTAACTTCCGCATATACATCAATCTATCCAAAAAGCAGAAGTAAAAAATAAATTCATCGCAAATTTTATTGCATCCGCCAAACTGTATCTGCTGCAACCATAATGATTATTGTATTCACGATAACTGCTACCAAGAAAGAAATATTCGGAAGCTTCAAACAAATGTTTGTAGTACATGTAACCTTGCGGAATAGAATTCTTTATGTATTTTTTACATTTAAAAAGTTTTGATTTCTCTGTCTCGCTGCATACAGGCTTTAAGTCAAATAAGCCCTTAGGAATATGTTGTGTATCATCACAAAAATCCAATAAAAAATTCAGGCATGGCAACAGAGTATCTTCCGCTAAGGATTTATTAAAGTTTAACACATTCTTCAATTCAATATCAAAATCATATACATAGCAGTCGTGCATATCAATTTCAAGAAGCTTTTCTTCTCCGTGAGTTGCCTTCAATATGGCGTTCTGTGCGTTACATATATTTTTAAATAAAATGGGAGAGTCCTTGTGATATATAATTCTCTCGTAATCTACACTAAGCGTATACACTATATTCGTATTGACAGTGCGTGCTTTTATTCCTTGCAGATATAATTTTTCATTGCCAGTTATATAATACATCATCTTACCACTTAAAGGTATGGGCGTTATTCCAATTTAATTTTTCATATTCATATCGTTCCAAAAAACTGCATAGAACATCGTGTACGGCGCTCGCTGATACATGATATTCACTACAAACATGAGAACGTTTCTCATATTCTATAACAATAAATCGTTTAAGGTCATTAGAATAATCGATCATAAGTAAAAGCAGATTGATACTGTCAAACGAGGACATGCCTATATTTGTAATGTTTGTGTCTCTAACTAGAGCCATACATTTGTTCATGTATTGGCGATGATCACAATTGTTGGTGTAGTCACTATGAATTTTCTTCAGATATTCATTATCGAGTTTCGGAGGGTGATAGTTTACAGCATTGATCATTTCCACTATTTTCTCCATCGATAGATTTCTATACTCATCCAAAGGCAGTTTTTTATATTGGGGATTGTACTCCTCAAAATGTTCAGATATAAGGCTCTGTATCCAACCTGTACAATGTTCCAGCGATACAAGATCTTCTTCATTTCCATATTTCTTTCCGTTTATGTGCACAATAAAATGACCATACACCCATGAGTGACTTGTGTTTGTTCGCATGATTTTATTGATAATAAAGGAAATCGCAAAAATGTGAATGTTTCCGACCGTTATCATTGGTGTCCTCATTTTAGAGTCTTGCCGTCATCTTAAAAACAATAGACACAACAATCTTTTTTGTATCTTTTCATAAATCTGTTCATACTTCACCATGGCAGTGGCAGATTATATGTTGTTATCATAGGATCAATTGCCATGAGCTTGTTTATATCATACCACCACGGTGAGTCGTTATATAAATGGTCGACGTCCATGCCTTCGTTATATGATTCAATGTCGCGAATGTTTAGCTTAAGCTCTTCACGATAGAATACAGTCGCACTTGATGATACGATACATGTTATGCCTGTATCACCAGTCAAATCCTCAATATTTGCGTCGATGTATACTACAGGCCATTGATATTCCGGTTTGTCCTTTTGTGGCACGATGACAAAATAGTTGAAACAACCACCATCAGCAATTGGTATCCACCCTTTTTTAAACCAATTTGGATATTCATCAGAAACCCTAATAATATCTTGAAGGCCGTATATATCTTGTCTGGAGCCACACCATCCGTTAGTCAAAGACAGCCACGTTTTTACGGTCTGCGGTAACTGTAAATAGAATGCTTTCTCCTCCTCAGTCAACTCATCTGTGTTCAATGCAGGTAATACCCACATCGTCTGGTATTCACAGTTCGATACTAAGGGCTTTACTTGAGACATTAACGCATTCATTTCATTATAATAGTCGTCCATATTGATGATCTCCTGTTTAATGGCTTGGATTTGAGAATACCATATCTCCGCTTTGTTTTGTGGCATCGGCGAGAGTAAAATGCTCTTCGAGAACGAGCCTAACCGCCTGTTGTTTTGTATCCTGCGAGTAACGAATTCGAGCCATAATAAGTATCTCCCTTATATGAGATGAATTTTGGATCAGAACACCCCTCTGGCATCCCGCCCACTTCATTATGTCCGAATTCCCGTTTAACGCGACAAACGCTGTTGCTGGAGTAGGTACATTGTTGACAAGCCAGGCTGTCAAAAAAAAGCCTGTTATCAACATCAGGCAGATTACAAACCGCCGTAGTCGATCATTCTTCTTATCATTCATTGAAGTTCTCCTCAGGTATTTATTGCCCTATTATAAATCATTGACATATTCACCGCTACGCCAGACTCGTTTCCGGCTGATCAACCACAATTCTTTCCGAGTGGGTTCGTCTTGCAATAACCTCCACGAATGTGTTCATAAGGTTGACTTTGTATCGTATTCCTCCTCTTTACATGCTTCTATTCGTAAAAAATCCGCTGGACACATTGGTGTTCAAGCCTATTAGTACTCCATATCTGAATCGCAGTATTCAAATATTTTCTTGCAATTCTCTTTGATTTTTACATAATCCTGAAAGAGAGCAGGACTATTCATTTTTATGAAATCCATATTAGAAGTTGTGTCAATTTGGGTTCTGTCATGGTTTTCCATACAGTTACCACATTCCAGGCAAGATAGTAGAATACTTGAAGCGTCATGCAACAACATATATAACTGTTTTTCGTTGATAGTCAATGACTCAAGAAGGACAGGCGTTCCGAAGTCTTCGTATAGCTTGATTCCAAGCCTTGTATTTCTTTTAACTGTCAATATGTAAAATGGACCTTCCATAAAGTTTAGGATTACCCGTTTGCGATTGTTGTTAATCAACTGGCATATGGAGTCTGTCCACATAGAGAGGACAGAACATATCAAATCATTCCAATTTAATTCAGGAAAATATCTATCTTTGAATCGCCAATAAATGATACCTGTAACTGAATTATTAGAAACTTCAACACTATTCTTTTGTACCATTAGAGAAATATCTTGCAATACCTCGTCGTAATTTGACAAATCGTTATTGTCCATTGTTCTACTCCACATAAAGGGTTTTATTAATAGGGTAAGCCGTCTCAATTGTCTTTGCTTTTGTATTGACCCATAATTCAATTACTAAACCATCCTTTTGTTTTTCCTCTCAATCTAATTTTTAAGTTGTCTCCTTTTTTCGATAGGAAATGGGGATCACTTAACCTTGTATTTGTCTTACGTCCTGTTTTCCTCGCTACTTTTGTCGAAATTACCGGGATGTTCATTTAAGACTGTTACTCGAATGAAATATCAATGTCATTTAAGTCAGATATAATGGTATGAAACACATCTGAACTTGATTTGATTTGAAATAACCATTTATATTGCGCGATATGTTTTCCATATGCAAGTGAATATCCCTGTTTTATTTCGTTAAAAAACATTTTTTTGTCCTCGGCTGGAACATAATAACCAAATTCATTTGTCCTTAGTACCTGAGCTATATTATTTAACGACAAATAACATGAAAGTACAGGATGTTCGGGATTATACTTTGAAAAAAAATAACATGAATGTATACGGAAAACTGTTGTACTGTACTGGCTGGCATCCATATTGAGATTCTCAATTATGTCTTCGTTGTGGATGGCAATTTTTGCAATGGAACCTATTACACGTATGTCAATAATTTTGGATTCGCTACTGTATTTTATGACGCAATGTAACAAAACATTTGGTAAATTCATTTTGAAAATCTCCCAATAGTCTGTGACTTTTAAGTGGACACGGTTCGTTGAACAAAAAATGGTATTGTACCACAGAGGATATTCAGGGGGGGTAGTACTCATCCCCCCACGGATGATTGGTTACAGTACACGTTTCGTATATTGTCTCTCTTCTAAGACGTTTCATCAGGTTCGTCTAAGGAGGGAAACAATTATCCTTACTTATCCTCTTATCTGATTATACGCGGTTTTTTCTCCTTTACAATAGGGTTGTACTCACAAATGGTTTTTTATCCCCCTAAAAGTACACTTCCACTGGAACGGTCAACCATTAGCGATTAGAAAAGTTCTATTTTTACGGCTTCACACATGTTGTACGCCTCCTATTTCGGAATACGGAATACCATATTCTGTCAGATTTGAGCGAAGAGTGGAATATTCTGAATTCGGACAAGCCAAGATAAATCGGAAAACACCTTTTCGAGAACGACTCAGTGTTTTCCACCGAGCATTTTCAAAATCAGACATCATATTAAAAAAGATTCTCCTGCTTCCGTCATTCAATTCTCCAAGTCGTGTTGCGTTGCGGATAATAATAAAGTGGCTTTGCGTAATACTTGCATTTCTCTCGTCAATATAATTAACCCAACTTAAATCACTTAACCAATCTATCATAGCGTCCCAGCTATCACACACTGGTTCAGGAAAAAACATTGTTGTATGAAATTCTCTAAAAATCCCCCTCTCGGTTCTACATCTGTTCCCATCAATAATCCACAGACGATCATTAAACAACAATTCTTCTTGTATTTCTTTTGAAATCAAAGATAAATTATTGGATCTAATGACAAATACTCTTTCTGCCGAGTAATAAAGTTTCTTATGAAGCTCGTTTTGGGATTTCATTCTATCACATTCCTTTAAATGTTTGATCACCGTCAACGTTGGTCAGATTACAAAGCGCCGTAGTCGATCATTCATCTTGGTGTTATTCATTGGTGTCCTCATTTTAGGGTCTTGCCGTCATCTTAAAAATATATAGACACAATAATCTTTGTTGTATCTTTTCATAAATCTGTTCACACTTCCCATGGCAGTGGCAGATTATATGTTGTTATCATAGGATCTATCGCCATGGCTTTATTTATATCGAAGAACCACATGGGGTCGTTATCTAAATCGTCGAGGTCCATACCGTCCTTATATAATTCAATGTCGCGAATGTTTAGCTTAAGCTCTTCACGATAGAATACAGTCGCACTTGATGATACGATACATGTTATGCCTGTATCACCAGTCAAATCCTCAATATTTGCGTCGATGTATACTACAGGCCATTGATATTCCGGTTTGTCCTTTTGTGGCACGATGACAAAATAGTTGAAACAACCACCATCAGCAATTGGTATCCACCCTTTTTTAAACCAATTTGGATATTCATCAGAAACCCTAATAATATCTTGAAGGCCGTATATATCTTGTCTGGAGCCACACCATCCGTTAGTCAAAGACAGCCACGTTTTTACGGTCTGCGGTAACTGTAAATAGAATGCTTTCTCCTCCTCAGTCAACTCATCTGTGTTCAATGCAGGTAATACCCACATCGTCTGGTATTCACAGTTCGATACTAAGGGCTTTACTTGAGACATTAACGCATTCATTTCATTATAATACTCGTCCATATTGATGATCTCCAAGGGTTAGTGTTTAAGTGGACCCGGTTCATTGGACAAAAAATGGCATTGTATCGTCGAGGATATTCAGGGGTAATACTCATCTCCCATCGGGGACAGATTGTGATATATGCTTCAAATATCGTCCCTCTTTTGAGACGCTTAATCTGGCTTGTCCAAAGAGGGAAACGATCATCCTTACTTATCCTCTAATGTTATTATATTCGGCTTCAACTCTTTTGCAATAGGGTTGTATCCACAATTTATTTTTTATCCCTCCTTAAAGTGCCCCCCGCAAGGAACGGTATTCAGGCGATTGGTTCTTCTTCGATTCACGCCCAGCTCCCGGCCCAGAACGCTCCTCGCAGCGGCATGGCTATTAAGGGCAAGAAGATTGTCTCGCCGGAAGAGTTCATCGAACACATAATGAGCCCTCTTATTCTATCGGATTTAAATCTTTTGCCTGGTCGATGGGTTCTTTTGTGCGGACGTATCGAAGCAATGCATCATTGAGACGTGGCACCTTTGGTGTATCTCGCATGATTGATTGAACATTATGCCAACATGTCTTAACGGTTAAACACCGAATGAGGTCATCTTTTACTGCCTGGCGAGGAAGACCTTGCCACGAATCGAAATTTCAGGTGGGAGACTCCATTCACCAATTCTCTACGCTAAACGGATTTGACGCATAACGGATTGTCAAATATCAAATGGCTTGACCACCGCGGTGTGCGTTCACGTCACAATTTCACGAACGTATTGTCTTTGCGGACGATTTATTTGTTGTTCTCATTTTCACAAACGTTGCCTGTTGTCCGTCGTTTGTCTCTTTTTACTCTCCGACTCACCGTCTTCAGACGTTTGATCCATGTCTGAAAAACTGTGGGAACTTCACCAAGGAGAGAGAAATTGGAGTAAATGATCGTAAAGGAGAAACTAAATATAGCAAGTGTTATTGAAATAATAAATAAAGGATTAGGCGAAACAGTATAGCGTAACAGGAATGAAATATATAATATAATTGAGCCAAAAGATAAAGTCCCAACAAGAGAATTAAATAGTAGCAGTTTTACATACTCATATTTAATCTTATGCAATTTACAATATAATAAAATCAAGAAACAGATAACGCACATTAGCAGCAGATAACAGCCGAAAATAAATACTGGAATGCAACGTACTACTGTCGTAGTAAATAAAATACACAATAAAAGTATACCAATAGTGCACAGTAGATAAATCAAACAAACTAAAACATATAAGTGAACGGAGTTCGATTCCGTTGTCATTCCAGGTAAGTCATAAGTAGCTTTTCCATTATTTATATTCCATTTATTTAATAGAGAATTCATGAAATGCAGAAGTACAATGTACCAAGGAGATAAAAACGCCCATAAATAATAAAACAAGGTACTTTGAATCGTGCATGGCTCATTAAACTTATTAAACTGAGTTCCGTTAGTGAATACGCCATAAGTAATATTGAGGATTATGAACACCAAAGTTATGACCGAATATACTACTGTTATAAACGTCTTTGTTTTTATCATTAATATTACTCCCGTTCAAGTTTAAGTTTTATAAACGTGTTTTGCGCCAATATTAGATATCGTACAACTCATCCTTTATAACTTTCTTTTTGGATATAACAAAAAATCGCGATCGTCTACAGCTCACAAAACGAAGTATTTTAAGTTGTCTCCTTTTTTCGATAGAAAAAAAGGAATGAACAGGGTGGATCGTTTGATGTTTTTTGTGGCAGGCTGCCGTGCAGCATCACCCGCGTCGGGGCGATAAAAAAGAACAGTTGCATAGCTGCTTTTCCTTTATGCCTGCACCAAGCAACCACTTCTTTATTCTAATTCATTCGAAGTATCCTGTCAAGTAAAAAAATCGCACTAATGTCGTATTTTTCGCATTTTTTCAGTTTTTTTGGCCGTTTCTTTTCCGGAACACTCCCAAGTATCGAATGATCCGTCGTCTTTTGCAAAATTCACAATACACGCCGTGACTCCAGTGGCAGTTCGATACGTCGTCCTGGTCTTTCATGTATACCTCCTCTTCTTTCACGGCGATAAAGTCGCTCTAGCAAGATGTTATATCGCATGTTCGACAGCGACCGTCCATGCGGATTTAGATTAAGTGGCTCTCGAGTACTGCGATAAAATTCTCACTTGTGTAATGTACTCGATGGTTCGTATTAAATAATGTTGGATCACCTGTTCGCAACGCTTTCTCAACGTAGCGTATGCAAAAGTCGTTATCAAAGATTGTTGATCATTCCCAAGCGATCACGTAGCGCATGTACCTGTCAATTACTGCCATAAGGCACACAAAAACCTCGTGACAGCCGAATGCATATAATGTCACTCGCCACACCTGATTCAACCTCGTAATTGTAATTTTGCTCTCGAAAATAGTCGCACATCGTCCGCTTGCCTCGAAAAAGATGTCTGGTACTCTCTTCGTCAATGACTCACATGACTTCAAGTTCGACATCATTCCTCTCCAGCGAATATAATTTTACTCATCATTTTTCCTGTGCATTATACTACCCATTTAATTAAAGTAGTTATAAGAATCCAGTTTAACGCTCCAAGAGCGACTGTTATACATGAGTAAAAAAACATTTCCAAGTAAATGTTTGATAAAAGATACTCTACAAGATATGTATTATTTATTAAACTGCCCAATACTGGCATAAGGAAAGACGTGGGAAAATCGATTGCGAAAAATATACACCATGCAATAGTCGACTCCCTGTTTGGATCAGTATCTGTAATACATACATAAGAAAGTATCAAATCTAATAGAATGTGGAAACAAATGACATAATAGAATTTGTTCATAAAATGCACACCTTATGTAAAAACGGTTCTGTGACACAAACTATGACTAGCACAATAGTATTTGAGGACTAAAATGATCGACCATTATTAATTTTGGGAATTATTTAAGGATGACTAAAGTACTTTAAAGTTATAGGACACTTAGCGGTACAAAACATGTTGCTTCCCAGCATTGCATGTGTCCTCTTACCACCTAACCTGTTATCACTAATACAACAAACCATTTTGTAGTATAAAAATAGTGGTGACGTTTTCTCATAAATTATTCCTTTGCAATGTTAAGTGGCCCGAAAAATCTGGCGTATAATTGGTCAGGAGGCCGTAGTGACATTTTTTCGGCGTTTACGAACAGAGAATCTCCACAGCGACCAGTGTCGGTAAAAAACGTATTACGGTTGTATGCTGTGGTTTTCATACCTCTATTATACCCTATCGAAATTCGCGTGTCAATGCATGCAAATGCCAAGTTGTGAAGGTTTTTTGGGAGATTCTTGACGCACCCCTTCATAAATCGTGGTTTGATCGTTACGGTACATGTTCACGTCGAAAATACACTCTATTTTCCGTAGTTCATGGGGAAATATATCGTTATCATTTTCATAAGCATGACTTGTCTTCCGGTTTCTGCGTTTTCCCTTTCTCTGACTCTTGATTATCAGGCGTCTGTTCACCACCTGAAAAGTCATTGGACATATTCAGATACACAAAAATACAAATATTATATAATACATTATAACCATTATAATCATAAACAAACACAATAAGCCTAAATAAACCCACACCTCCATATCTTTCTTATTACACTTTTTAGATGCAAATATTTTTATTCCATATTTTGGATGTTTATATCCATAAACAATTATGGAAATATATAATGAAAAAACCCAAGGAAAGGTGATTACTACAATTGTTTCGGTAAAAGTTTGTGGCGTTCGGAATCGCCACCGAATAGGAAACAAAAATAAATAGCAAAGGATTGTAGTGACAATTAACGAAATCGATGATATTCGATTATTTTTCGAAACCCGTTTTAATGTTATAAGCATTATATACGATGTGTATACAATGCCAACTGCTAAAAATATATTAATTAAAACATGAAATATCATCGAGGTTCTGTTGCCTTTCTCCGGCTCCTGGTTTTCGAACGGCTGGCCGTCTTCTGAAAAAATATTGAACTTATCCTCAAGATCATCAAATAATTCACCTGATATATATAATGGAATATGTGGCGCAGATTTATTTCTGTTAAATTCTTTTAGACTCGTTCCGATAGCGGCCCCAATTTCACTATCATGTCTAAGAACAATTTTTCCATTCTGAATCAGTCGTTGTACGCCTTCTGTGGAAATGTTACATCCATTGCACAATACATACGTAAGAGATTTGTTTTTGAGAAGGTGTTCGACACAATTATCCGTTACTGCGGTAAATGATAAATCAACAAGAAGCAGTTTTTTTAATTCCACAAGGTGAACTATATCGGCATCTGTAATACTTGTATGAGATAGAAAGATTCCCTCCAGTTTTGATGAAGCTGTGGTTGCCAAAGGTAAAAGAGGGTTTGTCCCCAAATGTGAATAACTAAGATTCACAACCTGTAACTCGCTCAACGCTAGAAGAGAATTAAGAAGCGACGAATCAAACATGCAATGCTTGAGTCGAAGAAAAGAGAGCGGAGAAGTAACCGATGATAGCGATCCCGAAGTCTGAATACGGCAGTTGTTTAGTGATAACGTGCTTAGATTATTGATGGCGCTTTGCAGTGATGCATGATCAATGAAGGCATTGTAAAGTAATATCGCCTTTAAGTTGGGAAATCTTTCGAGGTTTTGACAATTAAACGGCTTAATTTTCGTACTGTATTCGCCTGCAATAAGGCTCCCAATGGAGTCGGAGGGCGAAAAGGTTGCCAAGCTATTATTGAATAGTATGGTATCTCCAATTTCAAGAGGCCACAGCGTTATGCCAGGCGGTATCTCTATCGAATTACATGTCAAAGAGTCATTATTCTCGCAATCATTAGGATCAACCGCTACATCGAGACTTAAATGTTCAAGACTCGGACAATGATTCATAATTACCCTTAACAAATCACAGGACACAATACCACCAGTAAGACGCAGGGTTTGTAACGATGTCAAGGGCTCTACATCTTGGAAATATTCCGCTCTGAGTAAAGGCGTAAGTCCATCCCCCTCATCAGTCATGTGAACGGCGAATCGTTTGAGATTCGGAGCAGTAAGGACAGCTTTAAATTCTTGAGGTGACAAGTTTAACTTGTGTCCCTGATAAATAAATGAAGTGATTTTATTGCGATAAAGAGCAAGAGTCTTACCCAAATGAGCATCATTTGGTATTTGAATTGAATTCTCATTAAGGAGATCACAATCGACATAAAATATACGCTCTGATGTATCTGTCTCCAACGAACGATCTGTTACTCTCTTGTCCGTTTCTTTTCCGTATGAATATATGTCCAAATAATCTTTTCCAGTCAAAACAAGGAGTAAGTAGATTAGGATTGCAAAACATTTATTCATTGACACACCTTTCTCGGAAATCACACATATAATTGTTGTACAGCGTACCTCAGCCTTAAGAGGCCCAGGTTCATTGGACAAAAATGGCATGGTAACGTAGAGGATATTTAAGGATTAACACTCATCACCTCGCAGGATTGATTACCATACTTATTTCTTTTATTGCCCTTCTTTTGACCAATTAATTTTGCTTTTTCTTTAAAGTGAAACGATTATCCTTTACTTATCCTCTTCTTTAATTATACGCGATTTCCTCTCCTTTGCAATAGGCTCGTACCCATAAGTCATTTTTCATCCCTCCAGAAAGTAAATTTTCGCCGGGCGACGATACCTAAGCGAACTGTGGCGACGTCGGAAACGATAAAAACGTCAAACCAACGCGTCGGCCGAGTCGCCAAATCCCACACGATCAAGATGATATTTGTCGATGGTCAACGTCAATTCAAGCTCTTCTTTACTTGCCCTGTTCGGATGAAAAGAATGAGAATGCATCGAACGAGGAAAATCCAGGAGTTCACACTGTCTGGAAATCGCCAGTAATGGATTGTCCG
>JAUNSJ010000044.1 GCA_030539295.1 Planctomycetia bacterium | reverse complement strand
CTCTTTCGGGATGGTTCCCTTCCGTGAAGACCATTGTATTTTGTACTGCGGTGATATTTCTTGTCATATTAAATGTTCTGGTTGTTCGGAACCCGGCTTTCTTTGTTCCTTCGAAAGAGTCACTGCGTTTGTATAGTTTTTATCTGAATCCGGAATTCTGGCCTGGTTGGTGGTCGCAAGTACTTTGGATACTCGCATTCGGCACGCTCGCAGCAGTTGGATTGCGTACCTTTCGCGTCCAAAGGAAACTGGAGCGACTGGCCCAAAAGTTGGGCTTGATTGGGGTGGTGACGCCGCCTTTTTTAGAGGGATGGTTCCAGAAAATTTCTGTTTATCCGGTTGAACGCAGGTTACTTCAAGGGGCAGGAATTGGGCTTCGAAGCATGCTTTTTCTTCTGCGGCCATATTGTCTCCCCTACTCGGTTCTTTCCGTTGCCCTGCTCATCGCTTGTGCTGACATCTTGGCACACACGGGATTATGGTCACTGAACGTGGCGGCAGTATGGAAGTCTTCACACTCGCTGATAATATGGACACTGCGTTTTCCCTATGTCTTTGCAGATTGGATAGCTGTCTCACCACTTGTTCTTTGGTTTCAAAAGGGCATTGTTTCGTGGCGACTCCTTTTTGCCTTGTGTGTCCCCTTTGGACTAATTATGAGTATCAATCTTTACGGTCGCAAGATAAAAAGAACCCTTGCCCGTCCGGAATCCAAGCGACTTCTGATTCACTATACTTTAATTGTGTTCGTTGTTTACCTTCTGTTTCTACCCTCTCTTAATACCCAAATTAGATGCATCTACAGTGGATGGGGGGAGCTGATGGCCGTCCGCATGTATGACTATTTCATTTGGTGGCCTTTCTATCTTTACTTGAACGAAGGTATTATTACCTGGAAGACTGCTGTTTACGTTTTCATTTTTTTGTTCGCTTCTCTCTGTCCTTATCTTCTTTTTCGAGGGATCTACTATTCCCGGGACCGTATGGTTTCCCTCTCGAGAACATGGAGGGTTCTCGCGTTTCCGACATTGCTACTGGTCTATTTTTATTACAAAGCTCTTTGGTCAGTGCTTATGATGATTTCAGACGGAGGATTCCTTATTTATCAGCATATTCTTCGATTGCCAACGTTGATGTGGGACTGCGTGTACTTTGCCCCCTGCTATTTTCTCTTTATCAGTGGAATATCTTGGAAGTTGATTGTACCACCGGTTTTGTTGGCGATTTTCGTCTTGGGACTCCTTTACAACCCATTTCGTCGGTTGGCTACCCGAATAAACATTTCCGCTCCCACGTTATATGCAGCATTCTGGACACTATTATTGCTTTGTTGTTTTTTTCTCATCGTCTGGAAACTTGTTCTTATTGCGGGCCTCGTCTTACTTGCTCGTCGCGTCGCTGGCTCTGGTCTTCCAGCTAAA
Source organism: Planctomycetia bacterium (assembly GCA_030539295.1). Classification (GTDB taxonomy): domain Bacteria; phylum Planctomycetota; class Planctomycetia; order Pirellulales; family Thermoguttaceae; genus JAUNBG01. The sequence continues at coordinate 22,166 of JAUNSJ010000044.1, read as the reverse complement.
GACGCTAATGAAGTTCAGGGGCAGCAATCGGAAAACAATGTATATAGATGGGTACGGAAACTTGTGGCAACGGGAGTATTTTTTATCAGTCTCCTCACTGTTCTTGCAATGCTGAACATTTTTTGTTACATCATATTGTTCTCGTCGGAGAGAGGTTTTCACTGGAATGATATGCGTTATTGGCCTTTATGGGTAATGATTCTTCCGATATCTCTAGTAACACTATCACTAGCGGGACTTGAATTGACGCGAAAAAAGACTTCAAGTTCACCAGATGAGGACACAGAGAAACAGAAGGACGGTTCGATTAAAGTTGTAAGTGGAGCAAATGAGTCGGGATCGGAAAGTACAAATTGTTCGCATATTGCGGTATTCGCAATCGTTGTAGCGTCGCTAACAACCTGGTGCGGCTTGACAGTTGCCGCAGAACCAAGGATTGTCGTACTGGAAGAGGCAAAGTACGTTTCCGCATCCGAAGCCCGTGACGCGGGCAAGATGACTTCACAGGCAGGTCAAGGTGGTTTTTTGGCGAATGCCAGTATAGTAGACTGTTTTGCGGCAATGGAATACAAATATACTGGAGGGCGGTATGACAATGAACCCATACACTTTCGTCTCCGGGGACCGGCGCAAATCGAACCTGGCAAGAAGTATCCGATGATCATATGGCTTCACGGTCGCGGCGAGAGTGGCTCGGATAACACACGGCAACTTGCTCATTTGCAACTTGCAATGGAGTTTTTTGCCGGGCCACACCAGCGGAACTTTTTCATGCTGGCAACCCAGTGTCCGGGCGATAATTCGCAATGGACACATTCCCTGAGTCAAGAGGGCAAGGGAGACGCTCCGATGACAGTAACCGCCGAGATTGTGGAAGCACTGCTGCACGAGTATCCAATAGATGCGACCCGACTGAGTGTTTTTGGTTTTTCGTCAGGCGGAACAGGAGCATGGGAATATGCCCGCAAATCACCCCATAAGCTTGCTGCTCTGGGTGCCTGTTCCGGGAATCCTGTTGCGGGAGCGAGGCCGGAGGAGTATCTTGGCCCAGCTATTTGGGCTTTTAATAATACGGGCGACGCCGCTGTTTCGGCCGACGATGCCGTTATTTTCATTGACGGGGTGAATTCAGCAGGAGGCAACGCCTATCTTTCCCTGTACAAGGCCGCAGGGCATGATACATGGACTCGAGCCATGCGTGAAGAAAAAATTATTGGATGGCTGATTCTACAAAGTCTCGAAAAGGGAGGTCCGCCACAGGGTATGGTTTGTCGTCCTCTAACGAAGACTCAGCAAATTACCATGTTTGCCCTCCCTGTAGTTATAATGATAGTCTGCTCAGTATCTCTATTGCGGAATCGCAGAAAGGAGTTCATATGAGGCTAATGCTTGCACGTTTTCTTTTGTTCGCACTTTTGTTTTCATCGGCTGGCCTGTTGTTGTATCGTGGGGTTTGCGATTTTTACTTGATTTACCAAGGGGATGTCATTGTCGTTCAAAGTGAAAGTTCCGATGGCTATGACTATTTATTGCGGATACCAAAAGGATACAACGACTTTTCCGGGCCGCAACCATTACTCATTTATCTTCATGGAGCGGGAGATCGCGGGACCGACCCCATGACACTTGTCGATAAGGACCCGGTCGCATTTTCCCGCAAGGAGTATCGCAATCGTGAAACAGCAGAGTTTCCATTTATAGTGGCGACGCCTATCTGTCCTGAAAAGCGTTGGGAACCATCTCGTATTATTATCATGCTGGATGAAATCCTTGCCTCGACCCGGTTTCGATATCAAATTGATCCGAATCGTATTTATCTGACCGGCTATAGTATGGGCGGCTTTGGTACCTATGAGACAGCGATGGCTTATCCGGAACGTTTTGCGGCAATTGTTCCCGTTGCGGGGGGCGGTGAGCCGGACAAAGCAGAGAAATTGAAGGACGTGGCGATATGGGCTTTTCACGGAGCTTTGGATGAGACCGTACCATTGCCAAGTACACAGCTTGTAGTAGAGGCAATGCAGAACATGGACCATAAGCATGTACAGATGTCCGTTATGGCCCAACAAGGACATGACATTGCCGAGGAAGTATACAGAGATAAAACACTATATCGCTGGTTACTCAGACATCGGCGTTAAGTTTGGAGCCCCAGTACAGACGTTCTATTGGTTCCGCGTGACTTTCTTCATCGCGTGACCTTTGGAACAAGCCTGACTATAACGCAATCAGACATAAGCCCGGGAAAACAGCGAGTTCATACCATTAAGAAGAAGGATTATTTTGCGTAATATGACTAGAGGAAAACTCCATTATCGTTATCTACGTTTTCCAGTGGCAGCAGTATTGTTTTTCGCGGCCACTGCCAAGATGTATCAGACGGCTACGGAGCCATCCGAAGGAATCCCGTGGTTCGCCATGGGCGTATTCTTTTTCGAAATGGTACTTGGCACATTTCTTCTGTCTGGAATCTGGCAGCGCTGGGTAAAATGGATAACGATGACTGTTTTTACTGTTTTTTTTACTGTAGCTTGCCAATTGGCTTTCCAATCGGCAGATTCATGTGGGTGTTTCGGCAAGATACACGTTGACCCACGTATAACATTGTGCCTTGATGCGGGAATTGTTATTATGCTGTACTTTGCTCAGACGGGATCAAATCAAGGGCGACCATTCAGAAGTCAGACGCTGCTGGTTCGTGGAGGTGTTCTAATTACGTTAATTCTCCTGCTACCTATGTTATTTCATCCTCCGATGGAGCGGTTTGACCATGGGGTTGCCGTTGCCATGGTTTCCGCAGCGCCGAAGAAGTCCGAGTTCGTTCTCCCCGATTCTTCAGGACAAGACATGCCATGTCGCATGTTGCTCCCACAAGAGTTTCATCTAGGGTATGTTACTCCTAAAAGCGTACATCGATTTGCTCTTGAACTGACGAATCCGACAGAGGAATCTTGGTATATAGATGAGATTGAAACCGAGTGCTCTTGCATTACAGTCAAGGAACGGAGAGAGCTGATTGGGCCTCATGAGAGAGCAATTTTGGATTTTGAATTCACAGCACCGGACATAGCTGGTCCCTATACGAAGACTATCACGGTCAGGTCAGCGGAGAAAGAGTGGACAACGCGTTTTCATGCGAGGATTGATTTCCCCCTTGTCTCGGAGCCTGAACAGCTTGTTCGGTCATTACACAGAGTGAGTAAGCCGGACGAGGTTATTCTTCGGAACGATGGTCCGGTACCAATACGTCTTCTTTACGCAACGGTATTGCCTCCGGTCTGTACTATGAAAATAGGAAATGACTCGGTGCCGGCGGGCGGCGCCTTAACGCTGCCTGTTCAGTGGCTGGAGGAGCAAGGGGAAGCGGTTGTCACAATACACACGAATCATAAGCGTCAAAAAACACTGAAAGTTTCCATCGTACCATGACCTTGAATCGATACAAAAAAATTTGTCCTCCGGTCCTGCTGTTGGGGATGGTGGTGCAAGCACTATTGCTACTGTACCTGAACTGGGTCACCAGTCCGAATCGAACGGAATTGGGGCACATGGCGGCATCCTTATGGCTTTATGAAACGGGTAAGGCGGATATGTTTCATGTTAACCCACCGCTACTGCGTATGATAGTCGGAGCCGGGGTTACTTGGGCCATCGCGCCGCAAACGGACTGGACCGACTACTCAAGCGATCCGACCAAACGGACGGAATGGGCTACGGGTGTCGCGTTTGTCCGGGCAAACGATTGGGAGACGGTACGACTTTGTTACTTCCTTGCCCGCACTCTGTGCATTCCTTTTATCCTGCTCGGCACTGTCTTTGGGTACTTGTTAGCGTGCGAATTGTTTGGAAGGCTTTCTGGATTTATATTTCTGACGTTATGGATTTTTTCACCTCTTATTCTTGGCTGGGGTGCGACAATATGCCCTGACGTTACCGCTGCCGCACTTGGAATTGTTGCGGTGAGCCAGCTTCGCCGCTGGCTCTTGTCGCCAACGTGGCGTCGTGTCTTGGGTACTGGTTTTACGTTAGGGCTGCTTCCACTTGCCAAATTAACGTGGGTGGTGGCTCTTGTGGGTTGGCCACTCCTCTGGCTTCTTGCCAATGTCATGCACACGCGACTGAGTGGTCGGGAACGCATGAAGCAGGGGTGCATGCTTCTGACAATTCTTTTCATTGCGGTCGCTGTTATCAATGCGGGGTTCCTGGCGGATGGCTCATTCAAAAGATTGGGAGATTATTCATTTCGCAGTGAACTTCTCACAAACGGTGAGTCTTTAAATCGTTTTACCTCTTCGCAATTTGGTGCTATCCCGATACCTTTCCCGGAGCAATTTGTCCTTGGTTTTGACACGCAACAGATTGACTTTGAGCGAGGAATGACATCCTATCTCTTCGGGAAAAACTCGGAACAGGGGTGGTGGTACTATTATTTTGTAGTCCTGGTGCTTAAAGAAACTCCGGGGACACTTATACTACTGGCTGTGGCTTTGTTCCTTTTCCTGTATTCATCTTTCAGAGCATCATGGCGAGACGAACTTATTCTGGCGATGCCATTGGTATGTCTTTTCGCTGTGGTGAGTGTGCAGACAGGTTTTTCGCTACATTCGCGGTACATTATTCCGGCCCTTCCGTTTCTCTATATTTGGATCAGCCGGGTCGGAATCCGCCGTGATCCGTCCTCTGAAAATCTGAGTCGAGAAGCAGTCGATGTCGAAGAAGAGTCGGTTACAGGTTCTGACCTGGCCCATTGTGGCATTCACGGCATCTTTGGAATACAAAGGTTAGTGATCCGGCCAGTTTCTTCGCGTCTTTGGACTGGTGTTATCGTAACTATCTGTCTTGCCGGGGTTATTTCCAGTCTCTGGTCATATCCTTACTCCATGTCCTATTTGAACGAGACAGTACGAACTCAGGTCCCACCACCTTTGCTTGGCAGTAATATCGACTGGGGACAAGACTTATACGAACTTAAAACATGGCTTGAAGATCATCCTGAGGCAAGGCCGGTGCGTGTTGCCATGTCCAACATACTTCCCCTTGAAATGCTAGGGATCATTAGTGCCGGAGCACCCCCCCAATGGACTCCTGGACAGGAGAAGATTGGTACATGGAGCGATCAGATTCACATCGGTCCACAGCCAGGCTGGTTCCTCCTGGGAGCTAATGATCTGTTTGACCCGGCCCGTGGGTACACGTGGCTCTGGCGCGTCCCGCCCAGAAAGCGAATAGGTTTTTCAACGTATATTTTTTATCTCACATTGGAAGAAATCAATCAGCTTCGGGAACAAGAAGATTTGCCTCCCCTGATTGAAGAGGACCTCGACCCTGGTGAAAGGTGATACCATGCGACGTATTCAAATTGCACTTCTCGTTATTGCCGTTTTGGCAATAGCAGGTCAAGTAGTCTATTTTTGTGTTTTCGGTGTTCGTGCTCCCCGCTATAGCGAAGGTCACCCCCTCGTTCCCAAGACGGTCTCGGAACAGGTGCCGAATATTTGTACCCTGTACAATGATGGTACAGATCATGTTTGGATTGGTAATCAGGAAGGCAGTATTTATATCCTTGATGCTGCAACGGACAAAGTTCAACCGGTAACAACACCACAAGAAGTCAGCGATTCCCGAATCCGTTCTCTGTTAACGGACAGATGCGGTCGGCTTTGGGTTGGAACTTCCCGTGCTGGTCTTTTTATTCGGTCCGGTGATGACTGGAAATCCTATGATGTCGGTCAGCGGGTGGGTGTCATAAAGGCAGCTCCTGACGGAGACCAGGTTCTTGTTGCCTCGGAGAAAGGACTCTTCTGTTACGATCTTCAGTCGGATACTTGGTCGGATATTGCATTAAGTTCTCGCTTACCTGATACTTCTGCTGTCGGGGATGAGGCGAAAAGCATTCCAGCGGAACAGGGAGAAGAAGTAAGCGGGGGTGAAATGAGAATGGATTACCCTGTTCAGCCGACAGCGATTGCTTTTGGCATGGATGGAACTTTGTATGTCGGTACGTCGTGTGAAGGAATAATTCAGTGTCAGCGTGACGACGCGGGTATATTTCGTGTCGTTGGTCAAACGAGAGCAAAGCGGCGGTATGGTCCGGGCTCATCGCCATGCGTTTCTCCCGTGCCCCTTGACGCCTGCGGCGAAGGGCTCCCCTCAAACCTGATCAACGATGTTCTCGTAGGCGCTGATGGTACGGTCTGGGTGGCAACAACAGCCGGTTTGGCATGGAGTCGTGATAACGGGGCATCCTGGTTCTTTCTTCGGGGACGCAACTATGGTGAGAAAATGCGAGGATTACTAGCAGGTACGCCACACGGTTGGAAGGAATTGCCCAGAATTCGTTTTGGAGAGTTGCTACCGGAAGATGATATTGCCGTTCTACAACAAGATACCTTTGGGACACTGTGGATTGGAACTCGATCTCTGGGATGCATTGCCATTCGGCCAGAGGCGTTTTATCAAACAACGACACCTATTTCAGACTCGTTGGAATCTCAACAGAAATTCCTGGAGGAGATGGCGGCAAACGCGACCCGCTTTCACGGAACCAGGGTAGACCAAATAACGGCCATGTCTTCCCTTTCTGAAGGAACGGTTCTCCTCGCTTCCCGAATTGGACCTTTGGAAAAAATTGCGTGTCCTGGCGAGTGGCTTTCTGTAGAAAAACCAGTTGTAACGAAAACACAGAACGACACATCAGTGACATTTCCAGCGGTGTATGTGCCGGCGGTTTCTGTGGAAAGTAACCCGACAGAACCGTCCAAAGAAGAAAGGATATACCCTAACGCGGTAGTTTTGACGGACGATTATGTAACTGGAAGTCAGTGGGAAGGTAAGTATGGCAGGACCTATTCGCTTGTGGGCGGCGGCAACATGCCTCACGATGCAATTGTTGCCTTTGATGAAACGCTTTGCAAGATTCGTCCCTTTGTCGGAAATATAGGCAATCGGACGAGACCGCTTGAGCGTGTCTCTCTCAGCTCATGTTGTTCGCACCACAAAGAAGAACACCATGAGCATGCGGATGATGAACGGCTTACCGCTTGGAGCTGCTACGGAAATGCAGTACCCAAGACAGTAGATGGCCAACATCTCTGGTTTGAAATGACCTTGGTACGGCCAGGATACTTTAGGGTTGACCTGTTTTTTATTGACATGGACGCGCAGCTTAACCAAATTGTAAAGGCTCCAGAAGTTCCACGAGACTACGTGATTGAGATTTTTGCATTCCCAACGCCAGGTTTTTTCAATGCTGATTCACGTCTGTCCCCAGAAGCGGGTGGTGTTCTTACCCAATCAATGGAACAGCTCAAGCGTGACTCTTCTACAAGCCCCGTAATGCAAAAGACGCGAATACCCAAAGGTGATTGGCAGGAGGCAGGCAAGCGAGTGGATGAATGGGCTTCGGTGTGTGACCCCCTTGCTGTCACACGCGTTATGGATTTTCCGGATGGTGTCCATAAGCGGTTCATGCTTGCCGGACCTGGCACCTATTATTTACGGGTGGCCAAGAATTACAGCAGAAAGATTGATCTCTGCGCTGTGCTGGTCGATCGGTCCGAGGGTGATCCAACTCCTGAATGGCCATCCATGACACCGGAACAAACATCGGACGACATTCCCTGAACAAAGGAGCAAAAGGTCCGGAGGGTGCGACATTGATTTGAGCCTGTCCGAAGGAGTACTATGAGAATTTTGCTGTGTTTATTTATGTTTGCAACAACCCTAAAGGCCGATGAATATCAATCGGCCCGTGAGATTCTGCGCCAGCTAGGCGTCGAGCAGATTGTTTTTGTAAAACGCTTTACGTACACGGCAAGTAACTATTATGCCGAGCACGTAAACAGTGATTTTCTGCCCGGCGGAAATATCTGCGTGCTTGATCTCGCCAGCGGCAGGATTACCGAGCTGTGTCCATCCCTTCGCGAAGGCGTTTTTGAACGTTTTGACCTGGATTTTGACGCAGAAAAGATAGTCTTTTCCTGGAAGTCATCTTTGGACGAAGGATATCGTTTATATGAGGTCGGTTTAGGAGGCGAAAACCTTCATCCTGTACTCCCCCCTCCCAATAATGAAAAACGTCTTGTTAAACTGTATAGTGACCGATATCGTCACGGAACCGATGATCTGAGTCCATGTTATCTCCCCGATGGAGATATCTGCTTCACATCTTCGCGATGCCAGTATGGCATTACGTGTGACGCGCCGGATACGTTGACTACGACCGTCCTCTATCGATGTGCAGTTGATGGGGCCAACTTAAGAAAACTATCGAATAGCGCTGTTAGTGAATCATCTCCTGTGTGTATGAAAGACGGTCGAATTCTTTATACCCGTTGGGAATATGTGGACAAGGGGAGTGCGTGCATTAAGGCTTTATGGGCCATGCATCCAGACGGAACAGGCACCGAGGAAATATTTGGGAACAACGTTGCTTTGCCCCCGACGATTCAGCATGGTCGCGAGATACCAAGTGAAGCGGGGCAGTTTGTTTTTACCGGAGGGCCACACTCGCCGTATACGGCAATGGGACCAATTGGCATTGTGAATACGCGGTGCGATATTCGGACAGAATCACGGATAAAATGGATAACCCCATATGTACAGATACGGGAAGAGGTGGGGTGGGATTTTTGGGACCAGGATACCCATCAGTGGTATACCGATCGTGCTGGATGTGGCCCTCTCTTTAAGGAGGCGTTTCCTCTAACCGAGGATTTGTTTCTCGTTGCCCATAAGCCGCAGGGACCGCCATGCAACGCTCCAAACGGATATGGAATTTATTTATTGGATGCTTCTGGAACAGTCAGACCGGTTTACACCGATGCCGAGATTTCCTGTTGGAATCCTATACCCGTCAAAAAAAGACCACGCCCTCCCATATTGCCACACGTAACTGACCAGGAATTGGCAGGTCGTGGCTTGGCGCAAATGATGGTAATGAATGTCTATCAGGGACTTGATGGCGTTGCTCCCGGTGAGATAAAATATCTGCGGATTCTTGAGCAGGTTCCACGACCCTGGAGTGCCCGGCGGTGGGACTTTGATGACGAATACGGACAGCAGCATGCGGTTATAACAAAGGCGACTCATCTTGTACTGAAGGTACTGCATGGAATTGTCCCGGTCGAAGCTGACGGTAGCGCCAATTTTTACGTTCCATCAGAAGCCAATATATTTTTACAGGCCCTCGACAAGAACTACGCTGCGATTCAGACGGAGCGAACCTACGTTCATTCAATGCCAGGCGAGGTACGCACTTGCATGGGGTGTCATGAAAAAAAGCCTGACGCTTACGACATTTCAGCCGCGAGGCTTGTGGCAGCAATGCAGCGTGACCCGAGTTTTCCTGTACCTCAGCCGGGGGACCCTTTTCCACAAAGGGTCATTGATTATGTCCTGGACGTTCAGCCTATTTGGGACAAGCATTGTATGCCGTGTCATGGACCGGAAGAATCGCAAGGTGGGCTAAGACTTGATGGCGAGAAGACTCGCCTTTTCAATGTTTCCTACGAACAGTTGGTACCTGACCGCTACGAGCCGGAAAACTTCCCCGACCATGATTTGGTCGGGAAGACCATTGGAGAACATCATCCCAAGACAGGCAACGCGGAATACCTTCCTCCAAAGACACTTGGTTCGTACTCAAGTGTCCTGGCGGCTGCACTTTCCGATGGGAAAATCGTGTTGCAAGAACCTGGACAGCAAAGTCGGGTCGAACAATGGCGGTTAAAGCATCCGGATATTGCACTCTCGACGGAAGAACGGGTACGTTTCACAACTTGGATCGACACGAACTGTCAATATTACGGAAGTTGGTTTGGCCGCCGTAATATAAAATACGAAGGGCGGCGAGATTTTCGGCCAAGCCCCGAATTTAGTGGCAAAAGTTGGTGAGTAAGTTATGCTACCGGCATACTCCCTTTTTCGGTGTTTCCGTCTGGTTACTTTGTAAGCAGACTGTTTCGGGACACGTAGCAGGAAAAGTCGCGTTGATCCGGATAGCGTGAATAATACTTTAGACAGGAGGGGGACCTCCCAAATAGAGAAGAATATGCCAGTATACACCTACAAAGTGCTTGATTCTCAAGGTGTTTCGTCCGTGGGCAACCTCATGGCCACCTCACTATATGAAGCTCGCTGCGACCTGCGGTCTCAAGGACTGCGTGTGCTTAGTATCACCGAACAGAAGGTCGCTTACGAACGAGTATCATTATCAGGGACGCCTGGGAAGCACTCATCAAAACTGATTGCTGTGATGGGAGAACTGGCAACGCTCCTGTCCACAGGTATCCCCCTGCTGGAAGCTATCAGAAGCGTTGCGCACCAGCAGTCGCGGTTGGTTCGAGTCACGCTCATGCAGTTGCGAGATCGGGTGTCGAGCGGCGCCTCGCTAACAGAGGCCATGCAGGAAATGCCTGACATGTTCGATCCACTCTGCATTCGCATGACGGAAGTCGGAGAAAGCTCGGGAACTCTTGACACGACCCTTCGATACTGGTCAGAGTATAAAGAACGATCCATGCAGTTTCGTGATCGTGTCACTACCGCTCTAACCTACCCGGCTTTTGTCGGGGTAACTGGAATCGCCGTCACAATCTTCTTGATGACTTTCGTACTCCCCATGCTTTTGGAGAGTTTGGTGGATTCTGGCAAGCCACTTCCTTTACCTACCCGAATTGCCAAGTTTGTGAGCGACCTGTTCGTTCTGCATGGCGCTGAACTTGGGATTGGTGTGGTTATTATCGTCGCAGGTCTTTTTTTTCTGCTTCGGACGGAGCGGGGGCGACTCTACTGGCATTTTATACTTCTTAAGATGCCGCTCTTTGGTCTTTTGGCCCGCAAGCAATCTGTCTCGCGGATTGCTTTTCTCATCGCTACCTTGACCAAAAGTGGCGTCCCTTTTTTGCAGGCACTGGAACTAACAGCAAAATCTGTAGAGAATCGTATTATCCGCAAGGCGCTGCTGGACGCGGCCGATGCGGTGCGTTCTGGTCACGATATCGCACCTGCCATGCAGAAAACAGATGCCTTTCCTATGTCTGTTATTCAAGTATTCTCGGTGGGACAGGAGTCAGGGCGTCTGGACGAAATGCTCGACAGACTGGCATCCGATTACGACCGACAAGTATCCAAAACGACGGAGCGGCTTGCCACAATATTGGAACCCGTTCTGATATTGGCTCTTGCTGTCTTCGTCGGTTTTATTCTCTTTGCAACCATTTTACCCATATTGGAGGCTGGCAATGTACTCTAAAAGTATTGCAAGACACCGCAGATGTCGAACAACGAAAGCGTTTACCTTACTGGAAATCATGGTCGTGGTCGTTATCATCGGGTTACTTGCTGGACTGGTTACGGTCCGAACCCGAAGTTATTTGGTCGTGAGCAAGCAAAATGCGGCTAAGGTTGAGATTGCAAAAATGGTTGAAGCCCTTGAAGCCTATTACGCAGTCCACAATCGTTATCCGACCAATGAAGAAGGCCTTGCTGCGTTGGTTGAAAAGACACAAAGTTTTCCTGACGGCCTTTTGAATAAGGTACCAAAGGATCCTTGGGGAAATGACTACGTGTATAACTGTCCAGGTCAAACAGAAGTCTTTGAGATAGTCTGTTTTGGTGCCGATGGTCAGGAAGGAGGTGAGAGTGAGAACGCGGACATTAAATCTGGACAGTAGAGGTTTTACCTTAGTGGAAATAACTGTTGTCCTCGCCATCCTTGGTTTGGTAACGTCACTGGCTGTGGTCAACTATCGTGAACCAGTTAACAACGTTCGATTGGAAAATATTTTTGAACAAGTCACCCATTTCGAACAGCGTATGCGGCACTGGTGCAGGACACACAATACCCCAGCCCAAATCAAGGTGGATCTCGACCGTGGAGAATTCGCAGCCCAGTTACGCGATGGCACTAAGCTGGACATTCCGGAGGTTAAAATCACAGAGGGATTTAAGCTAAAAGAACTTCGTGTTATGGGCGAAAATCGTTTTGGCCGCGATACAATCATCCCCTATACCTCCGAGGGAATCGCACCCTGCTGGGCACTAAGCATTGCCTATTCCGGACAGCGAGAACGATATCGACTGATTATTGGCATGACCGGACAATCCATTTCTTTTCAGAGCGAGGATGAACTGCGTCGCTTCGAAAGAGAGAGCCAACTTTCTGGCAGCGTGCTGGGACAGTTACCCTTGGTCCCCTCGCTCATGGTCGATGCACGACTATCGGATACCAACCTGCCCTTCGGAGATTGGGAAGTTGACTAGTGAGAACCATTTTAGTGAGTATACCTATGCTATATCAATTCCACGCGTTTTTTCCCATGATGCGGTGTTCAGCCACGTCTGGTTACCGCGTTCTCCAACGAGTCCCCGGGAGAAAATGGAGTATCGACAGGATAAATCCGTGTATGAACAAAACAAGAGTTGGAATAACCTTGGTCGAAGTTATTACAGCCATGGCACTCCTTGGTACTCTGCTCGTAACCTTACTCGTTGGGTTTGGGCGGCATATGTCCCAAATTGAGAGATCTACAGAACGGTTGGCCGTTATGGCCGCTGCGGAAGAGCTATTGACACAATGGCATCTCCAGTTTGGATTTGCTCCTATAAACGAAAGTGGAGAGATTGTAGTCGGAAGCAAGACATACCGTTTTCAGACGCGTCCTGTCGAACAGATGATTGATCGGGGCTTTCTGATAGGGAAAATTTCTTTCGAGATTTTTTCGCCGGAAAACGATGTGCCCGTTCTGTCGCTGCAACTGATAGTGCCATCGTGGGAGTCTTTCGAATGACAAAAAACGGTTTGACGCTGATTGAGATTACCGTGGCACTGGCGCTTTCCGCCCTCCTTATGGCTACGACGGCAGGTGTAATTAAGTCAATGCAACAAAAGAAGAAACAGATAGTTGATCGAATAGACATTATGCCGTGGCGGTCGGAACTTGCCGATCGGCTGCGAGCAGATATTATGCTCGCAAATGAGATGCGAATTGGAACAACGACGATAGAGTTTGCAGGGTTTTGTGGCCATGACGGCAGTACTGGTGAGCCGGTTCACACTCACGTTCAGGTCATCTGGCAACTCAAATCTGCGGGGAACTGGACTCTCCTGACCCGATCGGAGGTGGAACGCAATCTTGGCCCGGAATTGCGTATTCCATCCAGAACAGAACTTGTCGCTGTAGGAATATCAAAAATTTCTATTGGAACCTTTCTGGGTGGACAGCGGGAAAATAAAGAGGAGATGCAGACTCTCTCGCTGACGAGCACGTCGCTGACCACAAGCGGTCACTGGACAGCGACACCACGAGTCGTGAAATTCATCATCCACGGAACGGCAAACAATGTGTTAGTTAATGAATTGGTTTACCGATGAAAAAATTATACACCACAACATCAGCAAGGAAAAGGCAAGTAATGCAAACGAACAAAGGTTTCGTTTTGCTCCTTGTTCTGGTTATGCTTGCTATTGCTGCACTCCTCACGACCCAGACGGCCCGGCGCAGTCTTGACCAAGCCATATTAGCAGCCAGAAAACAAGAAGAGCTTCAACGAAGATGGGGCGAAATCAGCTTGCGTCACGCAGTATTAAATCGAGCGGAAATCTTATTGCAAACCGCTCAACTGCAAGATGGGATCCCACATTCGACCATCCGGGGCGTAGTGAAGCTGGGTGCAGCTACCTATGAGCTTGTTTTGGCTGACGAGCAGGCAAAGATGAACTTGAATGTTGCTTATCGTTACGGCAAACAGGCCGCCGTTGAGCAGGCACTTTTCAAAGAAGAAGTTCTTCTGCCCGTTCGTCTGAAACCTGACCCGAAAGCAGACCCAAACAAGTTGTACCCTCCTGCGTTTGCTTCTTGGGGACATCTATACGACTTCGTCTTCCTTGCGGACATAGGGAATCGCCAGAACTTTCGACCGTCCCAGCTTGGTTTTCTTACCACCTGTTGGGGAAACGGACAACTTAATGTAAAACGAGCGGACACCGACACCATTCGAATGACCTGTGAATGGGTCGTTGCGCCGCAAGCGGTGACAGCTTTGCTGGAATTTCGACAGGAAAACCCAACTATGGAGTTTGAAATGGCATTAAAAAAAGTGGATATGCTGGAAAGAGACCGGCAGTTGTTACGAAGAATATTGACAGACCGCAGTCGGTGTCACTCACTCTGGACAACGACAACCGTATTGAACCAGTCTTGGCATCGTCTGGACATCAAAACAAGCGATTCTGCAGAAGGCATGCACATCAGAGCCTATTGAGAAAGAATTATGAATATTTTCCAAGTCAAGACGATATTATTTGTGGTAGGTTCTCTCCTCTGGTACATGACCATTGCTGTTGTACTTTATACTGTATTTGGTCCGGTCGTGGTCGAGTCAACGGCCGTGCCTCCGCAACGTCGCGTTGCAGCTGGTACGGAGATTAAAGGACAGGAATTACCCGGGATTGCTGCCTTTGCAACAGTTTGGGATACACCACTTCAGCGACCTGTTTTTGATACGCCGCCACCCCCTCCCCCACCGGAGACCCGCCCTGTAATGCCACAACTCAAGGCAAAACTTGTAGCAACAATGATTGATCAAGGCCAACCGGCCACTATGTTCAAACTCCCCTCGGGCAGGTACGCAACACTGCGACTTGGAGAGACCTTCGAGAACGAACCTGGGACTGCCCGCATTGTAGAAATCAATGGTAAACAGGTCTCAATACAATTTGATGGTTTCGACGAAACGCTCATAATTAGTGTAGGAAAATGACAAATAAAAAAACATCTGATTTATCTGATCACTTCCATCAAGAGGCAGATCCGGACCACGTTTCACAGCAAGAGTCGGAGACAGCTTTCAGGCAACCGGCGTATCGGGGACACAATACCTGTTGGGTGATTGTGCCTTCGGAGCACCAAGCCACCGTTTGGCGACTTAGTGAGGATGAGAGCGTTTCATTCACTGCTCTACCGATGGGTGATGCAACTTTAGCACAATCAATTGCGAATCTTTTGCGAGAACAGCAGTACGAATCGCAACCAATTCTGCTCGCTCCGCTTCAGACGGACGTTTTGGCCGTGTCCCTGCCGCCTGGTAATGCCACTGCCCGACAGACAATGCTCTACGAGTTGGAGGAATATGTTCCCATTCCCGCTGAGCGATATGTGGCAGACTTTGTCTTGAGCAGCGAGGCTCGATTTGCAGGGGTAATTGACCTAGACCGATTCTTACCCCTTTTGGACGAATTAGCGACTCAGGAAATTCTTGTTCAAGCCATTGTCCCCCGTTCAATTCTCACTGCACAAGGCTTGACGCAAAACGCTGCCAAAGGAAGTCAAGCAATTATATGGGGTGATTGTGAGGAAGACCGAACCGGTCAAAATGGACTTGACCTTTTTTTCTTCACAGCCGATGGATTCCCTCGGTCTTGGCAATGGCTCAAGCCAACCCCTGATACGCTGCGTCGAGCGATTGAGGCAGAAAGGACAGACTGCGAAGAACCGATTTCCGTTTTCGCAATAAACTTGCCGAATAATCTTCGGGAATCTTTAAACGCAATTCCACAAATCATACTTTCTACGAACAGTCCAGAGGGAGAGTCTGAAGGTCCCGATTTATTACAGCGAGCTTTTGTAAAACAGAGTTTGGCTGTGTTAATGCGAAAGACACGACCATGGTGGGATTTCTGCCATGATCAATTTGCGATGCGAGGAACGGATCGCATTCTCGGTCGCTATCTTCGGATAATACTGTGGGGAGTGGTAGCGCTGGCCGCTGCCTTCTGCCTGCTCTTTGCGACCAGAGGTTATCGGTACGTTCAGCTTACGGAACAATACCGCCAAGAACAGGAGGTGGCATTTCGAGAAGCTCTCCCCGACCAGAAGCTGCAAACGGGTTTTCGTAACCGGCTCGAAAGCGAATACACTAAAATGTTTGCACAGCGGGAAAACACTGCGGAACTGCCACAACGGGAATCGGTCCTGATTCCCATCCTCCAAATATTGCAGTCACTTCCCCAAAATGTTCGATACCGGTTTCCGGAAATCAGGATCGAACCTGGAACAGTTCGTTTGGATGGACAGCTTCAAGTACACGGCGACGCGGAAACGTTAGCAACTGCGCTAGAGAAAGGAGGTTTTGCTGTAGAGCCACCCAGTACCCAGCAGACAGGTGCTAGTGGTGTTTCGGTTCGACTCACGGTCCTTCGCAAATAGCACAGTAGAACATTGTCACATGCGAATGAGAAATGAATGTTAACTTGGCTATTTTATATTAGCTATAAAAAATACACAATAAGCATAAATTGCGGAATATTGAGATGAAAAAATATCTTGTTTCCAAAGAGAATCGAGTCCCGGTTTTACTGGCCATTGGGCTGCTGATTCTCATGTTCTGGCTCTATGGCGAGCTGGGCCGTTTTCGACGAGAAGCGATTTCTGCTGCCACAAACGCCGAGGCATGCAAAATTTTTTCGCAAAAAATTATAGAATTAAAGAAAAAACCAGAGCTGATTTCTGGAAAAATGAGCTCAACAGCCCAGATTGCCCAATCTGTGGAGTCAGCCATGCAAGAAGCGGGCATCACTTCGGATAAACTCGTTCGCATAGAGCCGAGAACTGCAAAAAGAATCGAGAAAACGCCCTTTTTAGAGCAACAATCACATTTGGAACTCCGTGAGGTAACGATGGAACAATTAATCCGGTTCCTCCATTTGCTGGAAACAAAAAGTCGATTGGAAGCCACAGATTTGCGAGTTCATGCCCCACATTCGGGTGTTCGCGACTCGGGTCCTGAAATTTGGAACGCAGAATTGGTCTTGACAAACACCATATATCTTCCGTAAAATATACGTCCGTGGCTGTAAGTTGTACGCGACACACCGATTTTACTTGATTTTCTTCCTTGTCGCCTGTAAAGGAGAGAGTAGGACGAGCACATCAAGGGGGAAAGGAAGTGTCGGTGGTGTAAAGTTTTTGTGATTTTTACGCCGTGCCTTACACAGTGGTGTCCGGGTGTCACTTTGGAGTGAAAGGGAGAAATAACAATGATTTGTCGCATTCCAATCATTTTTCTTATGGTTGCCGTGGTTTTCACCACGATCAGCGGCTGTTTGGGGACCGGCGCAAAGAAAATCGCAAATTACGAAACGATCAAGGCAAATCCCAAGCGTGATCCCCACGGGGCCGCCGTTCTGAACAAACAAGGAATTGAAGCATTGGCCAAAGGGAAATGTGAAAAAGCAGAAAATCTGTTCAAAGAAGCCCTTATCAAGGACGTTGATTTCGGACCCGCTCACAACAATTTGGGACGACTATACTTCGAGCAGGAAAAAAATTATCTTGCTGCTTGGGAATTTGAGTATGCTGCAAAAGTCATGCCTGATCGATATGAACCGCGTAACAACCTCGGTTTGGTCATGGAACGAGTTGGAAAAATCGACCAAGCTATTGAGGCCTATGAAATGGCAAATACCCTGTGTCCCAACAATCCTGAGATCGTCGGGAATCTTGCACGTACTCATTGGTGCCGTGATAAAACAAATCCCAGGACTCGGGAGCTGATGGAACACGTTGTTTTCATTGATAGCCGGCCTTGTTGGGTTTCTTGGGCCAAGGAGCAAATTGCTTGCGGAAAACTCAATTCGGCACCTGGAGTAGCATTTACGCAGGAATCACTTAAGCTTCCCAGTCCAGTTGATAGTTTCCTTGTTCCCGAACAAAGCCACTTAACGCCTCCTTACCCTGATGATTCACAAGTTCCGGCAACCATTACACCCTTATTACCACAACAGAGAATTCCATGATTATACTTCGTTTATTATTGGCGGTCTTTCTTCTTGGCTGGGGCTCCCTTGCAACCGCGCAGGTTGTGTCGTCCGAACCGAACTTACCAGCAATTCCTTTCTTGCCCCAAGCCGTACCATCGCCTGATGCCTCGTTAGTTTTGACGATGCCGGACACAACCGCACCAGCGTCCCCGGAGTCGTCCCCTGTCCCTCCAGTCTTTGAACAGTCCCCAGAGCCTGCTTTATCACCTCAGTCGGAAACAACGGATGCCTCACCGCAACTGGACACCACTAATAAGGATGCTTCCGCAGTGCCTAATGACAATGAACTGGTAGAATTGAATTTCCCGAATGAGGTGGATCTTGAGGTTCTAATTGAATATGTGTCACAGCGGCTCCAATTAAAAATATTGTTTGATGAGGCAGTTGTCGACAAGAAGATACGTCTCCGGACCACAGGAGAAATACCTGTTGATTCGCTCCTTCAGGTTCTGCAAAGTGCATTAAAAATGAAAGAACTCACCATGGTGGATGCTGAAGTGAGCGGTTGGAAGCGGATCGTTCCTGTCGCACAGCTCGGTATTCTTGCACCGCAGGGTAATGCACAGCAAATACTGTCGGATTCAGGAGGCGCCACTCCGGTCATGCAGATTTTTACGCTCAAATACGCTGATCTGACACAGGTTCAACAATTAATTCAGCCGTTTCTCACGCCGCTTGGAAGTTTATGTACTCCGATTAAGGAAGCCAATGTTCTTGTTCTTTCTGATTATGCAGCTAATGTACTCAAGGCTGCGGAATTGATAAAAACCCTTGACGTGCCGAAGCCGACAGTTACGACTGAGTTTTTGGAAGTCAAACATGTCGATGCAACGGATTTAAGTCGGCAGATTACTTCACTTTTACAGGCAAGAACTCAGGCCACCGGGGAGGCAGCTCAGTCCAGAGTAAATATCACCGCAGACTCCCGTACCAATCAGTTAATCCTGACCGGTACCACTGAAGAAATCGCTTCGACTAAAGAATTAATTGAAAGTTTGGACGTTGCTACCAATCTGACAACGAACATGTACTCGTTGGAACATGTCGACGTCAGAGAAATTGATTCTCTTGTTAAAAGTTTTCTTGATCCTCTTCATGAAAAATTATTTTATCGCAGTGTCGTCAATCGCAACGATAATTCGCTTGTTGTGACTACGACAGCAGAGATACACGAACAAATTGCTGCCATTTGCAAACGCCTTAATGTTCCGACAACGCAGAAACAGAGTCCTATTCGCTTCTACAAATTAAATCACACTACGGTCGATGAGGTTATGTCAACCCTGAACTCGCTGCGGCAGGGGACAGGTATGACGGGTAATGCCCGTGACCGAGATGGTCTTCGAACCATGCTCCCTGGCTCGCAGAAATCATTCAATCATATTGGTGGCGCCGTATCATTTCCACTCAAACCCAATGAGTCACTTCCTTTGCTCACCCCGGACACGCCGCCCTTGGAGACCGGAGTAGAACCTCCTGTTGCCGAGCCAGACTCCGTCCAATCGCAGCAAACGACGGGACCGGTCAGCATGATGACTGCTCTGTTGGATAACGATGTGCGAATTACCGCCGACTCAAAAACCAATAACTATTATTGTTGTGGCAGAACCTCAAATTCAGGAGCACTATGCAACTCTCATTAAGTTTCTTGATCGGCAGAATCCCCAGGTCCTGATTGAAGCGAAAATCGTTACGATTGACACGAGTAACGATTTTATGCTTGGCGTGGAAATTAGTGGTGGTGACCGAACTGGAATTAAAAAGATTTTTGGCTTCAGTTCTTTTGGTCTCAGCACTCCGGACCCAGTTACTGGCGCTTTGGCCTTGATTCCTGGCGTTGGTTTTAACGGCACTTTGGTCGATCCAGACACTGCGGACGTCATCGTCCGGGCAATGTCGCAAAACAGCCGAGCCAAAGTAGTGGCCTCACCTCGCATCTTGGTAAATGATAATGAAGAGGGACGTCTTCAGAGCGTTTTGAGTGTTCCCTACACGAGTGTGAATTCTTCACAAGTTGTGCAGTCAACGAGTCTGGGAGGAAATCAGGATGCGGGGACAACTATCGTGGTAACACCTCATATTGGCGATGGCGAACAGCTTCAACTTGATTTTGCAATTGAGTTTAGTAACTTTAGCGGAACGGCACAAAATTCCTTGCCGCCACCCCGCCACGTGGACCAAGTATCGAGCTTTGTAACCATTCCCGATGGCTATACAGTCATCGTCGGTGGTCTAAATCGGCAAAGTTACGAAGAAGCTTCCAAGGGGCTTCCATGGTTGGAAAAAATACCTCTTATCAAATACTTGGCCTCCATGCAAAGCGACAGTAGCATCCACACATCCCTGTTTGTATTTCTAAGGCCAATTATTTTGCGAGATGATAAATACCAGGATTTGAAATATCTCTCGGACACAAGTATCCGGGAAGCACAAATTCGTGCTAATCTTCCGCATAGCTGTCCCGTTATTATGGAGTGATCGTATGTCTGATACACCGCTTTCCGAATCCGATCAAACTCTCGAAGCCACTGCCCGTTCCCTTGGGTTGGAATTCCTCCAAGGAGTTGGTGAACGGCCACCCTCGGCAGCCTTCATACAAAAAATCCCCATTCGATACGCCCGTCACCACTGCATTCTTGGGCTGGCCGACGAATCTGATACAATGCCCGTGCTCATTGGGAAAACAGCGTCCTACCCACTACTTGATGTTGTCTCTCGCTGGCTCAATCGACCTGTTTTGCCAATTTTCGCTCGGTCGTCACATGTCGTTGCTGCTATCAATACCGCATACCAGCAACAGGAAAGTCAAACACAGGAACTGGTTGAAACCCTTGATCGCGACACCGTCCTTGCCGAACTTGAAAAAATCTCTCCCCGTGAAGACCTGCTTGATACCCATGGTCGGGCACCTGTTATTCGCCTTGTCAATCTAATCTTCTTTGACGCAGTAAAGGCGAGGGCCTCGGATATTCATATCCAGCCTTCGGAAGAGGAACTCGTCATCCGTTTCCGTATTGATGGAGTGCTCTCCGACACATTTCATTTGCCAAAGAAATTGCAGGACGAGGTTGTGAGTCGCATCAAAATCATTGGAAAAATGAATATTGCAGAAAAGCGTCTACCACAAGACGGGCGCGCTACTGTTCAGATGGGTGACCGACTCATTGACTTGCGAATCGCGTCTCTACCATCCAGTCATGGAGAACGAGTCGTTTTGCGATTACTCGATAAAAGTGCCCGACTCTACACTCTCGATCAATTGGGAATGGATTATGATAACCTGCGGAAATTTCGGGAGTTGGTTCATCTTGAGCATGGCCTTATTCTTGTAACAGGCCCTACGGGTTCTGGGAAGAGTACAACACTCTACGCTGCTCTTCAGGCGATTAACACGGTGGACAGAAACGCGCTAACTTTGGAAGACCCTATTGAATATCAACTTGAGGGAATCAGTCAAACACAAATTAACGAAAAAAAGGGACTAACCTTCGCCCGAGGACTCCGTAATATTCTTAGACAGGACCCGGACATCATTATGGTTGGAGAAATCCGCGACCAAGAGACAGCGGTCATGGCGATACAGGCAGCTCTGACCGGTCACATGGTCTTTTCCACACTCCATACAAATGACGCTGCCGGAGCAATTACGCGATTACTCGATTTGGGAATAGAACCCTATCTCGTTGCCAGTTCTCTTATTGCTGTTCTCGCGCAGAGGCTCGTTCGCAAAAATTGCCCATACTGTTCGCGTCCTTATACGCCTGATACTGCGGAACGGGCTCTATTTGGTCTTGCCAACGATAGTCCAGGCCAATTTAAAAAAGGGACAGGCTGTAACTTCTGTCGACAAAGCGGTTACCACGAGCGCATTGGCCTGTTTGAACTCCTTACCGTTGAAGCGTCCATTCGTAAATTGATTCAGGACCGTGCCAACGCGACAGCTATTCGAGAAGAAGCATCTGCTCTTGGGATGCGACTTCTTCGAGACGATGGATTGGGCAAGGTGTTTGATGGTCGAACTACATTCGACGAAATAACACGTGTTGCTGCTCGCGCGAATATAGAATAGGGTACCTGTCTATCTCGCATAAGTGCCTGCCGTGTCACTAAAAGAGGGAATTTGTCCGCTATAGCGAAGTAGACATTATTTCACATTAGAGGAACTGAAAATAATCCACAAGACAAGTTACCGCAAAAGCGAATAGACAATTCATCATTCGCCTAATGTGTCACCACGTCAAAAACATCTACTGCTTTTGTGCATCTTTGTTGTGTCGCTGTCGCTCGCGATATTCCCACGGAGGAGTAGGAATTTCGTCCTGCCAGAGACCGATTCGGGCCTTTT
>JAUNSJ010000043.1 GCA_030539295.1 Planctomycetia bacterium | reverse complement strand
TGCTGGGTCGGGCCCTGGCGAGCAGGCCCTCCCTATCTTCGCAAGAAAATTTGGCACGCACCCACCTGCGAGCAGTCGGGAACAGGCAAGCTTGACTTTTCCATTTTATCGTGTATAATGTATGGCAAAGGATTTCTATAGGCCGCCTGTGCCAACCGCAAAGGCGACGAGACACAAAGAATGAGAACGATTATGACTCGCAACCGGCCCGAACGACCGTGGTTCGCTCTGCTAGCGACAGGAGTGGCAACGCTCTTCCTGTTGTGTGGGCTCGGTTTGTGGCTGGGGCGTGAGACGCAGACGACCGGCTACTGGCTGGAAAAGTCGAGTCACGACCGCATTTTCCTTGTGGGTACGGCCGCGTGGGAGATGCAACTTACGCAGCAGGCAAACCAATATTATAAGGACCATCAAGAGTATTCCTTCGGTCGGCGTAACGCGTCTGCCTGTGCCAATTTTACCGTGAGCGAGGCCGGTGCGTCGAGTCATCTTTGCTTTACGGCACTTCTGGCCGAGTCCGGAAGCGAGGACCTGGCGGCAGCAGTAGCCTTTCTCGATTCCATTGAGCCGGTCGAGACGCTAATCGCCAACGGAGCACGGCTGGGCGCCCCGGTCGTGAGCGGCGAGGCTGGTATGCAGGTAACGGGTAATCCGCTCAATGCGATCCGAATTTATGCGGCAGACCAGTTACAGGCGGAGGTCTGCCCCGTACGGCCAGGCATGTCGCGCCTTTCCCCGGTCTGCTTTCAGGCAGGGCTTATTCTGCTTGTCTGTTCTCTGTGCCTGGCGGCCGGGCGCGAGTTCGTCGCTCTCTGGTCAGACGCGTCACAACTTATCGCCGACTTTATACAACGCTTAACGCAGAAGTGGGGGCTGGCCGACACAACGCCCGACCCTCTTACACCCCACGTCTTGGCTCCGATTCCTATTCCCGTCGATCGCAAACTGACCGACTTGGCCAGTATACGTCTTCGCCGTTGATGAATTCTCTTCCTGGAGCATGATAACATGCGGCCGGTGTGTGTCCGACTGCTGCTGTGGTATGCGTTCCGCACGATTGCGGTGCACCTCTGAATGCTTTTTACGGGCTTTTGCTTGCGCACGAACGTTCAAGTTGTGCTCTGGCGACAGGCCCGATTCCTGTAGAAACAAAACGGTGAGTGAGGATAGAGTCATGAAGAAAGCGGGATTTACGTTAGTGGAGCTACTGGTCGTTGTTGCGATTATCGGACTGCTGATCGGGCTGTTATTGCCAGCGGTCCAGGCGGCACGAGAAGCGGCGCGACGTATGCAGTGCTCGAATAATGTGCGTCAGATCGTACTGGCCTTTCATGGCTATCACGACGCTAACGGCGCTCTCCCGCCGGAAGCGTGGCTGAAATTCGACGACGAGGAGAACAGTCAGGGCCTGGGTATCTTGACACGCGTTCTGCCCTATATGGAGCAGACGGCACTGCACGGCGCACTTGACTTCTCCTCCGCTTATGCAGAAGATGAAGGTGAGGAAGACTACGAAGGGAACGAAACCCTGGCAAAGTTTAAGGTGCCCACATTTCTCTGCCCGAGCAGTTCGGCGCTCTACTCCACACTTGGCAAGATGGCTCCGGGTCAGGAAGAGGATTGTTATACAGCGCATTACTACGGCAACAGCGGCCCGGTCGGAACGAACAAGACAACAGGCAGCGTGTATCCTCTGTATCGCACCGAGGAAGACAACTCATTCGGCGCTTATGGCAGTGGCGGACCGTGCGCGAAGGCCGGCATATTTTACCCGGACAGTCGGGTTCCCTTTGCCGGAATAACCGACGGTCTGTCGAATACGATTATGCTGGGCGAAATATCGCACAACGACTACGAAGGCTATTTGGCCTGGGTCCGGGGTGCGTATGCCTATTTTACCGGCGGCCCGATCATTTACGTTAGTAGTAAGAATCATGCCTGGCCGATTAACGCCATTGCTGATGATGATGCTGCAGACGCCGCAACGTATCGCAGCTTTAATTCGAACGGCTCGTATTCCAGTCATCATTCGAACGGTGCGCAGTTCGGCTTGTGTGACGGTAGTGTCCGATTTCTTTCGGATACAATTGCACTTGACCTGCTGCTCGGACTTGCCAGTCGCGACGGAGGAGAAATCACGGCACTGCCTTGATTTTAAGAATAATGAGAAACAATGAAACTAAAAAATGGAACAGCAACGGGATCGCGGAACGAGGCAAGGCCGGGTCAACCGGTTCCGAAATTCCGCGTACAGGAGCGTCTGTTTTTCGGGCAAGAGCATCGGGCGTTTACGCTCGTGGAACTCCTCGTGGTCATAGCGATCCTAGGAGTGCTTATTGCCTTACTGCTGCCGGCGGTCCAGGCGGCGCGGGAAGCGGCGCGGCGTATGCAGTGTACGAATAACGTTAAGCAGTGGGTCCTCGCACTGCACAACTACCACGACGTTCAAGTCGGGTTCCCGCAGTTTACCTCCTGCGGAACAGACGCGACTCACGGCACGTTCAATACAGGTTATTCGATTCATGCACGAATTTTACCTTATATTGAACAGGGGCAGTTTATGGACGGGATCGATTTCGGCGCGTACGACACACGCATCTATACGAATAAGTCGGCGGTTAATGAGTTGCTCTATGACCGGTTATTTTTTCCGTGTCCGATTCTAACCTGTCCGAGTGAATCGCAGCCTGGCCTGCAGGAAGGTACGGTTCAGGGCGACAGCTCCGGAGAAATACGCAAACAGGCCGGAACGAATTACATGTTCTGCCTGGGAAGCGGGAGCGGCGAGGGATACTATCTTGAGAGCTTGAAGAACGATGGTATTTTTCGCAATCTTCCGACGTCGTTCGCGACGATTATCGACGGAACGAGTCAGACGCTGGCGGTCTCGGAAGGACTGCTGGCCTTTGAGGAGCCGCCGAGCGACCCGACCGGTAAGGCCTGGCGACGCATGAACGCCATTAGTGGTCTGGAAGGTGCCAGTAGCGATCTTGCGGATTACAAGGAAGCCGACCTGACCGCGTATAAATCGGGCGCAAAGTATTCCCAGCGCGGCTTTATATGGATGGTGGGCCGTGCAACGTCGACCGGATTCGGAACCTGGAAGCGGCCGAACGAGGAACTCCCGTCCGTCTGGTTCCGCGGTAAGGAACTCCTCTATTGGGGCGCTGCGTCGGAGCATGCCGGAGGCGTTAATGCCGGCCTGGCCGACGGCAGTGTCCGCGCTATAAGCAATACAATCGACCTGCCTGTCTGGCGCGCTCTGTCGACCGCGGCCGGCTGTGAAACGGTGAGCTTGTAGCAGTATATTGTACCTGACAGGTTCGGAAATAGCAATAATTGCAATCCGCTGACTCCGGACCTGTCGTAATTGCAAAACAATGTAAAAATTCATAAAAAGAGAATAAAGGTGAAGTAATGAAATGTGAGTGTGGAATAAGAAACGGGGTCACGAAACGGACGGCTCATTGGCGGTTACTGATTCGTGGTACGTTTTTTGGAATAATTCTCCTGTCGGTCGCTGTTGGGCCGGGAATATGCCAAGAGGAATCAACTGCGGGTCAGGAAGTAACGGCCGGTTCGCAAGAGGAGACTCACGTACCGCCGTGGGAGCCGGAGCGACAGGCCCTGGTGGCCAAAGGGGTCGACTATTTACGCGGTCAGCAGCGGGAGAACGGTTCCTTCTCGCAGTCGCCACGGGCAGGGGTGGGTACCTCGGTTATCGCACTGATGGGCCTGCTGCGTTCCGGACTGACTCCGGACGATCCGACCGTTGCCCGAGGCTTGCGTTTTTTGCAATCTGCGGTACGTGAGGACGGCGGGATCTACTCCGGCGGCGGACAGATAGCCAGCTACGAATCGTGTTTGGCACTGGCCTGTTTTCAGCTTGCCAAAGAAGTAAGCGGGACGTCGGACTACGATGCTATTCTGGCCAACGGAGAGCGATTCCTGCGCTCGCAGCAATATTCTGAGGAAAACGGAACGACGCAAGAGGACGTGCGTTACGGCGGCGTGGGATATGGCACGAATTCGCGGCCGGACCTGTCGAATACCCAATTCTTTGTCGAAACACTGCATGAACTGGGCGCCGACGAAACGGACGAAGCGATTCAGCGGGCACTCGTCTTCGTTTCGCGATGCCAGAATCTGGAGACGCCGGCCAATACAACCCGATTCGCCGCGGCTAATAATGACGGTGGCTTTTACTATACGTGCGTAGGCGACGGCGAAAGCCCGGCCGGTGAGGTAAACGGCGGTCTGCGCAGCTACGGGAGTATAACGTACGCCGGACTTAAGAGTATGATCTACGCGGGCCTCGACGCCAGTGACCCACGCGTACTCGCCGCTTCCGGCTGGCTCCGTGAAAATTATTCCCTCGCCGAAAATCCCGGACTCGGTCGCCGTGGACTTTATTATTATTATCACACAATGTCGAAAACGCTCGATACACTCGGCAACGACTCCTTTGAAGACGCCGCTGGAATTCAGCATAACTGGAAGCAGGAAATGGTCCAAGCCCTGGCCGCCGCCCAAGCGGAAGATGGCTCCTGGGTTAATGACAACCGCATGTGGATGGAAAACGACCCGGTCCTCGTCACAGGCTACGCCCTGATTGTACTGGATCACTGCCGATAAAACGCCCAACGCCCCCGCGTCAGAGCGACCGATTTTGACGCGGGACCTCCGCGTGCTACATAATTCCTGAATATAAACCAGGTTGCAGAAACCACGCCCGGTCTCAAATGCGATCATCCAATTGACGGGTTATTTTTAGCAGGCAGGGAGGACCTACTCGCAGGGTCCGACCCAGCAATAACGAAAACGGAACCCCACCCCCGGCAAGTTGCCATTGATTCGCAATTTACCCATCATTGCCATTCCGCGGCGGCCTGTAAGGCCAGCACATCACAGCCCGGGGTAAGGAGAAATACAACGTATTTCGACGTTCCCCGGGTCAACGATCTCCTCATAACCCACGCCCTGTAAGGGCAGCACAGGGCCGGTCACCTCCGAACCCGGACCCGTCCGCCTCCGCGTCCCCCTGCGAACCCTGCGTGCTAAAAAATAATGTGTCCATTGGAGAGGGCATTTGAGGCCGGGTGCCGTATTCATAACCTATTCTATTTTCAGGATTTATATATCACGCAGGGTTCGCTGAGGAGCGCAGAGTTCCGATTCAAAATCGGTCGCGCTCTACGCGGGGGAGCGGTTGGTCGTGGGAACCTGTTTGTGCTGCCCTTACAGGGCGATTTTCATTTTCTACCGCAGACCCGGGGCGTTGGTCGCGGCGCTCCCTTGCCCCGGGCTATGATGTGCTGGCCTTACAGGCCGCCGGTTCTTGGTTGTGCTAGCAGTGGGGCAAATCCGGGGCGGGTGTTTTGTGAAGGTAAAATGGCAAATCACGGCGGGGTGGCAGGTCCCAAACGTTGTTGCTGGGTCGGGCCCTGGCGAGCAGGCCCTCCCTATCTTCGCGAACAAATGTGGCGTGTGGGTAAAAAAATTGGGGCAAATGGGTACCCCCCCTTGTTGAAGTTTGAAATAGGAATACAATCTCTGGGGTACAGTTGATTGAGGCGTGTCCCTCTTACCCACCCGTACCCATCCCTCACCGGTTGATATTGGCAGTATGAATTGGCGAGTGAATCCGGACGAAACGGAGCGAGTGGAATACAGGGTTCGTTGTCAGTCGCATCCAAAGCGGGCGTAGCTCAGTTGGCAGAGCACGACGTTGCCAACGTCGTTGTCGGGGGTTCGAGCCCCCTCGCCCGCTCTTTTGGAGGCAGTCCTTTCGGTTTCCAGAGCATAGGTTTCGAGAGAGGCAGTTTGTTCAAGAATGTCGGACTTCCCCTTAGATTTCAAGGTGATTCGGTGATTCTGCCCAGCAATGCGCGGTGAATTAACTTTCTTTCTGTTTTTTGGTGTATGCCGACTCTGTCTCTAATAGTACCATACAGGTTGAGAATCGCGTTTTTCAGTTTTTGTTTGCTGGAATCGGTTCCAACGTTTCCCCTATTTTTCGAAGCATCAGGTTAATTTTCATGGCTGATTCTGAAAACACGGAACTCGAGAACGGAGTACCCGCCGAGGTTGAGTCTTCCGCCAGTAAATTGGGTATTAACGTCCAGGTCAACGAAGTGAGCTCCTGCGAGCGACACATAACGATTACGGTTCCGCGTGAGGATGTAAATCGTTATTTTGAAAGAGAATATGGCGACCTACTGAATACGGCGAGCATTCCCGGCTTTCGCGTTGGCAAAGCGCCGCGCAAGCTGATCGAAAAGCGATTCAAAGGGGACGTGAGCGAGCGTGTCAAGACGAACCTTCTCCTTGACAGTCTGACGCAAGCGAATGAGATGGAAGACCTTACGCCGATAAGTGAGCCGGATTTCGACTTCAAGACGATTACCCTGCCCGACGACGGTCCGTTCGTCTTTGAGTACAATATAGAGGTGCATCCTGCCTTCGATGTCCCGAACTGGAAAGGACTTACGCTGGAGCGGCCGTCTCGTTCCTTTACTGATGACGACATCAATCGTGCCGTTGTGCGGGTTCGTCGCAATGCGGGTGAACTCGTGGAGAAAGACGCTCCTGCCGAGCCGGGCGACTTTATTGACACGAAGTTGACGTTCTATAATGAAGGTCAGGTCATCTCCACAAGCGAGTCGGAAACGATTTGTATTCGTCCGGTTCTCAGCTTTCATGACAGCAGTATAAAGGACTTCGACAAGCTCATGACCGGCGCGAAAGCGGGCGATACGATCAAGACGATGGTGCGACTGTCCGTGGATACACCGAACGCGTTTTTGAGCGGGAAAGAGGTGGAAGCTGTTTTCGAGATTAAGGCGATTAAATCGCTGAGCGTACCGGAGCTTGACGACGCTTTTCTCGAGAAGATTGGCGGTTTTGCGACCAAGGCCGACTTCCGCGACTTCATACTCGATATGCTGCGTCGGCAGATGCAGCATGAGCAGCAGCAGCGAATCCGTCGTCAGATCACGAAATTGCTCACCGCGTCGGCGAACTGGCAGCTTCCTCCGCGTTTACTGGAGCGTCAGTCGAATCGCGAACTGCAGCGCGCCTGGATGGAAATGCGGCGTAGTGGCTTCGACGACCTGAAGATTCAGTCACGGCTCAACAGTCTTCGCCAGAATATTCGTCAGGTAACGGCCCAGGCTCTTAAGGAGCACTTTATCCTCGAGCGGATCGCCGAACTTGAGAACATTGAGGATACCGAGGCGGATTACGATGTCGAAATTGCCATGATTGCCGCCCAGTCAAATGAGAGTGCCAGACGCGTTCGCGCTCAAATTGAGAAATCAGGCGAAATGGACATTCTTCGCAACCAGATTATCGAGCGCAAGGTTCTCCATTTAATAGAAGAAGCGGCGACGTTTACCGAAGTTCCTTACGAAATTGAAGGCATAACGGAAGAGGCGCTTGATCTGGCCGCCGGTTCCGCCACTGAGGAAGAGATTCCAGAAGTTTCCGACGAAGAGGCGAAAGAAGTCGCACGAGCCGAGGCTGAAAAGGCCACGTCCAAGCCCGCGACGAAATAGTCCTTCGAAGAGAGTCACCCGGAGTGTCCTTGGCTCTCCGGGGTTCGTTATTCCCGCCTGCCGTTGTAGACAGCCCTTGATGGTTTGTTACGTTCGAGACAGGCGGTTTTTTTGTTTCCGCCCGACTCCGGCCGGCGCACCGCCTTATCCAGGCTTCCAAACAATTCCACAACCGCTTTTGTTTAAAGGATTTATTATGAACGTACTCCTGCACAAGGTCGTTATTCTGCTGGTTCTGCTGTTCAGTTCACTGAGTCTTTCCTGCTGCTGGGCCGGGGACAGTGGTGACCTGCCTGACCGGCTGAATCCGGAGGTCGTTGGTATTAATACGCTTGCCCCGCACTCATTCAATACGACGCCAGGCGCCATGGTGTGCGACCAGATTCCGCTTTCGGGGACCTGGCGATTCAAGTGGGTTCCGACTCCGAACGACGTTCCGGCCGACTTCTTTGCCGTGTCAACACCTTATGACGACTGGGCAAGTATTGAGGTTCCGCTGAATTTTCAGATGGCCGGATTTGGTTATCCGCTCTATGTGAATACGACGTATCCCTGGCCGAACCCGGAGCCGCCTTATGTGCCCGATGACCTGAACTGGTCCGGTCTGTATCGTCGCGCGTTCGAGGTCCCGGAAGCCGCCTTGACGCCTGGCAAGCAGGTCATACTCCATTTCGACGGCGTGGAATCGTGCCTCTGTGTTTATGTGAACGGTCAGTTCGTCGGCATGGGCAAAGACGCACGAACGGCCAACGAGTTCGACGTAACCAGCTTGGTGCGTGCGGGTCATAACGAGATCGCCGCGGTCGTCTATCGCTGGTCCGACGGCTCTTATCTGGAATGCCAGGATTTCTTCCGGCTAAGCGGAATTTTTCGCGACGTCTATCTCTATGTGCGTCCGCCGCTTGCCTTTATGGATACGAAAATTATAACGAAGTTGGACGAACGGTACGAGAACGCTGTTCTCCACTGCGAGGCAACTCTGGCCAATAACGGTAAGGAATCTGCCTGTGGGTCACTTCAGGTCGCTTTGGCCATGACCCCGTCGCGACAGGGCAAGCCGGCCGAAGGAAGTGAAACGAATCCACCGCTGACAGCCTCGGCCGAGTACGACATTCCAGCCGGTCAGACGGCCGTGGTCTCCGTGGAGATTCCGGTCGAGAATCCGAAAAAGTGGTCCGCGGAAGAGCCGTGGCTCTATCCACTTCGCATGACTCTTCTGGGTCAAGACGGTCAGGAAAAGGCGGCCCTGGCCAATCCGGTTGGCTTTCGGGCCGTGGAACTCCGTTCGTCGCAACTGCTCGTTAATGGTAAGCCTGTCCTGCTTAAAGGGACCAATCGTCACGAACACGACGCGAAAACCGGGCACGCCCTGACACGCCAGTCCATGATAAAAGACATTCTGCTCATGAAACTCTTTAATATAAACGCTGTGCGCAATTGCCATTACGCGAACGACCCGCGATGGTACGACCTGTGCGACTATTTCGGGCTTTATATGGTCGATGAGGCGAATATTGAATCGCACGGTATGGGCTACGGGGAGAAGTCGCTGGCCAAGGACCCCTTGTGGAATGCGGCGCACCTCGACCGCACGGCCCGGCTCTACCATCGGGCCAAGAATAATCCGAGCGTGATTATCTGGTCACTCGGCAATGAGGCCGGAAATGGCATAAACTTTGAGACGACCTATAAATGGCTCAAGCAGCAGGACCCGACGCGACCAGTGCAGTACGAGCGTGCCCAACTTGACTGGAATACCGATATTGTCTGCCCCATGTACACGTCGGTGCCCGGGATCATCGATTACGCCTCGAAGGAGCAGACCCGGCCTCTGATTCAGTGTGAATACGCACATGCCATGGGCAATAGTAACGGGAACCTGTCCCTCTATTGGGACGCGATCCACAAATATCCGCTGCTCCAGGGCGGGTTCGTCTGGGACTGGGTGGACCAGGGTCTGCTCATGGCCGTACCGAAGCAGGAAGTCCGTGACGGAAGTGAAAACGCGTTCCCGATTACCATTGTCGGTAAGCTTGTAACGCGGGAGCGGGTAGGCGAAATTTTAGCCGGCGAGAAGACGGCGCCGAGCGACCAGGGTCCGCAAGGGCTTAAGGGCTACGCAGTTGTGGAAACCGGCGACTCCGCCGTACTCAATCTGCAGGGGAAAACTCCGTTTACCCTTGAGGCGGTCGTCTTCCCCTATATTGGGAAAGAAGGCACCTGGGTCGGTAAGTCGGACTACCAATACGCGTTAAAGCAGACCGGGCAAGGGGCGGAAGTCTATCTGTACGACGGACAGAACTGGCACGGTGTATCCGGCACAGTCGAGAACTGGGCCCAAAGCTGGCATCGGGTGACCGGCGTCTATACGACCGAAGAGCTCATTCTTTATATTGACGGTAAGGAAGTCGGGAAGGCGGCCTGTTCCGCACCGATTGCCCCCACAAGCGACCCGGTCGAACTGGGCCGGAATTCCTTCCATATTGACCGGCTGGCCGGCTCGATTCTGTCTGCGGCCCGAATTTATACCCGGGCACTCGCGCCGGAGGAAGTAGCGCTCTCGTTCGATGACCGTACTGACAAAGCCGCTCTGGCGCTCGACGTCGATTTCAATCGTGCCACGAGCGAAAAGACAGACGCGACCTATTTCGGCTACGGCGGAAACTTCGGCCCGATCGACGTTCCTTCGGACCAGAATTTCTGCATGAATGGCCTCGTTCGGGCCGACCGCACTCCGCACCCCGAGCTGTACGAAGTAAAAAAATGCTATGAAGATATTAAGATCGTCCGGGCCGACTCTGCTTCAGACGACTACAGCCGCTATCTTGTCCGCAACGGATTCTTCTTCCGCGATCTGGCCGATATTGCTCTGATTTGTACGCTCACGAAAAATGGCGTGCCGGTTGAGACGAAGCGATTCGCCTTTGGCAAGGAGCTTGAGAATGCGCCGGCGCAGACGGAAGTCCCTTTGACACTTGATTTCGACTCGGTTAATCTGGCGAACCTCGACGCGTTCAAGCCGGACCCGAATTGCGAGTATTTCGTGAACTTCGAGTTCGTCATAGCAAGGGATAACTGGGTTTACGACCGTGCGGCGATTACCGCGTCGGGGCTGCCCCTGCCGGAGGAAATTGTCTTGACCCAAGAGCAGGTTCGACTGCCGGTCTTTGAGGCCGCGGCGCCCGGGCCGGCCGAGGCCTCGGTTCAACCGCTCCCCTTGAGCGATCCGGTCCCCTGCTTCTGGCGTGCTCCGACCGATAATGACCGCGGTAATAATATGGTGAGTCGGCTGGGCGTCTGGCGGCGTCCGGAAGGCCCTGCGGGATTCCCACCCATTGCGGCCGAGAAGACCGAGTCGGGCTACGCGGTCCGAGCCATGCGAGGTAAACTGGCCGCCGCGGACGCCGACCTGGACTATACGGTGGTCGATTTCCCGGACGGGTCCAAAAAAGTCTCCCTGCTCCTGACGAAAGCGGACGGGTCGCCTGACCTGCCCCGACTGGGTACGGAACTGTTGATTCCGGTCGAAGACGACGCCAACTGGAACGTAACCTGGTACGGACGCGGCCCGGAGGAGAACTATCAGGACCGCAATACAGGCGCCCTAGTCGGCCGCTATCACTCGACCGTAGACGCCATGTTCGAGGCCTATTCCGAGCCGGGCGAATTCGGGTATCGCACGGACGTTCGCTGGTTCGAGGTAACCGGTCCGGACGGGCAGGGAATACGGGTGACCCCGCTCGATTCCACGGGTGGGACAGGCAGCGCACAAGCCCCTGCCCTGCTTAGCTTTAGCGTTAAGCGACATTTAAACCGCGACCTGGAATCCGTGGAGCACAACTGGATGCTCAAGCGGCGTCCTTATCTGGTCGTTAGTATCGACGCGTTACAGCAAGGAGTGGGCGGCGACGACAGCTGGGGCGCCCTGGTCTATCCGCAGTTCCGCTTGACAGAAAAGAGTTACAAGTTTGAGTACCTGATTACCCCGGTCCGCGCACAGGACTAACGGGGTACGACGGAAAACGATATTCAGGGAGGTTGTCATGCACGATCGCACGCGACGCTTTTGGACCGTTCTGCTGTTCATTATCGGCGGACCTTTAATGACAGCCTGTCTGGCCTTGTGGCTTGTGGCGCGTTATTCAAGTCCGGCGGTCGAGGGCGAGCAGGCGCGTCTGACCGCGGCGCTCGGGCGACCGGTCACCCTGGCCGGCGTTCGCTTCGTTAAGCCGAGCGAAACGCTTTATTTCGGACTCCGCATTCTTAATGAACAGACGGGTGAAACGGAACTCTTTTGCCCGGAAGTCCTTGTGACTCGCCTGTCCGCCATCACCCTGACCGAAGGGCCCCATGCGATCAAGGCAGCGCCGGGCGTGTCGGTCGGGACAGACCTCACTTCGAGTCCGTTCTCGCCAGGCGATTTTATATGGATCATACCGCGAGCCGCATTGCGCTTTTCCGCGATTGGGACATTGCAATCCGACTTAACGCAAGCGATGACGCATCCAGTGGATAAGGCAAATGGCGCCGTCCTGTTCCACATACGCGAGACGGTACTGTACTACAGCGACGCCGAATTTCAGCAGGCCATGGACGCTTGGCGCATGCCGGGCGACCGACGCGGCGTCTGGCGAAAGGTGCGTGCGTCGCTGGACGACTGCCTCCGCAACCGGTTCAACAGTCAGGACACCTCGGTCGAAGCCGTCCAGCGCTGGGTAACCGCGTACAACGAGAATGCGAGAACGACGACCCTTGAGGAAGTGGCCGGCTCCTGGGAGGAAGGGGACCAGTCGCGTGAACTTCAAGTCGCCTTTCATCTGGCGGCCATTCCGATCAGTGAACCGGTCGAACTTACGGTAAGGCACGAGAAATCGGGTGAGCCCGGTCAGCCATACCTCACCGTGAATCTTAACGCCGCAAGCTGTCCGCTCCCGTCGTCGTTCGCCGCGATGTTTTCGCCCATCTTCTCGCTTGCCGGACGTGAAAGCTGGTTTACCGGTAACGTGTCCGCCACGTGGACCGCGATTGACGGCGAGCAGGAACCGCAGTCTGTGTATAACCTTAGCGAATTTCATCTTAAGCGGGCGAGCCTGTCGGCCCCCAGTAAACGCGTTATGGCGGCGCCCGTGCGCGGGACCGTGGCCGACCTGCATCTGACGACCGCCACGATCGATCGGGGGATCTTCACCGGGGCCGGTTCCCTGTACACCGTTCATGGTCAGCTCGACCGTCGCTTTTTAATCAAACTGCAAGAGCTGCTCAAGCTGACCTTTGACCCGCCGGAATCGCTGGCGCAACGTTTCCCGGACGACATGGTGCCGTTCGATGACCTGGCGTTTCAGTTCAAGCTGGACGCGTCGGGCCTGACCATCGACTCGCCTTATCCCGGGCGTATTATTGGCATGTCGCGTCAGGCGCCGGGCTATAAGATGTACCTTAAGAGCGAGCCCGGCCCGTGCCAGATAGGCTTCCCGGAGCTCCTGCCCTTACTGGCGCCCGAGGGTCAGGACCATCCGTTCTGGTCCCGGTACGGACGTCAGGCGATAACGCACCTGCCCACCGAAAAGGCGAGCGAGCAGGAGCAGGACGCAAACGTTCCTAACCACTAAATTCGTTTTCAACGGCCGGTTCCCGGTAAAAAAGGAAAAATTTCGCCTTTTTTGTCGCGCGGTCTCTTCCAATTTCTGGCGAAACAGAGTATTATTAGAATAGGATAGAATGCACGGGGCCGTTCCCCGGGCCGGTAGCAAGAGGGGATTTTTTAACAAGGAATCGAACCGTAATGACCCAACTCAAGTCCACAAATCATCATCTGGCACGGCGCACTTGTCTTGCCGTTTCGATCACTCTGCTCCTGCTGTCGGCCTGTCTGTGCCCGGTTAAGTTCCTTCTGGGTCAGGAGGAAGAGCGTAAGCGACAGGCGGCGCCCAAGGTGGATGAATATCTTCTGCCCGGCCTTAAGAAGAAGGAAGTGAATCCACGCGACTACTGGCGCTTCTTCGAGGCGGAACTCAAACCGGTCGAACTCAATGAAATTGACCGACTCGTCTTCCCCAAACTCAAGGAGAAGAACCTTGAACTGGCCGACCCGAGTTCCGATTCCGTCTTCGTGCGACGCGTCTATTTCGACCTGACCGGCGGCCCTCCGTCCTTCCGACAGGCGTACGATTTCATACGCGACGGGACCCGTGACAAGCGGGCACGACTGATCGATAAGCTTCTGGATTCCGATGAGTTTAACGACTACTACGCCATGAAATGGTGCGACCTCTTGCGTGTCAAGTCGGAATTTCCGATTAATTTGTGGCCCGTCGGGTCCATGGTCTACTACACGTGGGTGCACGACGCGCTGCGAACGCATATGCCGTATGACGAATTTGTGCGTGCCCTGCTCCTGGCCGACGGGAGTGACTTCCGGGACGCGCCGGCAAACTTCTTTCGGGCCATCAATCCGAAGACGCCGGGCGGTATGGCCGACGCCGTTGCCAAGACATTTATGGGCGTGCGAATCGACGGCATGACTCCGGGCCAGCGCGACGGCATGACCAAATTCTTCTCTCGAATGGCCATGAAGAAGAGTGCCGAATGGAAAGAGGAAATCATCTTCTGGGACCGAACTCCCCTGGAAGACCCCAATATTATGCTGCCCAATGGCACGACGGTAACCGTCGGCCGGAATCAGGACCCGCGCGAACTCTTCGTCGACTGGCTCGTCAATAAAGAGAATCACGTCTTCAATCAGAACGTGGTTAACCGCATTTGGTACTGGCTTTTCAGTCGCGGCCTGGTCCATGAGCCGGACGATTTTCGCGATTCGAATCCGCCTGTCTATCCGGAACTGCTTCAGTTCCTTGAACTTGAGTTGGTGCGTCAGAACTACGACCTGCGCGCCATCTACCGGCTCATTATGAACTCGCACATCTATCAGCAGTCGTCTATTGCCCGGGGCGACAATGCGGAAGAGGCCATGAAGTTCTTCGCTTGTTATCCGGTGCATCGGCACGACGCGGAGGTCATACAAGACACCTTTATTCGCGTCTTTAAAATCGACGTCGGGTACAAGAGCGAAGTCCCGGAACCGTTCACCTATATTTCGACCCCGGTCCGCACGGTCATGATTCCTGATTCCGGCATAACGAACTCCTTTTTAGAGACTTTTGGCCGTGCCAGTCGCGACTCCGGTACGACCGCCGACCGGAACAACAAGACGTCCCAATCGCAGCAGTTATTCTTCCTGAACTCGACGGAAATGAACAATTGGACCAAACTGCTCATTAAGCAGGTTCGCGATTTCATTCCGAAAGATACGGCCAACAGCAGTAAGAGCGCCGACGAAGATGAATTTTTGAACGTTGTCTGGATGACCCTTCTTTCCCGCCTCCCCTCGTCGGAAGAACGGGCCAGGATTCGTCTTACCTTTGGGGCCGACCGCGAGTGGACGGAAGCGGAACTCCATGATATTATCTGGGCCGTGGTCAATACGAAGGAATTTTTGTGCCAACATTAACGGGAATCGGGTTCCACAGGGCGGCCTCGCGATTACGACGCCGGCCCTATAGTGAACTCGATACTATATAATAATGGGTGTCGCTCACGCTTTGCGAGAGGATCGAACGACCGCCCCGACAAGGTAAACGAACAGGCAGGTAAGTCATGAAAACATCGCGACGTAAATTTTTGGCAGAGGCGTCTTTAGGCGTCCTGGGGCTCCCCGCAATTGGGGACCTGTTTTACCAGACGGCGCTGGGTCAGGAACCGGCGGCACCCAAGGCAAAAAAACTCGGTAAGGCAAAGTCCATTATTCAGATCTGGATGTGGGGCGGACCGAGTCAACTGGAGACGTTCGACCCCAAGCCCGACGCCGGCGCCGAATATTGCGGCAAGTGGAACAGTCCGATCAAGACGAACGCCGGTTGGATGATTAGCGAATCCCTGCCGCAAATAGCGACCATAGCCGACATGTACACCCCCATTCGTTCCGTAACGCACAACGATTTCGGGCACGAGACGGCCGCCTATAAGATGCAAACTGGCCTGACTCCCGGCGGAAACCTCGTCTATCCGGCCATCGGAGCGATCGTTTCGACCATGAAAGGCTATAAGTACGGGGGCTACGACAGTGCGATTCCGCCGTACATTGTGCTCACGCAGCCGCTGGGTCGTTTCTCCGAATGCGGCTATTTGGGTACGAACTACAAGCCGTACGCCACCGGCAGCGACCCGAACGCCAAGCGGTTTCTCGCCTCGGGTTTCATTCTCGACGGGGTCGACGAAGAGCGACAGGCGAGTCGTCTGGAACTGCTCGACTCGATCGATGTCTTCGGGAAAGCGAGTAAGATCAATCCGGTCATTTCCGATCTGGAGAAGGCGCGACAGGAGGCCTACGGCGTTCTGACCGGTGCGGAAGTCAAGACGTTCGACCTTTCGGAAGAGACCGACGAGACTCGCGAAGCCTACGGACTGACCACCTTTGGCCAGTCGTGCCTCATGGCACGCCGGCTCGTGGAAAAGGGTGTGCCGTTCATCACGATTAATTACGGCGGTTGGGATACGCACGGTAAGCATTTCGAAACCCTCACGCGGAACCAGCCGGTGTGGGACAAGGCGCTCACCTTCCTGTTTAAGGACCTGCGTGACCGGAACCTGCTCGACTCGACCATTATCTGGTGGGGCGGTGAATTCGGACGTACTCCGCGTATCGATTATAACGCACCCTGGTTCGGCGGACGCGGTCATTACGGGACCTGCTTCTCGCACATGGTCGGCGGCGGCGGCTTTAAGGGCGGGCTCGTCGTCGGCGAGAGTAATAAAGGAGAAACCGTGGCCAAACGACCGGTGCAGCCGCAGGATTTGCTCGGAACGCTGCTCATGCAAATGGGAATCGATCCGGACGCGCCCCTCCCGAACGACAAAGGGTTTGAGCTGCCCACCATGGCCCCGGCGTCCGAGGAAGGTCTCCTGCTCGAACTCGTTTAACCCTTCCATTTATTAGCCAACAGGATCATGCGCATGACCATACGTTTTTCCACTTTCGTTTGCCTTTCGGTGGCCTTGTTCCTTGCCCTTACGGGGGAAAGGAGCTTTGCTCAGGGGATTTCCTACGTCTATCCGGCGGGCGCCGCTCGCGGGACCACGACGAAAGTCTATATCGTCGGAGGCGGTGCCAACGCCGCCAAGGATGTCTTCGTCTCCGGTAGCGGCGTTTCCGCTAAGATTATTGCCCGCGAAAATAGCTCAGGCTTCCGGTTTCAGGACCCCTACTCCGGAAAGTGCAGTGGCGTTATGCAGGCCATTCTCGACGAAGAGGCTCGTATTATGGCCCTGCGCGATGACCCCCGCCGGTTCGAAGAGGCTCGTAAATCTCTCCGAACGAATCGGAAGAAACGCAAAGACGCAACGAAAATCGCCAAAGACGACATTCCCACGCCCGACGATGAAGAGGTCTTTCGCTCCTTTATGTATTTCCACACCCTGGAAAAACCGACCATCGACAGTATGCAGCTGCTCTATTATGAGTACCGCAAAAACGACGAGGAACGCAAATACCACAGTCCGGGCGGAGGCATCTGCGTTCTTGAAGTCACCGTTGACCCGGACGCGGAGCCGGGCCTGCGCGAAATTCAGTACACAACCGCCGGCGGCATCTCACGCCCCGCCCGATTCTGGATCTCCCCCTATACCGAGGTGACAGAAATTGAACCGAACGAAATTCCGATCTGGCCCGACTTTAAGGCGAAGTTCAAGACGTATGCCGAGCTTCCGCCGCAGACGCTGCCGGTCGTCTATAACGGTCAGATTAAGCCAGGCGACCTCGACCGCTTCTACTTCCAGGGTAAGGCGGGGCAGCGCGTCGTCTTCGAAATTCAGTCACGCAGTACCATGCCCTATATCGC
Organism: Planctomycetia bacterium; assembly: GCA_030539295.1. GTDB lineage: Bacteria > Planctomycetota > Planctomycetia > Pirellulales > Thermoguttaceae > JAUNBG01. Next base: position 6,440 of record JAUNSJ010000043.1, on the reverse strand, counting down.
CAACGCGGTCCCCGGCTGGTTCGTCGCGTACGTCGCCCTTTTCGATCCGGACGGCAAGAAGATTAAATCCTGCGACTCCTGGCGATTCGACCAGAATCCCATGATGCTCGTTAAACTCCCCGCCTCCGGTCGCTATATGATCGAAGTTCGCGATGCCATATGGCGCGGCCGAAATGACTTCGTCTATCGTGTGGCCGTCGGTGAGCTTCCGATCGTCTACTCCCAGTTCCCGCTCGGCGGACCCGCCGGGCAAGAGACCGCGATCAATATTCTCGGCGGGAATCTGACGACGAAAACCGTCTCGCCCGATTATTCCGGTGAAATCTATTACGAAGAGGAACGAACGCTGGAAAACTGGGAAGGAATGAACTTCGCTCGACCCTTACGCTATTTCGTCGAGACACTTCCCATTGTTCATGAACCGGCCATCGTTGGCAAAATTGACCTTGCCAGCGACGCTCCTGGCAGTGACGCGGGCAGTTCAAGCGACCCGAACGCGGCCGCGTGCCCGACCGGTATTTCCCCACCGGTTAAAGTGACCGCGCCGACGGTGATTTACGGCCGCATTGACAAGCCGAACGAAATCGACGTTTATGAATTTCAAGGGAAGAAGGACCAGGCGATTGTACTCGATACGGTCGCGCAAAGACTGGGCTCCGCTTTAGATACGGTCGTTGAACTGTACGACGCGGCGGGTACCCTCGTGGGCAGTAACGACGACCCGGCGAATCACACCGGTCCTAATATTGGCGATGAGGTTCACCACAGCGACGCGCATCTGGAAGCGACTTTACCGGCGGACGGGACCTACACGGCGCACATTTTCGGCCGGTTGCGTAAGTCGGGGCCGGAATATTTTTACCGACTTCGTATTTCGGAGCCGCAGCCGGACTTTACGCTTTTGACCGTACCGAGTGCCTTGGCGTTCCGTGCGGCCGACGGGAAATTAAAGACCAGCTTTAAGGTCATTGTCTTTCGCAAGGAAGGCTTTACCGGTCCGATCACTCTCTCGTGCAGTAAGCCGGGCGAGCATTTTCAGTTCGAACCGAATACCATAGGCGGGGAGGAAACGACGAAACAGGTAACCCTGACCTGTAACGGAACGCCGCCGGAAGGCGCTTTTGAACTGGTCATTCGAGGGACCGCCGACTTCGGGGACGGCCGACAGGTGGTTCGCACTGCCCAGGGCGCCGACGATTGGGAACAGGCCTTTATCTGGCATCACTGGGTCAACTGGTGCCACCTCATGGGCGTGCAACTTTAACAGGACAATTTATTGAACGGACCCAAAACCCTTTTATCATGCCGACACCCCTTTTTGCCCGGACCGGCGCCTGATGACCATGATCGGGCCTGCCGAGCGCCGGGCACAATTCGCGTGCCTGCGGTATGCAAGAACATTCATGATACACTGGAGACGATTTATGGCTTGGCGTTGTAACAAGAAGAAGAAACCGGTTCTGTCCCTGTTGGTCGCGTTGGCAATATTGGCCCTGACGCTGCCTGGCGGCTCCGCCTGGAGTCAGGCCCCGGCCGGGAACGCGCAATCGATATCAGCCGGCGAAACCCTCTCGGTCAATGCCAACGGGGAAGCGACGCGTGGCACCGCCAACCCGTTCGGCGAGGACGGCGCGGCGGAAAGTGGCGCGACCGAGGGCGGAGACGCGGACGCGGCCAGTACGCCCTCCGCGCCTATCGGTCGCGGCGCAGGCACAACGGAACTGCCGGCCCTGATCTATCCCGACACGGTCTCCATTATTCGCTTCGATACCAAGCGAGTCGACTACGACACGTTTAAGCTCTTTCTGGCCGACTTTATCCATGGTGCTATTGGCTCGCTCAATTCGGGCGATAAATACCTGAACAAGTTTCGGGAAGAGCAGAAGGAAGAGATCAAGGCGAGCGTGGCCGACCTGCTCGACTCCATGCGTGCAACCTTTGCCGAAAGTCTTTGGGCTAATGGGGTTAGTGAATTCTATCGTATACGGTATGAGGAAGGGGCCAACTTCTGCCAAATTATCGCACTTCCCCTGGCCGGCGTCGGTGCAGACTCGCAGCAGGTACTCATCGATTACATGAAGGAGCATTATGACCCCATCTCCTGCTTCTCGCGATTTGGCTTTTTAATTGCAGTCGTGGACCATACTTCGGCCACGGCGGAGGCGGAAAAGGAAGACGCCAAAGCCATGCTCCTGGGCGACTTCAGCGGCAGTAAGAAGAAGGAGAAGAAGAAAAAAGCGGAGAAGTCGGGCGCCACGGCCGCAGGCGACGAGGACCAGGCCGAGACCACGGTCTCGTCCCGCCAGCTGATTCGTCGCGAAGTACTCCCCGCACTTCGTAAGCGATTCCTGAATCCGGCCGACCCACAGGCATCCGTTGCCGACGCCTTAAGCGCGACTAATGGCGCCGCGGTCTCTGTGATTATGCCGAATACGGCGTCCGTTCTGCGATGGCTCGACTTCCTGAATAAGAACGGACTGGCCTTCGACTTTGAACCGGTCAAACAGGCACTCTCCGCGGCCGATATTTTTCAGTGGGCGTCCTTTAATGTATCGCTCGTCGGTTCGCCCCGACTGGTCATTCTCTCCCGTTTGAAAAGTAGCCAGGCGGCGACCCAGTTCGCCACGCTCTTCTCCGCCGCCATTGCCGGATACCAGACTCTGCTCAATGAACAGCTTAACGCGCAGGTGCAGGAGCTGGAACTGCCGTTCGAAACGAATCCCTTTATCGCCATGCTCGACCCCGTCTTTAAAGGGCTGAAGTCGGAAGCCAAGGGGAACGACGCGGCCATAACACTCGACCTGAATATCCTTAAGGAAAACGCAACCGCGTTCATTCCGCTCTTCGGCGGCGTTCCGAGCGGGGAACAGAAGAAGAAGCCGGAGCCAGGCGTGGAAGAGATTGACTTCGGCGATGATAATGCCTTGCCGGAAGTCGAAGAAGCGGCCGAAGCCACGGAAACCGAAGGTATGGAAGAGGGAACCGAAGCGCCAGCCGAACCGGAACCGGAGGCGGAACCGGAAGACGCCATCGACGAAGACGACCCGTTTGCCTAACCTGAACGTCGCTAAGGTTTGATAAGAAGTTCGCGAGGCCAGCCGCGTCCGTACATGGTGAGGTCTTTATTAAAGACGATCCGGGGCGGCTGAACCGTACTGTCCAGCACGACTTCGCGGCGCACGTGCGTCGCCTGCCGGTCACTAAAGGCAATGACCTGGCCCCGAAAGACGTCGCCTCCACAGGTAACTTTCGGCCACAACTGTTTCATCGTCGCCAGGTCAACGATTTTCTCCTGCCAGAGCCAAATGGGGTGCCGATATTCACGCGGTACTTCTTCTCCCACGCGCGGGCGACGTTGTATGATCCGCCCTGCCATGACAGGCGTCAGGCCCGGTATCGCTTCCAGCAGAACGCGTGGCGCTTCGTTAACATTGACGCGGCCTGTAATAACCGTCGTTCGACTCGTACTGGCGATATCGAGCCAGAGGAGCAGGCGGTCGTGGTCGCCTCCGGTGGCGGGAAACGGACTTCGCGGCCACAAACGTCGCGGCTGGCCCGGTATACGCACTTGCGTGCCAATGAGGTCCAGCGGCGTTTGAAATTGATACTTCGCCGGCAGTGAGAAGTCCGGGTCCTCGCCCGATTCGGAGACGTCACGCGCCCCTTCAGCACGAGCGGTCCGAGCACTGCCCGCGTCCGCAGTCAGGCCATACTGCCGCGCGAGCACGACGAACCGCGCCGTCTCTCGATCAAACCGGTCGCTAATCTCGCGATAAAGAAACGCCAGGTCCTCGCCATTTAAGTCAATTCGGGCAACGCCGTGCGGATCGACATCCTTTTCCGCGGAGAAGACGGTCAGTAGGAGTGACCAGGGGAGTTCACGAGCATCTCGGGCCAGAGGCTGGGCATCGAGTTCCTCCAGGTCAATCGGCACATTCTCCTCACCCGCCTCGGGCGTATAGGTAAAATCGGTATTATTGCGATAGAGTTCACGACGGGTTACATTGCGTACGAGCAGGAGTTCATCGAGAAAGACCGGCAGCGCATTGCGGGGCGAGTACGGTAACTGCTCCCGATGATACCATGCGGCTTCGGCCCCGAGCGGGCGAGGCGATTCGTCCGCGTCGATCCAGTCCAGGAGCGAGTCGGCCATTTCCGGGGTCATACCAGGTAATTTGAGTAGAATTTGACGCCCTGTCCCCGGCTCCGCCTCGTCCCATTCCAGGACACTGCCCAAGTGCAGACGCGACGACTCATTTGACAGACCATATTGGATTCCCGCTATGGCATCGCCGCTCAGAACCGGAGCAAGGAAAGTCGCCGAGACGTTTGAAACGCTCCCTGTAGCGGTCGTGGCAATAGGGACCTGGCGAAAGAATTCGGGGTTATTGGCCAGTCCGCCGTGGGCTCGTCGTTCGTCTGGCGTAAGTTCGCACAGTGCAATCGCGGCCGCAACGAGACTGTCCCCCGCGGCGGCAAGTTGCACCTGACCGGAATCGGTTAGCGTCGCTTCATGCTCCGTTCGCATAAGAATGAGCAGCGACGTACCGCCCAGCGCGAGTATGACCAGTACAATCGCGACGATATAAAGGACAACGCCGCGACGTGCCGATGACGTGCGGGCGTGTAGGCCAGCGGCCCCGCACACACGTCGCGACCGCTCGTGGAACCGCACGCCATTTCCCCTCGTTATCGGGCAGAAGCGGCGAAATACTCTTTGAACGCTTTGACGACCGTCCATTGTTCCTCTTCCCGCAGTTCCGGATAGATCGGCAGAGCCAGGACTTCCTGCGACGCTTTCCAGGTTTCCGGTAAATCGTGGGGCTCGTATCCCAGCCAGGCAAAGCACTCCTGCTCATGAAGGCCCATCGGATAATAGATATCGGAACCAATTTTCCGCTCGCTTAACGCGGCCCGAACGGCGTCCCGATGCCCGTCCGGAATACGAATTACATACTGATTCCAGACATGCCGATGGTGCGGCAGAGCCTGCGGTAAGGTAAGAATCCGGGTCAGTCCGGCCTCGGCGAACAGGACCTCATACCGTTTGGCGTTCGCCGCGCGCATTTCGGACCAGGCATCCAAATGCGGCAGTTTCACGTTCAGGACCGCCGCCTGATACGAATCGAGACGACTGTTAATTCCGATAACTTTGTGAAAATAGCGAGGTTCCATACCGTGCCCGCGAAGGAGACGCACCTGGCGCGACCATGACTCATCGTTCGTTATCACCATGCCTCCGTCGCCGGCCCCGCCCAGATTCTTCGTCGGATAGAAGGACAAGCAGGTCATATCGCCCCAATTACCCGCGCGAACGCCATTAAGTTCGGCACCAATAGCCTGGGCCGCGTCTTCTACCAGGACGATTTTCTGACGCAACGGGTCGCTATGCTCTTTCGTCATGGCACGCAAGGCGGTCATATCCGCCATCTGGCCATAAAGATGAACGGGAATAATCGCCTTGGTCCGCGAGGTTATGAGTTTTTCCACATGCTGCGGGTCAATATTAAAGGTCACCGGGTCAATATCGGCAAAGACCGGAGTCGCGCCGAGGCGTGGCACGCAGCTCGCGGTCGCGAAAAACGTAAAGCTCGGGACAATAACTTCATCGCCAGGCCCAATTCCGGCGGCCATGAGAGCCAGTAGCAGAGCATCGCTCCCGGAGGCGCAGCCGACGCCAAAGGCGGTATGCGAATACTCCGCTATACCGGCTTCCAGTCGCTTGACCTCTGGTCCCAAAACAAACTGACCGCTATCGTTGACTCGTCGCAGAGCCTCGTTCATCTCTTCCCGCAGCGCCGCATACTGCCGGGAAAGGTCTAAAAGTGGAACTGGACTTACGCTCGTTCGCGTCTCCTCGGTCACTGCGCAATCTTCTTTCATGAGATAATCTTTCTTACCTTATTGGTTCTGTTGATTCAAGTTAGGGATTATACTACATATCTTTGGCACGTCCGCTGGCCGGTACGAGCGTCCCGCGTCGGACTCACAACGCCCCAAGCCCAGCACTGTAGCGGTAAGTATACTCTTTTTCATCCATTTCAGCCAGAGCAAAATCACCTTTTTTTGACGGTATTTTCACTTACCAACCCGCCCACCCCCCGAGGGCGAAGCCTATTAAAAAGAATTTGAAACGTTCCCGACTGCTCGCCAGGTCGGGAACCAGACAATAACGAAAAGAACTGCCGACCGGCTCACCTCTGGAGGGCGAAGCCTATTAAAAAAAGTTTGAAGGGGTGTGGGGGGACTTTTCAAAAGTCCGCCCCACGAAAAAAAACCACATCTTTACACGCCATCACCCCACACTCATCATCCCCCACACATTCCCTCCAACTGCATAACCATTACGTTTAGCCACACCCCCGCGATTCAACCGCTCACGCCGGTCATCGGAGCCGAGCCCCCCCGTTGGAGGGGAATGTCTCGAAGAAAGAGCGTAG
>JAUNSJ010000010.1 GCA_030539295.1 Planctomycetia bacterium | reverse complement strand
GAAGGCTGCTCCGAAAGCTGCATGCAAGAAGGCCGCTTGCAAACGTTGCGCGAAGTAAGACTTTATCTTGTCGAGTCTCTTCCTTCCCGGTTATTCCGGCTGGTTACTTCGTAATCAGCGTTAGAATTGACCGACCCAGGAAAGAAAAGAGTGTACTCGATACAGCGCCGTATACGAATCGACGGAAGCATCACACTTTGAACGCATAAGCTCTGTTTGCCACGGTATTCCGAGGCTGGTAGAGGCGTTCGTGGTGTGTCTCTTCCGTCTTCGTCTTTTCTTGCTCACCCGGCCTGTGCCGCATCTGAAAGGGGAATGCGCGGACTGTGGTCACGCGGTTCCTGCCTGCAATGGAAGTCGGGAGGAGTGGACTAATTCTCTTGTCGCGCGCGAAACGCTCTTCGAAGCTGACCACAGGCAGCGTCGATTTTATCACCTTTGCGGAAGCGGACTTTAACCTGAATGCCTTCTTCTTCCAGAACGCGTGCAAATTGAGCGACCGTAGCGGCGGACGGCGTTTTATAGGGGAGTTCGGCCACGGCGTTATAGGGAATCAAGTTGACAATAGCGGTACGACCACGAAGGAGGTTGGCCAGTTCAAGGGCGTGAGTTCGGGAGGAATTACACTGGTCGATGAGAATATATTCAAAGGTAACGCGTCTGCCTGTGGCGCGAAAATAGTCGTCCGAGGCGGCCAGCACGTTTTGGATCCCGACATGCCGATTCTGCGGAACGATCTCGCTTCGCAGCACGTCGTTTGGCGCGTGCAGTGAGATGGCCAGCTTATAAGGCACGTGAGCGGCGGCCATGGCACGTATGCCGTCGGGAATGCCAACGGTGGAGACAGTAACGCGCCTGTTGGCCAAATCGAAGCCGTCGGATGAGGTAATTTCGGCCAAGGCAGGGAGCAGTGCCGGCAGATTGAGCATGGGTTCGCCAGTACCCATAACGACCAGGTGCGTCAAGCGTTCCGCATCGGGGAGCAGGGCATTGAGCCGAAGAATCTGCTCCAGGATTTCGCCACGGGTCAGGTTGCGGATAAAGCCGTCCATACCGCTGGCGCAGAAGACGCATCCCATCTGACATCCGACCTGGGTACTAACGCACGCGGTGCGATGGTCACGGTCGTCGCGAAGGAGTACGGACTCCACGCAATGGCCGTCGGGGAATTCCAGGAGGATTTTTTCCGCTGCGTCGGAGGAGCCGGTATGGGTTACGAGTCGGGATGAGAGCAGTGACCCATCGCGACCGAGCGAGAAGTGTTGCGCGAGTGTGGCACGCACGTCTTTCGACAGGTCGGTCATGGCATTAAAGTCAAAGGTGCGTCGCGCGAAGATCCAGCGGCGAACCTGCTTCAATCGCCAGGCAGGCAAATTCAAGTCGGAGAAAATCTGCTCCAGATCCCGTGTTGGGAGGTCAAGAAGAAACGGCATGGTTCAGGGGTCCCCTTGTTCACTTTGTTGTTGTTTTTTATATTCGTCGATCTGCTGTTGTGCCCAATGGCGATTTCGTGTATTTCGAAGGAGTCGGGCATAGGCGTCGATATGGCGGGTAAAATCGGTCTGTCGAGTGACCGGAATGCGTCGCGGCCGCCCGAAAATCGGCATTTTCCAGAGGGCGAGAATAATCATGAGCAGGAAAACCTGCCAGAACAGGACGGCAAAAGGCGTGAACCGATTCAGCGCAAAGCGGGATCGGGCCGCCTCGGCCTTGCCTTCTTCCGCCTGAAACTCACCAATAAAGAAGATGACACGTTTTCCGCTCGGAGAGAATCGGGCAACAAGCTCTTTCGCCATCTGCAGACGCGCCGGGCGCAGAAGAGGATAGTTCAGGAGAAAGCCGCCTCCGGCAAGGACATAAATATTTCCGTTGCCTTCTTGACGGTGCAGGATCAGAGGCGTTGTGCCAGTTCGGACGCACACGTCTGTTCCCGGGAGCGGAGTCAGTTCGCGAGCTACGCGCCAGACGTCGCCCGAGTGCCCCTGACACGGCCAGAAGTCGCTCCCGTTCAGGTTGGAACATTCCTGGACTTCGTCGAAAGGGGTATCAATAAACCATAGGGGCTGTTCGTCGCTTGCGTTAGCGTCTGCCTCCGTGCCCGTTTCAGAAGCGGGCTCCCTTTCGGCGTTTTCGACAGGTTCGCTTGTGTCCGCAGGTGAGTTCGGCACCTCGAACGGGTCGGAGTCGCTGACGGGCGCTTGCGTTCCGGGCGACTCGGTCTCTGTTGCGGGCGGTATGCCCTCAGTCGGTTGCTCAAAGATTCGCTTGAGCAACTCCACGGGCAGCTCGTCCGTGGACTTTTTGAGTAACTGAAGTGATTCATTCTCTTTCGCGTTGCGTAACTGGCCCTGTACCCAGCTTCGATGTTGCGGGGGCGTTTGGGCCCACATTTCGGTCCAGAACTCGACGTCGGCGCGATATCCAAATTCGACGAGAACGAGTGTACGCTGTCGCGGCTGTGCGGTGTGCGATTTGCCAGAGGATAAGAAGTGGGTCACGCGTGCCATCCAGGAATCGTTGTGTGTGTCCACCGGCTCGTTGGCAAGCCATTGCGAGAACCATTGGGCAGCTTCCGGCGTGACGGACGACTCGCCTTGGTCGCGGAACCAGACGATCGTATCGTAGGACTCGCTGTGATAAGGGAGCCGGTCGAAAGATTTAATGCGATATCCCGCGTCGGCAATAGCGTCGCGAAAGAGTGCGTCTCCGTTAATACTCTTATCGGAGTTGTAGTGGGGCAGGTAAGAGACGTACTGTTCGGACCAGCTGCGGCGGCACCCTGGCTGTAAGGTGAGGAGCAGACACAGTAGCGGCAGGAACATTTTTGTGACAATGGCCACAGGTACGGCAGGAGAGTTCGACGGCAGCGAGTCGAGCGTGGCGCGAAAGGCCGTTCTCGCTTGCCAGACGCGATGAAAATCGGCTGCATCGAGGGGGTAGTTACCATAGTAAGTGCGTTCGAAGAGGGCCATAACCGACTCATAGAAAGGCAGGCACTCCGGACAGCGGCGCAATTCTCGCGCGTAGTCGTGGTTCGTCTTGCCTCGCTGGAGATGAATGAGACGATGTTTGTCCAGTTCGATCAGACAGTGGCTGAAATAGAAGACCAGAGCGTGGACCAGGTCGCCTTGGGCATACGCGTTTTCCGCCGCGTCGAGCAGGTGGTCGATCTCCAGCCGCACCTCGGGCAGAAGCGTCTCAAGACGGCGCAGTTTATCACGTTCGCTATGGCGGTCGTCTTCCGTTTTGAGGCGTTTCCGCGTCAGGAGTTTGTAAGTTGCCCAGGCTATAACAATCGCAAGCAGCGTCAGCAAAATAACGGCGGCGATGCGTGTGAGCAGGTTCAGCCAGACCGGGGGCGTCTTGGGTTCCTTATCGGCGGCGACTTTGCTCGCTTTTTGCGCAGCGGGCGGAATAAAGACGAGTTTTTTCGCCTTGGGAGAATACCAGGGGAATCGTTTGGTTTCTGAAGTCAAAGGGAGAGCAGTGCCTGTGGCGTCGGGATTCGAGACCGTATCGGGAGCTGTGGTCGCGCCGGGAGCCGAGACTTCGGAGGTAGTTTGGGCAGGCACCATGGACGCGGTGAGCAGAAAGACGCAAACCGCGGACAGGAGTAAAAGGGAGTGTATGCGGATTGTCATGGCGTGGTCTCCTGACTGGCTGTGTCGGGAACTGTGGCGGCGTGCGTTTTCGGACCTTCGGTGTGTGTCGCGTCCGGCCCAGGGGAGAACAGGTTCGACGTCAGCGAAGGAACCGGGAGCCAGGAGTCGCCGTCGCTGGCCCCGACATCGTCAATCGAGGAGGAGGACTTGCGGTCCAGGCCCGTCGACTGAAGTGGAATGAAGTCGGCCTTATTGAGCAGACGTTCGTGCTCCGCGTGCAGTGCAATATCGAGGTCCCAGCCTTCACGACTAATGCGCAGATTCAAATAGCACAGGAAGAGGAAAACGGAGTTGACCATACAGGAGAACCAGAGGAATAAGGGCAAGGCGAAGAGCATAAAGCACGGGAACCAGAATGCGGCGCCGCCGGTAAGGAGACTGCCGGCCCCGTAGAGAACGGCCAGACCAGTTATATGCGACAGGATACTTAGCAAGGCGGTTTCAAAGGAGACAAAGGCGTTCGTTCCTGTAATGCCACGATGGAAATATCGGGCACGACGACGCGTGGTCAGCTTGATTTTTCCCTTACTGGTATAAGGGGTCTTCTCCAGCATAATGATTTCCGGGAGGAACGCGTAGTTATAGTAATACAGGCGGAGCAAGAGCGTGTACCATACAAGCTGCGTTAAGGAATTGAACCAGGTTTCCAGAACGGCAGACGTCGGTACCGGGCCGTCCTGCTCTTCATCGTGAAACAGCCACAGTCCGAGCCACGCGCCTACCAAGGAGGAGGCAAACCGACTTTCGAACCAAAGCAGTTCCACGGCAACCAACCAGTAGAGCAGAAGCGGGCCAGGCTCATAGAGTTCTTTGGCGAACAAAAAACAGTACAAGGGAAACAGCAGTAGAAAGTTCGCCAGAAAGAAAGGAAGAGCAAGACAGGTCATGTAAAACAGGATCGGCTTGATATGCTTACGTAGTACATGCCAGGTCAGGTCGATCAATTCATAATCGGTCCGCTTGCGAATGACAATGGAGGTGTGGAATATATTGAAGCCTGTCATGGTGTGTCCTCGTGACTCGTTCGGTCGGGCCACGCCTGTGACCGAAATGCAGGCAGGACGTCGCCCTTGGCTAAGGCGATCAGGCCCAAAACGACAATGTAAATGAACAGGAGCAGAGCGGAAACCAAGGCAAAGGCCACCTTAAACCGGTGCGAGAAAAACGGATTCGGTGAAATAAACGCCTCAACGCCCGCGGCCAGACAGAAGAGCAGGACCGCGGTGACCAGAGTAGGCGTTGCCCGACGCGCTGCCAGACGCACGGAATCGAAGCGTGACCAGCCCCCGGTCGCAATAAAGGCAAAACCCATACGCGTACCAGCCGCCGCCGAGAGAATAATCGCCGTGAGTTCAAAGGGAGCGTGCGCCGTGACGAATTCGCAAAACTGTTGCGACGCTACTGACGACGCCTCGGAGCCAAGCATAAAGCCAAACAGAACGCCTATAGTGACCGCATTGCTGATCAATATATACAGACCGCCCAGGCCGCCAAGTATCCCCAACGCAAAACATTGCAGACCGATACCTCCGTTATTGCGTATGTAAAATCCGGCCATGGCCATACGTTCGCCGAAATCCATGGTCTCGAACGATTTGGAATACATGGCTTCAATATTATCCAGAGCCTCGGCCCCAACGACCGCCTCGGCAAAGGCAGGGTCCGACCGGGCCATAACGCCACAAAGAAGAAACGGGCCCCAAAAGAGCAATAGACAGAGCCAGAAGAGCGGGTCGCTAACGAGCCAGGCGGGACCATGACGCAGCAGAACGGTTCGAAAATGCTGCCAGGACCAGCGCCGCGTGCGATAGAGCCGATAATGAGCCTGGGCAACGAGCCGATTCAACCGCTGAACGACGCCTGTCGGCAGATGGTAGGATTCCGCCAGAGCCAGGTCGGAACAGACACTGCGGTATAATGTCGTAAAACGCGCTACGGTCTCCGGCGCATCCCGAGCCAAAAGTGGCCTATCGCTCATACGAGTCGTCAGCTCTTCCAACTCATCCCATTCCGCCTGCCGCTGCTCCAAAAGAAATCGCACATCCATAAATGAACCCGCTTCGTTTCCCGTCTCTATTCTCACCCAGGCCCGAATTCACCTTCCTTCGGTAAAACACGTGGGGAGCGACTTGATAGTATTACATTGAACACGCAGGGTAATTGTGTCTGTAATCTGCGTTGTTCTCGCGTCAGTTACTTATTCTTAGTTAAAGCATTCCGACGATATGTTAGTATTCTTTTTTTCTTTTAATACTGTACGCCGTTTGACGTTTAAGTTAAGTCGCCTTATTTGAATTTATGTTAGTTATTCGGTCGAAGGGGTAACAAGTCCCTCCTCAATATTTTCCAAATGTTGCGAATAAACGCATTTTCATGCACATTGCAAGAAAGAATAATTTTGTCCTTGCGTTTCGAAATTCTGGAATAGAATTTCGAAGTTTGAGACTCGCCCTGCTGCATCGGTATTAATGATACTTCTGTAATACAATAGCGTTCTGTCGGAATTATGTAATTGTGTGTGTTTAATGGTTTTGTTGACAGGGATATGTCGCGATACCCCGCAGGAGAAGTAATATATAATTCTCCTGAATTTTCGTCCATTGCTTCAAATACGGTTTTTTTAAAAACAAACAAAAGCAACGTGACATTGGGATATTGTGTGTAGTAATATCTTTTTATACCGTGTTCCACTTTTATGTATCCATAGCTTTTTAAGTATAATCTCAAAAAATAATTATACAGACATTCATATTCATGGGAAAGAACATATACCTCCGATTCTTCTACAAAAAATTTCTGAAAGTAGTGTAATTCCTGAAGAATCAAATATAGTTTGTCCCAATTCCTTAAAATGTCATCAGAATTCGTTTTTGCGTGGCATTCATTATCGTTTTCCCCGCTTTGTATGCCACAGGCCGGATCCTGATGCGATTTACTGTTAATGCCGTGAATAATATCCTTTAGAACAGCATTAATTTGCTTGCAATCTTTTTGTATTCTTTTTAAAAATTGACTTCTTTCACTTTTGAAGGTGAGGTTTTCTGTAATAAAAAAAGAACACAGGTTAACGAAGACGACGACAAATAGAGATTGTATTATTCCAAGAATGATGTTGGAATAGTAATCCATAAAATAAAACGAAATGATCAACGCGGGCAACGGCAATATTCTGCGTAAAAATCTAATTCGCAGCTGGAATAATTTTTCTTTTCTTATTCTTTTCATTACAAATGTCATAATGTATCTTTCATTTGTCTAAAAAATTTCGGATTTTGCTTATTGTTTTTGATATTTTTTCCGGATCTGTTTCACATTCCCAAACAACAAGAATGGACCAACCGGACTGCCTTAATGTTTTACAGATACGTCTGTCTCTTGCGACAGTATTCATAATCTTGTTTTCCCAGAAATCTCGGTTGGATTGTGGCCACTGAAAAAAAAGACACTTTAAGTGCCGGTGCCAGAAACATCCGTGAATAAAAATAATTTTCCGGCGGCCTGGAAAAACAATATCTGGTTTTCCTGCCAACTCCTTTACATGTACACGATATCGGTATCCCTCTGACCAGAGTATCTTGCGAATGACACGCTCCGGTTTGGTGTTTTTCCCTTTTATGCTTGCCATACACCGGTGCCGTTGTTCCTTTGTTAGCACGTCCGTCATAAGCCCGCTTTACTTTGTCTCTTTTGGACCAAATTGACAAAATCAGCAACAGAAAGCAACCAATTTTGCTGGCATTGCTGATATGTTTTGTGGAGGTCTTGGGGAACAACAAGACGTAAATTATGCTCTTGCATCTCTGCCGTCTGATTAAGGCTGATTCCAGGCTCAAGGGTAATCAGATGTTTCGTTTTTACTCTGTTCGCTTCCGTAAGAACTTGTCGCCAACGATCTTTACACGTTGATTTTACACCAAGCATAGTAAGTAAAAGCTGAGGAAAATTTGCGTTGTCATATTCTTTTTTTCCGGGAAAAAGAAAATCTGGTTTTGCTCTGTTTTCTGTAATGGCTCCTCGTGAGAAATGTAATTTGGATTCCCTAAAGAGAAACTCCAAATGATTTTCAAAGGCGTGACCGACTCTGCTTTTTCTCCTGTTTAAAACTGATAACGCATATTCAATAAACAAATCTGTATCAATCTCTGTCGTGAAGGAATAGAAACCATCTTGTAAACGTTTTGCAATAATATGTTTTTCGAACGTCTTGAAAAGAATTTCCTCGCGTTCCATCCAAAGACTGATTTTTTCATCAGGAGTACTGTCTGGATGAACGTCTGCAAGACAGGTATATCTTGCGAATTCCGAGAACTCCTTGGTTGATGGGAAGTTGCTTTTATAACGGCGAATGAGGATTTCCGTAAAAGTATCATCTGTATCGTCTACTGCAATACCGATTGATTCCAAAATTAACGATGCTGTGAATGAAACGCGTTCCCCTTCCAATGCGGTTCCATCACGGACAGAAAAGTGAGATAATATGTTGTTTTCGAGACCGAAGAGCCATTGTAATTGATTTGCATATGTAGAATATCCTTTTGCAACTATTATTAAAAATTTGTAAGTATTTTCCGAAGGATGATTTTGTGGCAGGTTGAGTTTGGCAATAACCCACAGGTCATTAATATCCATATTTTGTGATATTTTCGTGTCACTAAAGTATAAGCGATATTCTGATCTTGATGGATGGTTTTCCCTTGCATCATACCACGTAAGAAATCCATCTTCTTCTACTGGATCAATATTATCATCAAGATACAGAAACTTTGTTTTTATTCTTTCCTTGCGGCCCTCTCCAAATAAGGCTTTGAGAGTCTGGACTCCATTAAACTCATGCTGATGTGATACTTTCTGGTTGACTTCACACGCAGCGAGTATTTTTCCTGCAACTCCATCAAAATAGGAAGAAAGACTACCTTTTTTCATTTTGTCAGTCCATTCTTAAAACATATGGAATCATAATTTCTGCCACACTCCGAATAACCGGGACAACAACACTGTTACCGAATTGCTTATAGGCTTGCGTGTCGGAAACAGGAATGACAAAAGAATCAGGGAACCCCATCAAACGGGCAGCTTCACGTGGAGTCAATCGTCTTGGATTTTTTTGTCTTCCCCTGGAGATTAAAATTTCACTCCCATCTTTATAGTATCTTGCGGATAGCGTTCTGGATGTATCGTCTGGCGTAACAAGACCAAACCCAAAGCCATTGCCTGCAGCTTTGTGTTTTTTTGCATAGGCTTGGAGGTACGCCCAAAGATGATCTGTCAAAATATATTTTTGATTGACGCGAGCTTTTTCTCCAACAGTGTATTCTCCATCTGCTTTCTCAGATCCATCTTCCGGATGGAGGATATCCTTTAGTTTGGGGTGGTTTTGGGGAAATTTGAGTGCGTCCCAAGAAAAATCCACGGAGTCTCTAAAACCAACAATGATAATTCTTTCTCTATGCTGGGGTACAAAAAACTTTCCATCAATTATTTTGTAATGAATGTGGTAACCCAGCTCTTCAGTAAGAGTCTTGGTAATTATCTGAAAGGTTTTTCCCTTGTCATGAGACATTAGATTCTTGACATTCTCAAGCATGAACGCTTTAGGTTTTTTGTGGGCAATAATTCGAGCCACATCAAAAAATAACGTTCCTTGGGTTGCACACTTAAAACCGTGTGGAAGACCTAATGCATTTTTCTTACTCACCCCGGCAATACTGAACGGCTGGCACGGAAATCCGGCCAAAAGGACATCATGATCCGGAATTTTATTTTCATCAAAAGTAGTAATATCTCCAATGAAAGGATGCCAACCAAAGAAATTGGCCCGATATGTTTTTTGACAAAAATTGTCGATTTCACTGGTAAAAACGCAATCTCCGCCACAATCTTCAAAGGCCAATCTAATTCCACCAATTCCGGCAAACAGATCAATGAATGAGAAAGTCTTTGTACGCGTGGCAGACTCCTCCGGTTGTATAATATTAGCCAGTGCCATTGTTGCCATTTTAGGTACCTTCGTTGATTCCCATCGGCTTATTGTTCGAGGTGATACGTCAAGAATCTTCGCAAGTTCACTTTTGGAGTAGCGGTGAAAAGCTATGTTCAGAATATTTTGCGAGTTCATAGGTTACCTGACAACAAACATAAAGGGTTGATTTTTCTGGGAAAGAATAAGGACATTTTAGCACAAAAGAGTCCCCCCGCCAAGAGGGTAGGTGAGTATTTTTTCGCATTTTCTCTGAATTTATAACAACTTGTGTGTTAGAAAGAAATATTAGTTTAAGAAAAAATGTAAATGTTAATACAAACAGCTACAAAAACGCTATATAAATTTAATTAACAATTGCTATCAATATTCATAATGTTATTATTCCTCCGCCCGAATCGTGGACAGTCGTGTCATTGTGAGACGGCGATGGCGTAGGCGATGGCGTGGCAGTCGCAGTGGGAGATGGAGATGAAGATGTGGCTGATGCCGAGTGAGTCGGCGACTTTTTGGGCGGCGCCGTGGAGGCGGATGTCGGGCTTACCGGAGGCGTCGCGCGTGACTTCGACGTCTTGCCAACTTATGCCGGCAGCCCAGCCGGTGCCCAAGGCTTTGAGGACGGCTTCTTTTGCTGCCCAGCGTCCGGCAAGACGCTCGCCGGATCGTTTCGCGCTAAGGGAATACGCCAGCTCGGCGTCCGTAAAGACGCGGTGCAGGAAATAGTCCGCGTGTCGCGCTGTCATGCGGTCAATGCGACTTATTTCAGTTATGTCCGTGCCAATGCCAATAATGTTCATAAGTCCAAGTTCTCTTTCTCTAATTTCTTCAGGAGCAGCCAGGGTCGTTTATGTTGCGGAGTTGAGGTTAGACGAGCGGTTGGCCGCTGCCGAAGAGTACGAAGTAGCCGACGGTAAAAATAGCGGCGTCAATGAGTCCGTGGCTGAGCCAGGGCCCCCAAATGGAGTCACTTCGCTGATAGAGCCAGGACCAGTAGAAGCCGCCGATAAATATGCCGAATACGGAGAGCCAGGTTAAAATGCCGGTCAGGCCGAAATAACAAGCCAAAATGAGTACATGGTGCAAGATGAAGCCGAAACTGGCCAAAGCAGCGGCGGTGGGCCAGGCGAGGTGATTGCGTAACTCACCGAAGACGAACCATCGCCAGTAATATTCCTCAAGTCCCGAATGAATCAGACAATAGAAGGCGCCGAGCGAGAGAAAGGCGAGGGGCGTACCGAGTCCGAGCCGTGCCATGCGTCCGCCGAGGTCTTCGCGAAGAGTCTGAAGTTCTGTGGCGAAGCATGGGAGATCTTGTCCGAACCAAAAGAGGGCGACGATGAGCGAGTAGACGAGCAGGCCGAACCCGCCGCCTTCGAGGAACCCTTTGGGTGAGAATGCCCGGAGCCGCCAGGGACGCCGCAAAATCAAGGAAATCCAGACCAGAGGCAGTGCGAACTGAATCGTTTTCCCAATTCCATAGGCTCCCTTTTGCAGGCTCGCATTGTACTCACCGGCAACGAAATAGACCGCGGTCAGGACCATGGGGAAGAATAATGCGATAATAAATAGGGCAATATGGCGGGCGGTTAGTTTTTGTGACATAAAACATCCTCGTCGGCTCTGTTGTGATGAACGTATAAAAACGCATAAAAAAAGGAGATGGTACCATCTCCCCGGAAAATGCCCAACGGACAAGTAGAAGTAAAAAACTGGGGAACAGGGATTCGAACCCCGACTAACTGGTTCAGAGCCAGTCGTGCTGCCTTTACACTATTCCCCAAGAGGGTTTTTCAACCGAGGCACCCAGAGCGGAGGAGGAGGCCGGAAACCCGACCGCAGTCCTGATACACTCTTTTTCCTGCCGGAAAGACAGGTAACAAGTGCCAAAAGTAAAAACAATTCTAAGAGCAAGTTTGGTTTCGTCAAGGTAGTAGGGAGGAATTTTTCTCTGATTCTTGGTATTTTTACCGGAAAAGGCGAAAAAAAAGGCGGGGGGAAGATGGTCTCAAGTCCAAAGGACGTTATAATAAGAGGGAAAGGGGAGACCCTAAATTAATAAATAGCACCACACGAGTCTGCCAAAAGATATATAAGGGCAGCTTTCCTTAGAAAGACCTATCGATTGTACCATGTCAAATTTGTCCCAACAAGCGAAGAAGGCTGTAGCAACAGAGGCGGAGAGCGAGGAGCATGAGAAAGAGGCGGAAAGTGACACGATGCTGTCGTTTACCGCATGGCGGGAACTGCTGGAATCGTTGGTCTTTGCCCTCTTTTTGGCCTTTTCCATAAAGATATACGAGGTTGAGCCGTTTGTCATACCGACCGGATCCATGGCACCGACGCTCATGGGTCGGCATAAAGATGTGCACTGTCAGGAATGCGGGTTTCGGTTTCAGGTGAACGCCAGCGAGGAGATGGACAACAGCACGAATCGGGCGACCAGTGCCCGGATTGTCGCGGCGACTTGCCCTAACTGCTTTTTTACGCAGTATTTCGGAAACGAGGAATTTTCTTATACCGGTGACCGGATTCTTGTCAGCAAGGTGGCTTTTGATACGCGGGCGTTGCGTCGCTGGGATGTGTCGGTCTTTCGGGCACCAGCGGAGCCGAAATTCAATTTCATTAAGCGGATTGTCGGTTTGCCCAATGAGCGACTTCGCATTCAGTACGGAGATATTTTCGTGCAGAAGCCGCTTGAAAACGGGAAGTGGTCCGATTTTGAAATCATGCGTAAACCGATGGTCCAGCTGAAGCAGATGCTGCAGACGGTGCACGATAACGATTTTCAATCGGATACACTGTCGCAGAGGCATTGGCCGCCGCGGTGGTCGGACCAGCTCACGGAGCTGAAGCAGGGGGTCTCCGGCTGGCTGGCGTCGGAGGACGGGAAGAGGTTTCATTTTACGGGTACGCCGGTGAACAATTCGAGCGCGTTTCCCGCATCGGGCGACTTAGCACTCTCGGAAGTTGTTCCGGAAGAAGAATTTAAGGGCGAAACGGCTGATTTTCAATGGCTTCGCTACCGGCACATTGTCACCTTGTCCCGATATTGGAATGAGATGCGAACGGGAGTGGTTCCGGAAGAAGTCAGCGCGCCGGCTCTGGTGCGTTGGAATCCGCAATTGATCACGGATGTAACAGCGTATAATACGGGCATGGCTGTTGTCCCGGGCGAGACGTGGGACGATTATTCGCGTTATGTGCGGAAAGTGGAGACGGGTACGGGCGAGAGTTGGCAGTGCCGTCGTCCGTCGGAGGCGTTTGGCTGTAACTGGGCTGGTGATTTGGGTTTGGAATGCGAAATGACCTTTTCGGAAGAGACGTTCCGCGAGAAGGGTGAGGTGATTTTCGACCTGGTTAAGGGCGGGGTCACGTTTCGCTGTCGCATTCACTTACGTTCCGGGAAGATAACGCTGCAGATTCCGGAATTGAGCGAATATCTTCCGGAGACGGCTTCCTGCACTTTCGGTAAGGGGACCTGGCACTTCCTGTTCCTGAATGTGGATGAGCAGATGCGACTTCTGGTCAATGGTCGCGAGGTGGAGTTTTCCAATGAGGGTAAGTACGACCATCTGTGCCAGCCGTTGCCGGACGGTCGTCCGGGGATTTTGGCGAGGAATCGCGACCCGAACGAGAAGGATTTGCTCCCGGTTGCCATTGGTGCCGCGGGCGTTGACGTGGAGCTGGCGCATTTAAAGATATGGCGCGATATTTATTACATTGCCCGAGGGACCCAGGTCGACCCGGTTCATCTGCCGGAGAACCGACTTCTTCTGGAGTTGGGGGGCGGACGCTGTGACCGGCTGGTCTCTTCCGCGGTTCCCTTTAGTGAAGAAGAGGATTTTGCCCGGTTCTACTCTTCGCCCCGAATGTGGGCGGGTTATGGCAATACGCTCAGCGCGACGTTCCCGCTGGCTCAGGACCAATATTTGGCACTGGGCGACAATAGCGGTCTGTCGCACGACAGTCGTCTGTGGAGTTCGGCGACAGTCCCTTATTATGTAGATCGGAAATATTTAATTGGCAAGGCGTTTTACGTCTATTGGCCACACGGTAAGCGAATTCCGGGTACGAAATTCCCGTGGATACCAAGTTTCGGCAGAATGCGATCGATCGATTAGTATTCTGCGAGCGGACGAGGCGGAGCCGGCCTTAAGTGGGCTGCGTCGCGCGTTAACTAAAGACAAGTAAGAAGAGAAAAGAACGGAAAGAAGACTCATGCTGGATCGTCGATACATTTTGGACAATACAGAAGCGGTAAAACAGAATTGCAAGAATAGAAATGTCCAGGTGGACGTTGACCGGTTCGTTGAGCTGGAGACCTTGCGTCGCGATAACCAGAAGAAATTAGAGCAGTTACGGCAAGAGTCGAACATGGTTTCCAAGTCGATTGGCAAGGCGACCCCGGAAGAGCGCCCGGCAAAAATGGAACTCGGACGGCAGTTGCGTGAGAGCATAACCGGGATAACGAATATTCTGGACGAGATTGAGCAGGAGGCAGACGCGATTGTCCGCTCGATTCCGAACATGGCCCACCCGGACGCTCCGATTGGCGACGACGATACATCGAATCAGGAGACTTCTTTCGGTAAGACGCCGAAGCCGGAGTACGATTTTAAGCCGTTGGACCATGTCGAACTTGCGGAGAAGCTGGACCTGATCGATTTTGAAGGGGGTGCCCGAGTCGCTGGCGCCGGTTTCTATTTTCTCAAGAATGAGGCGGTTCTGCTGGAACTGGCGCTGCAGCATTACGCGCTCACAAAGCTTATCGCGGCTGGTTTTACGCCGATAACGACGCCGGACGTTGCGAGGAACGACATCCTGCAGGGGACCGGTTATATTCCGCGTGGCAATGAGACGCAAATTTACTCGATTGAGAATACGGACCTGAGTCTGATCGCGACGGCGGAGATAACGCTGGGCGGTCTTATGGCGAATCAGACGCTGGATGCGGAAGAGTTACCGAAGAAATATTGCGGGATAAGTCATTGTTTTCGGACCGAGGCGGGTGCGGCCGGTCGCGCGTCGCGCGGGTTGTATCGTGTGCACCAGTTCACGAAAGTGGAGATGTTCGCGTTTACCCTGCCGGAGCAGAGCGAGCAGATGCACAAAGACCTTTTGGCCATGGAGTGTGACATTTTTGACGGGCTGGAGATTCCGTATCGCATTGTGGATACGGCCACAGGCGATCTAGGCGGGCCTGCTTGGCGGAAATACGACCTGGAGGCCTGGATGCCCGGTCGCGATGCCTATGGAGAGGTGACCAGTACGTCGAACTGCACCGACTATCAGGCGCGCAGGCTCAATGCGCGGTATCGGGTTAAAGGGGAAAAGGGAACGAATTTCCTGCACACACTCAACGGGACCGCCGTTGCCATAAGTCGTGCTCTGGTCGCTATTTTAGAGCTGTATCAGCAGAAGGACGGAACGATTCGCGTGCCTAAGGCGCTGGTGCCTTGGGTCGGTTTGGAAGTCATTGGAAAACGATAATGCGTCCGTTACTGGTTCGGTTTCGGGCGCTGCACTGCCGGAACCGGGCCTGGTTGCCTATCCTCGAACTTGGAGTTTTTTTATGCCTCCGTTTGCCTTGCTAACCTTTTTGCATATTTGGCTGGTGATTCCGCTGGTCGTGGTTTATTGTCTGGTGTACGCGGCGACGCGGCATGAGGACGCGAAGTCGATCTTTCGGCACGCAGGCTCACTTATGGGCTGGATGTTCCTCTTTTTGGCCGTGGTCTACGCGCTTCTTTCGTGGCTAACCCGTTGATTAGAGTAGATTTATGAAGAAAGAGAAACGGAAACCGGGCCTGACGCCTGGCGCTGGTGCCAAGGGGAGCAAACGCGGGAATGACCGCGGAAATGAAGGCGGGTGTGAGCCTGGTGTTGTGGGCACTGCGACGCGTGGGACGCGTGGGACGAGTGCGGCCGCTTCGGAATCACGATCCTGGAAGACCTCGTGCTTGCTGGGCCTGCTTGCTCTTGCCTTGCTGTTCCTGTGGCTCAAGACGATTCCGCACTTGCCGGATGCCGCGCCGAATGCGGCGGTCGGTCAAAAGCTGTTGTCGCAGTTCAGCAGTCCGCTTGATGTTTACGAATTCACGATTAAGCGTGTAGCCGAGTCGGGTCAGGAAGAGGCGATTCATCTTGTGCGGCGTGGTGATGTCTGGACGCTCGCGGATTACTATAATTACGAGGCGAATCATCCGAATCGCTTGCCCCAGGCGTTGGCGACGCTGCTCGGATTGACCGTTTTAGATGTTGTGGAGGAGCTGTCGGAGAACGCGGACGCGGTGGCGGTGGATGCGTTTCATCGGCAGTGCGGACTGCTCATGCCGGAGTTACCGCTGGCGTCGGGTGACGAAGGGCATACGGGCACGCTGGTTCGCGTCTTGAATGAGGAAGGAGATGCGATTGCGGCCCTACTGATTGGTTGCGAACCGGCGGAGAGTTCGCCGACGCGTCGTCTTCGTTATGTGCGTGTGCCGAATCAGGATACGGTTTATATTGTCGATTTTTCGGCTGTTGCCAATGCAGATGCACACGGGGAACAGGCGATTGATGTGGACGCTCTTTTTTCCACGCGCAAGATGGACTGGCTTGACCGTGATTTTCTCCATTTGAGCCGGTGGAATATTTTGCACTTGGTGGAGACGCGGAGTGAGCCGGACGCGGCTGGGACGGGTGTGAAGCTGACGCAGCGCGTGGTCTATGAGCAGGACGCGACCAGCGCCATGGATCGCGTATGGACGCAAGTCAAGGCGAGTGTGCTGGATGCAAACGGTAAGCCGGAGGAACAGGGTGCCTTGGCGGCGGAGGAGACGGATAATGGTCACGTCAATGGCCTGGTGGAAAAATTGTGCCGACTGCGACTTGTTGCCGTTGCGAGAAAGCCGTCGGACGTGATTCCGGTATTTGAGCAGAATCGACCTTTTGCGGAACTGTCTCCGCTGGCCGAGTCGTTGGCTGCGGAGGGCTTTTGTCTGTTAGATCATGACCCCTTTGATGCGGCGTCCTTTCTTCCGCTGTTAACGGGAGTTGGGGGCCATTGCTCACTCATTTTGAAAGACCATGTCTGCTTGAATCTTCTCACGGGCAAAACGGACTCGGGGGGCACGCGACTGCTCGTTTATGCCAGTTTTGACCCGGGATACCCGGCGGGCCCAGAGCTTGTCCCGAAGGCGGGTCCAGGCGAGTATCCGGACGCGGGTGCACTTGAAAAAGAGAATGCGCGACGGATGGAGGAGAATCGTATTCGCACGAGTGAATTTGAGTTGCAGAAGAGTCAAGGCCAGAAGGCGGTGGAGAGCTGGAATCGGCGCTTGGCGCCGTGGCTCTATTACGTGGAGGAAGAGGCGACAGGCCCTGACGTGACGCATTAGCGAGTGAAAAATTTCGGGCCGTCGTGTCAGGAACGACTTGCTGGTTTATACTGCCGTTAGCGAATGAAACGGACGGCCGAGCGCTGTCGCGGTTCGGGCGTCGGGCCAAGACAAAATTGAGGAGACAAAAGATGTCAGCGGACTATCTTGAATATAATAAAGATGGGATTTATTTTGCGTATCCGAATTCCTGGGTGGTGGAAGAGGTCCCTTATAAAGAAGATTCGTATGCGATTGTGGTGACCAGTCCGGACGCGAGTTTCTGGTCGGTGAGTGTCTTTCCGGCAGGAACGGACCCGAACGCGGCGGCGGTCGATGTGCTGGAGGCACTTGCCGGAGAGTATAAGGGGCTGGAGACGTCTCCGGTGCGTAAGTTCGTTGGCGAACGCATTTTGGTCGGCTACGAAATGAATTTTTTCTATCTTGACCTTACCAGTACGGCGACGGTGCTTGCCTTTGAGGAAGAGGATCACACGTATGTGTTGTTTACGCAAACGTGTGACCGCATGGCAGTTACGGACGAAAATCTCTCGGCGGAAGATGTCTTTGAGGCTATGACCTATACGCTTCTGGAGCGATTGTCGTAGTCAGGTCAGAAGGGGAGTGTGCGTGGGCAGAGGTAGTAGACCTCTGGCGACAGGGCGTTCTGGATCATAGCCGGAACGGATTCTGTCGAGATTTCCTCGCTGGAAGACCCGAACAGTTCGGCCAGGGACCCGCCAGATTTGTATCGAACGACCTGGGTCGCGTCTTCGTCGATATGCGCGGCATGAAACGCTTCTTTGACCGCGGCGTCCAGGAATCCGAGTTCGTCAATGAGTCCAAGCTCTTGTGCCTGGGCGGCGGTGTAGATACGCCCGTCGGCGATTTTACGAAGTTGCGCGTCTTTGTCCGCCTCTGCTGCTTCGACGGCATTGTCGGTTTTTTCCACAGGGGCCGAGGCATCCATCGAGCCTTCGAACGGGTCGCTGTCGTTGGTATTGGCGTTGTTCTCTGTACTGTCGGAAATTTCGGACTTTTCCTGTGTTTCCGCTGCCTGGGCGTCTGCTTCGTCGGGTTGTGCTTCGTTGGGCTGCGTTTCTGTTTCTTCCTGGACTTCAGGTCGGGCACGGCCAAAGGCGGGTCGGCCTTCTTTGACGACGGAGAGGAATTGCTCATAACTTGAGTCGACCAGTCCCTGCCAAATGGTTTTTTCCTCCTCGGACATGGGCTTGGTGAAATCGCCCATGCCTTTCATGGGTCCGCTGGTTACGGCGGTGGAGTGAATACCGATTTTTTCGCACAAATCGGCCCCGTTATAGAGCGGAATAATAACGCCGATGGAGCCGGTGAGTGTGGAACGTTCGGCAAAAATCTTATCGCCGACGGTCGCGATGTAGTAGCCACCACTGGCGGCCAAGGCGCCCATACTGACGATAACGGGGATGTTACGTGTGGTTTTAAGGTCTTTCAGGAGCGAATAATAGTAGTCGCTACCGGACATGGTCCCGCCAGGCGAGTTAATGCGCAGTACGAGGGCGGAGAGTCGCGGGTCTTCCGCTGCCTGACGGATGGCGTTGCGAACGAAGCCGTCTTCTTTCCCCTGTATGACGCCTTCAATGGGGAGAATGGCGACTTTGTACGGGGAGAGATCGGACCCGGAGAGGACTTTTTCCGTAACGGTCGACTCCAGACCGGCGTCGCCCTGAAGGAGTGCGCCCAGTCCGGCACAGAGTATAATGACCAGAAAGAGAAAGAAGAAGAGCGAGAAGATAAAGCCAAAAAAGGCTAAAAACATCTCTTTGAGGAACCGAAAGAACCAGCTCTGACGCGGTGGTGCCCAAGCGCGGTACTGGGGCGAGCCACAAACTTGAGAGACGGGGATGGGCCGCGCGTTAAACGGGGTGCCGGTGGCACCGGGTCGGCTGGTATTATCGGGAGCAACATTATAAATGGAGTCGTCGTTCATTTTTTTCTCACGTTATGGGTTGTTGAAAGGGCTTTTGGGTTGGATTTGTGTCTCGACCCGTTAAGAGAAGGAACCTCTTAACAGGTGCCACAACATCAGTATCGCATGAAATGGAGAACGTGTCAATAAATCGGTGGATATTTTTTGGAAAATTTTGGCTTTGGATAAGTTTGAGTGAGTTAAAAGAGTCGAAGGGGGGCAAAATGACGCAAAACCGAGGAAACTGTGACGCAAAAGCAAGGAAAATAACCCCCTGAAATGGTTGACAGATAACCTTTATACGGGTATACTTAATTGAGATGGGAAACGTGGTCCGGAGCAGTAGTCGATTGAAAAGGCAACTGTGTGCTAAGGATGCGTTTGTACAAAATGACAAAGCCTGACAAAGGAGAAGAAAAATGACGAAGAGTTGTGTGTTAACATGTGCAGGGCAAATCGTATGTGCCTCAAAGAAGATGGTTCGCAAGTTGGGGTTTACACTGGTCGAACTGTTGGTTGTGATCGCGATAATCGGGATCTTGATTGCGTTGCTCTTACCAGCGGTGCAAGCGGCGCGAGAAGCTGCCCGACGCATGCAGTGCACGAACAATCTGAAACAGATAGGTCTTGGCGTGCACAATTTTGCTGATACGCGAGTTGGACTTCCTCCTGCGTGTATCTATCGGTTGCGTCCGGCGCTTCAGATACTGCTCATGCCGTATATGGAGAACCAGGCGGCCTACGATTTTCTTCAGTCAGCGACGAACAATTTTCAATGGGAGCTGTATGAAGGAGGGGGTGTCTGGAATGCGATTATTGCCGATGCGAGCAAGAAAGAGACGCTGAAGCAGTGGGGAGCCTCGTGGATGAGTTGTCCGTCCAGACGAAATGGGTTGGACGTCTATTTTGATACCGCAGGCGTTACTGATGCCAACGTGGGCGGTCTCAATGGAGGCGTTGGTCCGCGTTGCGATTATGTGTTTCCGATCTGTCGTGGGGCCAGTACAACAGATGAGAACGATTATCCCACCGTCGATGGTAATAATGAATACTGCCCGAATTACTGGTGTCATGAGAACGGCTATTACGCAAATTTGCTGAATTCGAATAAGAGTCCATTTCGCGTGGCGAAGCTGGACGCGGGCGAAGGGGATCCGTCGAAGTGGTCGCCGCGTGACACGATGGCACGTCTGATCGATGGTACGTCCAATCAGATTATTTTTGGGGAGAAGCATGTTCCGGTTTCCAAAGTAGGTGTCTGCCAAGGGCCAAACGGTTGGGCGGGAGCGAACGCCTGGGATTGCGGGTTATTCGTAACGTATTCCGAAGGATATCAATTTTCCTTTGCCCGTCCTGCGGCGACGAGTGGAACTTTCTCGGTTGTCCAAATTGCCAGTAGTGTTTATGACGGTAATGAGTCCGGCTGGGCATACCAGTACAACTGGGGCTCGGCGCATTCGGGTGTATGCAACTTCCTTATGGGAGATGGATCCGTGCGTTCCCTGTCGACGACAACACCGCCGCTTCTTTTGGCACGCCTTTGTGACGTGGCTGATGGTCATGTTGTGACGCTTCCGTAGCGAGCAGGAGCGAGGAAGAGTGTAAAGACAGGAGCTGGGAAAGCTGGAGACCGGGGCGGTCGCTCCGCTCTGTGGTGGAGTGGCTTTCCTGGCCTCTTGTATTGATAGTACAGCAAAGTCAATATAAGGAAATTTATTGTGCAACACAAAAACGGAATGTTAATTTTTCGAAGTCTGCTGATGTGTCTTTTCGTGATGGCCGTTGCGGGCTGCGGCAGTCAAGTGCGAGTGAGTGGCAAAGTCGTCTTGAAAGGGACGGACCAGCCGATAGCAAGAGGAGTGATCTATTTTGCAAATGACACGAACGTTGCACACGGCGCGCTTAATACCGAGGGTGAGTTCCGAATGAGCAGTAAGGGGCAGAATGACGGTTTGCCGGCGGGAACGTATACCGTATATTTAACCGGCACGTCGGAAGTTGATTTTTCGACGACGAAAAAGGGAATGACAACCATTACGGAAAAGGCGGCCATAGCGGACAAGTACACGAAGCAGTCGACCTCCGATATCGTTGTAGAGGTGAATTCGAGGAGTCGTCATTTTGTCATTGAGGTGGATGGTCCTGGAAAATGACAGAGGAAAGTGAAGAATTGTGTTTATGTTGAGTCGGTTAACGGATTGGGCCGAGTTTTGGAAACGTTCGGCCCGGCATGAGATAAATTTTCCTGTTGTGCGATTTTCGTGTGGATCGAGTGGCAGAAGAATCGATGTAAAAAATCAAGACAACAGGAAGGCTATCGCAAAGCTAACCGCAAAACTGTCACTTGTGACGGTGTTGATGCTGTTCCAAGGCGTTGTGATGGTGACCGGCGACGAGGTTGTGCCACGAGTTACGGAAGATGGAATGGCCTGGTATGACGCATCTCAGTGGCCACGAGAGGGGCAGGCCTGGCTCAATCCGGACCAGCCATATGGCAGGTTGCCGGCGCGAGACAATCTGCCGGTGGGGGTTGTGACCCTGGGCCGGCAGTCGGCGGGTCTTATCAGTCACTTTGCAACGGACGCCCCTTTTATTATGGTGAGATATCGCGTGACGGGGAATTTGGCAATAGCCCAAATGCCGGCCACGGGGGTCTCGGGATTCGACTTGTATTGTCGTGCAGGAGATCGCTGGCTTTGGTCGGGGGTAAGTCTTCCGGAGAAGCAGGAAGATACACTGGAGCTAGTTTCTGGCATGGATGCAGTACAAAAAGAATTTAAATTGTATTTTCCGCTCTATAACGAGGTTGCGTTGTGTGAGATTGGCGTGCCTGAAGGAAGCTGGTTCCAGCCGCTTAATCCGCCTGACGGGCCGGTTATTGTGTATTACGGTACAAGTATAACGCATGGCGGGTGTGTTTCGCGGCCTGGTATGACCTTTCTTTCGCAGTTGAACCGTCGCATGCACAGAACGTTTATCAATATGGGATTTGCCGGTAATGCACGTATGGAGCCGGAAGTTGCCATGTTGCTGGCGGAGCTGAATCCGGACTTGTTCGTTATTGACGCACTACCGAACATGACGCCGGAGCAGGTGCGTGACCGAGCCATGCCATTTATTAAAATTTTGCGTGAACGCCATGCGGAAACTCCCATACTCCTGGTTGAGGACCGGTCGTTTAGCAATGCGTGGCTTCACGCTGATTTTCGCAAGTTACATGAGAATTTGCGGTTTGAACTCAAAAAGGCGTACGAACAGTGCCGGGCAGCGGGAGATACAAATATATTTTATCTTCCTGCGGATGAATTACTGGGTGAATCAAAGGATTTCGACGCGACGACCGATGGTTCGCATCCGTCAGACCTGGGTGCGACGAGAATGGCCGATGTGTTGGAGAAAACAATACAGCAGATTTTGCAATAAATCGAACTAGCAGCCCACGCTTTCACAACAATGTTGTGCAAAATATAGACATGAAGGAAAAGAAATGGAATTTGCCAAGATTTCACAAAGCAGAAAAATCATCCTTGCGATTCTTGTGATTTTGGGATGCGCAGCATTGATATTCTGTTGCCTGGGAACGAATGTGGCGAAAGAGACCGAGGTGACGGTTCAGGAGCGAATTGCGCAATTGCCGTATGTGCCGGTCGAGGCGGGTGAGTCGAAACTTCCGGACTTTTCTGTCTATGGTGGCGGTTGGGCGATTGAGAAGGATGTTCTGGTCGGGGGCGATGGGGCCGGCTGCCTTGCCGTTCCGGATTCTGTTCCGGTTATGAAGAAGGGCGAGTTTCAGACGGACCTTTTTATTCCGGAGCGAAAGTCGGGATTTAGCGGAATAAACTTTAAAGTCTCTGACTGTAAGCCGGGCGCGGATAATTTTAATGGTTATGAAGTTGGGTTTAATCCGGCGGTTAATGTTGTCATGCTTGGTGCCCATCGTTACAATTTTGTGATGATACAACAGATACCGTGCGAGATTCCGGTGGACGAATGGTTTACGGTTCGTGTACGATTTGAGGAGACGTCGTTTGAAGTTTTTCTGAATGACAAAAGTTTGTATCGTCATGAAGAGCAGGCGATGGGTGAGAATGACCCGTTACGGAGCGGCGGTGTGGCGTTGCGTACCTGGCAGTGTGGAATCAAGGTCAGGAATTTACAATTTCGGGATTTTTCCCGCGGGGTGAATGGTCCGTGGCAGAAGGTGGCGGTTGCGGGAGAGGAGCAGGAGTCGGCGGCGTGGCCGGACTCGCTGTCGCTCGACGCATTACCGAAGCTTGTCGTTTTATTGCGATCGCCGTTAAGTTCGCCGAATTCGGTTGGGACCGATCTCTGGCAGGCCCAGCCAGCTTTTCCCGGTTGTGAAATACGCATTGTTGACCCTGCACATCCGGAGCAGGCGGAACAGACGATCTTTCGTGACCCCGACGGCTGTATTTACGATATGAATCTTTCGTATGACGCGAAAACAATTTTCTTTTCCTATCGTCCGAAAGATACACAATTTTGGAATATTTACAAAATTGGAATTGACGGAAATGGTTTGACGCAATTAACGCGAGGAAATTATTATGACGTTGGCGCGTGTGAACTTCCGGACGGAAAGATTATTTTTGTCTCGACACGCCGATTTGGGCATACAGTCTGCCAGCCGGGCCCTGCGTCGAATCTGTTTGTTATGGATGCCGATGGGGCTAATCTCACGTGTGTGAGTATGAATACGCTGTCAGACTTTTCACCGCAAATGTTGCCGGACGGACGTGTTCTCTTTACTCGTTGGGAGTATGTAGACCGGGACTTGACGTATCGTCAGAGTCTTTGGACGCAGAATCCTGACGGGAGCCAGTACCAGCTGTACTTTGGCAATACGGTTCGGGATGTCGGCTCGTTCCTCCAGGCGAGACCGCTCCCGGACAGTGGGGCCAGCCGTGTGATTGCAACGTTTGCACCGCATCATGGGTATCCGCACGGCGCGTTAGGAATTATTGACCGACGATTTGGTGTCGAAGGCGTCAAGGGAGAGAGCTGGAAATACATAACAAAAGAATTTCCGGTTATAGGAGATACGGCGTTTCCCTGGAGCTATCGCGACCCGTATCCGCTGGCGGACGATCTGTTTTTATGTGCGTTTGGTTCTGATGGCCCGAGTGTTTTTATGGCGGAAGAAGGGGCCACGCCTGGTCCGAAATATCGCATTTGGCTCCTTGATATTGAGGGTCAGCGACGTATGCTCTATGAAGATAAAGTATTGAGTTGTTTCTTTCCACTTCCGCTGGAAGAGCGAGAACGACCGCTCATGCCGGTTTCGCGCGTGGTTAATAGCGAACTGCGGGAAGTGCTTCGACCCGGTCTGACGAAAGAGCAGGTGCGGGCTGAGCGTGACCCGTCGTGGCAGATTCCGGAGTATGGCGATTTACTTAAAGGGGACCCGGTGGGCGTGGTCGTGTTGACGGATGTCTATAATGGCCTGGAATCGGAAAAGGTCGAGCGCGGTGCGATTAAAACAATTCGCATTATGGAGCAGATTCGCAAGTCGGAGGACCTCGTTGCCCGTGCTTATGACCAGTCGCCGGTTATGAGTTGCGGTACGTATTACGCGAAACGCTGCTGGGGCGAAGTTCCGGTGGAGCAAGACGGGTCAGCGCATTTTTTTGTACCGGCGTTGCGTGAGGTCTATTTTCAGGCTTTGGACGCCGAGGGTCGGGAAGTTCAGCGTATGACCAGTGCGGCGCAGTTCATGCCGGGTGAGACGACAAGCTGTTTGGGCTGTCATGAGCCACGTGACACTCTGCCCGGCACAGCGACGGGAACGGCGGCGCGTCCGACGGCGGCAGCGCGCAAACCAGACACGCCGATACTTCCGGAGTGGATGCAGCGTCTGCCGAATGAACGAACAAACAAAACACTCGACGCGGGAATTGTGGACTATGTGAGCGTGGTGCAGCCTGTGTTGGACCGCTATTGCGTGCGATGCCATGAAGGTTCGAATCCGGACGGGGGTTATGACCTCTCGGGCGATAAGACGCGATTCTTTAATATGTCGTATGATAATCTCGTAGGTCGAAGTCGTTCGTATCGTCAGTGTAATATGCAGACGGGTGAACTCCTGGCGTCGCAGGCGGCATTGGGTAAGCCACTGGTGCAATTTCATTGGCTGCTGTTTACGCCTTCCGCGGTGAATAAGGCGTACGCGAGCGGATCGGTGGCCAGTCGTTTGCCGGACTATTTTACGCGTGAGCATTGTGAAGTCGAGGTCGACGCGGAGTCCATGGCCCGAGTACGCATGTGGATCGACGCGGACATTCCGTATTACGGTACGTACGCAAATGCGCGCCCGGACACGGCGGGTAAGAGAGACCGGTGGACCGGCGCTCGCGGCGGCGCTCCTGCGGCGTGGCTCAATGATGAACTTCTTCCGATCTATGAAAAAAAGTGTATTGAATGTCATAAAAGTCTTTTCGGTGGCAACAGGGACTTGCCAGAGGTGTACGATGGTGTGAATATTGACTGGACGGGCCGATTCGCCTGGATAAATCTGACGCGGCCGGCTAACAGTGCGATGCTGACGGCGCACTTGAGTCGGGACGCGGGCGGACGCGGTCTTTCCGTGGATCCAAACGACCCGAAAAAAATCCTGTTCCGCGATACGAGCGACGCCGATTATCAGGCTTTGCTCAAAGCCATTTGTGCCGGGAGTGAACTGATTCAATCGTGTCCGGAAGCCGATATGGAAGGATTTCAACAGGCACGTCCGGAACCATAACGAACGGGGCAGAACGGATTGAATGTTGAAAAATCCAAAGATTTTAACAGCTGCTGACAGTAAATACGGAAGTAAAGGAGAGTAATCAGTGAAAAATGCGAAAATGTTTATGGAGGCAATTGCCGCGTGGTTTGTTGCGGGTCTGTTCTGTGCCGCGGGCGTGAGTTATGCGGACGAATGCCCGGCGTTCCTTGTGCTGCCGGAGTACGTTGCTACGCCTGACGGTATGGCGGTCTGTCAGGAAACGGGTGACCTTATTGTCGCGTGCCCGAATTTCGGAGACGACAGCAAGCCGGCGTGCATTTTGCGAATCAATAAGAATGGACAAGTGCGTAAATGGTTCGAAGTTCCCGTGAGTGAAGAGACGGGCAAGGCGTATCCGATGGGTATCGATTTTGCGCCGGACGGGGCGCTCTTTATTTGCGATAATCAGAACTGGCCGACAGGTAATGGCGAAAAGGGCGAAGTGAATCAGGGACGTCTGATTCGCGTCGTTCTGGAGGGCGACAAGATCGTTGCTTGCGATACGATTGTCTCCGGCATTCCGCACCCGAACGGGGTCAAGGTTCGCGACGGTTATGCGTATATTACGGTTAGCTGCCTGCCGCAGTGTGAGCAGGCAAGTGGTCTGCTGGCCAGCGGTGTGTATCGGTTCCCGCTTGAGGCACGCAATGTGGAATTCAGTCAGAAGGCCGATGACCCGAATCTGTTCGTTCTGCTGGAAACGGAGAATAAAGATTGTCAGTATGGCGCGGATGGCCTTTGCTTTGACGACGAGGGAAATCTCTACATTGGCAATTTCGGTGACGGAACACTGCTGAAGGCGACTCCGAATGGTAACGGCGGTGCGGCGGTGGAGGTTTACGCAAAATGTGAATCGATTCCGCCGCTTATGGACGCCGATGGCAAACCGGACGCCGGGTTCCTTGCAAAGGCGACGCAAATTCCCATGAGAACGACCGACGGTATCTGCCGCGACGCGGTGACGGGCGATATTTATGTAGCTGATTTCTCCAATAATGCCATAGCGAAAGTTTCCGGTAAGGATTGTAAGATTGCATTTATTGCAAAGTCGGGCGATAGTAATGGACTGAATGGGGAACTGAACCAGCCGGGCGAACCGTGCTTTTGGAACGGTCATCTGGCGGTAACGTGTTTCGATATGGTAGACGGGCCGGATAAAGTGAATACGAGCCACGACAGTAAGGCGACCATTGTCTTTCTTCCGCTTGAGACAAGAGACTAAGAAACAGGCACAAAATTATGACAAAAGATTTATTACTGGCTCATGATCTTGGCACCTCGGGTAATAAGGCGACGTTGTTCGATCAGTCGGGCCGCCTGGTCCGAAGTGTAACGGTATCGTATGAACACGGCACACGCTATTATAACGGGAGCTGGGCGGAACAGAATCCCCATGACTGGTGGCATGCTGTTTGCCAATCGACGCAAATGCTGCTGGAGGGAATTGAGAAGGAGCGAATCGCCGTTGTCTCGTTGAGTGGGCAGATGATGGGCGCGACGCCACTGGATAGCGAGGGGCGTGTGCTCTTTGCGAGCATGATCTACTGCGACCAGCGGGGTGAGGAGCAGACGCAGACGTTTGCAAAGCGATTTGACCCGGAGCGATTTTATCGGATAACGGGCCATCGTTTGGCGTCGGTTTACGCACTGTCGAAAATCTTGTGGCTACGCGAGACGCACCCGGAAATCTACGCAGAAATGACATGTTCCTGCGCCGCGAAAGATTATATTAATTTTCGACTGACAGGTGTTTTAGCAACTGACGCGAGCGATGCGTCTGGTATGAACGCGTATGATTTGGAAAAGGCATGCTGGTCGGAAGAGATTTTATCGGCTGCGAATCTTTCTGAAACAATATTTCCAAAAGTTGCTGCATCGGCGTCGATTTTGGGTGAGGTTACGCCCGAGGCGGCCGAGGCGACGGGCCTGGCACCGGGAACGCCGGTCGCGGTGGGCGGCGGGGACGGTTGCTGTGCCGGCGTGGGCGTTGGTTCTGTTTCGCCTGGCCACGCGTACAATTATTTGGGGTCGTCGAGCTGGATCGGGGTTACAACGGACAAGCCGCTTCTTGACCCTGGCATGCGGACCATGACTTGGGCGCACTGCGTACCGGGTCTGTTTCATCCGACCGGATCCGTACAGACGGCCGGTTCGAGTTATGCCTGGCTTAAGAATACGTTTTGCGAGGAAGAGCGGGCGGAGTCCGAGAAGACGGGGCGCGATGTTTATGAGTTGATTAACGAAAAGATTGCCACGGCTCCTGTGGGTAGTGGAAATGTTTTCTTTTTACCGTATATGCTGGGCGAACGATCGCCGCGCTGGAATCCGAATGCGCGGGGTGCCTTTATTGGCATGAATCTGGAAACGAGTCGCGGACATATGTTGCGCAGCGTTTTAGAGGGAATAACGATGAACCTTGGCCTGATTGTTCGGATCATGAGGGAGCAGATTCCTTTAAAGGACATGCGGGTTATTGGCGGTGGAGCCAAGGGTGCAATCTGGCGACAGATTATGGCGGACGTTTACGACTGCCCGATCCACAAGTTGAACGTTTTGGAAGAGGCGACGTCGATGGGCGCGGCTGTTATCGGTGGCGTCGCTGTTGGTATGTTTGATGACTTTTCCGCAATTGAACGCTTTATTCGAGTGGATGACATTATTGAGCCGAACGCGGAACATGTAGCGATTTATCAGCGTCTTTTGCCGGTCTTTGATCAATGTTATCACGCTCTGGTCCCGGTCTATGATGAACTGGCGCGATTACCGCAGGGCCGGTCGTAGTTGCAAAAAAAGAAATACAAAAGAAATTAAAACAGAAAGGGAGACAATGAGAGGTATCGTCGTAACGGAACCGAACAAGGTTGAATTGTGGGATCTTGCGAGACCGGAGCCTGGCCCCTATCAGGCACTGGTTCGAACGGACATATGCGCGATGTGTAATTCGACAGACGCTAAAGTTGTATCAGGGCATTTTCCAGGTTTGGCAAATTACCCGCTTGTACTGGGTCACGAGGCGACCGGAATTGTGGAAGCGGTGGGCGAGAAGGTCACGCAGTTCAAGGTGGGCGACCGACTTCTTTCCGGTATGCTTTTTGATTTTCAGGAGAAAGGACTCGGAAGCGGCTGGGGTGGATTTTGTGACTATACGCTGGCGAATGACCATGATGCCATGACGGCGGATGGAATTGCGGACGCGGAACATGGCTGGTATGAGTGTCATGAAGTGCAGAATGTCATACCGGCCGACATACCGGCGGAAGAAACGGCGCTGATGTGCACTTGGCGTGAAGTTATGGGCGGTATTGAAGTTTTTCGAATTAAGGCAGGCGATCGCGTTTTGATTTACGGTGGTGGCCCGGTGGGTATGAGTTTTGTGAAATTCGGTAAGCTTTTGGGTTGGGGCTGGATTGGCCTGGTTGATACGCTTGAATGGAAGCGTGCCAAGGCAATAGAGCTAGGCGCGGACGCCGCGTTCGCACCGGGTGACCCCGCATTGGAACACAATGGCAAATACGATGTCATTATTGATGCCGTTGGCAGTCCGAAGATTATTAACGAGGCCATTGGTATGATACGCATGGAGGGGACGATCTGCGTGTATGGCGTTTTGGCAGACGGGTCGTTTAATCTGAATAAGGAGCCGGGTCCGTATAATTTCAATCTGCTGATACATCAGTGGCCCACGCGACGTAAGGAGCGGGAATCGGCGGACCAGCTTATTGAATGGATTCGGGCGGGTAAGCTTACGGCGTCGGAGTTCGTTACGCATCGATTTCCGGTGGAGCGATTTGAGGAGGCCCTGGCGGCGGTCAGGAGTGGTACTGTATTGAAGTGTCTGATCGATTTCTGATTCTGTTGCCGAGCAGACAAAAACCGGTATAAACATTGAGAGAAGAATACAATTTAAAATGATGGAAAATGGAGATACAATGAAGATTTCAATACCGCAACTTATGGATTTGAGCGCGGTGCAAACGTCGTCGACGAAAGCGGACGTTGTGCATATCGCGGCCATGGCGGCTCAGTTCGACTGCAAGGCGACATTCTGTTTGTCCTGCTTTACGCCTGTCCTGCATGAGGAGCGTGACCGGCTGGGCGCACGGTTTTTGATTGGCGGTACGGTGGGATATCCGAGTGGCCAAATGACAACGGCCATGAAGGTAGCCGAGGCGCGCGAACTAATGAAGATGAACGTCGATGAAGTCGATATGATGATAAATGACGGCTTTTTGCTTTCCGGAATGTACGATGAGGTCGTGGCGGACATAAGATCGGTGAAAGAAATTGTGGGCGACTTACCGCTTAAAGTTATCGTCGAGGCGCCGGTACTGACTCTGGATGAGCTGCGCCGCGCGGCGGAACTCGTCGTCAAAGGCGGTGCGCAGTGGATCAAGACGGGCACCGGATGGGCGAAGACGGGAACGACGCTGGAGCATTTGATTGCGATTAAGGAGGCGATAGGCGATTCCCTTCATCTTAAGGTGGCAGGGGGCGTCAGTTCGCTGACGACGATAAGAAAGATGCTGCCCTACGGTGTGGAGCGGTTTGGCATAGGCCGGAGCGCGGGCGCGATTTTAAATGAGTACGCCAGTGAAGGCAGTGTCGTTTTTGACACGCCGGAAACGATTTCGGGGGCTGTGCACGTTCAGTGATTTTGCTGGACTGTATGAAAATACTCTTTTTGTGAATCGTCAGTTGACGCGTTCGTGTAATGAGAAAAAGACGTAAAACGCGCCGTACTGTGTAATGTACGGTGTTTTGCGTCTTTTTTCTTTGGGGCGGCGTTACAAGTCGCGACCGCGAAGTTGAATAAACTTTTTATCGCGAGCGTGGGTAATCGCGGTTTCGTAGGTTATAATGCCCTGTTCATACAGATCGAGCAGAGACATGTCCATTGTATTCATTTTTGTTGAACGTCCGCCTTGCAGGTCGTTGTAGATGGCGTGCAGATTACGTTCGCGAATTTTATTTCTAATGGCATAGTTACAGATGCAGACTTCCGTTGCGACGACGCGTCCGGACCCGTCGGCTTTGGGGAGCAGGAGTTGGGAGACAATGGCCTGAATGGAGTTGGACAGCTGAATATTAACGAGGTTCTGTTGCTCGGACGGGAAGACGCTTTGTACACGTTGAATGGTTTGAACAGTGTCGGGAGTGTGCAATGTGGCGAAGACGAGGTGGCCGGTTTCGGCGGCGGTCAGAGCGGTGGAGATGGTTTCCAGACTGCGCATTTCGCCGATAACGATAACGTCGGGGTCTTGCCGGAGCGAATTGGTCAGGGCCTCATGAAAGGACGGGGTATCGGTCATGACCTCCTGCTGCACAATAATACTGCGTGAATTACGATGAACGAATTCGACGGGGTCTTCGATCATAATAATTTTTTTTCGCTGTTCCTGATTGATTAAATCGACCATGACATTGAGAGTTGTCGTTTTTCCGACGCCGGTAGGCCCTGTAATGAGTACGAGGCCGTCGTGGAGGCGGGTGAAGTCCTGGAGGACGTCGGGCAGCCCGAGTTCGGACAGAGGGCGAATGGCACTTTCACAAATTCTGATGGCCATTTCGGGGCAGAGTGCATGCAGATAGCCGGTAATACGCAGTCGTCCCACTTCATCCCAATATCGGGAGAAGCAGACGGCTTTTTTCTTTTCGAAGGAGGCGATTTGGTTTTTCGTTGCGACTTCATGGAGGAGTCGGAGGAGATCTTCGCGTTCCAGGGGTGCGCCGCCCAGCTGACGGAGGTCGCCGTTAATACGAAAGATGGGCGCCAGACCGCGAACGAGATGAATATCGCTAGCGGCACTTTTTTTAGCACTTTTAAAAATTTGGTCGATTGTCCAGTTTGTCATAAAGAATCCTTTATCTTCGGAGGAAGAAGAGTCGTGCGAGCCAGCTCAAGAGGCCACCGGAGGTCTGAAGTTCGCGTTGCAGTTTTTTTGCTTCCTGGAAGTCTGGCAGAACGGCAAGAGCGTGAGAAACGGCGTCGAGCGCGGCACTGCGATTGCGAAGTTGCCGTTGGCAGATCGCGAGCAGGAACCAGGCGAACGAGGAATCGGGTGACTGTTGCGTGGCCTGGGCCAGATTTTTCAAGGCCCAAAAGGCTTTGTTGTGTCGAAGTTGCATAAGAGCGACTTCAAGTTTAACGAGCCAATCGGGGTTAATGGAAGTCGCCATTTGATAGCAGTGCTCCACATTGCGAGAGCGACGAGCGAGTAGGACTTCAGCGCGAACGAGCCACCGCCAGGCGGAGTCGCCGGGGGCATTACACGCAGCGTCGGAACGTTCCATGGCCGCATGAAAATCACCGAGACGGAGCAGGGCAAGAGCCTGGCACGCGAAGAGGTCACCATTTCCCGGATAGAGTTTTAAGCCGCTCGTTGACCATGTTTGGGCCTGTCGCGGTTCGTCGAGGTAGAGGAGCATTTGCACCTGGCCCACCCAGCAGTTCACCAGTGATCGGTCGTTTTCCAGGGCGCGGCCATAGTAGAGCAGTGCGGTTTCGTGATGGCCAAGGCGTCGTTCCTTGTCCGCTTGTTCCATCCAGTCGGTAGCGGTACGCGGCTTGAGATTCGGCGACGTTGCGTCTCCAGCGGCAGTGGACTCTGCGGGTAAGGCCTCCGCAGAGGATTGCATGGAGCCGGGAGTCCGAACGCTTCGGGCAGCTCCTTTATCGGCGAATTCCAAATTTTTAAATCGTGACACGTGTATATACTTTCTGATCAGTTCAAAGGTACGAAATGAAAGAAGTTGCGTCGCAGGAAGAGGACACGCGAATGAACGCGGTCATTCTGAACGAGCACAACTTCTTGAAAGTTGGCAGCGGTTTTGGGGCAAACAAAACCGTGTACCTGCGCCGCGGGAACGAGGACGACGTGTCCGGGCGGGACGTCGAATTGCGTGTCGGGCGGCGGAGGCAGCAGGCCAAGCGGTGTTGCGGCAGATGGCTTACCGTCGATTGTGAGAATTCCTTTTTCCCAGGAGACATGTTGGCCCGCGACGGCCAGGATCCGGTTGAATTGGGGACCTTCGATCCTGGCAAACTGGTGGCTTGCCAGTTGATACGTTATGGGTGGCAGCGTATAGAGCACGCAATCGCCGGGCGCTAATGAGTCTCGATTGAAGAGCCGAACGGCAATGATCCGGTCTCGCGGTTGGATGGGGTCTGCGTGAATTTCGCCCAGCATTCTGATATCGAGAAGCCAAACGGACAGGACAATGATTGGCAGATACAGACAGCAGAAGACAAGTGGAATCGTAAAGCACAGAATACTGCCCGCATGGTCGTACAGGTCCTCACGCGTTATGACGTACCGAAAGATGGAGGTCAGATGTGCGCCTGCAATGATTCCAAGGCCCGCCGTTCCGAGTGTCGTGCCGATTCCGAACAGAGTGAGTAGCAGACCGGCAAGCCAAACGAAGAGCAGGATCATTCCTGCTTGTTTTGTACCTGACCGCCAGAAGGCATAGCCGGGAAGAAAAAAATCGAGTGGCTGAATATTGGCCAGCGCGGTGAGGTGTGGCGCCACGATTCGATTGAAGGGGAGGACACGATTCAACAGTGGAGGAATCCAACCGAAAAGCCGATTGCACGCATAACAGAGCGAGGTTAAATGCAGGCATTTTTCCAGACGCGAAGCGCGCGGCGGCATGAAGCTCATGGCCGGCCCTCCGGAAAGTACGGCCCCGCACGCCACGCATCGCTGCTTGTTCGGCATGTTCTCAAAATGACAACTCGGACATTGCACGAAAGTTTACCCCCAGCGATTATAGAGTGAGTTTTCGTCCTGGACCGTTGCGTTAATCCCGGTCTCGTAGTATTCGTTGGTCTTTTCGCTTGCGACGACTTTGCCCTGAATCATTTCGATAAATTCTTTGGCGGCGTCGACGCAGTCGTGGCCTTTTATGCCGATCGTGCGAACGGAGACCTGACCGTTGGGTCGAATTTCAATTTCGAATTCTTCTTTTGCCATTTGTTTCTGTTCCGTTGGGTTGGTCGGGATGCTGTGTGTTTCACGGCTTCCCGAGGCATAAAAATTACCAGTTGCGAACGCGGATTTTGACGGTTTCGTCGGCTTCCACGGTTTCTTCGACGATTGACATATTGCGGTTTTTCATTTCGGTAACGAGTCGGTGGTACGCATACTGCTGTGTTACGCGACCGATGAGGTCCTGTCCGATCTGACGGAGTTCCTGCTTCGTTTTGCCGATTCCGCGCATGGCGAGCCGGAGTTCGCCGCGGGTCGATCGGTGAAATGTAGCGAAGACGCCGTCTTTTTCCACGGTCAGCGATTCGCCCAAATTGGCGGCCGAGGCGAGAATTTCACTGCTCTCGAAAGAGATTTCCTCTTCCTGGCAATGTTGATTCTCACTGTTAAGTTTTTTAATAGCGGCCTGGGACGCTTCCGCGAATCCGATCGTACTGGAGCAGAGCGCTCCTGTAACAGCGGCGGCAATGAGCGGCCAGTTCGTCATGATAATAGGTGCGACAATTAAAACGGTACTCACGTCATGCTCCTTTAAAATTCGATTTTTCGTTTGGTTTCATCCACTTCACGCAAGGTTATATGGGACGCCATGCGAGCGCGTCCGGACGCCCAGTTACGAAGTCGGCCCAGCTCTTCACTCATTGTGCGAGACAGCGGCACCGTTTGCGTTATGGCGTTGAGCAAAATTTCGGTTGACAGTTTTTTATTTTCACTAAAGGCGTCGAAGAGTGCGGAGACGACGACTTCTTCAATTTCCGCACCGGAGAAGCCATCGGCTTTGCGAGCGAGCGCGTCGAGGTCGAAGTCGGCCGGGCGCCAGCGACGTTTGGCGAGATGGACCTGGAATATGCCTTTACGCTCGTTCAGGTCAGGCAGGTCGACGAAGAAGATTTCATCGAAACGCCCTTTACGGAGGAGTTCCGGCGGGAGTCGGGAGATATTATTGGCCGTAGCGATCACGAAGACGGGCGCCGTCTTTTCAGAGAGCCATGTGAGCAGTGTTCCGAAGACGCGAGCGCTGGTTCCGCCGTCGCTGCCACCGGCATCTTGCGAACTGCCGCCGAGTGCCTTATCGATTTCGTCGATCCAGAGTATGGCCGGAGCGACACTTTCGGCGACCTGAATCGCGGCGCGGACGTTTTCCTCGCTGGACCCGACCAGTCCGCTAAAGAGCCGTCCGAGGTCAAAGCGAAGGAGCGGCTGCTCCCATAAGGCGGAGATGGCCTTGGCGCAGAGACTCTTGCCACAACCTTGAACGCCGAGCAGGAGGAGTCCTTTCGGAGCCGGTAAACCGAAATCGTGAGCTTTTTTCGTAAAGGCAATTTTTCTCTTGACGAGCCACGACTTCAGATTGTCCAGACCGGCTACGTGCTTGATCGTTTCGTTCGTATTGTAGTATTCGAGGAGTCCGTTTTTGCGAATGATTTGCTGCTTTTCGCTGAAAATGAGACTGATATCGTCGGCGCTGAGCCGGCCATTGAGTACAAGAGTTTTAGCGAAGACGTTTTCCGCTTCTTTCAGGGTCAGTCCGCGAGCGGCTTCCAGAATGCGTTCGCGTTCATCCGGCGTTAGTGTGACGGAGACTTTCGGATTGTCTTTAACGTCGTCCACGATGCGGTCGATTAAGAGGCTGAAGTCGGCCTGATTCGGGAGCGAGAAAGGAAAGACGGTTACGTCCTTGGAGAGATCGGACGCGATTCTTGTGGCAGGCGCGACAATAACAATGGTCTTATAGGAGTCGCGCAGATGATAGGCGACGTCGCGGAGTCGGCGAATCACGGCCAGGTTACTGCGATTCTCCTCCGTAAAGCGGTGAAAATCCTTAAAGAGGAAAATCGCCGATTGCACATGCTCCAGCACGGCATCGAGCGCGGCCAGCGGGTCGGTCGTCTTGCTCGACTTGTGGGCCACTTGTGTACTTTCGACGTCGGCACGCACGATGCCTTCGGTTATGGTCCAGGTAAAGAAATCTTTGTGACGGGCCTTGGCGATTTTCAGGAGACATTTTTCGACTCGCTCTTCTTCCCACGACTCTATATA
Source organism: Planctomycetia bacterium (assembly GCA_030539295.1). GTDB lineage: Bacteria > Planctomycetota > Planctomycetia > Pirellulales > Thermoguttaceae > JAUNBG01. The sequence continues at coordinate 76,283 of JAUNSJ010000010.1, read as the reverse complement.
AATTATGGGGTAACGTGACCGAATAAGGACGTCGAGCTCTTGCGGTTGCGACAGACAGGCTCTGGCCACTTTGGGAGGAGCAGCGGGCGCTTTGGCCGCCTGTTCGCCGTCCGGGAGAGGAGGCGTGGTAACGTTCCGGGGTCCTGACTGGATATTAGGCTCTGTCATGATGGACTTTCGTGATTGGGTAAATAAAGGTCATGAGGACTTGGCATAAAGCTATTGAGGATCTCCCTGACTTCCGCGGAGAGGCCAAAGATGCGGAGCTGGCCGTCGCGAGAGATAAGGATTTCCGTTATGGCGGTTTCCTCATTGGGTGAGACCGGCTCGGGGTGCGGCCGATTGTGAGGCCATACTTCCGGGCTCGTATAGCCGTAACCAATGGAGAAATGAGCCTTGGGCAGGTGGGCACGACACCAGCGCTGCACCGGGTCCTGACAGCACTCGTCGTGGCCCGGACGACGTAAGTGACGCACCATAAGCTTTTCCGGCGCTATCTTATAGACGGCCAGAAGAGATTCTGTTACCACTTCCCAGTAGTCATTCCGTCCGCATTCCTCCTGCGCGCAATCGTTATTCCCGAATTTCAAGTCGGCAATAAACCAGGTTACAAGTCGATTCAGGTCGTCCCAACGTGGGGTGTGCGTATAGAAGTTCGATTTCCATACCACCGGCAGTTGCGGGGGAACCTCGGTCATGAGTTGGATGAGGTTGTCCTGATGGATACCCGGCTCGCCGCCCACCCACTGTATCGTGCGTGCTCCCTGTTCGATTCCCCAGCGATGCTGCTGGCGAAAGAATTCGGGCGTGAGGAGTTCGCCATGACTCGTACTGCGTGCCATTTCCCCGGCAATACAGGAGCGACAGGCAAGATTGCATCCCGACAGGTAGAAGAGATGACAGGGGATTAAATGAGGTTCTTCGCCCCACTCAATACGATGGCGATAGCATCGAGTTTTGTGCGCTGGCAAATTTTGCGTCATACTTCGTCCTGTAAGAAAAAAAATCGAAAAACTCCTTCGATACTGAATTATACCACGACTTGGCCCAAAAATCAAGCGAAATATTGGAAAGATCGGGATTTTTCAGTCTTTCTTGGCGCGCACCGCCCCTGTGGAAAGGTTTATGGTGAACCCCCTTGACTTTTTTGAAGAATCGGTGTAAGATAGGAGAGTGTGTTACGAGGCTGGTCTGATTTTTTCAGATGGGCTTCGCTTGTGGTCGTTTGTGTATCCTTTGAGCCAGGGTCGTTCTGTTGTCATGACGGTATTACAACGTTTCGTTGCCCGAGTGCTGCTGCTCCTGTTTGGGGTGCCTGCAGTGTTTGGTACGGGCATGCACTTCTTCCTCCCGCATGGGGGTGGAGACCACTGCTGTGTGGCTGTGGCCTGTGAGGAAGAAGCTCGTTGTGAGAGTGCCTGTTGCGAGGAGGAGATCGTTTCACCGGCGAGGCAGGAGCGACTGCCGGGGCTGCATGACCCCTTGTCCGAAACGCACCATGCGGATTCCTGCCCTGTATGCTTCTTCTGTTCAACGCCGAAAAGCCTTCTTATAACGGCAGTTACGGCGTCTGGCCCTGTTCCGGTCTGGTTTCTGGGAATCATTTCGACCGAGTCTCTTTTCTCTTGCGAACGAGCGTCGCTGTCGGCGCGTGGCCCGCCTGTTGTGGTCTGAACTCTGTTTTTAAATGTGTCGCCGAAAAAACTTGGCCCCAGTCGAGCGCTGGTACCAGCGAGTTTTTTTTGGTGGTGTCCGAATGGGTTTAGGCATCTTCTCTGTGCGGAAGGTGTTGGCGGAGAATGAATAGAAAAGGTAATATCAATGAGTGTAACGTTAGTGAAAAAATATGAATATCGTTTTGTGGTAAGTCAAAAAAGTCGATGGGGTTTTACGCTTGTGGAACTGCTGGTGGTCATAGCGATCATTGGGATACTGATTGCGTTGCTTCTGCCGGCGGTACAGGCGGCGCGAGAAGCGGCGCGGCGTATGCAATGTACGAATAATCTGAAGCAGATTGGTTTGGCGATGCACAACTATCACGATGTGCAGCAAGCATTTCCGGCGGCGTGGCGTGGTTATCACGAGGATTGCAAAACGCCGTGTGTTTATGGTGACCCCGGCTGGAGTGCCATGGCGGCGCTACTTCCGTACATGGAGCAGCAGAATTTGCGGGACTTATGCAAGCTGGAGGTTCCGTTGGCGGACGAGGTCAATAAGGAGGCGAGACTGACTTTTCTTGCCCCGTATCGCTGTCCTTCGGAGCCGGACAGCCGCCGGGTGTTTACTCTGGCGGAGTCGGGCGTGCAGCACGAGCATGATGAGGACGAGCACGACCACGACCACGGGAGCTATGGTGACGGGGACCATGACCACGACCATGAGCACGCGACGGACGAGACGACCGAGTTTGCGGCGGCGAATTACGTGGTTTCTTTTGGGACGACGGACTTGCACGAGGCGGAGCATTATGGCCATGGCGAAGAGAACGAGAACAAGGCATTTGAAAGTGACGGCGCGTTTTATCATAACAGCAGTCTGAACATGAGCGCGTTTATAGACGGGACGAGTCACACGATATTCGTGGGCGAGCGAGCGTCGGACCGTTTGCATTTTACGACCTGGAGTGGCATGCCGGCCGGTTCCGGGTGCCTGCCAGCGATTATAGCAGGCTCTTTTGCCAGTGGTTTTAAAAATGACGGGGCGGCGCATGGTTTTTCGAGTCATCATTCGGGCGGCGCGAATTTCCTCTTTGGCGATGGTTCCGTCCGATTCATTTCGGAAACGGTTAAGGAGAGCGTGATTAAGGCCAGCGCGACCCGGGCCGGTGGCGAAACCGAGTCGCTTTAATTCATTGTGGCGTAACGTCTTATTTACTTTGTACCCGGTTTTTCACCTTGCGAGCGGATGGGCCTGAGATTTCGCAGGGAGTTGAGGACGACGCACAAGGAACTCATGCCCATTGCGGCGGCGGCGAAAACCGGATTGAGTCGCCATCCGCAAATGGGAACGAAGACGCCAGCGGCCAGCGGGATGCCCAGTATATTATAGATGAAGGCCCAAAAGAGGTTTTCCTTAATAATGCGCACCGTGCGTCGCGCGAGCAGGAGTGCCGTAACCACTGCTTGCACGTTGTTGCCTGTTATAATGACCTCGGCGGAGTCAATGGCAATATTGGCACCGGAGGCCAAAGCGATGCCGACATCGGCGTGCGCCAGAGCGGGAGCGTCGTTAATGCCGTCGCCGACCATGACAACGGTGCCTTGTGACTTAAACTGGTGCACGGTTTGTTCTTTGTCGGCGGGGAGGACTTCCGCAATGACGTGTTCGATTTTGAGTTCTTCGGCTACGGCGGCAGTGGTCTTATGGCTGTCCCCGGAGAGGAGTATGACGTCGAGTCCCATCCTCTTGAGCCGGTCGATGGCCAGACGACTGTCCTGCTTGACCCGGTCGGTAAAGACGAGAATTCCGAGTAGGGTCTTGTCTCTTATGAGGAAGAGGACAATCGCGCCGCGCTTAAGTTTTTCCTCGATTCTGTTGTGCCAGGGCGTCAGGTCGATTCCGGCGTCTTCCGCGGCATGTCGGTTACCTATGCGGTAGTCGTGACCTTCAAAGGAGGCGAACAGGCCCTGTCCCGGCTTCTCTTGCGCCGCGATATCTGGCACGACGGGGATTTTGTGCTCTTGGGCATAACTGCGCAGTGCCTGAGCCGCCGGATGGTCGGACCGGGTTTCAAGAGCGGCGGCGAGCGCAACGAGGTCGCGCGTCGTTTCCTGTGCGGTGGCAATAACTTCGGTTAGCTGTGGCTTGCCTTGGGTTACGGTTCCCGTCTTGTCGAAGAGAATGATTTTAGCGCGATTGAGCAGTTCGAACGCCTGTGCGGACTTAACGAGAATACCGTCGAGGGCAGCGCGACCGGTTCCGGCGGCCACGGCCAGGGGAGTCGCCAGCCCGAGTGCGCAAGGGCACGAGATCACGAGTACGGCAATGACGGCCGAAAGGGTCTGGAAGCCGGAATCGCCCAGGAAGAGGTGAACGGCGCCTGTAACGAAGGCAATGAGCAGGACCAGCGGGACGAACCGGGCGCAGAGGCGGTCGGCCAATCGCGCGATGGGCGCCTTGGACCCGAGTGCCGATTGCACCAGTTCAATAATGGCGGCCAGCGTGGTTTCGGAACCGGTCTTTTGCACGGAGACTTCGAGGTATCCATTGTGGTTCACGGTTCCGGAGAAGACGGAATCGCCGGCACTTTTGGCAACAGGGATACTTTCGCCGGTCAGGAAGGCCTGGTCAACGAGAGAGGACCCGGCGAGTACAAGGCCGTCGGCGGGAATTTTCCGCCCGGGCCGCACGAGGACCAAATCACCGACGAGAAGCTCATCCGCGGGAATTTCTCGCTCCTGACCGTCACGCCGCACGACCGCGGTATCGGGCATGAGGTCAAGGAGTTCATCGATGGCGTGGGTTGTCCGGCTGCGAACTCTGCTTTCGAGATATCGGCCGAGTGTAATGAGGGTAAGAATCATGGCGGAGGATTCGAAGCAAATCCCGGTCGTTTCGATCGGTTCGGGCAAGTTCAGGCCGAGCAGCAGGGCAAGGAGCAGCCAGACGCTGTAGAGGTAGGACGCGGAGGCGCCAATAGCCACGAGCGAGTCCATATCGGGCATGGCCTTAACAAGATTTCGAAAACCGCGTAAGAAAATCACCCGATTGATGGCAATGATAAAGGACGCGAGCAGAAACGCGGTTAAGGAGGCAACTTCGTGGAGACTTGTGGGCAGGGGAGTCCAGGCCAAAAGGAGAATCGGCAGGAGGAAGAGAAGAGAAAGTCGCAGGCGGTCGCGCAGGGCGTGACTTTCCTTAACTTCCTGTTCTAAAACGCGTTGCCTTTCCTCAATGGGCGAGATGAGCTCTTGTGCGGAGAACCCGAGCGTCGAAACCCGTCGAACGATTTCCTCGCTTGGGTCGGGCGACTGGTAAGAGACGAGCATGCGATGACTGGCCAGCGAGACCTGGACCGCGGTGACCCCCGCTATTTGGCTAACGGTTCGTTCTACATTGGCCGCGCACCCGGCGCAGCGCATGCCGGTTATTGTGTATTTCTTCTGCATGGTCTATTCTCCTTTCCGTTGGTTCTGTTCTGCGTCAGTCGCGGGACCGCGGACGCTGTACGCCGCGATAGAGCATAGCCCCTGAAAACAGAGCAACACGGGCCTCAGGTTCGATTTACCGAATCAGAGTGCCCGTGCAGTTGAGACAGGTTCGTACTTCCATGGTGTACAGAAGAATCAGGAGCAGCCCATACTGCGTCCGCAATTATAGCACAGGTAACAGTTACCACTTCGAACACAAATGGAGCCGCACTGGTCGCAGGCCGGGGCGTCGGACTGGAAAATGGCGAACTGTTCGCTCTGCGTCTCGGATTCTTCGGATTCCGCGTTGTAGGTCGGTTCGATGTGCATGGCGTGCGTGTCGCTGTCGAACGTAATATAGGATGAATGCTGGGCCTCGGTGTGTGTCCCGGATTCGGCCACCGGGTTCGTTTTGGCCGGGGAGGCGTCAGGAGCGGTTGAGACAGGGGCGTTATCTTTCGCGGCGGCCAAGGCCTCGACGGCAGCGGAAAAACCATTGGCATTGCCCGTTAAATCGTGCGTGACCGCGGACGCGTCCCCGTTGTGTCCGTGGTCCGGATGGATACACGGCACGTCTTCCTGCTGCAGGAAGGATTCGCCGAGCCAGCGGAAAATGTAGTCGACAAGACTCTTGGCAATAGGAATACTGGGGTTCTTGGTCATACCCATCGGTTCAAATCGTGTGTGGGAGAACTTTTCCACATAGACTTTGAGCGGCACGCCATATTGCAAACTCATGGACAGCGCGGTTGAGAAACAGTCCATAAGTCCGCCGATGGTACTTCCTTCTTTGGCCATGGTAATAAAGAGTTCGCCGACGCGTCCGTCCGGATAGAGTCCGACGGTGACATAACCTTCGTGGCCCGCGACATTGAATTTGTGAGTCACAGACTGGCGGGTATCGGGGAGTCGTTCGCGACGAGGAGAGCCGACCGCGCGGCGTTTTTTGCGTGAGGCGGCGGGGTCAGGGGCCGCTTGTTCCTGGACCTCTTCCGGCTTCTTGCCGTCGTCTTTTGACCCGGTGGACAGCGGCTGTGCCGTCTTGGAACCGTCGCGATAAATGGCCAGAGCCTTCAGTCCGAGTTCCCAGCCGAGCATATAAGCGTCGGCGACGTCCTGAACCGTGGCCGAGGATGGCATATTAACGGTTTTGGAAATGGCCCCGGAAATAAAGGGCTGCGCGGCGGCCATCATAAGGACGTGCGCCTTCCACGGTATGCAGCGAGCGGAGCCCGCAGGCGCCGGAAAGGCACAATCGAAAATGGGCAGATGCTGTGGCAGAAAACCGGGTGCTCCTTCTATGGTGCGATTCTCATTAATAAATTTGACAATTGCGTCGATGTCTTTTGGGCCGTAGCCGAGGGTCTCCAGAGCCAAGGGGACCGTCCCGTTAACGATGCGGAGCGTGCCACCGCCTGCCAGTTGCTTGAATTTAATTAGGGCAATATCAGGTTCAATGCCTGTCGTATCGCAATCCATCATAAAACTTATGGTGCCGGTGGGCGCCAAGACGGTGGCCTGGGCGTTACGAAAGCCATCTTTCTTACCGCAAGCGAGGACATCATCCCAAAGTTCCTGGGCGGCCCGCTTGAGATAACGCGGACTGTTGTTGATATGATTCACGCGATTCCAGTGCATTTCCATAATGAGATTCATGGACTCGCGATTTTCCGGATACGCCTGGAACGTACCCACAGCGGCGGCCAGTTCGGCACTGGTGCGGAACGCGGAACCGTGCAGCAGAGCCGTAATGGCACTACAGAGTCCGCGAGCTTCGTCGGAATCGTAAGGCAGACCCAAACTCATAATCAGACTGCCCAGGTTGGAATAGCCGAGACCGAGTGGGCGATAGCGATGGCTGTTCTCGGCAATTCGCTTTATCGGATAGCTTGCGTGGTCCACGAGAATATCCTGGGCAATAAAGACGAGTCGGCATGCGTCCATAAAGGCTTCGAAATCGAATCGCCCTCCCTCGCGCCGAAACCGCATGAGATTGACACTGGCCAAATTGCACGCGGAGTTGTCGAGGAACATATATTCACTGCACGGGTTCGAGGCGTTAATGCGTCCGGACTTGGGGCATGTGTGCCAGTTATTGATCGTCGTGTCGTATTGCAGACCGGGGTCGCCGCAAGCCCATGCCGTTTGCGCTATCTTGTTAAAGACTTCGCGTGCGGGATAGGAAGGACCTTCCACGTCAGGATGGGTAACCCAGTGCGTCGTCCAGGTTCCGTCGCTCTTGACCGCTTGCATGAACTCATCGGTAACGCGCACCGAGAGATTGGCGTTCTGGAAGAGAATTGAGGAATACGCGTCGTCGTAGGAGAGGCCTTCCCGAACGAGAATGCGTGCCTTTTCTTCTTCCCGGTATTTGCAGTCGATGAAGTCCATTATGTCGGGATGCCAGACCTTAAGCGATTGCATTTTGGCCGCCCGACGCGTCTTGCCACCACTTTTTACGACCGCGGCAATCTGGTCGTAGACGCGCATAAAGGAAAGAGGGCCCGACGGCTTGCCGCCCCCGGAGAGCTTTTCACGACAGGAGCGCAGGGTCGACAGGTCGGTGCCTGTCCCGGACCCGAACTTGAAGAGCAGGGCCTCACTACTGGCAAGGTCCATAATCGCTTCCATATTGTCGTCTACGCTTTGAATAAAGCAGGCACTCGCTTGAGGAAATTCGTAGGGATTCTCCGGCTGAATCGCTTCTCCCGCTTCTTCAGACCATCGCCAGTTGCATTTCGTTCCTTCGACATGATATTGCGAGTAGAGGCCCACATTAAACCAGACGGGCGAATTGAACGCCACATGCTGGTGCAGACAGAGCCAGGTCAACTCACGATAAAAATTTTCACCGTCTTCTTTTGTGGCGAAGTAACCGTCGGCTGTCCCCCAATCGGCAATCGTGCGGCACACCCGATGAATCAATTGTCGAACGCTCTTTTCGCGTTCGGGGGTCTGCGGCTCGCCGTAGAAATATTTACTAACGACCACGTTCGTAGCCAAGGCGCTCCAGGAAGTGGGAATTTCACAGTCCTTCTGCTCAAAGATGATTTCGCCGTTATCGCCCTTAATGGCGGCGCTCCGCGTTTCCCATTCAACGGTGTCGAACGGGTCGGCCACGTTCGAGTCACAAAACCGGGCCGCTATACTGATACCACCCGAGGAAAGGGTCCCCTTCTTGTCCCGTTTGCCGCACCCTGTCTGGCCACGTCGTTTGGGGGCCGATTTCTCCTGCTCCCCTGTCAATAAGTTTTCTTCTGCCCCCTGAAATAAATTTTCAGTCACCGGCGTCTGCTGTTCCGATTCAACCGCTTGACTCATAAGTAAAATCCCTGTATCTCCTTTTGTCCCCGGCGGCAGATTCCGAACGATGTTTCGGGCGAGTCCCACTTCGCACGTTTTCTGCCGACGTTGATTTCCGCCGCCGTTTCGTAGCGTGCAAAAATCGATATATAAGATTAAAAATAGCTATATTTAGTAGCCTGCTGACAGCAAGACCACAACATGTAGCCCCTGCTTCGTTCAATCATCTTACTCAAGAAAATCTTCCTGTCAAGTTCATTCCAAGCCTGACTTGGGCCGAAAAAGAGAAAAATACCAGATTAGATTAAAGTTCAAGTATCGCCTTTTTCCAAAAAGTCCGACCATTTCTCTCATTAGGGCGTGATGAGGACTTTTTCAGACGCCATGAAAAAAACTCGAAATTTTTTTTGACCCGGGAACTTTTTCGTCAGAAAGGAGTTCAAAACCTGTTGGTAACCGGTTGATATCTTTATCTATTTTATCTAATCTATATAATATGTCCAAAAATTTTATTTTTTGCCTTTTACTAAACGCCAAGCGGGAAAAGGCCTTTGGGTCAAACGAAGAGAAAAAAATTCAAAAAAAACGGGTTGGGTGATTGTAAAGAGGAGGAAAAGATGGTAAGTTATATTGTAGTGGAGATTCGGTAGTGGCGTCAACGACCCGCTGCCAAAAGGGGGATGCTTTCTGTCGGAACAGGGTGCGGATAGAGAGGTCTTTTCGCGAGGTCCCGCTACACCAAGTGTTTTCCGCGATGGACTGTTGGCATAGGCATAACTACCGAGTAAGGCGTGGAAGACGCGAGAGGAAAATGGATCGCTGGCGGCGTCAAAGGGCTGCTAACGCTCCAGGAACAGCAATATAATAGAATAGAGAGATTAACATGGCAAAAAAAGTCGCTCCGAAAAGCGAAACCACCGCTGGTTCCGCGCAGAAAAAGATTGACTCGCTGTACAACAAGAATCCGGAACTGAAGAATGCGGTAGCCCAGATAGAAAAACAGTTTGGGGAAGGTGCCATTATGCCGCTGGGAGTCGACCGGGCCCCAAGTCTGTCAGGTATCTCCACCGGGTCGCTGTCGTTGGATATTGCGTTGGGCGGCCAGGGGATTCCTCGCGGTCGTATAATAGAAATCTTTGGTCCGGAGTCGAGCGGTAAGACGACCCTGACGCTGCATGTGGTTGCCGAAGCGCAAAAGGCAGGCGGAATTGCAGCGTTTATCGACGCGGAACATGCGTTGGATCCGAGCTGGGCGAAACGTTTGGGGGTCGATCTGGAGTCGCTACTGGTCAGTCAGCCGTCCAGTGGTGAGGAGGCGATGCGAATAACGGAAATGCTGGTCAAGACGAACGCGGTGGACGTAATCGTCATTGACTCGGTGGCGGCCTTGGTCCCGGAGAAGGAATTACAGGGAGAAATAGGCGATTCCTATGTTGGTCTGCAAGCGCGTCTTATGAGTCAGTCGATGCGTAAGTTGACCGGCGCGATTGCCAAGAGCAAGACGGCGGTCATTTTCATTAACCAGATACGCGAGAAGGTGGGCGTCATGTTCGGTTCACCGGAGACGACGCCAGGCGGTCGCGCGCTGAAGTTCTACTGTTCCTGTCGAATTGATGTGCGTCGCATTGGTCAGATCAAAGAAGGGGAAGATGTTATAGGTCAGCGTGTGCGTGCGAAGGTGGTAAAGAACAAGGTTGCCCCGCCGTTCCGGAACGCGGAGTTCGACATGATGCACAGCAATGGGATAAGCTATGAAGGAGACGTGCTGGATATAGCGATCTTAAAGAAGATCGTGCTCAAGGCAGGGGCGTGGTTCCGCTATGGCGAGCGTCAGTTGGGGCAAGGGCGGGAGAAGACGCGTCAGGCCCTGATAGACGACCCAGGGTTGCTGGAGGAGATTGCGAACAAGGTTCGTGCGTCCCTCAGCCCGGACGACGTAGCCGAGATATTTTCCGGCTTGGGTGCCGGTAAGAACGCGGCGGAAGAAGAGTAGAACAGACGGATACGTGGTTATGACACAAGAGCGATTGGCAACAGGAATAGCCGGACTGGATGCCCGGCTGGGTGGTGGCTTCCTGCCAGGGACAATGACCGTACTGGTAGGCGCGTCGGGAATCGGCAAGACGCAATTTGGTCTTTCGTACCTGAACGCGGGGCTGGAGCAAGAGGGGCGGCGTGGATTTATCGTTGACCTGACAGCCCGAGGCGACTCGCAAAATCACGAGGACTACGCGTCGCGACTTTTTAACTGGTCCCTTAAGGAACAGGCGCTGTCGGGGCAGTTTGACCCGGCGTCTGTTTTTGACCCGAATCGTGAACTGGGTGACTATTTCCCGGCACTGTCGCGGCAGGGTCGCAGGGTCACGCGTCGCGACCTTGATTTCGACCAGTGGCTCGACTGGAAGTCGGACCTGACGCGGCATCTGGATTCGACGATCGATTTTCTCTTCTCGCAGTTCATACGCGGGACGCGACGTTTTATTATCGATGGTATAGAGCCGGTCAGTCGCCAGGGCGATTCCATTCAGTTTGAACTGCTTGAGTATTTGTATCATCAGATTGTGCAGAAGGAGCCGGAATGGGTTGCCCGGGACCTGTTTCGGCAGTTCTATCGGAGCTGGGCGGATACGATTGCCGAGCGTTTGTACCCGCCGCATGCGGTCGGCTGCCTCGTCTTGTATACGACGTCGGAAACGTCGCTGGACTCCATGATTGAGAAACCTCTGGAAGAAGGCGACTTGCTGGCGGCGGCCAATACGATCATCTATATGGGAAAAATTCGTGAAGGGACTCGCTTCCGTCGCGGTCTGTATGTCTCCAAGCATCGCGGTAGTGTCTGTCCGGACGAAATTATGTTCTACGACATTAATGAGCATGGGCTTTTTCTGAACTGAAGGCGTCTGCATCCCACGAAGGGCCCTGTGCCGGGGCCTTTTGTGTGCCGGGTGCTGTGTCCCGGGCTGGACGTTGTGAGGACGTCGCGATAGTCTCTTGATTAAGACTGGCATGAATCCGGGCACACCTGGCCATATGTGGCCCATATGTCGTCTTCATGCCTTCTTTTTTTTAGTATCTTCTGTAAGATTGTCTTACGCGGTACAGGGAGTAGATCGAATTTCGATTACGGCTCTCTGTTCGCTTTTCGCATTTTGTGCGACTCGATTTTTCAAAATGTCCACATTCGTGTCTCACTCCCAGTGTCAGACACGGATTATATATTGGAAGGAGAATGTCACCTTATGTCCACCTCCACAACATTTTCTGTAAATAGCGGTAAGACGTCACCTCAAGAAGAGTTTCTCGTCCGACTGCGCAGTCGTTTCGGAATTGTCTCTCTTGCCTGTTCCGATCTGAATATACCGGAAGAAACGGTTCATCAATGGATGCAGGAGGATCACCGCTTTGCCAAGGCGGTTGTCCACGCGCGAGAGCGTATGCTCGATTTTGTGGAAGCGAAGATGTTCGAAAAGATTGGTACGGGAAACGAACGTCTCATCCGCTTCTTTCTGGAGACCCAGGGGAAGGATCGCGGCTACGTAAAGAGGCAGGAACTAGCCGTGCCGTTGTGCGAACGTCTGGAACTGTCGCCCGAAGAATCCCTTATGCTCGAAGGGAAGGAGGATGATCGTGATGAGTGATAATTTTCAATACACGAAGGCGCAGCGAGCGGCGATTCGATTACTCAATGGTCCTGCCGGGAACGTTATGCTCTTTGGAGGCAGTCGTTCGGGGAAGACGTTCGTAATATGCGCTAATGTTATGATGGCCGCGGTGCAGTTTCCCGGGCTTCGGGTCGCGATCCTTCGTCGCTATCTCAAGGATGTCCGGGAGTCTATTCTGCTGGATACTTTTCCGAAGGTGCTTCGCCTTCGGTTCAAGATAGATCGCGCGGGCTTCGAAAAAATGCTCAATAAAAGTGACCTGTATCTGGAGATTGGAAATGGCTCACAGATCTGGTTTGGCGGACTTGATGACTCTGCCCGGGTTGAAAAAATTCTTGGTAAGGAATATGGATTAATTTATTTTAACGAAGTGTCTCAGATTCCCTATACCTCGATAGAAATAGCGAAGACGCGTCTGGCCATGAAAGTTTTGCACTGGCGTAATCGCTGCTACTACGATTGTAATCCGACTCCGAAGAATCACTGGGTCTACCGCATGTTCGTAGAGAAAGTTTGTGAAGATCGCACGCCTCTGCCGTTCGCTGACGATTTCGTTTCATTCCGAATGAATCCCGGTGATAACGCGAGAAATATAAGTCGCGATTATTTGGAGAAGACTCTGGGCGCCTTGACCGGGCGGTCGCGCGACCGTTTTGTGAACGGGAACTGGTCAGAGGTGTGTGAAAACGCACTATGGCGTTCGGAAACCATGATCGATCCGTACCGCATTAACGAGATTCCGGATGACCTTGAGCGAATTGTCGTTGCGGTTGACCCGGCTGTAACGCACACGGAGCGAAGTGACCATACAGGAATAGTCGTTGTGGGCCGGAAGCAGGAGGAGTCCTCGCGAGTACATTATTATGTGCTTGCCGATTACAGTCTGGTGGGTACGCCCGTGCAGTGGGCGCGTCGCGTTGTTGAGGCGTATCATCGATTTCAGGCGGACCGCGTCGTCGCGGAAGTGAATCAGGGCGGAGACTTGGTCGTCTCTGTTCTGGAGAACGTCGAGGCGTCGCTCCCGGTCAAGAGAGTGCACGCAAGCCGAGGCAAGATCATCCGTGCGGAGCCTATCGCCGGGCTGTATGAACAGGGCCTGGTGCACCATGTGGGTGCGTTTCCGGAACTCGAGGAGGAGTTGTGCAGTTACGCGGGAGGAGAACTGGAAGATTCGCCTGACCGTATGGATGCCCTTGTATGGGGATTGACCGAGCTGACGCGTAAGTCCACAATAGAAATTGGAAATTTCCGATTTGTTTAACAGACAGTGTAAACTATGTTCACAAAGAATAGCAGAAAAGGAGTGTGTTATGGAAGTCTGTTCCAGAAATAACGTCATAGAAGGATGTCATCGCAGAAGAACAGAGAAGGGGCGGTCCTGCCTGAACAAGATGAATGTGATTCTCGCTTTGCTGGCCGCGGATTACCCCCCGCATGTACTCATAAAGGAACACGGTTTCTCCAAACATTATGTGTATCGGTTGCGATACGAATTGGGGCTGACCGTAAAGCGAAGCAAAAAACCTTTACAAGACCAGCCGAAACGAAAGCGGAAACGGAGAAAGATTGTTCTTCAGTTACAACTTGCCCCGAAAGCACAAGCGAGATATATGCAGGTTCTCGCTTATCGACGATGGTGCCGGGCCAATAATGCTGAATGGACAAGCGACGGTCTGCGTCGTTTCCTCAAACGATTCGCCGGGAATGAGCAACTGCCGGTAATGTAAAATCATACAGTTTTTGCGTATTTTGTGAAAAGAAAACTATTTGCAACTATAGAAACCTTCAGGAGAAGAGAAAAATGAATTTGAATTATGAATTGATGAAAGCGAATTGGATGACCGTAACCGATTGTTATTCCGGGACCGTTTCCATCAAGAATGGTCCCCGCGCCATGGAATATCTGCCCGTTTCATCACGTGAGAAGAAAGAAATGATCCGTTTGGCGCAGGGAGAGGTGTCGCTGTATGAATTTCGAAAGCGCTACGCGATTTACGAAAATCTGTTTAAGCCGACGATTGACGATGTTGTTGGGCTCATGCAGAAGAATCCCTTGAAAGTGGCGTTTGGTGCTCGGGACGATTCGGAGTCGCCGCGTGAGGTACGCGAGCTGAATATATACGGAAATTTGCACAATGACGGTCTGAAAGGCCTGAAGTGGCGATTGAATTTTAATCAGGCACTTTATGGCCGTTATGGTCTCCTGCTGGACGTTGCGACGGATCCTGAAGGCTTGCATCCGCGTTTCATTATTACGGAGTACCCGGCACTGAAAATTTTGGATGGTGAGTCGGGCGACAGGGTCGAGAATGGGGCGACGGCACTGCGCTGGGTCCTCTTGGACGAGACGGGAAACGAGTTTATTCCCGAGACGAAGACCTGGCAGTTGCGGTCGCGATTGCGTGTGTTGGCGCTGGATAAAAATGGTGATTATTATCAGGCAGTGCTCGACGGGAGTCAGGTCCTGTCCGACTGGGGGTCATTTAATTTATTGGAGCCGGGCCAGAATGTCGTCTATCCGATGTTCAAAGGGAAAAGATTGAAGTTTATTCCCTTTACGGTTTGCAACGTGAATCGCTTGGGAATTGATAACTGGCAGGAGCCACCGTTCCTGGATGTTGCCAATATTGCAATAGGTCTGTATCAGGTGGACTCCCTGTATAAGAAGGCGATCTGGAATTTTGCGAGTCCAACGCTCTCGGTCGCGAATGCGGACAAGGTAGACAAGGATTTCTTTCTTGGCGACGCCATATGGCCGCGGACCAGTGGTGAGCATCCGGTGACCGTATCGCTCCTGGAGACATCCGGGGCAGGACTGGCGGAAATGCGTAACGCGAAAGATGAGATGAAGCAGTCACTGCGGTACACGTCGATTCGCGAATTGCTCGGTGGGGCTGGAGCGAACAGTTCCGGCGAGGCCATAACGCTGCGCGCGACCAGTGGCACGGCCGCCATAGCCGCCATCGACCAGACCGGTTCGCTTGCCCTGGAAGAGCAATTGGTCTTTGCCGCCATTTGGGCCGGAGCGAGCAGTCAGGAGGCGGCAGACCGAATTTCCTGCCGTAGTGATATCGGTTATTTCGGAAATGCGTCGCCTTTAAACGCCGTTGTTTCTCTTATGCAGCATAACGCGACGGCCGATAATGGCGGTCCGCTTTTGAGTAAAAAGAATTTGTATTCCCTTCTGGAAAAATCCGTGCCCAATGCCTTTACCTCCTTTGAGGACAATGAATTGCAGAAGTTGGACAGCACTTGTCAGACCGCGTCGGAGAGCGGGACGGGAATGGCTGGGGACTGTCCAAATTAAGATGGCCAAGTGATTTTATCACAGGCAGGTCCGGTAAAAGGTCCTTTTCCGTAAGTGTGAAGAACGGGAGAGGATCCGCTTGCTTTGTTCGGGCGTAAAAAAAGCCGCCTTCTGGGAAGAAAGCGGCTTTTGACTGGAAGATTCGAGCCGGACAACCGGCGAGCAGGGTAACCCGGATTAACGTTTGGAGAACTGGGTACCACGACGAGCTTTTCGCAGACCGTACTTTTTGCGTTCGACTTCACGAGCGTCCCGAGTAAGGAGACTCTTTTCGCGTAATTTCGGCTCAACTTCGGGGTCGAATTCTTTCAGGCCACGAGCGATTCCGAGCTTGCAGGCGTCGGCCTGACCGGTCGTACCACCGCCAGAGACGGTAATAACGACGTCGACGGAGTCCCGTTTTTCGGTTTCGAGCAAGGGAGCCAAAACGGCAGCGCGGAGCTGTTCCGTGCGGAAGAATTCTTCGAATTCCCTGTTATTGACACTAATGCGGCCCTGACCGGGACGAATTCGAACGCGGGCAACGGCCGTTTTGCGACGTCCTGTCCCAAGTTTATCATTTTTGCCATTACCCTCAAGCACGTAATTACCACGTTTAATCATCTGATATTCCTTTTTTGATTATTCGCCTTATTATTCCGGTTGGTAGTGTGCCCGCCCATCAGGTGTAACGCAACCCGGGAAGGGTGAGCACAAGAAGTACAAAAATCACTTACCCAAATCGAGCTTTTGGGGGCACTGTGCCTGATGTCGATGTTCCTGTTCGCTGGTGTAAAGCTTCATCTTATCGAGCATTTTGACAGCGAGCTTGTTCTTGGGGAGCATGCGACGAACAGCTTCCCGGAGAATCATTTCCGGCTTGGCGTCGAAGCGTTCACGAGCGGTTTCACTGCGCAGCCCGGGATATCCCGTATTCCATGTATATCGTTTGTTATCCCACTTTTTGCCGGTAAAAACGACTTTATCCACATTCGTTACGATAATGTAATCGCCGGTGTCGACATGGGGGGTATAGGTCGGGCGATGCTTACCCATAAGGACCATAGCGATATCACTCGCCAAACGACCGACCACCTTGTCCGTCGCGTCCACCAACCACCACTTTTGCTCGACTTCGCCGGGCTTTGCCATGTAAGTTTTGTCCATCGTACAAACTCTCTCTCGAATTATCCTGGTTCCTGTGTTTGCCTGCATTGCCCCCAAGGACTCTTCCTTGAATGGAATATTGCAGAGCAAGAGCACTTAAGGAAAGTTAAAGACTGACTTCTACAAAAGCCATATTTTAGCAGCAAAACAGGAAGCAACAAGGGGGGCTTTTGCGGTTCCTCAATAAAAAAGACATGATTTGCGGAAAAAACGGGAGAAAAAGGAGTCATTTTACTCTCATTTTCGTTGCAAAGCGAATTTTTCCACTTCCTCCCGGATTCTTTTTGCCAACTCGATTGCGGACCTGTTGGCGTCAAGAACGCAGATTTCTCCTGTGGGAAAGGTTTCGCGCCAGAGCCGGGCACAGGCCAGAAAGCCGTCGCGGACCCGGTCGTGGTATTCTTTCCCTTTAAGCTCCATGCGGTCGAGCGGGCGCTGGAGTCGTTCTCGGGCCAGTTGCGGAGAAAGGTCGAGAACGAAGGTCAGGTCAGGCAGCGCGGAGCCAATAGCAAGGCGACCGGCAGCCCAGACGTCCGTCAGGGGAACGCCTCCGGCATAACCTTGGTAGACGACGGTGGAAAGCAGATACCGGTCCTGCAGCACGATTTCTCCGCGAGCCAGGGCAGGCAGAATGGCCTCTTCTACCAATTGCGCGCGAGCGGCCATAAAGAGGAACATTTCGGCAACGGCCCCTATGTGCCAGTCCGTCTGGTCGAGCAGGATGGACCGAATGGCCTCGCCGGTCGCCGTGGTACCAGGGTCACGGAAGACGCGAACCGTGTGGCCTGTCGATTCGAGCCAGTCTTTCAGGATCTGGACCTGGGTACTCTTGCCGGTACCGTCGCCGCCTTCGATGGCGATGAAAAAGCCTTGTCGCGTCATAATCTTGCCTGTGCACTCCAAAAATTGAATTTCGTCTCTCGCGGTTGTGTTAACGTTCGATTTATATAAATGGGGGTCAGTATTTAGTTTTGTTAGTGTAAGTAAAACAGGTTGTTTAGCTAATCTGTTTGAATGCCAAGGCAGCCACGTCGATGGTTTTTTCGATTAACTCGTCGCTGTGCAGGGACGAGAGGAACCAGCATTCGAATTGACTGCAAGGGGGATAAATACCATTTTCGAGCAGGATTCGGAAGAAGGCGGCGAATCGTTGGGTATTGCACCGTGCGGCGGAATCCCAGCTGGTGACCTCCTGGTCCGTTTCGTTGAGGAAGAAGGGGGTAAACATCCCGCCGGCGGACTGGACTTTCAGAGGAATCCTGGCGGCTTGCGCTGCCTGTTGGAAGCCGGTGGTGAGACGTTGAACTTTTTCTGTCAGTGAGTCGTAGAACGGTTGTCCCGCGGTTAGCAGTTGCTGGAGGGTTGCAATGCCGGCGGCGGTTGCAAGGGGATTTCCGCTGAGCGTGCCTGCCTGATAGACTTTTCCGACGGGGATAATGGCGTTCATGAGGTCGAGTCGTCCGCCGTAGGCACCGACGGGGAGTCCGCCGCCGATAATTTTTCCGAAGGTAGTCAGGTCGGGCTGTATTCCGAGTCGTTGCTGTGCCCCGCCGGGTGCGACGCGAAAGCCGGACATGACTTCATCGAAGATGAGTAGTGCGTTGTGTTCGGCGGTGAGTTGGCGCAAGGTTGTCAGGAAAGAGAGAGAACCTGGCACGCAGCCCATATTTCCAGCGACGGGTTCGACGATGACCCCGGCGATTTGAGAGCCGAATTGAGCAAAGAGTCGAGTCATGAACGCTTCATCGTTATAGGGAGCGCAAATGGTATCCGCGGCGTTGGCTTGGGTAACGCCGGGCGAGTCGGGCACGGAGAAAGTTGCCGCGGCGCTGCCGGCGGCGACGAGCAGGGAATCGGAATGGCCGTGATAGTTCCCGACGAATTTGACAATCTTATCGCGGCCGGTGAATCCGCGAGCGAGTCGGACGGCACTCATAGTGGCCTCGGTTCCGGAGTTTACGAGTCGGATTTTTTCAACCGAGGGGACGAGCGTACGCACGAGTTGAGCGAGTCGGTTTTCGTCGTTTGTGGGTGCTCCGTAACTTGTTCCACGGTTAACGGCTTCGTGTAAAGCACGGGTAACGACAGGGTCGCAATGCCCGAGGATCATGGGCCCCCAGGACAGGACGTAATCGATATACTGGTTGTTATCGACGTCGAAGAGGTAAGGGCCTGCGGCGTGGTCGATGACGACGGGGTCTGTACCGACGGCGAGAAAGGCGCGGGCCGGACTGTTGACTCCGCCTGGCATGAGTTCTTTGGCCTCTTGAAAGATGCGAATACTGTTCTGATGATTCTTCATAATGGTTTAATTTTGCAAAATAAATAAAAATGGAAACGGAATGAAGTTGGAGACCACGCGATCAATGGTTAAAAATTAATTCGCGGTCTGGTTCCGTCCCGAAGCCATCAATTTTAATGGAATTTTTCGCGAGGGTAATAATGGACCAGGCGTTGGGTTCGGCCTCGACCATACCGCGAAAAGTGACATGGTGGATATTTTTGCGCAGACCATAACTTCCTTCGTGCAAATGGCCGGCGAACCAGGCTTTGACACAGGGAAAGGCTTCGATGAGCGAGAGCATTTCCTGCCCGTTCCACGCGGAGACGCCCATAAGCGAGAAGTAGATACCAACGTTGGCCAGAGGTCCGAACGCGGCCGCACGTTGGATTGTATTCGCTTGCGCGTAGAGCGGGAAGTGGGAGCAGAGGAGAACGCGCCAATTCTCTTTTTGGGCCGTGTTCAGTTCGTCTCGCAGCCACTGCAATTGTTTCGGTGAGAAGGTTCCATTCCAGGGCTCGGGCAGGTTTCCGCTGACGAGACGGTATTTTTCGCGGAGTCGTTCGGCTTTTTCCCGGTCGCTGTCGTTTGTGGCGACGTAGGGTGCGTTTTCATTTCCGTTGAGAATCATACATTTCCAGCGGTTATCCGGGTCGTCCGGGTCGGGGAGTTCCATGGCGTAATAGCCGCAATCGGGGAGTCGGAGCAGGGAAGGAAGTCTGTTTTTTTTATCGTCGTCGATGATGAAGTCGTGATTTCCCAGAACGTGAATCAGAGGCAGTTCAGACTTATCGAACAGTTCGAGCGCCTGGGTCAGATTGGACCATCCATCGTTGACGATGTCGCCGAGGTGGAAGACGCGTGAGAGTTTTTCCTGGTGAAAGGAACCGGCGACGGCAATGAATTTATCGAGAGATTTTCGGTAATCGCGGTTGCGAGCGGGCTCGCGGTCGGCATATTGCATGTCGGTAAAGAGGCCGAATCTAATCATCGCTTGTGTTCCTTGTGTTAGGGTAGTAATAATTCTCAAGCTCGCGCGAAATACAGGATACCAGTAAGGTCGCTGTGTTGACGACAGGAGCAAAAGGCCGGACGAACATGCGATTTACTCCTGATAATTCAGATGAGAAACGCAAAAGCGGATTTGTCGTTCGAGTTCAGCACGCGACAAACGAATCTGTTCAAAGGGGGGGACCGGATTAAAGGCATCGTTCTGTTTATCGCGTTCCTCACCCTTAGCGGCTGCCTGTGAGTTCATAACCTCTTCCTGAAGTGTTTCGAGCCATTCGGGGATTTCGTAACCGACCCCCATAGGCGTTTCGGCGAACTTGGCAATCTGGTCCTCCAAAAGCTGGAAGGAGAGAGAAGGGCCGGGCTTGCGCACGTCGCGAATGGCTTGCGGAACGACGGCGCACATACGGTCGATTTGCAGAGGGCGTATGAACCGTTCCTGGAGTCGTTCGTGGATACTGGGAATCCAGATTCCATAACGGGCACTAAGATGGTTGTAGTTTCGTATATTTTCTTCGGCTATATTGGAGCTTTTTCGAGCGACGCTCTGCTCCCAGAGCGCGGCCGCTTGCGAACGCTTTGCGCGAATCATGGTGTCGTGCACCCAGTAAACGGGCTTGAGATTCCAGGCGACGCGCTCGTAACCGGTGAGTACCCGGAGCATGTCGAGGAACATGTAGAGCTTTGACCCGTGGTCCGAATGCGTGGTCGTACTGTTATAGTCGACGTATTCCGTGTAGTTTTCGGCGACGCATTCGAAGATCAGGTCGAGCATACTGGCAACGCGAGTCAGGTCGATCTTGTTCGCAACGATGTCTTGTACCAGCTTGTTGCCGACTTCGAGTTCGCGACCGTTTTTGTGCATTTCGACGAGACTCTTCAGGAAGGTGTCGGCGCCCTGATGCAGAATGGCTCTCATATTGCGAAAGCCGAGGAACTGCTGCGTGAGCAGATCTTCCCCGTAGTTGATAATGAATTGCTTGACATTGTCCCAGTAGGGTTCTGTCATGAGGGATTCGACGGTGGAAATGCGGATATGTCGACTGTGCGAGAGCCAGCATGACAGGAGGGCGTCGATAGTCTTTTCAATATAAATGACCAGGGCGTCGTCGACGGACTTGAATTTGGGGTCGTCGGACCGAATGCGCCAGCTCTTGGAGGAGTCGGCGACACATTGAGCGACGCCGTGCGTTGCGGTTTCGAAAATCCGGTCGAACTCGGTAATAACGCCGGGCAGGGTTTGCCGGACCTGTTCCATAATTTGAACAGTGCGCAGGAGTTCGAAGGTTTCGGTGAGCAGACCGAG
Source organism: Planctomycetia bacterium (assembly GCA_030539295.1). GTDB lineage: Bacteria > Planctomycetota > Planctomycetia > Pirellulales > Thermoguttaceae > JAUNBG01. Next base: position 55,138 of record JAUNSJ010000010.1, on the reverse strand, counting down.
CTTGGGTGTGTATTCCAGAAGACGGAGGACAATCTGCTGCAGACACCGGCATTTTACGATGGCGATGGGGTCGCCGCCGCGCGAGGTGGGGATGTAGAGGAGGGTCTCTTTTTCGAGGGCCCGGAGCATCGAATGCCACAACTTGCGGACCCGCTTAACGTCGCTGCGGAAAATGGCACTCATAACCTTGCGTATATGACTCCACATACTGTGCCCCTTACGACCGTCCGGATGGTCGTTCTCGTACAGGACGGACTCCAGGTAGAGAATCGTGTCGTTGACTTCGACCATGGACCAGATGATCTTATCCAGGAGTATTTCCTTGGTCCCCTGATGCTGATCGTACTCAATTAAGGATTCGGTTGTTCCGCGGGGCGCGGGAACGACGTAACGGGACGTCTGATAGAGGAGTACGGAGAGGTCTTCCTGATATCGAATGGCTTGTGTGAGCCAGTTTTCGAGTCGGAGGCGGGTCTCCTTGGCCGAGGTTTCGTCGAACGGGACCACGAGCGATTTTACGGCCGAGAATTTCCACAGCTTGACCATAGTGAAAATAAAGGCGAGGCGATCATTGATGCGGTCGGTTTCCTGCGAAAGTTCGAAGTCGTCGCCATCGCGATAGTTTCCGCCGGGCGACTCCATCATTTCATCACTGATACCATCGTCGGCACTGTCGTGAAAGGTCATATTTTCGTAGGCGGAGCGGAAGAGCGGGTCGATTCCGCGGTGGTCCGGGTCATCATCATCATCTTCTTCTTCCTGGTCGAGAGGGCGTGCCTTCTCGTTTGTGTCGTCTTCCGGACCGGGATAGTCGTCCGGATGCCGGAGTTTCTCCAGGATTTGGTGGTATTTGTCTTGCAGGGAAGATTCGTCGGCGTCGTTGAAGGGGAACTCACGATCGGACGATTCCGGGCTGACGTGGTGGGAAGAAGGAGTCTCGTCGTGGGGGGCAATTACCTTGCTAATGGCGTCGAAGATTTCCGGGTCGCTTTCGTTGGGTACGGAAAAGATCTGTTTCATGGCATTGTAAAACAGTTCGTGTTTCTTTTCCAGTTCGGACTCGCTGTCGAAGACAAAGAGCTGCGGATTCTGTAGGGGCAGGTCGACAAGCGAGCGGAAATAGTCGCAGGCGATGAGTGTTTCTTCCCGGTCCTGCTCCTGGAACCAGAAGTAGGCGACTAAATTCAGTCGCAGGTCCAAGTGGGAGAACCGGGAGCCAAGCTGTTGGAGGAGGAGTTCGGCCTCGGCGGTCCCGATTTCCGCGCGGAGCGAGCTTAGGAAATGATGGCCAACGGCAGGCAGCTGCTGCGACTGCGGGTTCTTCTGGTTCTTAACCGCACGAAAGGACGGACGCTCGGAATCACTGCTCATGTGGCGTGGGCCAATTTCGAGGACCGGAACGTTCCAGTATTTATCGGCGTTGGCTTCCAGGAAGTCGATAAACTTCGTGGCGAGGTCCCATTTCTTGAGAAGCGCGGCCGGGTCGCTCTGGCGGTCACTCGTACTGCTCGAGGCAGAGCCGGACGGGGAAGACGCGGAATGGGGCTCATCGGCGGTAAGGGCGTCCCGCTCTTGCCATAACGATTCCATCCAACGGAAGGTAAGAGAATGAAAGGAGTAATCGCCTTCGATGAGGGGTATGGAGTCGGAATGAGACAGCCAGTGGACCAGCAGCGCCATAGCGGCGACTTGATCTTTTTTATCGAGCAGGGCATCGCCAAGGAGCACAAACGCCTTGGGCGAATTAAACCGCTCTACATGTCGACACCAGAAGGCGACGTCGCCGGCGGCTGTGCCTGCATGATGCCAGGCGGCCAGAGCGGTCGAGACTTTAGCCGCGGACTCCCAGACGGCGGCGCCGGAAAAACCTTCGACATTGGAGACTTCCGTACTCCCGAACTGATCCCACCAGCCGGCCAAGTCGCTCATGTGGTCGGACAGGTCTGCCTGTAGATCGGAAAGGCCGGCCGCCGCCGCTTCTTTCTGCAGACGACTGTAAAGGTCGAAAATATCGTTCATAAGTCCGATAAGGTCGTCGATCCGATGATCGTGCACGGTGTTTTCCACAGACGGGAAGAGGCTGAACTCGGCGGAGAAGCCGAGCATGGACCAGGGGTCGGGGAGGGCACCACAGGCTATGCCACGTTGCAGGAGGTCTTCGATTTCCGGGAGCAGGGAGTAGGCCTCTTGCAAGGCGTTGTCGTCGGCCTTAAGGTGCGCGGCGGTAATTCGGCAATCGATTTGACAGAAGAAACGGGCACTGGCCACGGCTATAATGGAGGACTGACGTTCTGCGGCTTCGAAATAACCCATCCGGGCATAGGTCCGCGCAAGGTGGAATCGCTGGAGTTGGTCGGCACGGGTTTTGGCCAGATGACGGTTGAGATCCTGTCGCGCGCCGGCGAACGGCTGAAAGAGTTTTTTCGCTTCGAAGTTAAGACGCGGCTTCATGGAATCCGGAATGTTCCGGATGAGGAAATCGTAAAAACGGTCGCGATACTCAGCGATGGGCGGCATGAGTGTGGCCAGCGTAACCGAGGAATCGTGTGCCTGGACCCGGTCGCCGGTAACCCCGGAACCCATGAGCATGGTGCCCGCCAGTACGGAAGCGCCTTCATAGACCAGATCGCGGTGCGGAATCGTATTGAAATCGAGCTGGGATATGATGTTATGATTCGTTCGCAGCAGAATGCCATCGACCGTGACCTGGTGCACGACGAAACGGCGATAATAGCCGTTCATGTCTATAGTGTGGGGGTCCCAGGTCCCGAAATTGTAATTCGGACGCCGATTGACCGGGTGATCGAAGTCATAGGCGCGCGGGTCGAGGACAAGTTCGTCCAGCTTATCGGGGTCGAAACTGGCACTGTGAAGAATTTCCGGATCGGTTGTCCGGAGAATTTCGAGCGTCTTTTCGACCAGTTCGTAATAGCGCCCCCAGGCAATGCCAACTCCTTTTATATACAGGGGCAGGGGCGTAATCCATTCGTGGGGATTCGGTTCGTGCTTTTCGCGGCCTTCCAGGACGGGAATGGGTCGATAGCCGAGAAAATCGTTAATCTGTTTTATCATTTTATCGACCGTGGCCTGGAGGTCGGGCCAGGATTCTTCGTTAACCAGAGCGAGGGCACAGGCCTTGGCCAGGAAGAACGGATTGTACAACAGTTCGTCGGACTGGTGATGAAGCAGGTCGGCGTGAAAGAGTCGCCAGGCGGGAATAAAGTTGTCGTAAACGATTGACAGGACGCGGGTTGCTCGTGAATTTTCGCGGAACGCGGGATCGAGCTGTCCGAGCTGTACGAAAGCGAGGTCAAGAAAAGAGCGAGCCTCGGACCAGACCCCTTCTTTGGTCGTCTTGGCCAAGAGAAAGAAGAGGTCATTCCAAGCTTTGAAAAAACGGGGTTCCGACGTTCCGGACGAAAAATTGAGGTACCCCGACAGATCGCGGATCGTCTTGATTTCGTTTTCGTTTAATTCGTTTATTACCATGGAGTTGTGCCTGGGTGTGAAGTCGGAATTGCGGTATGAAATGCACGGCCGCTCGGGCCTTCAAGTCTGGCGCACAATTCCTCTCTAAATACAATCATACTATATTATATATGTTAGGCACGAAAAATCTTTTGGCTAGGGGGGCCGAAAAATGTTGAAATGGGAAAGAATACCGGTCGGGCCTGCTCGCAGGGCCCGACCCAGCAATAACGGAGAACTGCTGTCACGAGCCACCCTTTGCGATTCACCATTTTACTATCTTAACCATTTTCGCCACTTTGGGGCAAACCAAGGATTATGTTGGAGTGTTAGTTTTGGTTCACTTATTCAGTAGTGTGCACAGTTCTTTTTTTGCAACATAAATGAGTGCGTATTCGATTTTTTATTTAGTCCCGCTTGAATTTTTGTAAGGAGTGTTTAGACTTTAAGGAAGAGGCTGGCGAGAAAATAGGGATGGAAAGTAAATGAGACTGTGAGAGAGGAGGTATCGCTATTTATCCACGTGCAAATGTTATATAATTCTGTCGTTAAATGTGTATGGCCTTTTATTCAAGAGGAATTTATTTTATGGACAAGAATATAAATTTTGGTTCATCTCGTCCAATACAGGAGCGGAAGGAATGCGAATGGCTCTGGGAAAGCAAGTGTGGTGCGGGCTTTAAGTGCTGCGCGGGCGTGCCATTCCAGGAACACGAGATCGAACAGATTCGCCGTCGTGCCTGTTATTTGGATTTAAGTGAGCTTGACGAAGAGGCCGTTTTCACGTGGCGCAATGAATTGAAGTTGTGGCCAAAGCTCGAAGAAGTATCATTTTGCAGTCGATTGATTGTTGCCGATAGAAGTTTGTGTAAGAAGTTTCGGTGTCTCCATCATATTGTTTTTCGAAAGAACCACGAGCCGGCTGTTTCGGGAAAAGATGTTGACGCGAGAGTGCGTAAGGGAAGCCCCATTACAATTGGTAACTGTATTTGTGAGTTTCGGTTAAGTGACATCGCTGGCAGTCGCTGCTTGTACCTGACGACAGCCGCGGACGCAGAAAATGAGCAGGAATTCAATTCCGGTATGGAGCTGGTCCTGGCAGCCTTGTCGGAAACACTTATTGAATCTTGCGTAAATGTAATTTGCCTGGAGTTGGCTCTTGCACCCTCGTGGATTGCCGAGATTTTCGCAAGGAATCCTTGCCTTTGCGACGTCTCTTTTTGCACCGAGTGAGGTGTTTAATGCGACTTGGCCGAACGGTGAAGACTTTTGCGAAAAGCCGGCAGTGACGAAAAACTTTGGCAAAATAATTTGATTAAAACGATTCTATGGACGATAATAGATGTAAGGATTACCTGAAAAATGACTGTTTGTTACTTTGGGTAATATACGAAGAGTAAGTAATATTTAGTTAGTAGATAACCATGTTATTTCAAATGGATTTTAAACGTCTTCCGTTGACACGAGCGCTCAGGCGGGTTGTTTTGATACTCCTTATGGTAGCCGGTGCCGTGGGGGATTGGTCGCTTGTGGTGCCGTCTGTCTTTGCCGCGGGGGACCCACAGGCGGCGGGCGAAGATATAAGTCTTGATACGATAGAGAATAGTAATCTGAAGCCGCTTGATATCGACAATCGCTACGACATCTATATAACGAAAGATGAGCTGGGCGACTTAATGAAAGATCTTTCCTGGAAGAAGGGAGATTTTAAGTTCATACCGTACGGCTATATATGGACGAACACGGGTTATAATTCGGCGACGGGAATCCCGGGCGACTTTGTGCTTTATGCGCAGTCGCCGGAAATTTCGGCGTCGCCTGATTTCTTTGTCGATGCCCGCCAGAGCCGGATTGGCATGTTCGTCGAGGGACCCAAAGTGGACCTGCTGGGCAAAACGAACGTTCGGGGTGTGGTCGAAATTGATTTTGAAGGGACCATGAACGGGACGCGTAATAAGGGCGGGCTTCAGCTGCGAAAAGCGTTTGTGGAACTGGTGAACAAGGAGCGTGATTTACGACTTGCCTTTGGTCAGGACTGGGAGGTAATCTCACCGCTATATCCGCAGATGCTGTCCTACCTTCCGGCAGGTTTCGCGGGTAATATCGGCTATCGTCGAGCCCAGGTCCGACTGGAGAAAGGCCGGACGTATAGTGCGAACTTTAAGACTCTGACGCAAGTGGCCCTGGCCGATGACATTATTGGCGATTTTACCTCGGTTTCCGCGGCTAGTGGGAAGACGTCAGGTGTGCCGCTGGTCGAAGGGCGATACGCGATGAGCTTTTGGGAAGAGGCACGGGGCGGGCTTCCGATAACGGTGGGTCTGTCCGCCCATTTCGGTCAGGAGAGCTATAATTTTGACCCCATTGCGGGGACGTGGCGCGATAAGGGCGAAAAGGACGTGGCGATTAATACGTGGTCGGTTAACGTCGACGGCGACCTCCCAATCACCAAGCGTATGCGACTGCAAGGGGAGTATTACTTCGGAGAGAACTTGAGCAGTTTTTGTGGGGGAATCAATCAAGGCGTGGATCTGTACCGTCGTGCGGGGCTGCGCGACATGGGCGGCTGGCTCTCGTTGCACACGAGTCTGACGGAAAAGCTTTGTAATAACACGGGTTACGCCATTGATAAGGTGAACGATCGTGATTTGGTGGGCACGAGTGTAGCGGTCAATGGGATCGCCTATGCGAGGACACAAAGTTCCGTCCTGTTCACGAATTTTCTGTATAGTTGGACGTCGTTCCTCATGACAGGAGCGGAATTTGCGTATTACCGAACGGATTTTCGGCGGGCCGACGTTCGTACGTCGGACCCAACCTTCCTGCCAATGGACACAGGCGATCTTTTTCGCATTGACCTGGCTATAAAGTATTCGTTCTAATGCGTTTACGCTGAAATCAGGTAAAAGTGGATATCAGGTAAGGCGAACGTCGTCCGTTGGGGGTGAGTGCAAGCTGACGGTTTCGACGGCGGCGGGCGTCGCGGATTCCGGTGCTGCTTTATCCGGGCCGCTCCCCTTTTGCCAGACGAGCAAGGCCACGAGGCAGACGATCAGGACAATAATAGCAGCGATCAAACCGAGCACGATCAGCAGGTCGCGTGAGGCTCTTTTCTTTCGGGCGATTTTCTTCTGGATCGTGAGACTCTCGTTCTTGTCGGTAGGGGCGTTAACCAGAGCGGACGCGGGTCCGGGTCCGAACTCGGAGACGGGCGGCGTTTCACTGGAGATACCGGAAAAGATATGCTCCAGTTCCGGAAAGACATTTTTTGCCTCAAGCCAGGTCGACCATCCTTCGCGCCAAACGAGCATGGACGGTCCGATGCGGCGTTCCTGAATCCAGTTCTGAATCACAGGTCCGGCGGCAGGCCCGTAAGTCTGGCCCTGCTCCGTACGCACGTACCAGAGGACGGACGGGTCGGCGAGCATGGACGTCGAGTCGACACTTGGCCGGGACGCCACAGGCTCGGTCGCGGTCGCCGGGGTCGTTGGCTCCTCCTGCTGACCGAAGAGAGAGCGATTGGTCGAGGCGTCCGGGTCAAGGAAAACACCCGAGTCATTTGTCGTTTGCGATGTAAGCTCTTGTGAAAAAGAGTTTTGCTGCTCGGCTACTGTCGTTGTAGCGTCGAGATTGGGCAAAGTGGCGTTGGCCTGTTCCGGGGGCGGGGTCTGCGTTGTCACGTCGCCGGAATCCTGGTCCCGGTCGTTGGGGTCCTGCCGCACTTCGTGCAGTTTCTCGCCGGCGGCACGTGTCGACTCAAACGGGATGAGCATACGTTCACCACATTTGGGACAGATTCCTATCTTGCCCGCCAATTCGGCCTTTACGTTCAATTTGTGCCCCTTGGGACAAAAAAATCGGATTCCCATCGGTCTTTTCCTTCTTTTTCTTCTCTGGACGCAGCCCGGACGCGGGCGTCGCACAGAGTTCAAGTTGGGGGCCGAAGCTGCCTTGCGCTTGCTTGGGGTCGCGCTTCTTTGGCCCCGTGCCAGTCTCCCCTACTCTATTATTTACTCTTTAGATGATTTTGTAAAGGAAAAATGATTGCAAAAAGGGAAAAATATGGTAAACTTATAGGAAATAAAGTCGGTTTATGACACTTTTACGTGTCCGGGACCTGCCGCAACCGGCTTTTGAGGTTTTTCGCCAATGTAAATTAAGAAAGTAGAGGTTCGGATGAGTAAGAAAAACCTGGTGGTGGCCCAAAGTGGCGGACCTACCTGTGTGATCAACAGCAGTCTGCGAGGCGTGATTGAAGGAGCCCGGGAGTTTGAGAATATTGGGACTGTATTCGGTGCCTGTCACGGTATTGAAGGCGTGCTCAAAGAGGAGCTGATTGACCTGTCCGCGCAGCCGCAAGAGGAAATTGCACTGCTGCGTTATACGCCGGTCGCGGGCTCCATTGGCACTTGCCGCTATAAACTCAAGTCGCACCAAGTCGAAGATTTTGAACGTGTCATTGAGGTTTTTAAAGCCCATAACGTGGGGTATTTCCTCTATAATGGCGGTAATGACTCCATGGACACAGCGCACAAGATTGCGGAACTGGCCGCGTCGCGAGGGCTGGAACTTCAGGCGGTAGGCGTTCCGAAAACCATCGATAACGATGTAGGGGATAGCGAATTCAAATTGATCGACCACACGCCGGGCTATGCCTCGGTGGCGAAATACTGGGCGCATACGGTGCAGTACGCGAATGAAGAGAATAAGGGGTCCTGTCCTGCCGACCCCGTGCTCGTACTCCAGGCCATGGGTCGCAAGATCGGCTTTATTCCCGCCGCTGCCCGACTGGCCGACCCTGAGCGTAAGATTCCGCTGCTGATTTATCTGGCGGAATCCCACTGTTCGCTGGAAACGTTGCGAGATCAGGTCAATGCCTTGCTCAAACAGGCCGGTCGTGCTCTGGTCGTTATTAGTGAAGGCTTTAATGTGGGCGACGTCGGCGCCGTAAAAGATTCGTTCGGGCATACCCACTTCGGGGCCAGTAAGATTACCGTGGCCCAGACGGTCGTTAACTATTTGAACGAAAAGGGACTGGCGGTTAAGGGTGCTGCCCGGTGTAATGTGTCCGGGACGGACCAGCGTCATTCGATGGCCTATGCCTCGGCTGTCGACTTGGACGAAGCTTACCGCCTGGGCCAGAAAGCGGTGGAACTGGCCGCGACGGGGCAAGGTGGTTTTATGTCCACGATTTTGCGTGACCCGGGCTTTATCTACAGTGTTCGCTACGACCGTGTCCCGCTTTGTGACGTGGCCAATAGTGAGCGGACGTTCCGAAAAGACTGGATTTTGCCGGACGGAAACGATGTGTCCGACGATTTTATCCGGTACGCCAAGCCGCTCGTCGGCGAGGATATGCTTTCGCTGCCCATGTCGAACGGGCGTCAGCGACTGACCAGCTTTTTACCCATTATGGCGGAGAAGAAACTGGCCGACTACCAGCCGCAAGCCGACCGTAAATAAAGAAAGTTTGTATAAGGGAAACGGCGTCTGCGTGTGGTTCGAGTCCACTTGCGCAGACGCCTTAGCCGGCGTGAGGAAGAATCACAAGCCGCGTCATGCCCGTGTTATTGCTGGTCCCTTCCTGACTCCTGAACGCTTACTTCTTCCTGACGTTGGCTAGCGCTTCTTCCGGAGTCTCCATTCCGAACATGACCGCCAGGAGTCCATCACCGTAACGTTCAAACATTTTACACGGCAAGCCCAGCAGTACGCACATTGTCTTCTTGCAATCCGCTTGCAATTCCGCTAACGATGCGGACATTCGATATTGAATTTCGCCATCTTGATAATCCATTTCAAAACAGCCAAAAATCAATCCGTAATTGACGCGAGTGAGGTATTCTCCGACATTATTACGGACGCTCTCTTCGGCCTTGATCTGAATCTGGGTGGAATTTATTAAGTCTTCCTCCTTAACGCGAAGAAAGAAATTAACCGATGCCAGCTTACTCTTAATGTTAATTCCGCCGCTAAATATCCCATTTTCCTCATCGAATTCATAGTGCCAGTCATCTTCATTAAAGAATGTTTTGACAGCTTCCACAATCTCGTTCGAGTAACTCATAACTCATCTCCTTGTTTGTTCATTAGTTGTTCATTCAAAAACGTGCATACGTCACAGTGACAATATGCCTTTGTCGCGGAACGCTTGGCGTTCCTTTTCGTTCGGGCTCGTCGTAAAAGACGAGTTTTGCCCTGATGCCCGTTTAAACAGGCAATTTTCGCACGGCGTCGAGACGGTTCCACTTGCCTGCCAGCCGATTACGTCTTCTTCCCTATCATGTTTTCATCGCACAGCCTCCTTCTTTCCGCTTGTTTTCTCCTCGTTGAGGTTGGATTCTCGTCACGCTTGCCCCCACTCTATCTGTATTGGCCCAGTTTCCCGGAAAGGGTGACATACAAAATCCGCAGTTGGCGAAAATTTTTGCGAAGATCCCAAAATGGCCCGGAGCCAGACAATATTCTAATCCCCCTCCTTGACACACATTGAATGAGGGAGTACATTGAGAATAAACAGCGAGCTAATGTTTTTCCACGTAAAAAATAGCATTAGCTCATTATTTATAGTGTAGGTAATAGGGGGTATATCTTGTGACTGGAAAGAAGGACTCTGAAGAAAAAAGAGGCTGGAAACGCTCTCTCCAAAGGGAGTTGCAGTCCTACATGCATGAAGAATTGCAAGTAAATTCCCGCTTGGAGCCTTTGTTTCAGGTTTACCAAAAATACCTTTGCAACTTGTACGGTGACTGATTTTGTATTCCACAGCCATGCCGTGTACCAGGTACAACGAGAACAGGAGGATGAATCCATGCGTTATCTCTACAATTTTCTTCTTTGTCTGGGGATGCTGATCTGTTTTGGCTGTTCGCCCCGGTATAAAGATTTTGAACCGGTTACGAAGGAGGAGGCACTTTCGTACGTCGATCAACAGATCGCACTGATTGAACAGGGCGACAAATCAAGTATACTCAATGCGGGCATGGACATTGACGCCTCGGCCGCGGTCTATTATGTCGCTGGCAAAGATATTCCTTCCATAGCGAAAAATCCTTCACGACAAGAGCGTCTTCAGCGAGATGAATTTGTAAAAAAAGTGAATAATGGGCTTGCGGATTCCCTGGAGAAAATATCATTAAAAGAGATAAAAGAATATGGCAATACTTATGTAGTTGTCCTTGAATGTGTATGTGTAGACAGTAAGACAAATACACGAAGAACAAAAAATTACTCTTACAATCTACTAAAAAACAAGAAAACTGGCGAAATCCTTTTTGCGGGATGTGGCACAAAATGGTGACAGGTGGACTTTTGCCGTTGACATGAGGCCTCCCCCGTATGCGACTTTCAGTTGAATCACAGGGCAGCCGGACGACACCAGGACCGCGAATTGTTTTTTATGGCACGACGTAGTAAAACGAACAAAAATTTGACTAAAAGAATTTTACCAGTGAGGTGAAACATGACCAAAAAAAAGAAGTATTTGATCTTTGCAGGAATTCTTATTGCGAATTTGCTTGTTATCGGCCTCGTTAAAAACTGGGGGTATATTCATGACACCTGGTTGTTTCCTAAACTCTATACTCTACCGTCAAAACCTGAGGTGGAGAAAGAAGCGGCTATGATAGCGAAAATGCTTACAGAAGGTAATGTGGAGTACGTTCTTGATAAAAACGATCCGAATGCGTCTCTCTATTTCGTTTTTGAAGTTGCGAATTGGGTCGATGAAGCGGAAAAACAAAAAATGAACAGAAAGCTTGAAAAGGATCTTGCCAATCTGAAGGAGTGTATCGTCGAAAATTGTATGTTTTTATCTCATAATAATCATAATTTGGTAATGCTTGAGCTGAGCTACGACAATGGAGACAAACGAAAGGGGAGCTTTGAGGTCTATAAAAACAAACAGGGAGTATTAGGTACCACAAGCTTTTACGTCGATAAACCAAACAAGCCACAATCGCACACCTTAAGCGAAGGAGCCAGTAACGGTACAAAAACGGCACAATAAAATGCAAAACGAGTTGGTCTATCTTGGTGCACCCCCCCGAACCGGGACACCGATTACATCGGTTGATTTGGATGTAACGGTGGATTGTAATATGCGTTGTGTCTATTGCTTCAAAGAGAAAAGACACGAACAGATGAGTGATCGAGTGGCGTTCGATGCCATTCTTTGGCTGATATACTCAAGTGGGGAGTGTAAAAATTTGAATGTCGCTCTTATTGGTGGTGAGCCTCTTCTGCGGTTCGATTTGATAAAAAAACTTGTACCGTTTGCCAAAAGAAGAGCGGCGTACCACGGCAAAACGATTCATTTTTCCGCAACGACAAACAATACGCTGGTTAGCGACGAGATAATAAACTTCTGGCGGCAGTGGGGAATGGGATTTCATTGTTCGATTGACGGCATTCCAGAGATACAGAATAAGAACCGTCCCCTGGTCGGTGGACTTCCCTCTTCCGATCTGGTCGAAAGAGGGGTTGCGAAAATTCTCGCCTACCGAGCCAATGTGTGTGCCCGATGCACAATTGTCCCAGATAATGTTCAATACATTGAAGAGAATTATAAGTATTTTCGAAGTCTTGGCTTTGTTGACATAGCCATGGTGCCGGGCAACCCTTTGGAGTGGAATGATACGTCGCTAGCGGCGCTGGACGCAGGATTCCGCAAGGTGGGAGAAATTTTTAAGCAGGAAATCCGAGCGGGTAAAAAGATCAGGGTCAAAAGTCTTTCTGAAACAATGGAAGCGTTGGCAGGAAAACGATCCCGCTCTTTGGTTATGTGTGGCGCCGGAAGAGGAATGGCCTTGATTGATGTTCATGGTGATATCTGGCCATGCCATCGATGGAATAAAGTATCACATGGCTCATGGCGAATTGGCAGTATTTATGATAACTTTTCTGAAGAAGCAAGAAGAAAGTTGGATGTTCGGAGTCAAATTGTCAAATTAACGCGGAACTGTCAGAACTGTTCTTCGCAATTCCTCTGTTCAGGTGGCTGTCCGGCAGAGAATCTGGAATCAAGCGGGGACGTCTTTACCCCCGCGGAAAATTCATGTCGTATTATTCGTATACTAACGGCCATTGGTCAAGATATACACCGAGAACTGTATCAAGAGCAGAATGAAGAATTTTTAAAAATGTTTTATCCTCCGTCGGAAGAGGCAAAATGAAATGACAGACGCAGTAACGAAATCTTCTCTCACTAATAACGAGGTAAACACAATTCATTCTGAGTCAGGAGGATCCGCCTCGTCGCAGCAGTGCATAAACTTATATCTGGATTGGACCGAGAGTGGGGAACATGCCGCGGCGGCAGTGATGGCCTTACTGTTAGACGCATTTGCATCATGCAAAACTCTTTTGAGGATTCGTTTCAGTTCCGGGGCGTATTCCTGGAATGATCTTTTTTCTTTTACAGACATCTTGTGTTCCAACAGGAAACAAAGCCTGCGACTTGACCTAGAAGGGCCTGTTTCCGAGTTCCGGGAAACAACTCTACAACGAATATTTGAACGTCGCTTTCTGATTCGTTGGCCAATCACATTCTCGAAGTCAACCCCAATAGATTGGGATTCTCTTCATGCGATCCGCCCGATTACCGAATATGGGATTCCTGTCATTGCTAATACCTATATTGGAGCCGGTTTGGCTCCTGACGCAGTAGTTTCCAACATAGAGGAACTCCTGTCAATTAACCTTTCGTCCGGCTTTGCTCTTTACCCCTGTAGTTATAACATAAATTCTCATGAATCCCATGTCAGCCCATCCGTTCGCTCCTGGCTGGAATTGCTGGTTGCGGTATACAAACGCTTTCCGCATTTTGATATTAATTTTGATCCTCTTCTTGAACTTGTTGATCTCTCTGTGTCCGGAGGCATAACACAACAGTACGGTATTCCAAGGTATATGGGAGTTCGAGTCTGTCCCGACAGTTCGGTGAGTCTGTTTCGTCAAAATCCTAACAAATCAATTCCCTGGTTGAAGCGTGACTCCATAATGAACATGACCGCGCAAGAGATATGGGATAACTTCGTTTTGCACGTAAAAAACAGACTATATAACGATTCTCGCGTGGATGCGCAATGTCGTTTCCAGGGGGTATGTGGCGGTATTGATTCTGCATGTGTTCATAAAATGGAACCCGAACTCGAATGTGAAACAAGATGTTTCTTCCTTGAATCGTTTTTAGCTCAAAAGCAAATTATCGCAAACAGGAACAATGACGTCTAAAAAAGTTAATCGAACAGTATTAGCGTTATTGATCATTCACATTTTCCTCGTCGTATATTCGGCTTGGATCCACAGTCCGAATCCCGATGAAGTTGCACATCTTCCCTGTGGAATGGCGATCTGGAGAAATGGACAATTTGACCTTTACGCGGTTAATCCCCCCCTTGTTCGTCTGATCGCAGCCTTGCCAGTCTTATTTACAGATGCCAAGCTTCCGCATGCTACTGCGGCTCTGCCAAGACCAGAGTTTGAATTTGGTAATCGATTTTTAGAGTTGAACAAAAATGATTTCAGACGCTATTTTTTTTATGCCAGGTTGGCCTGTATTCCTTTTACTGTCCTGGGTGGCCTGCTCTGTTTTCTTTGGGCCAGGGAACTGTATGGAGAAGTTTCCGGCATTGCCGCCTTGACTCTTTGGTGTTTTTCCCCCAATATTATCTCGTGGGGGTCAACGATATGTCCTGACCTCGCGGCTACTTCCCTCGGCCTTTTGGCTTGCTATCTTTTTTGGAAATGGTTGAAGTATCCAACGTTTTCAAACATGATCTATTGCGGTTTGGCTCTGGGGGCGTGTGAATTATCTAAAATGACCTGGATTATTCTCTATGCCTTGTGGCCTGCTGTGTGGCTGATTTGGATGGTCTGCAGTGGAAATTCATTAAAACAGTATAAAGAGACGGGAAAGTCGCTTCTTGTTATTTTGTTTCTTTCACTATATATCTTAAATACTCTTTATCTTTACGAGGGAACCTTTTCAACGCTTGGGAGTTATCATTTCCAAAGTGATTTTTTTGCGAGGGTACAGGAAAAAAATGTTTTTGGTCTGAACCTCAGACATCTTCCTCTCCCTGTGCCAGCGTCCTATGTCGTGGGAATGGATATACAAAAGTTCGATTTTGAATCAGGAAAAATGGATTCATATTTACTGGGCAAATGGAGTAAGCAACAGGGGTGGTGGTACTACTACTTCGTTGGGATGTTCGTAAAAGTTCCAACAGGAACACTCTTGCTGCTCCTTCTTTCGTTTTTTTTCTTTTTTTCCAGAGTAAGAAACAAAGGATTTTGTCTGGATTCTGCCGTGTTGTTATTACCCGCCTTGGCTTTATTTGTTTTTGTGTCTTCACAATATGGCTTTAGCAGGCATTTTCGGTATGTACTTCCTGTCTTGCCTTTTCTCTTTATTTCTGCGGGAGTTGTATTCATCCCCGCGAACTGTAAGAAATGGCTCTATTGCCCCTGTTTTCTGTTGATATGGACCGCTGTGAGCAGTATTACAGTTTTTCCACATTCATTCTCATACTTCAATGAATTAACCGGCGGTCCCAAGCATGGGCATCAGTTTCTATTGGATTCATCGATCGATTGGCAGCAAGATCTGTACCTGCTAAGAGCATGGCAGGATGAAAATTCGCGGAAGGGTCCACTATTTGTTGATTATTATGGCGATAATTCACCCGCTTTATTCGGCATTAAGTCGGCTGGTAAACCAAGTGGTTATTATATCAGCCGGAATAAAACCACCCCTATTGTCCCTGGCTGGTACGCTGTCAGTATTCATGAATTGTTGCATTATACAAATAACTATTCTTATCTCCTCGATATAGAGCCAGTCGATCGAATTGGCTACTCGATCTATATCTTCCATATTGAACCGGAGAAGAAAAGTAAGTAGCCCTGAAATTCTGAAAACAAAGAAATCATGGCGCTATCTGGAAGCTGTCAGCCAGCGGGTGGATGTATTATGGTCTTCTCCTGTTTTGTGCCTGCATTCGCAAATTTTGCCAAATAGGTGAAACCTCTGTAACCTCTTTTGGTGAGAGGAGGGCGGGAGACGAGAGAGGGCAGGACGCGGAATGTGACGGCCTGTTCGGCAGTTCCCGGGACCGTTGTTGCTGGTTCCCGACCTGCGAGCAGTCGGGAACAGGTGAACGGGGGAGCGTCTCCCCATTGACAATTTGAAGTAAACCTGCATAATGAGTTGTGGAAGCGTTTCCGATAGGGCCATGAAGCAATGATATAATAGAATAGTCATCTTCGCAGGCGGATTCAGGGATAAGTAAGCCGTCGAGAGTCGGGAACGTTGAAAGGAAAAATAAAGATGAAGCGGGTTGTTGTAACTGGAATTGGAATAATAAGCCCATTGGGTAATATTGTATCCGAATTTTGGCAGAATGTGACGCATGGCGTTTGCGGAATTGCGGAGATAACGAAATTCGAGGCAAGGAACCTGAAAGCTCGTCTGGCGGCGGAAGTGCGTGATTTCGACCCGTTACAATATATGTCGAAAGTGGAGTCGGTGCGCTACGACCCGTATATCAAATTTGCGTTGGCGGCGTCGCAGCAGGCGGTGGAAGACAGCGGCGTGCTTGGGAGCGTGTCGGAGGACCGTTTGGGCGTCTACTTTGGTTCGGCGATGGGCGGTTTTGAAACGTTTGCGCGGGAACATGGGAAATTTCTGAATAGTGGCGGGAAACGAGTCTCGCCGTTCTTTGTGCCTATGATGATCGCGAACATGGCCTCGGGACTCATTGCGGAGCGTTATGGCTGCCGTGGGTTCGCCATGCCGTCGGTTACGGCGTGCGCGACGGGCGCCAGTGCGATTGGGGAAGCGTGCGAAAAGATCAAACTCGGTTGGGCTGATGCGGTTATCGCGGGCGGCAGTGAGGCGGCGATCGACGAATTTTCGTTGTCGGGCTTTATCAATATGAAGGCGTTATCGACGTCGGAAGATGCGGCGGGGGCGTCACTTCCGTTCGACCTGCGGCGTAACGGCTTTGTTATGGGCGAGGGAGCGGCGGCACTTCTGCTGGAAGATTATGATCATGCGGCAAAGCGGGGTGCGAAGATGTACGGCGAGGTCTGCGGCTACGGGGTTTCGTGCGACGCGTATCATATGGCGTCACCGCGTCCGGACGGGGAAGAAGGAGCGCGAGCTATGGCCAAGGCATTGCGGGATGCGAACTGGGAGCGGGATGAGCACGTCTATATAAACGCGCACGGAACCGGTACGCCGTCGGGGGATATAGCAGAAACAAGAGCGATACGCAAGGCATTGGCCAATGAGACGGGTCGTGTGGTCGTCAGTTCGACGAAATCCATGACCGGTCACATGCTCGGAGCGGCGGGTGCGGCCGAAGCGATTGTGAGTCTGCTGGCCCTTCGGGACGGCATTATCCCGCCGACGATCAATTTGCGGGAGCAGGATCCGGAATGCGACCTGGACTGCACGCCCTTGTTGGCCAGAGAGGTTGCCATTACGCTTGCCATTTCCAATTCTTTCGGATTTGGCGGTCACAATGTCTCATTGGCCTTACGCAAGGTCAGTTAATAAGGAGAGCGAGAATATTTTGGACCGACAGGAGATTAAGACGATACTGCCACACCGGGAGCCTATGCTCCTTCTGGACCGTTTGGACCTGAAGGATGGAGTTGCTTGTGGTGCCTATCTGTTCCGTGGCGATGAGTGGTTTTTTCAGGGGCATTTCCCCGATAATCCCATAGCGCCAGGAGTCATTTTGTGTGAGATACTGGCGCAGTCGGCGTCTGTTTTAATACGCCAGTTTGCGACCTGTACCACCGTGCCGTACCTTGTGGGTGTCGACCGGTCCCGATTTCATCGGAGTGTGCGGCCGGGCGACCTGTTCGAAACGGAATGTCGGCTGTACAAGGAGAAACCGCCTTTTTTCTTCTTTAAAGGACTGGGAACCGTTCGCAACAAGGTATGTGTCAAAACAAGTTTTTCCGTAATTCTGGCAGACCAATGACCGATTGCTCTTCTGTTTCCGGGAAGGATCGGATAACGCCTTTATATTGAGGATAGCAAACGATGTATTATCAAGAGTTTTGTAACGAAGAGTTCGGGCCGGACGGCGTACTTACGAAGTTCAGTCTTCGCTATGCCGACAATTACAACTTCGGCTATGATGTTGTCGACCGGATCGCGGAACAGTCGCCGGCGAAGCGGGCTTTGGTTTGGCTTAGTGCCGAAGGGGAGGAGCGAGTTTTCTCTTTTGAGGACATACATCGGCTCAGTAACAAGGCGGCCAACGCGTTCCTTGCGCGAGGAATCAAGAAGGGCGACCGCGTTATGCTGATACTCAAGCGGTCGTACGAATACTGGTATGCCGTGGTTGCCTTGCACAAGATAGGAGCGGTGGCGGTACCGGCGTCGCACATGCTTACGCTGGAGGATTTGGTCTATCGTATCCACAAAATAGATATTTCCGCGGTGATAGCGATTTCGGACGAATCGCTGGACCAGCTTCTGGAAATGACGCAGGTTGAATGCCCTTCGCTGAAAACCATATGGACAACGCGCGAGAATACCCACGGATTTTTTTCGCTGGCCGACGATGTGGAACAGGCTTCCGACCAGCTCGACCGTCAGCCGACGCGGGCAAGCGATCTTATGATCGTCTACTTTACGTCGGGTACGACCGGTTATCCGAAAGCGGTAGCGCACAACCATTTATATACACTGGCCCACATTATGACGGCTAAATACTGGCAACAGGTGGAAGACGGCGGTCTGCATTTGACCGTTGCCGATACCGGTTGGGGAAAGGCGTCCTGGGGTAAGATCTATGGTCAGTGGCTCCTGGGTGCGGCTGTCATGGTGTTCGATTTTAATTCATTCGACTCGCGGCAATTGGGTTCGGTCATCAATCATTATCAAGTAACGTCTTTTTGTGCGCCGCCGACGATCTATCGCTATATGGTCAAGCGGGGCGGGCTTTCTTTTCCAACGCTCAAGCATGCGACGTCGGCAGGAGAATATCTTTCGCCGGAGATTGCGCGGCAGTTTGAGGAGCAGACCGGTCTGTCCGTTGCGGAAGGCTATGGTCAGACGGAAACGACTCTGCTGATTGCCCATCTGACCGGTATGAAGATCCAGCGAGGCTCAATGGGTAAACCGACGCCGTTCTACAACGTTCGCCTGATCAAGGAAGATGGAACGGAGCCGCAAATTGGTGAGCCGGGCGAAATTGTGATCGTACCGAACGAGGACCATGATGGACTCATGGTGGGCTACTTAAATGGTGGCAAGATAAGCGGCGACACGATACGAAACGGCATCTGCCATACAGGCGACTCCGCCTGGACCGACGAGGAAGGCTACTACTGGTATAATGGCCGTGTCGACGATGTGATTAAGACAGGCGGGTTCCGCGTGGGACCGGTGGAGATAGAGAATATTGTCGTTGAGCATCCGCAGGTCGCGGAATGCTCTGTCTTCGGCGTGCCGGACCCACTGCGTGGGCAGGCAATCAAAGCGGTTGTTGTTCTCGCACCCAACGTAGCGCCGACAGAGGATCTTAAAAAAGATATTCGTCAGTTTGCCAATTCACGACTGGCCATGTTCAAACATGTCCGACTGGTCGATTTCGTGGACGAACTTCCGAAGACGTTTAATGGTAAGCGACGCAAGAAGATTATGTAGTGGCAGATTGCATGGATTTGGTGGTTGTGGTAAGTGAGAGAATAATCGATGGTTTGCGATTGTAAAACGTGGCAAATCAAGGGTGAAAAAAAGGGAGTAGTGGCTCTATAGCCACTTGCAAAGCTCTTTTTTCGGGTTATAATATGATGAGTCGAATCAATCGGCTTATTTTGCGGGGTGTTGTTTACCCTGCTTTTCGATCACCCTTTACACCAAATGGAAATAACTATGGCCAAGGCTGCAGCACCCAAGAAACCTCTATCCAAGAAACAACTGATTGATCAAATCATGTCAGAGACCGGTCTGGGACGTAAAGACGTCACGGCTGTTTTCGACAGCCTCTATGCCGCTGTTGCGAACGGTCTCTCCAAGAAAGGCGCTGGCACGTTCGTTCTGCCGGGTATGCTGAAAATTGAGAAGAAGAAAGTTCCGGCCAAGAAGGCGCGTAAGAACGTACCGAATCCGTTCACGGGCGAACTTCGCGATGTTCCTGCCAAGCCGGCCCACAACGTCATCAAGATCAAGGCCCTGAAGAATCTCAAGGAACTTGCCTGATCTCGATGTGCAACGCACAGGCGGGAATTTTTCTGTCTCCTTTCCCGCCTTTGTTTTCTGTCTTCTGAATGTGTTTCTTTTTGCCCTGGGGGTTCTGCGGCGAGAAGTTCTTTCTTACCACTGTGGTCAAGTGGGAATAACCCTGTTTGGTTTGCGGCCTGTCCGGCGTGCCTCGTGGTGTGATCTATCGGCTGACACGTTTCCATGCGGCGAAGAGGGCGATGGAAGCAATAGCGGCCACGGCGGCGAGCCATGAGGCGTTGACATACTGACGATAGAGCAGAGCGCCAAGGGCAAAGAGAGCGGCGTAAACGGCGATACATCCGATAACGGAGCAGAAGATTCCGAGAGGAACGCTCCAGGTTTCGTCGGAGCCGGCGATTTCAATACCTTCAGCTTTTGCGTTCGCGACGACGTGACGCCATCCTGGGCCACCGGCCCGTGTCTGTTCCAGAAAGCGGCGGAGGACCGGTTCGCTTGTCGGGGGCGTAACGAGCGTGACGAGAATCCAGCCGACTGTCGTAATGGCAACGGAAATAACGAGTTGTGTTCCGGAAGTAAACTGGAGTGACTCCGGCAGGGTCAGCGTACCGTCGGCCAGTTCACGCGGGGTCAGCATGGTCCAGAGCGGAACGTGAATGAGTTTGAAATAGAGGGCGGTTATCAAAGCGATAATCATGGCCGCAATTTCACTATAGGCACTCACACGCCACCAGAACCAGCGCACGAGAAAGATCAAGCCGGTACCGGCCCCAATAATAAGGAGGATTTCGAAGTTTTCGACGGCACTTTTCAAATTGAGCGCCAGAATGCAGGCCAGGACCATGAGTGCAACCGTCCAAAGGCGGCCAATGCGAACGAGCTGCTTTTCGGACGCGTTGGGATTAATAAAACGACGATGGAAATCGTTGACCATATAGGAGGACCCCAGGTTGAGCAGGGTGGCGATGGTGGACATGAAAGCAGCGAAAAGAGAGGCGAGCATAAGCCCGAAGAGTCCGGCAGGCAAGAAGTTCAGCATGGCAGGATAGGCCATGTCGTCACGAATCATGTGTTCGGGCAGGTTCGGAAAGGCCTCTGCGAGTGACTTTAGGTCGGGATAGACGATTATGGAGGCCAGAGCGACGAGGATCCAGGGCCATGGTCGAACAGCGTAATGACAGAAGTTGAAGAAGAGGACGGCGCCAATGGCGTGTTTTTCGTTCTTGGCGGCGAGCATACGCTGCGCGGTAAAACTTCCGCCGCCAGGCTCTGCTCCGGGATACCACGTACTCCACCACTGAACGGCCAGCGGAATCACCAGCAGAGCGATAAGTGCGTCGCGGTCCGAGAAATCGGGAAGGACACTCATCTTTTGAACCACTTCCGGATGCGACAGAAGTCCGGCAATACCGCCGACTTGCGGGAGTTGCAGAATGACAACGGCAGCAAGAATGGCGCCGGCCATGGAAATGAGGAACAGAATGAAGTCGGCCCAAATAACCGCCGTAAGCCCCCCCACCGCGGAAAAGAGGACCGTGATGGCACTGGCTCCTATAACAGAAACGAGTGGGTCTGTCCCGAGCATAATGCCTAATATTTTGATTATGGCGAGAATGACGTTGGCCATGACTACCGTATTGACAATCAGTCCGAGGTAGATCGTCCGGAAGCCACGGAGGAATGCCGCGGGTTTGCCACTATAGCGGACTTCATAAAATTCAATGTCGGTCATAACATTGAGGCGTCGCCACAGTTTGGCGTAGATGAAGACCGTAGTCATTCCGGTCAGGAGGAATGCCCACCAGTACCAGTTTCCGGCCACGCCTTTTTCGCGAACCAGGCCGGTTACCAGATTGGGGGTATCGGAGGCAAAGGTCGTTGCGACGAGGGAGAACCCGAGCAGCCACCAAGGCATATTCTGGCCGCTGAGAAAGAATTCGGATGCGTTTTTTCCGGCTTTTTTCATTGTCAGGAAACCGACGACGAGCATGGAGCCGAAGTAAAGAGCGAGAATAATGTAGTCAAACGTTTGCAGATGAGCCATAAAATATCCTGAATTTTCTGGGTTGAAATCGAATTGGTTGACGTTAAAAGTAATTATACACAAGATTATCACGAGAACAATAGGGGGGTAAGTGGGTGCGGAAGAGGAGGGTCGTGGAGGTGGGGGGAGGGCCTGGCGAAAAAAATTTGGAAATTTTTCACTACTCCCGCTTGTCGAGAATTGTTTTTCTGGTATATTTTGCTTTGTGTTGCAAATTACTGGTTGCGGCCCGATTCCGAAAGTAATAAGGACAAAGGTATCTAAACGTTGCTAAAGTCCTTGGAAGTCCGAATGTTAGTGAGTGCGTTGTTGTAAAAAACAGCGGTCGACAAACGGGAAAGAGCTTTGGAAAGGGCTGGGCAGGTGCCCTTCACTCAACGGGCAACCAAGAGGCCAGCGACTGCACGAAAGATCAATGCGGTTTGAGGACAGACCGCATGGAATTTCTGAACAGGAAGGTCATGCCGGGGAGCCGGCGATCGTCGTACCGGAAACTCGAATCTTTCGAACGATATTTGGCAATAAGAGTCAGTCCCCGCAACAAGATTATTAACCTTTGGAGATTAAACAGTGTCCACATCCGGTAATGAAGTCATTCGAATCAGAATGGAAGCATATGATCATGCGGTTCTCGATAGCAGTGCAACGGAGATCGTTGACACGGCGAAGAGAACGGGTTCCGTTGTCAGGGGGCCGATTCCGCTTCCGACACGCGTTGAACGCTATACCGTTCTTTCCAGCCCGCACGTCGACAAGAAGGCACGCCAGCAGTTCGAAATCAGAACACACAAACGAGTGATCGATATTGTCCAAGCGACTGCGAAGACCATTGATGCATTGAACAAGCTTACTTTGCCTGCCGGCGTTGATATTAAAATTAAGGCTACAGGAACGAAATAGAAGCGAGAGACAGTAACGTCCTTCCCCCACGCGGTATGCAAGGCACACGCCTCGGGACGCAATGCTGACACAATTTTTAGTATAAGGTAAAGAAAATGAATATTGGACTATTAGGACAGAAACTTGGCATGACCCAGCTGTTCACCGAGCAGGGAGAGGTGATTCCTGTTACCGTGATTAAGGCCGGTCCCTGCTGCGTCTTGCAAGTGAAGACGGCTGATAATGACGGCTACGAAGCGATTCAGCTCGGTTTTAAAGATAAACCACGACGGCTTGCCCGTAAGAGCGAGCGTGGGCATGTGGCCAAGATTGACAGTAAGCGTCAAAAGAAAATGACGGCCGAGGGAGTTGAACTGCGTAAGAAGGCCAATTGCGAACCGCAACGCTTTGTTCGTGAGTTCCGCGTTCCCGTTGAAGGCGTTGAAGTTGGCCAAAACTTTACCGTTGACGTCTTTAATGATACGATTGCTGTTGACGTAAGCAGTAAGAGCAAAGGCCGCGGATATTCCGGGGCTATGCGACGCCACAATTTCAGTGGTCAGCGCGCTACACACGGTGTGAAAAAGTGCCATCGACACTTGGGTAGTACCGGTTGCTCCGCTTATCCGAGCCGAACTCCCAAGGGAAAGCGTATGCCGGGTCAGTATGGGAATAAGAACTGCACGATACGAAATCAGAAAGTCGTTCTGGTTGACGCGGAGAATAACATCCTCGCGATACGTGGTGCGGTTCCGGGTGCGATTGGCGCGTATGTGGTTGTTAAGCCGACCAATCGTCTGCCGGCCCCGAAACAAAATAAATGGCGACTCGCCTGATGGGCAGAGTTGTGAGAGTCTTTTCCTTAAAATAAGAAGGAGACGAGACTCATACGGGGAGAATCAAGGTGGTTTTCCCCATTCGGTCGTTACCGTCATAGCCGCAGGGTGAAAAGCGGTAAGTGAACAAAGAAGTAAGGAAGAAGAAAATGTTAAACCTCCCCATATACGATAAAGAAGGCAAGCAGGTTGCCGATTATCAGGTGGATACGGAAGCGATATCGCCTGTAGTAACGCAGCAGTTACTTCACGACGCGGTGGTCATGTATCAGTCGAATGAACGACAAGGCTCCTCAAAGACGAAGAGTCGTGCGGAAGTTGCCGGATGCCGCAAGAAGATGTATCGACAAAAGGGAACAGGAAACGCACGAGCCGGGCATAAGCGAAGTGGTGTTCGTCGTGGTGGTGGTCATATATTCGCGAAGCGTCCCCAAGATTGGTCGTATCGCTTGCCGCGTAAGGCACTCCAGGCGGCGACTCGCATGGCTATGGTTTCCAAACTGAACGGAAACGTTGTAAAACTTATTGATATGCTTAATATAGATGTGCCGAAGACGAAGGCCGTTGTGTCCATTCTGGACAAGCTGTCGCTGAACACATCACTATTGATCGTTGTTGATCAGTACGATCAAAACATCTACAAGAGTGCGAGAAATTTGCCGCGGGTTCGTGTCCTGCCGGTTTCCGATTTGAATGCCTATGAAATCTTACGGCCCAAGCAGCTCCTTATGACCAAGGCAGCCATGGACGAATTTGTTAAGACGAAGGCCAAAAGTCAGGCAGCACAGGATCAACAATAACCAAAAGTAATTTTTGGAAGAGGACAAAACAATGGCTAGATGCATAGACGTAACAGAGACGAACTTGGTGCTTGATCCGTACCAGATCATATTGCGACCGATCGCCACGGAAAAGGGCTATCATAACGCGACGACCAAGAACACGTACACGTTTGAAGTACATAAGTTAGCTTCGAAGGAAGATATAAAAGCCGCGGTTGAGGCATTATTTAATGTTCGTGTTGTTTCCGTGGCAACGCAGAATCGAGGCGGTAAAAAACGTCGAACGCGTCGCACAGTAGGTGAAACGCGATCGTGGAAGAAGGCAATGATCAAACTTCATGCCGACGACCGGATTGACATATTTTAAGTTGTAACGAGACTACAAACTTGCACGCTAAGACAGTGAGAAGATAAAATGGGAATTCGACAGTATAAAGCGAATAATGCCGGGCGACGCAATATGAGTGTAAGCGACTTCGCAGAATTGACCCCGAACGCCAAACCGGAGAAGAGTTTACTTCGTCCGAAGAAGCGTAGTAGCGGTCGCAATAATCACGGAGTAATTACGGTGCGTCACCGCGGTGGTGGACATAAGAGGCAGTATCGTTTGATAGATTTCCGTCGTTACAAAGATGGAATTCCGGCTACGGTGGACTCGATCCAATATGACCCGAACCGGACAGCGCGAATTGCACTTTTGCATTTTGCCGATGGTACGAAGCGATATATCGTAGCGCCGGAAGGATTGAAAGAAGGTATGGTTCTTATGACGGGGCAGGATGCTGAACCGAAATTGGGGAACTGCCTTCCGTTATCGTGTATTCCGCTTGGAACCGAGGTACACAATATAGAATTGCGTCCTGGTCGCGGTGGAGTTATCTGCCGTAGTGCTGGTACGAAAGCGGTGTTAGTGGCCCGCGAGGGTGACTGGGCTCAGTTGACCATGCCTAGTGGTGAAATTCGACGGTTGCCTGCGACTTGCCGTGCTGTAATTGGTGTGGTTGGCAATGGTGACCATATGAATATAGTGCTCGGTAAAGCGGGCCGAGTTCGCTGGATGGGTCGTCGTCCCACGGTTCGTGGTACGGCGATGAACCCGATTGATCACCCGCATGGTGGTGGTGAAGGTCGAACGAAGGGTGGTCGTCATCCGGTAAGTCCGACGGGTAAGCCGACGAAGGGAACGAGCACGCGTAAGCACAAGAAGGCTTCGAATACGGCCATTATACGCCGTCGTCGATCGCGTCGATATGGTGTATTGAAACTGTCGTAAAGAAAGAAGTCGTCCCTGACCTCGCTACAATGGCGAATCCCATAGAGTGAGGTCAAACGAGGCAACGCAAAATTTAGATTTTCGACTGGGAATAAATATGAGTAGATCAGTAAAGAAGGGTCCGTTTGTGGATCAGAGGCTGTACAGCAAGATCGAGAAGCTGGATCAGCAGAACAAGAAGGAGCCTGTAAAGACGTGGGCGCGAGCTTGTACCGTCGTACCGGAATTTGTCGGGCATACGTTTATGGTTCACAATGGGAAGGTATTTATCAAAGTGTTTGTCACGGAAGAGATGGTCGGACACAAGTTGGGTGAATTTTCCCCGACGCGGGTATTTCGTGGCCATGGTGGCAAAGGCAAACGTTAAACCGAAAGCGGCAGGATCGAAAAATGAAAGAAGAACAAGAACGGCTGTATCAGGCCAAGCATAGATTTGCGACGATCAGTGCCCAGAAGGTACGTTTGTTTGCGAATCTGGTACGGGGCAAATCGGCTGATGAAGCGATGGGAATATTACAGTGCTATCCGAACCGAGGTGCACGCATGTTGGAGAAGGTTCTCAAGAGTGCCATGCACAATGCGAAAGACCGCCGCGACCCTGATCCGCAGAGTCTGGCGATTGTGGATGTTCGGGTTGACAGTGGTCCGATGTTCAAGAGATGGAAATCGAAATCTCGGGGCCAGTCGACGATAATCAAGAAACGCATGAGCCACATAACGGTGGTTCTTGGCTAAAGTGAAACAAAGATAACAGAAGCAAGAAGGACCAAAACGAAATGGGTCAGAAAGTAAATCCAGTTGCGTTTCGAACCGGTATAATGGAAGACTGGAAAAGCCGGTGGTATGCATCGAAGAAGGAATTTGGCGCCCTTTTGGTGGAAGATAAGTCGATACGAGATTTTATCAAGAAGCAGAAGGATGCCTCGGGTCGGCTTTTGTATCCGGCCATAGCAAAAATTGAGATTGAGCGCACGCGAGACGAAGTCCGTGTTGTGTTGTTGTCGGCTCGTCCAGGTCTTTTGATCGGGCGGAAAGGCGAAAAGATAGAAGAACTTCAAAATGAGTTACAGCGATTGACGGGACGTCGCATCAATCTTAAGATTGAGGAAGAGACGCGACCGGAAGTTGTTGCACAGCTTGTTGCGGAAGATATTGGTGAGCAGCTGGTCAAGCGAGTCAGTTTTCGTCGGACGATGAAGCGTGCGATGGAGCTGGCGATGAGTGCCGGCGCGAAGGGAATAAAAATCCAGTTGTCTGGTCGATTGGGCGGAGCGGAGATGGCAAGATGCGAGAAGCAGGCGGCCGGATCGATTCCTTTATCGACGTTGAGAGCGAAGATTGACTACGGTTTTACCGAGGCGAAGATAGCTCAAGGACATATTGGAATTCAGGTATGGATAAATCAAGGCGAATACAGCGAGGATAATAACAATGGCCAGAATGCCCAAAAGAGTCAAACATCGAAAAATCCAAAGAGGTCGTATAAGAGGTAATGCGACCCGGGGCGAAACGGTCGCATTCGGCGAGTATGGACTTCAGACACTCGAAGGAGGCTGGATAAGTGCCCAAACGCTGGAAGCAGGCCGAATCGCGGCACAGCAGTATTTACGGACAGAAGGACACTTGTACGTACGAGTATTTCCTCACAAGTCGGTGACATCAATCCCGTTGGAAACCCGAATGGGAAAAGGTAAAGGCGAGCCTGAATATTGGGCAGCTGTTGTGCGACCTGGAACGATTATGTACGAAGTGGGAGGAGTTCCGGAGGAGACGGCAAAGCTGTGCTTTAATCGTCTTGCCCACAAGATGCCTGTTCGCTGTCGGCTGGTTCGACGCAAAGCGATGTAATAGAAGAGAAGAGAGCGAAGAGGAGTTGGAGATATGAAGATCAAGGAATTACGCGAGATGAGCGGTGAGCAGCGGAAGACGACTCTGGAAGAGACGCAGAAGAAGCTGTTTGATTTGCGGGTCCAGGCGAGAATGGAGAAGCTTGATTCTCCGAGCGAGGTGGTAAAAGCGCGTAAGCTCATCGCACGGATTAAGACCATCGAGAACGAGAACAGGCAGCTGTCGGACACGAGCCGTAAGCCGCAAAACCAAGACTGAGGTTGAGAGATGCCCAAGATGAAAGTCGTCGGAGTAGTCAAGACCGACAAGATGCAGAAGACACGACGCGTTGAGATTCCGCGGATAATGAAGTATCCGAAATACGGTAAGTATGTGAGGACGCGAACCGTTTGTTATGTTCACGATGAGAACAATGAGTCGTCGATTGGAGACACAGTTGAGATCGAGGAGTGTCGTCCGATGTCGAAGATGAAGAGATGGAAGCTGGTCGGCGTGGTCAAGAAGGCCATAAAGATTGAGGAGCAGTGATTGCATATAGTCGCAAGACGGAAGCTTTTACTGATAACGAGAAGTAGCCGGGGCCGGAGTTCCGGTGGCAAAGAGAAACAAGAGAAAATTGGAAGCGAGTGACGTCAAATGATTCAAATGCAGACTCGTTTAGACTCAGCCGACAACACAGGTGCCAAAGAGTTGATGTGCATTAAGGTGTTGGGAGGAACGCACCGTCGATGTGCAGGGCTGGGCGATATAATAGTATGTTCCGTAAAGTCGGTAATTCCGGGCAGCAATCTCAAGAAGGGGACGGTTGTCAAGGGAGTGATCGTACGGACGAAGAAGGCAACGCGTCGAGAAGATGGGAGTTATGTCCGATTTGATTCGAATGCAGTTGTATTGATTGACAATGACAAGAACCCGAAAGGGACGCGAATTTTCGGAGCGGTAGCCCGTGAATTGCGAGACCTTGGTTTCATGAAGATTGTCTCACTGGCGAGCGAGGTGGTATGATGCGTATCAAGAAGGATGACAAGGTCGTTGTGCGGTCGGGCAAAGACCGTAACGAGACGGGGACCGTATTGTCGGTGGACCGAGAGAAATCCCTGGTGACGGTAGACGGGGTGAACGAAGTATTTCGTCACGTACGTCGCTCGCAGAAGAACGTTCAGGGCGGCCGGCATTCGAAGTTTATGCCGATTCCGGTTGGGAATGTTATGTTGGTATGTCAGAAGTGCCAGAAGCCGACGCGGGTAGGAATCCAGGTGGATGAGAATGGCAAGAAGCACCGTATGTGCAAGAAGTGTAAATCCCTGATCGACTGAATGGATCACGAGGCGGTAGTAGTTTCGTGCACCATGATCGATCATTAACTATTGAGAATCATTCAGGTTATACAGGTAAGACAGATGTTACCCAGACTGTTGCAGAAATACAACGAGACGATCATCTCGACGTTGGAAGAGCGGTTGAACAAGAAGAATCCGCATTCGATTCCAAAGCTTGAGAAGATCGTAATCAATATGGGCGTCGGGAGCTCGATTCAGGATAAGAAATATCTTGATGAAGCGGTAGACGTTTTGACACAAATCAGTGGCCAGAAGCCTGTTGTTACACAGGCGAGAAGGTCGATAGCCGGTTTTCGTCTTCGAGAGGGGATGAATATTGGTTGTAAGGTGACGCTTCGCGGGAAGCGGATGTATGAATTTATGGATCGTTTGATCTCGATTGTACTTCCGCGAGTACGAGACTTTCGAGGTCTGAATCCGAAGAGTTTTGACAGTCGGGGTAATTACAACCTCGGGTTATCCGAGCAACTTGTGTTCCCGGAGTTGAATCCCGATAAATATACAAAGCCGCAAGGCATGAATATTACTTTTGTGACGAATGTCGATAGTGATGATGATGCCCGCGAGCTGCTCAAAGAATTTGGTATGCCGTTCAAACGAGCTGAGTAAGGAAATACAAGGTATAAAAGCATGGCAAGTAAAGCAAAGATCAACAAAGCCAACAGAGTGCCGAAGTTCAGTACGCGACGAGAAAGTCGCTGCAAAATCTGTGGTCGTCCTCGGGCTGTATACCGTAAGTTCGGTATTTGTAGAATCTGTTTCCGTCAACTGGCCGATCAAGGGCTTATTCCCGGCGTGAAAAAGTCGAGCTGGTAAAGAGAGGAGAACCTGAAAATGATGACAGACCCTGTTGCTGATATGCTGACTCGCATTCGTAACGCATTAAAAGTGGAACATCAGACCCTGGACGTCCCGTATTCCAAATTGAAAAAGGGAGTCGTAGAGGTATTGAAACGAGAAGGTTACATCTGGGATTATGAAGTTGTGAATGATAATTTTGCTCGGATTCGAGTTGTATTGAAATACGGCCCGAATGGCGAGCGAGTCATTCAGAAGATTCGTAAGATCAGCAAACCAGGCCGCCGATGCTATTGTGGCCCCGCAGAACTGAGACCGGTTTTGAATGGTTTGGGTATACGAATTCTCAGCACAAACAAGGGGATCATAAGCGATCGTGAAGCCCGGAGCCAGAACGTTGGTGGTGAAGTGCTTTGCGAAGTTTGGTGATTCGCCATTGGGCAATCGGGCACAGTGTGTGTTCGATTTGCCTGTGAACAAGTCATTTATCCAACTGTTACAAGGTTATACAATGTCGAGAGTAGGAAAGAAACCAGTTGCACTACCGGCGGGTGTTACAGCCGTGGTCGAGGGCAACGATATTACCGTAAAGGGACCGAAGGGCGAACTGAAGCAAACGTTTCGACCGGAAGTATCGGTTAGTGTAGACGCCAGTGCGAATCAGATTGTGGTAGTACAAGGAGCGGATACACGGACGTCGAACGCGATGCATGGTCTTTTTAGGGCGTTGATACAGAACATGGTTGTTGGTGTATCGGCGGGATACGAGAAGAAGTTGGAGATATTCGGAACGGGATATCTGGCGGCGATATCGGGCAACGTATTGCAGGTTCGGGTCGGCTTTGCGAATGAGATTCACAAAGAGATTCCGGCAGGGCTTACGGTGAAATGTCCGGATCAGCAGCACATTGTGATAACGGGCTGCGACAAGCAGCTTGTTGGTCAATTTGCAGCGGAGATACGAGCGATCAAGAAGGCGGAGCCGTACCTTGGTAAAGGTATCAAGTATGAAGGCGAAGCGATTCGGCGTAAGGAAAGCAAAGCTGCAGGCAAGAAGTAAGTAGTAAATTGAGAGTAACAGATTCCTCGAAGCCGTTTGGAGGCATTGGTACGTAGCCGATAGCCAGAGGCGGTGATGTCCGTGAATAGAGGGCAATAACAGGGGTCAGAACCTTTATCAATAAATCGTGGTAATAACGTGAACAAGAAGAAGAGATTAGACAGACAGCGAAGATTTCGGAAGTTCCGCGTGTCGAACGCGGTGAAGAAGCACAGTACGCGGGCGCGTTTGTGTGTATTTCGAAGCGCGAAGCACATCTATGCTCAAGTGATAGACGATGAGCAGGGTAAGACCTTAGCGGCGGCGAGCACTATGGAGAAAGATTTCCGGTCGAACGGAGTTTTTGGCGGTAATGTCAAGGCGGCGGAAGCGATCGGGAAGATGTTGGCGGAACGAGCTTTAGCGGCGGGTGTAACGAAAGTGGCGTTTGACCGTAAGGGACATAAGTACCATGGGCGAGTGAAGGCGTTAGCTGAGGCTGCCCGGGGCGCGGGCCTCGATCTCGGTGCCGGCGAAGATACTTCCGATGCCAACGAATAAAGCAGATAGAGGATAGCGATGTCAAGTGAAAATACGCAAGAGGGTCTGGTCGATAAGGTAGTGAAAATCCGAAGATGTGCCGCCGTGGTTAAGGGTGGCCGTCGTTTCAGCTTTACCGCCTTGGTCGTTGTCGGAGATGGAAAAGGGAAAGTTGCCTGGGGATATGGCAAAGCAAATGAGGTGCCGCCTGCGGTTGAGAAAGCTGTTCAGGATGGTTCACGGAAATTGCTGGCGGTCAATCTGACGGAGTCAACGATTCCGCACGAAGTGCAAGGGACGTTTGGTGCGGCGCGTGTTGTGCTGGTTCCGGCCCGTCCTGGTACTGGAGTTATAGCAGGAGCGGCGGTTCGTGCTGTTTGCGAAGCCTGTGGTATCCATGATATTCTGACGAAGTCCTATGGCAGTACCAACCCGACGAACCTGGTCAAGGCCACGATAGATGCATTGAATCAATTGCGGTCGAAGGAGGAGATTAAGAATCTCAGAGGAGTGGAACTCTAATGGATATTAATACAGTAAACAATGGTGTAGCGAAACGTAAGGGCCGTAAGAGGCTTGGACGAGGTACGGGTTCCGGAACGGGTAAGACAGCCGGTCGCGGATCGAATGGCCAGGGAGCGCGAGCTGGATTTTCCATGTCGCCGGTTTTCGAAGGCGGTCAGATGCCGTTAGTGCGTCGTATTCCTAAGCGCGGCTTTAACAACAAGGCTTTTGCTGATGTCGTTGAGAGTGTTTCGCTCAAGTCGATTGCTGCCTGTTTTGACGGTTCGGAAGTGATCGGTCCGGAGGCTCTTTTGAAGCGGGGACTGATTAGTCGGGCGGACAGTTATGTCAAGGTGATTGGCAATGATGAGTTGGACAAGTCCTTGAAGTTTAAGGTCCATGCAGCGTCGAAGGGAGCGACGGCCGCGGTCGAAAAGGCAGGTGGTTCGTTTGAATTTCTTCCGAAGAAGAAGCCGGTCGTCAAGAACAAGATGAAGCCGCGAGTGAAGAAATAGTGCCCTGATGTTTTAGGAACAGACCCGGGAAGGACTTTCGGGTCTGATTTGTTGTTTGGACAGTGTTGTTTCTCCGGAAGCTTCAAATTGCCCCATTTATTTCCTTTCCTCAAATTGTGGACTCCTGACCTGTTCTTTTTCGGATGTAGTTCAGGAGTATCGCAAAGAGCCAAGACTTTAGGATAAGATTCTTATGCTGAACAAAATCCGAATCATGTTCTCGATCCCAGAATTGAGAAAGAAAATTTTGTTGACGATTGGTCTTTTGGCCGTGTATCGGCTTGGCTGGAACATCATGATTCCGATGGTGAACAGTCAAGGGATGCACGATGCGTTTGCGGGCCAGGTTGGGCTGACCGATCTTCTGGACCGTGTAGCCGTCTTCAGTGGTACCCAGCTTGACCAGATGACGATATTTGGTCTTGGGATTATGCCTTACATTTCTGCCTCGATTATTTTTCAGCTGTTGGCCACGGTCTGGGCCCCGTTGGAAAAGTTGCAGAAGGAGGGCGAGAGTGGCCGCAAAAAGATTAATGAATACACGCGGTATGCGACGATTCTGATCTGTGTGATACAGAGTTATGCGTATCTTTCCATGTTGAATGCAACGGCCGTATCGCAAATGCGAAGCGGAGGTACGCAGAATGTTTTTCTGGACAGCTGCATAAATTCGGGAGGCGGTCTGACCTTGGGCTGGATGATGCTGGCCGTATTGATTATGACCACCGGCACGGCATTTCTTATGTGGCTGGGCGAGCAGATCGACGAATACGGGATAGGCAACGGCATAAGCCTTTTGATTATGGCCGGTATTCTTGCCCGTGCTCCGAGTGCGATCATTGAATTGTGGAAGAACGTATCGAGCAATGGAATAACGCTTGGCGGTCAGTTTGGAGTCGAGCACGTGGTTATTCTTGCGGTTCTGTTTTTCTTGGTGGTCTTGGGCGTGGTTTTCGTCATGCAGGGGCAGCGTCGCATCCCGACGCAAAGTGCGAAGCATGTGCGAGGGCGTCAGGTCTATGGCGGTTCGCGTCAGTATTTACCGCTGCGAGTGAATCAGGCGGGCGTTATGCCGATCATTTTTGCGAGCAGTTTGCTCCTGTTCCCGCAGTTTGTTTTTGCGTACCTGAGTCAGTCGTGCACGGCGACGGAAGGAATCGGAGGTCTTTTAACCTCGTTTGTCCAGTGGGGTCAGAGTGTGTTTGGCGGTAATTCGTCCTACATTTATGTGGTCCTTGAAATAGCGTTGATTTACTTCTTCTGCTATTTCTGGACGGCGGTAACGTTCAATCCGAAGGATATGGCGAACAATCTCAAGGATCACGGGACGTTCATTCAAGGGCACCGTCCTGGTAGCCGAACGGCCGATTATTTGGAGAAGGTTATGATCCGCATAACTTATGTGGGAGCGACCTTCCTGGCGATCATTGCTGTTGTCCCGACCCTGATCACGGCGACGATGGATGTGAGTTATTCGATCGCAGGCTTCTTTGGCGGAACAAGTTTATTGATTGCTGTCAGTGTTGTTATCGACCTGGTGAACAAGATCGACAGTCATTTGGTCATGAGGAATTACAAGGGACTGCTGGAGAAGTAGTAAAACGAGATAGCGGGGTCTGTTTTGTCGGTGGCGTGAAGTATATTCAATCGACGTCTGCTGTTGTGGCAGGAGCAAAGAGTGTTTGATCGAGACGGCAGGACAGACTTTGTTGATATAAAGGAACGAAAGAGGCAGGAATGAGAACTGTATTTGTAGGACCCCCGGGCGCTGGCAAAGGAACGCAAGCGGAACGAATTGTGAAGCAGTATGGTCTGTTGCACCTTTCGACAGGTGACATGTTGCGTGCGGCGCGAGACGCGAAGACGGCAATAGGTCTGAAGGCGGAAGAGTACATGTCGGCGGGTCAGTTGGTTCCGGATGAAGTTATCATAGGAATCGTCACGGAGCGTTTATCGCAAGAGGACGCGCAGTCTGGTTTCCTGTTAGACGGATTTCCGCGGACGTTGGTCCAGGCGGAGGAGCTTGACAAGAGTTTGAAGGAGTCAGGCACGCCGTTGGACGTAGTACTGGAGCTCCGAGTTCCGGAAGAGGAGTTGTACACGCGTCTGGCGTCGCGAGGGCGAGCGGACGACAAGCCGGAAGTAATACGGGAACGTTTAGTGGCGTATCGTCGCCAGACGGAGCCGTTGGTGGGGTATTATACAGAGTCAGGAATCCTTAAAACGGTGGACGGAACCGGTAGCATAGACGACATATTTGGTCGTATTTCGGCGATTCTGGACGCTTACAAATAAGCCAGGCGAAGATCGTGATTTCGATAAAGACGGACAACGATATTAGACGTATGCGAAAGGCCGGGTTGTTAACCTGGTCGGCGCATAAACTTGTTGCGGATACAGTTCGGGTTGGGATGACGACTGCGGAATTGGACGCGGAGGTTGAAAAACTGTTCGTGCGCAATTATGCGATCCCGTTATTCAAAGGGGTCAAGGGTCGAGTTCCTTATCCTGCCTGTACCTGTGTATCCATTAATGATCAAGTGGTTCATGGGATTCCGGGAGCCCGGGTGATAAAAGACGGGGACCTGGTGAGTGTGGACACCGGATGCAAGATTGAGGGTTGGTGTGGAGACAGTGCGAACACGTATCCTGTTGGAAATGTGGACGCGGAATCCCGGAAGCTGGTACGAGTGACGCGTGAGGTTCTGCAACTGGCGATCAATCTGGTGGGTACGAAGAAATATTGGAGTGAAGTTGCCCGGGAGATGGAGCAGGTGGTGACTCGGAACGGTTTTTCTGTGGTAGAGACTTTTGTTGGCCACGGAATAGGTCGTGAGATGCACGAGGAGCCGCAGGTTCCGAACTTTGTGTATCGGGAGTTTTTGCGATATGGCGACTTTGAACTTCGTCCAGGTGTGGTGATTGCGATCGAGCCGATGGTCAACGCGGGCACGAAGCGTGTGCGTCAGGGCAAAGATTACTGGACCATGTTAACGGCGGATGGTCGGAACAGTGCGCATGTTGAGCACACGGTAGGCCTGATGAAGTCGGGTCCGGTAGTATTGACAGGCGGTCCGGAGACGTCGGAGGAAGAGGCCCTGGTGGCTGATTTTTTTGACAAATATCGGAATGCGGGATGAGCGACGAGAAAAAGAGGAGTACAAAGGGGTCAAATCAGTAGTAGGAAGATGAGGATTTTCCAGGCCAGAGAGTCGCAAAAGACGAGCGAAATTGTTAGAAAAGAGCTAATTTTGAGGCGTAATGGCTGAATTTTTTTGGGGAGACCCTTGTCAAGGGTTGAAAATACCTTATAATTTACCGGATATTGACTCTATTTTGGCATTTTAGCCTTGAGCGTTTACTTTCTGGCACGTGCCAAAGAGAGAGTGAGAGCCAAGGTGAACCGACAGGAAACGAGAAGAGAAAATGAAAGTTCGAGCGAGTGTAAAGCGAATTTGTGAAAATTGCAAAGTCGTCAAGAGAAAAGGTAAGGTATACGTGATTTGTGTCAACCCGCGTCATAAGCAGCGTCAGGGTTGAGAGAAGGACGAGTCGGCGGATGGAGTGCGAGACTGCGAAGAGTGGTCCGTGGCGCGTCGGGCGACTGGAGAAGAACAAAGAACAAAAGGAAGTTGAAAAGGGAGAAGGATAAATGCCTCGTTTATTGGGTGTTGATATTCCGAACAATCGTCCGGCCGCCATATCGCTTACGTATTTATACGGAGTGGGACCGAAGGTAGCAGGGGAACTTTGCCGCAAAGCGGGAATTGACCCGACCGTTCGGGCAAAAGACCTCAAGGAAGACGAGATAGCCCGCTTGGCGGTTTTGCTGGACAACGACTATATGGTGGAAGGACAGCTGCGACGTCAGGTGAATCAGAATATAGCCAGACTTCGAGAGATTGGCTGTTATCGAGGGATTCGTCATCGTAAAGGGTTACCGGTTCGAGGACAGCGAACGCGAACGAACGCGAGAACGCGTAAGGGTCCGAAGAAGACGGTAGCAGGTAAGAAGGGCGTAAAGGATCTTCGATAAGAGCATCATCAAAGTATAACTTGGGAGATGAAGATAAGTGGCAAAAGTAGTAGCTAAGAAGCGTAAAGCGAAAAGAAGCGTAGCCAGTGGCGTGGCGCACATCAAGGTGACGTTCAACAACACGAACGTGACGATAACAGACGCGAAGGGAGATGCGTTGTGCTGGGCGACGGCCGGAACGAGCGGTTTCAAAGGGAGCCGTAAGAGCACTCCGTTTGCGGGTCAGATGGCGGCACAACAGGCGGCGGACAAGGCGAAGAAGTTTGGCATGAAGGAGTTGGACGTTCGGGTTAAGGGCCCTGGCAGTGGTCGCGATATGGCGATAACCGCTTTGCAACAGGCGGGTCTGACGATCAAGACGATAGAAGACGTAACGCCACTACCGCACAACGGATGTCGTCCTCCGAAGCGTCGTCGAGTATAATAGCTTTACCGTTGACGGTAACGATTGAGATAAAGACTAACAAAAAAAGAATATCAGTTCTGGAGCAGGATAAATTATGGCGAGAACTTTAGGAGCGGTTTGCAAGAGATGCCGGCGAGAAGGCGTAAAGCTGTTTTTGAAAGGTTCGAGATGTGACTCGGCTCTCTGTGCGTTGACACGACGCCCGATTGCCCCTGGCATGCATGGATTCAAGCGAGGGAAGATGACGGACTACGGCGTGCACCTTCGCGAGAAGCAGAAAGTGAAGACGTATTACGGAGTTTTGGAGAAGCAGTTCCGAAAATATTACCAGATGGCTGAACGGTCGAAGGGTAATACGGGTAAGGAGCTTATGTCGCTTCTTGAGAGACGGCTGGACAATATAGTGTTCCGTATGGGTTTTGCGACGAGCCGAGCGGCGGCCAGGCAGACGATTTCGCATGGGCATATTCTTGTCAATGGGAAATTTGTAAACGTGCCAAGTTTTCTGGTGCGGCCGGGAGACGTCATATCGGTCAAGAACCGCAAGGGGAGTATAGAGCTGGTCAAGACGGCAATTGCGTCGGTACAGCAGGATCTTCCTGATTTCCTGTCGACGAACGACACGGAGATTCCGAGTGGCGTGGTTATGAGATTGCCATTGTCCGAGGACGTGTCACTTCCGGTGCAGCCGCAGCTGATCGTAGAGCTTTGCTCCAAGTAAGAAGAGACTTTCCGTTCCCAGAAACCTGATAAAAATCGGAGTGCGAGTATATGAGAATCAGATGGAGAGGTTTGGAGTTACCGAGTAAAGCCACGTGTGATCGTGAGACGCTAAAGCCGAATTACGGCAGGTTTTATGCAGAGCCTTTTGAGCGTGGTTTTGGTATAACGGTCGGTAACAGCCTGCGTCGCGTGCTCCTGTCCAGCCTGGAAGGGAGTGCCGTAACGCGTATGAAGTTGCGAGGAGCGACGATGGAATATGCGTCGCTCCCGGGTGTGCTGGAAGATGTAACGGAGATAGCGCTGAACGTAAAGTCGCTGATTGTTCGTTCACATGATGACAAGCCCCATATCATACGTATTGAGAAGACGAAGAAAGGGCCGGTTACGGCGGCGGATATTATTCCGGACCCCATTGTGGACGTTATCAATCCGGAGCTGAAGTTGGCAACGCTAACTGATGATGTTCCGTTTTCGCTTGAAATGATCGTGGAAAACGGTCGCGGGTACGTGCCGGTGGCGGAACAGGTGGCGATGCGAGACAGGAACGATGAGATTGGAATCATACCGTTAGACGCGTCATTTTCGCCTGTAGTTCGAGTTCAATATGAAGTTGAAGAGACGCGAGTAGGTCAAAAGACGAATTATGACCGCCTGATCCTTCAGATATGGACGGATGGTTCCATAGATCCGGAAATGGCCTTGGTGGAAGCGGCTAAGATATTGCGTAAGCATTTGAATCCCTTCATCCAGTACGATCGGGTTGAAGGAGACGTTTTCAGCAGGACGAAGACTTCCGGGACGAGCGGACTGGACCCGGCATTGGAAGCGAAGTTGGCGATGAGTCTGGCAGAGTTGAATTTGTCGGTTCGAGCAACGAATTGCCTGGAGACAGAGAACATCAATTCGGTACGCGAGCTGGTCATTCGGAATGAAGACTCGCTGCTTGAGGTGCGCAACTTTGGTGAGACGACGTTGAACGAAGTGAAAGAGAAGCTGACGGCAATTGGATTACGTCTGGGAATGCGAATTCCGGTATCCGGTGGAGCGTTGAGCAATTATTGATTTTATGAGAGAGCCGCTGAAGTTTTTCTGCGGTTGTCGGTTTTGGAAGTAACGGGATTTGCCCGTTCCGAAGAGAAGATCATTTAACGACGGGGTAAGGCCCGGCTTGGATAACCTATCATGCGACATAGAAAAATTGGAAGAAAATTAGGACGTAATCCGAATCATCAACGAGCGCTTTTGCGGAGTTTAACCGTGGCGTTAATCCTGACAGAGCGGGAGACAGAGGATTACGATAGTGAGAAGCAGGCGGCCAAGGTTAAGGGTCGAATAATAACAACGATCACGAAGGCGAAAGAAGTGCGTCCTTTTGTTGAGCGCTGTGTTACGCTTGCGATCAAGGCCCAGAAGTCGATTCTGGAAGCGGAGAAGTTGGCACCGAAAGCGGACCGTCAGTCTGCGGCATGGCGTGCCTGGCGAGAAGGGGAAGGCTGGAAAGAATGGGTTAAGGTTGCCGCGCCCGGGCTGGCTTATCGTCGTCGCGTCAAACAGCTTTTGGGGTCGGACGAAGCTGTTTCCATTTTGTTTGAAAAGATTGCTCCTCGTTATACGGACCGAAACGGTGGCTACACGCGTATAGTTCGTTTGGCGAAGCCGCGACTTGGCGATTCCGGAGTGCGAGCCATTTTGGAATTCGTCGGGGAACGCGACCGTGAAAACAAGGCTCCTGTAGTCCCGAGTGTGGAAAGTAAGTAACGCGGTTTGCCCGAAGCGGTTTCCGCAATGCGGTTCTCGCTTACTGAATTCGATCGCTCTGCTATTTTGCGGTGGTGTGGTTTGACCCGGTTGAGGTCAGGATTACCCCAAGTGAAATTTCGTTTGGTCGTTCATTGAGAGCAAACTGCATGACGTGATTTACATAATCGTCTCATAAACAGCTTTTCTTAAAGTCGTTTTATGAGGCGATTTTTTTGTTGGACTTCAAAGTTCTGTTTAAGGAGAGAATGGCTATGGAACGAAAATTCTGTCAAAGTTGTGGTATGCCACTGGACGAATCCGGTCAGTATGGAACGGAAACTGATGGAAGCCGGAGTGAAGATTACTGCGTTTACTGCTATAGTAATGGGAAATTCACATTTACCGGGAGTATGGAGGACATGATAGAAATCTGTGTTCCGCATCTCTTAGCGGCACATAAGGGTATGACGAAGGACGAGGTCCGAGGTATGATGCAAGGTTTTTTGCCGAATCTGAAGCGTTGGCGAGCCCCGGACCAACAGAAGTTGCTTGAGGATAAGAGCCTTGCCTTGTTGACTCAAAGTGCAACCGTGGTTTTGTGTTCCATTTCCGAGGAGGGCTATCCTCGACCGTGCACTTTGGTGCGAATTGGCAACGATGGCATAAAGAAGATCTATGTGGCTACGGGTGCTTCCTCGCGCAAAACGGAGCAATTTCGAAGGAACGCCAAAGCGGGCCTCTGTTTCAGCGACGCCGAGAATGGCGTGACTCTCACGGGAACGGTTCGAATCCTGACCGATCCGCAGGAACGATCGCAATATTGGCAGGATTGGATGATTGCGCATTTTCCCGGTGGGGTAAGCGACCCTGAGTTTTGTGTACTGGAGTTTACATCGCACCAGGCCACTTTCTGGATTGACCATATTTTTGAATCTTGTGCGTATGCGTAAATTGTGCAGTTGGGAATGCTGTCACGAATGAGTGATGGCGATGGTTTTTTCGTGGGGGGACTTTTGAGAAGTCCCGCCACGCCCCGTCAAACGTTTTTTAATAGGCTTTGCGCCCGGTTTCTCACGCCGGCTGGTAAGTACTGACGTATTTCTCTTGTTGGGACCTGCTTGAAAAAAAGGGGGAATATAATATAATAGATAGTTGGCCGAGTTCTGTCTGGCAAGTCAGGGCGAGCGGTCAGTAGGTCAGGTAACCCGAGAGCAACAAGACAGAGACAGATATGAGTACAGAACCCGAATCCAAGACGTCGTCTTCCACAAGCGGAGAAGCAACAGGAGCGCAGTTTCCAGAGAACGAAGTTCGACTGGTAGAGCATTGGCGTCGTAATGATATAGCTGGTAAGGCATTAGAGAAGCGTCGTAAGAGCAATAGAGGCACGTTTATTTTCTATGAGGGTCCTCCAACTGCGAATGGACTGCCGCATCCGGGGCACTGTCTGACCCGAGCGATTAAGGATTTGTATCCGCGTTACAAGTCGATGAAGGGTTTTCTGTGCGAACGACGCGCGGGGTGGGATACCCACGGTCTTCCGGTGGAAGTCGAAGTCTGCAAAGAACTTGGGATACATTCGAAGGAGCAGATAGAAGAATACGGTGTGGAGCCGTTTGTGCACCGCTGTATAGAAAACGTATTCCGGTACACAAAGCAGTGGGAGGAATTGACGGAACGTATTGGTTTTTGGATCGATTTGGACAAAGCGTATGTCACGTTCCACAAGTCGTATGTGGAGAGTGTCTGGTGGGCGTTGTCATCGCTTTTCAAGCGTGGCTTGCTGTATCAGGGTCACAAGATCGTCTGGTGGTGGGCCCAGGGCGGGACGGCGTTATCGTCGGGCGAAGTGGG
This sequence comes from Planctomycetia bacterium, assembly GCA_030539295.1. Classification (GTDB taxonomy): domain Bacteria; phylum Planctomycetota; class Planctomycetia; order Pirellulales; family Thermoguttaceae; genus JAUNBG01. The sequence goes on along the minus strand of JAUNSJ010000010.1, from coordinate 14,303 downwards.
GCAGGGGTACCGACAAGTAGCGGACCCGAGTGTATTCGTGCGATTTCCGCTTTTGCCGGGTCAGGGCGATTCCCGACTGGACGAGGTTGATTTACTCGTTTGGACGACGACGCCGTGGACCCTTCCGAGCAATCAGTTTGCCGCAGTGCATCCGGATTTGGAATACTCAGTTGTGGATTACGTCGATGAAGCCGGGGCGTCGTATGGTCGGAAAGTGATTGTGGCGTCGGCACTTGTGGCGGCCATAGCGGGCAAAATCAAGCGGACGGCCAAGATTATCGCGACACTCAGCGGCAAAGAGCTGATCGGTTTGCGGTACCGTCCGCCGTTTGACTGTTATTATAAAGACTTGGGCGAAAAGCGTGGGACACTGTTGTCCGGAGAGAGTGAGTTTTGTGCCTGGCGTGTCTGTCCAGCGAACTTTGTGACGACTGACGCCGGGTCTGGCCTGGTCCATGAGGCACCGGCGTTTGGAGAGGTGGACTTCGATTTGCTCGTGTCGGAGCAGTCGCGTTTTGTCGAAGGAGACGGTCCGGAACTGATCTGTGCCGTTGCGCCGAACGGTACGTTTACCGAAGTTTTTTCGCAGTGTGCGGGGCGTTGGGTTAAAGATTGCGATAAGGATCTGTGTCACGACCTGAAGTCGCGAGGTCTACTCTTTTTGCAAGAGCAGTATTTACACGATTATCCGTTCTGCTGGCGAGCCTCGAGCGACCCTTTAATTCAGTATCCGCGTCGTAGCTGGTTTATACGCACGACGAGTTTCAAAGAGAAGATGCTGGAGAATAATGAGCAGATTGGCTGGTATCCGGAACATATCAAGTCGGGTCGCTTTGGGAATTTTCTGGAGACGAATGTCGATTGGGCGCTTTCTCGAGAGCGATACTGGGGTACGCCACTTCCGGTCTGGGTTTGTGAAGAGACCGGATATATGGAGTCGATAGCAAGTTTCGACGAACTTCTGGGTAAACCAGGGGTGACCGGCATGGAAGCCTGGAGCGAGGCGAAGGCGTCGGCGCAGGCAGCGGCGGGTAAGGACTGGTCCGACCGGGAGGAGCAAATCTGGGAGCATTTGAAAGTACACAAGCCGTATATTGACGCGATCACATGGGAATCTCCGAAGGCGCCAGGCAAGCGAATGCGACGCGTTGGCGAAGTCATTGACTGCTGGTTTGACTCCGGGTCCATGCCTTTTGCGCAGCTGGGCTATCCTCATTTGCCGAACTCGGAGAAAGAATTTGCGGACAATTTTCCGGCCGACTTTATTAGTGAGGCCATAGACCAGACTCGCGGCTGGTTCTATTCGCAGCTGGCGATTAGCACACTCTTGTTTGGCGAGAAGCGGGAGTATCCGCACCCGTTCCGGAACTGTATAGTTTTGGGACTTATGCTGGGCGAAGATGGCCAGAAGATGTCGAAGTCGCTGCGAAACTATCGAGAGCCGCGTGAGATATTTGACAAGTATGGTGCGGACGCGTTGCGATGGTATTTTTACGCGAATCAAACGCCGTGGACGTCAATTCGTTATAGTGAATCGGCGATACGAGACAGTATGCCGGAGTTCATGATTCGATTGTGGAATGTATGTACATTCTTTGACGTTTACCGCAAGATCGATGGCTTTGCGCCGGAATCGCTTGTGGACCTTAATGTTATGAAAGAACTCGGAGGTGAGCTGACGGCGGAAGTGTTTGCCACGGCGTCGTCGTCCTCCGCTCCTTATCGACCAGTTGAGCAGCGTAACGAGCTTGACCGTTGGATTTTGAGTGAACTGAATGAGACCATTGCGATTGTAACGGACCGTATGGACCATTATGACCACTTCGCGGCATGCGGGCGCTTGAACGAGTTTGTTGACTCGCTTTCGAACTGGTATGTGCGTCGCAGTCGAGACCGTTTTTGGTCGGGGGAAGAGTTGACCTCCAAAGCCGATGCCTATTGGACGCTGTATGAGTCGCTTGTAACGCTGGCGCGACTGATAGCGCCTTTTGTTCCCTTTTTGGCGGAGCGGATGTGGCATTCTTTGGCGGTTGCCGCGTTTGGGTCTGCCTGTTGCGAGAGTGTGCATTTGTGTGATTACCCGGTTGCCCGAGAGGAGCTTATCGACCACACGCTTTCTCATCGCATGCGACTGGTGCGAGAAATTGTGTCGCTCGGTCGCAACGCGAGAATGGGATCGCGGCTGAAAGTGCGTCAGCCGCTGGCCGCTATTGAGGTCGTGCTGACGGATCCTGGCATGAAGTCGGAACTGGTTTCGCAAATTCCGCTTATGAAAGAGGAATTAAACGTAAAAGAGATCAACTTTATCGACAAGGCCGACCGGTATATAAGCTACAGTGTAGTTCCCGACTTTAAGAAGCTCGGTCCCAAGTTGGGCCGTAACCTGCCGAAAGTCAAGGGCTATCTGTCGACGGCGGACGCGTCTGTCTTGCTGGCGAGTATGACGGAGCGGGGCGTGATTTCGATTCCGCTTGACGGCGAGGAGATAGAATTGTCGTCTGATGAAGTGCAGATCCGTCTGCAGTCGAAAGACGGGTTCGCGGCGGCCCAGGGGTCAGGAGCGGTCGTTGTGCTTTCGACGGACTTAACCGCGGAACTTTTGGCCGAAGGTCGTGCCCGCGAGATTGTCCGCATCATACAGGACCGACGTAAGGACCTGCAGTGTGATTATACAGACCGGATAGACGTGGGTTTTGAGACGTCGTCGGAAGCTATTTTGGCGGCCTGTCGGGATTACGCGGAGTACATTAAGGGCGAAACGCTTGCGGTTTCCCTGGTCGAGGGCTGTCCGGAGGATGTAGCTGCCCTTGAAACGAAAGTGGACGGGGCCCTATTAAAAGTGGCGGTGCGAGTTCACGGCGTTTGACGTAAGGGCATGCCGACTGCCGACAGGGAGTGGCAGTCATACACAAAAAGAGCGAACGACCAAGGCGGCAGTAAGAGAAGTAATAGAAGTGAGGAGAGGTACCCATGGCAAAAAAGGAAGAAACGACTTCGGCAACGAGCGAGACGAAGCGAACGAGTAAATATGACTGGGTTGATACAGCCAGTACGACGCACCAGCTTTTTACCGACCCGTTCAGTCCGCAGCACATACGCAAGACGTGGATGATTCTCGCGGCCGTAACGGTTGTGGCTGTGCTCTTCGGCTGGTATTTTATAGCGACGTCGCCGAAGCCGGCACCGCGGCGTATTCCGCCTGTGCTGGATTCCGGCATTACGAGCAAACTGTTCTCGGAATCGGGGACGCTCTCGTTGCCGTTCGAGGATGCACTGGCGAGAACGACTGATCACTATGGCCATTTTTATATTGCCGACCAGACGGGTTTGACCTGTTTTGACATTTCCGGCTCGGTTGTAAAGAAGTGGTCGTACGACGAGCTCATTCTGCCTGCGGGCGATTCGCAGGAGTCGGCATCTTTTGCTGGCCCTATGACCGCGATCTGCTTCGTGCCGAAGAGCGAGGGACCTGCTTCTCTGGCCGACCGGCTCCTGGTTGCCCAAGGTGCCAAGGTCTATGTGCTTAAAGTCAACGAAGAAGACAATAACCTTTATCCACTTCCGGTTGATCTGCCTGACGATGCCGTGGTTAGCAGTCTGTGTGTCAATTCGAAGTACGTTTTTTTGGCTGACTGGAAGAATGCGAATATCAAGCGGTTTAATCCGGACGAGCCAAGCGAGGCTTTTACGCTTGGGCTTCCTGATGAGGGAACCGGATTTCCGGGATTTCGGCTGAGCGCTACCCCGCATTTCGATATTGGCATCTCGGAGAGTGACCATCTATTGTACGCGCTTAATCCAGGTCTGTTTCAGATTGCAGTCTTTAGTCCGGAGACAGGGCAATGGATGAAAGAGCGATCGTGGGACCGTCGTCCGTGGGCCACAGGTGGCTTTTCCGGTTTGTGTAATCCCTTGGGATTGGCGTTACTTTCGGACGGCTATCTAATAGCCTCGGAAGAGAGTAAAACGCCGACGGTGCGACTTTTTACGCTCTCGGGGCAAGAGTCGCAAAAACTGCTAACGCCTCCGAGCGACATGGCGCCATACGAATCGGCGGTACTTTGGCAGCCTCTGTCGGTCAATGAGAATACGTTTTTGCTTATTGGCCCTGAAGGCAAGGTGAGTGTCTACGTTCGGCGTGCGAATCCGGTCGAGCCTGCTGACTCGGAGGTCCGGCCTTAGTTGGGTCCTGTGTTTTGCCTTGTAACGAGGGTTGCGAGTATTTTCCATGGTTAGTAAAAGACTGTTGCGCCGACTTGAAGGCCTACTCATTCTGGTCATTCTTGCCTTGTTGAGTTCGCTCCTGACGGGGCGGAACGAATCGGGACAAGATGGAGAACCAGGCGAATCGACAACTGTTTCCTCGGAGCGTGACTCGTCGCGGTCAGGTCGCGCGTCGTCGGGCGGTGTGCAAAGTGACCTTCCAGTGCCGGACCGGGAACGTTGTGAAGTCGACTGGGTGGTCGACGGCGATACCTTGATTGTTTTGTCACGACGTGGCCGAGAAAAGGTGCGATTTATTGGGTGTAATTGTCCGGAGACGGTTAAGCGAGATTGGCCGGTGGAACCGTATGGTCCGGAGGCAAGTGCCTATACGAAGAAACGAATACAGGAGACGGGTCAGGAAGTAACACTCGTAGCAGACGGTGATCGCGTCGATAAATACGGGCGTCGTCTGGCCATGGTTTATTTGGGCGACGAAGAGACCGCGTCGTTAATCAATGAAGAGCTTATCGAATTGGGACTTGCGAAGGCATCGTTGTCCTACCATTATTCGGAATCAATGAAGGCGCGATTTCGTCGCGCGCAGGATACGGCGAAACGAGAGGGGCGCGGGCTGTGGTCTGTCCAGGGTAGCGTCGCGCCGTAGCATAAAAACCTCCGTTGCGGCAGCGAGAATCAGTGTGTGGCGAGCAAAGAGGACACGACCTGCAGAACTCCTATGACGCCACCGAGGACATATCCGAGTAGCTGAATCATGCTCAAATTCTCGCGAGCCACCGCGTTTACCATATCGTGGAATTTCTTCACATTTTGTTTATCAATGGCTTCCCGCACGCGATTGGAGACGTCAAGTTTTTGCACGACTAAATCTTTACCTCGCGTCTGCAGCCAAAGCTCCAGTTTCGGTTTTACTGTTGTTACCAGTTCTGTTTTGGCCCAGTTCCAGAGTGTTTCGGATTCAATAGCGTTTTTAACCATAAGCGGCATGGTCTCGCGTATGTATTTCGTGAGCCAGTCCTTTAATTCCATTTTAACAGAATCCAGAAAGACAGGCAGTTTGCGTTGTGAGTCGGGAGACTGTAATTCAGTGCGGATTTTGTCCAGGAGCTTGGGGATTTCGTCAGCGATGATTTTTTGAAATGAGTTGCTTTTCATAAGGTCGTACAATTGCCATTCAATTGTGTTCCAATGAATCCCTTGTACGATACCGTCGCTAATACTCTTTGCAAAGGGCGAGGTCAGAGGTTTTTTCGACAGGAAGTCATAAATGAAGTCTTTGATTAATTTTTTGAGCAGGAGAATCAAATCTTCAGAACGACCGCGAATCATACCGGTGAAAGTTTGGGCAAGATATTGGCGAACATTCTCTTTTTTTAAATAAGGGATAATGCGTTCGTTGGTAATTTTCTCAAAATTTTCCTTTGTCATGAGATTGTCGAGACAAAGATAAAGGGACTCCTCAACTTGCGGATAGATAAAGTCGACGATACGGGATTCATGCTCTCGCAGGAGGTTTTGTATACCCGTTTGAAGCTGATTAATATTATCTTTATTTTCGATGTATTTCGACACGGTGTCACAGATTTCGCCGGCTATTTTACTTTCGTCGAGGAGATGTTCTTTAATCTGTTTCCCCAACTCTTGCGCAATTTTATTCTTGTTCGACGGGATAAGTCCCTGGCTCCAAATTCCGAAGGAGGCAATGGTGAGATAGTGTTTATACGATTTTTCATAGGGTTTAAAGAGCATCTCAATGGCGATGAAATTGGTAATATAGCCGACGGCGGCGGCGAGCAGAATGACCATTAGGGAGGTCACCCAGCCTGGGAGGAGTATTCCCCTGTAATTACAAAAAATCTGAATGAAAAAGAGGCCAATAGTGCCCCAGCTCACGTAGAAGCACAAGCGTTCAAGTGTCTGCGATATCCATTTTGCATACTTGTTTCCCGAACCGAGAGAAATGATTTCTTTATTATCGCTGTTCATGGTATTTTCCTTAATGATTACAGATTATAATTGTAGTGGTGCGCATTTTTTTGTATTTTTATAACAGAACTGCAGTCTGGTTCCGCGTGGGGCCCCGTGATTATTCTGCGATGAGAGATAATCGGGGACCCGCACCAGGGTCAGATTCGTGTAAAACGGAGGAACCGTATTACCGGCAACAGGACGGAACCTGTTCCGAGTCAGTTCCCGTTAAAATTTCCTTTGATATAGTCTTGGTAAAATCGCCGAAAGGTATCGAAGTCGAGGCCGAATTCGGGGACCGGTTCGTGCTTGATACGTTTCATTGCAATATCTTCGAAATTCGTCATGACGAAGAAACCCATGGCTCCTGTTAAGGTCCCGGCGACGCCGGCGTTAATCAAGCTTCCGAGTCCGGGAATCAACTTTGTCAGCGAGGTTGCCGTAACGATTCCGGCGCATTGAGTCACGAAAGGGAGGACAATATTACCGAGCACAGCGCGGTCCATTTCGTACAAGGCGGCTAATCCGGCAATCATCCCCATCTGCGTTGGCAGTAGGAGAGTCGCGTCGGAAAGGGGGATGGGAATCAGTCCGATACCCGAAGCCGTAGCGGTAGCCGTGGTAATGATTTTTTTAGCCAGAGACCGCTTGTCCCTGACCGCTTGGAGTTGCATTTCCAGATTGACCTGTTGCGCACTGATCCACGCCGCCTTGTAAGCCTCTGGCAGCATCTGGTGCGTTAAGTCAACGAGTTCACGACAACCGATGGACCCGCCTTCCTTGTCGCAAGTGGCGATAATGCGTGACTCGGGTATGCCTGCCTGTTTGAGTACGTCGAGTAAATCATCCAACTGTCGGGGCCGCATCAGGTCGCGCTTTGTTATGACGACGATGACGTTGTCCGGACTGAAGACGTTTTTAATCAAGTTCGTATCGCAATCGGTTACGCGTCCGCCGGACCCTTGTATGGTGTACCAGACGAGGTGGATGTGATTATCCAAATCTTCCGTGTTGCTCTGCTGACGACGAATGAATTCACGTGTGGTGGCGGTAAATTCCTCTTCCGTTTCACCGGGATTCAGGCCTTTGGAATCCCAAATACAAATTTTATTGTTTTCGTATTTATCGAATCCTGGTGTACGTGGTGATCCTGACCCGATCTTGTCATCAGGAACAATCTCATCACCGAGAATTGCCTGGAGCAGGGAACTCTTCCCGCTGCCTGTATAACCGCAGACGAGAATGTTCGGACGCTTTTGGACAAATTTCTGTTTGACCTCGTTGTACTGTTGCAAAAAATTGTTACCGATTTGATTCCCGTTCTCATGTTCACTCATTTCGATTCCCCTCTCGTAGCCGGCACAATTGTCTTTTCCGCCAGGCCGCCCCAGGTAAACCGGTTCCCCGGTGACCAGGCGAAGCCGTCGGAAAAACGCGTGTCGGCAGTAACATTGTTAGTGCTGTAAAGCCATGCGTCAAGCGAAAAAATTTGTTTCCCCCCGTATGGAAACAGAAAACTTAACGTTCCTGCATCTGTCATTATAGTAAAGGGCAAGTTACGTCAAGAGTCGGTGAGACAGTATGTGTCCCACCTCGCCTTTTTTTGTGTAAAAATATATTTTACAACGAACCCTGCGTGGACGTTTTTTGCTTTCACAGGCGTTTGTTGCATGTCTTATCCTGGATCGGGGCGAGCATCAGACGCGAAACTCAAGTAGCGTCAATAATTTTGCCCACGGTCAGGATGTTGCGTCCGTCCTGATATTGATAATCGACGTAATCCATCCAGGTTCGAACAATGCCGGACCCGAGAGTCGCGTATTCGCCTTCGGCGTCGGAAAGCCCGTAGGGGGTGTCGAGCGGATTAAAAGGCGGTCCGTTTTCGGTAAACCGAATGCGAATTTGACGGTGCATGTCGAAGACGCCGGTAAAGATCACAATATCGTCGATGTGGCGGTTGTTGCCTGTGCCGTACTTGACCAGGTTGCAAAAAACTTCTTCTATGCTGACCAGGAGCAGATTGCGTTCACGACCGCCGAGTCGATTGACTTCCGGTATGCTTTCGGCAAAGGCCATAACCAGAGACAGATTGTCGAGCGAAGGATGAATGGACATGTGGTGCCCAATGTCGTTCGGGGCGGTGTACTTGGCAACCAGAATGGTAATGTCGTCCGATTGCTCCACACCATTAGTGAATTCGGACAGGCTCTTACTTATGCATTCGAGCAGGAGCTTCGGTTCGTCGGTATTGATACGTTTTACGGTTTCGATTAACCGATTCTCGCCAAACATTTCATCGTCGGCGTTAAAGGCTTCGGTAACGCCGTCGGTATAGAGGATGAGAATATCGCCTTCATTGAGTTTTGTTCGGGAGAAGGAGTATTGACAACCATGTAGTGCGGCAAGAGGCGGACCATGGAGATCGCTTAAGATTTCCAGAGATCCGTCTTGACGGCGGATGAGGGGTGGGTTGTGGCCCGCGTTCGTATAGACCAGGTCGCCGTTGCGAATATCCAGGAAACCGCACCACCATGTAACGAACATATTCGCTTCGTTTCCGATGGCCAACATACGATTCATCTGCTCGGCGAGCGTATCGGGCAGGTCTTCTGTTCGGACGAGACTTCGCTGCAGTGTTTGTGTAACGGCCATGAACAAAGCGGCAGGAATACCTTTTCCGGAGACGTCGCCTATGACCAGTCCCATATGCTCAGAATCGCTTGGGAAGGCGTCGTACAGGTCACCGCCTACACCACGGGCCGTGTTCAAACTGCTCACGACTGCGACGTTAGTAAAACCGTCCATAGGCGGCAGCGTGTGCGGAAGAATGTCTTGCTGAATCTTTCTGGCCGCGTTCAGCTCGCCTTCCAGACGCTCGTTATTACCGCGACTCTTGCTCAATTTCGTTGCGTGATCCGCAAGTTCCTTTTGCATGAGTGCCAAGGCAAGTGACAAATCTCCAATCTCGTCGTTGTACGGAACGTGTGGTACGGGCGTGTCAAAATCGCCATGCCCCACAGACTGTAGCGCCGTTCTCATGGCGAGAAGCGGCTTGCCAGTTCGCTTACAGACACAGTAGGTTGCCCCGCCGGTGAGGACGATGAAGAGCAGCCCCCAAGCAAAATATTTCAATAAGCGTCCCCGAATCATTTGCGAGAGCAACTCGGTCTCAACGATGGTACACAGAGTGCTCCCGTCGCAAAAGTTGTTAAAAAACAGATGACAAGGGCCTTCCACTCCCGAAAAATTTTGAAGGGCAATCACGCCCCTGGAACGGCTTTGAAGTGCTTCAAGGGCGCCGCTTTTGGATTCGCTTTTGGTTCCATTAGGAGTGAACAGAGTGCTGGTTTGCTCCTTCAATAAGTCTTCTTCTCCATTGAGACAATGGATTAGCTGCCCTTCTTTATTCATTAAAAAAACTACCGCACGGCAGGCGTCGCTCTGACTGCCAAACTGGTCCAGGACGCTCTGCCCGCCGTGGCCTGACATCAAACCCGAGGGATTCCAGGTCCAGTAACAGCCAAGCAGAGTCAACACGGCCACTAAAAGCAGGAGCATAAACGAACAAATATACAGACTCAGCCGGATCGGGATATTGTGGAAAATCAATTTTATGAATTGCATTGGATTTAATGTTGTAGTGTGGTAAAAAATAGTTTAAACCACAGATTTCTTTTTTAACCATTCTCTCCCTCGTCTGGCAACGCTTCGACGCTCAAGAACGATTTCCATTATACCACCACTTGTGAGAAAAAGCAAGAACAAAATGATATTTGCGATTAAATTTTGCCAATTATCGACATGTATTGAGGTTGGGGATGGAGTTTGGCATGATAAGTCGTTATTTTCCGGTTTTGGTGTGTGGTAAACGGTTCGATTCGGGAGTAAAGGGGCTGTTCGCGAGACGCGTCCCAGTTGTCCGCAGCGGGGAGGAACGGGAAGAATAAGAGGTGAGAAATAAGGTAATTCCTCTTGACACGGCGGAAACCTTCGTGCATAATAAAAGGATAGCGGTCCGGACCGATTTTTTCGAATGCGCTGGGGAGGCGGGAGCGGCATCATTTGGATAACGGGTTGGAACATATTGCGCAAAAAAAAGGGGGCGAAAATGAAAGTCGTTGTTACGGGTGCTTTTGGCTATTCGGGGCGTGAGATTGCCAGTCGGCTGTTGATCGCGGGTCATGAAGTCGTGACTTTGACCAATACGGTTCCCGAGCGTGACCCTTTTAACGGAGCGGTTTCCGCTTACCCGCTGAATTTTTGCGAACTATCCCAACTGGAATCCGTGATGAGCGGGTGCGACGTCTTTGTCAATACGTACTGGGTTCGATTTAATCACAGGAAGTTCACACACCGCCAAGCGGTCGAGAACACGTCCCTACTCTTTCAGACGGCGAAGTCTGCGGGAATAAAGCGAATTATTCACACCAGTATTGCCAATGCGGACGAGGGTTCCCCGTTTGAATATTATCGCTGTAAAGCCGAGATGGAGCGAGAGTTGCGAGAAACCGGGATTCCGTATACTATTTTGCGGCCGACGGTTATTTTTGGGCCGAATGATATTCTGATCAATAATATTGCTTGGACGTTGCGCCGTTTTCCCGTCGTCGGCTACTTTGGCAATGGTCAATATCGGATTCGTCCGATCCACGTTGCCGATTTTGCTGATCTGGTGTGCGAGTCCGTCTCTGCTGCGGATTCTTCCATAATCAATGCCGTTGGGCCGGAGGATTTTACCTATCGTGACCTTTTAAAAAATACAGCACGCATTATGGGCGTCAGACGACTTGTTGTGCCTGTGCCTGTCTGGTGTGGTTATGCTGTTGCCAGCGCCGTCGGATGGTGGCACAAAGACGTTTTTCTTACCCGCTCTGAAGTTGGCGGACTCATGGCCAATTTGCTGACGACCGAGGGCCCGGCGACAGGGCATATCCATCTGACCGAATGGCTACGGGACAATCTTGCGTTAGTCGGGCGTCGTTACGCGAGTGAACTGGCCCGAAGAAGAGGCCGCTAATAGGCTCGGCGACCCCTAACGGCATGATGACGGACGAGCGATCCGTCACTCTTTTGTTCGCAATAGAAAAATGCTTTTGCTGTGAAAGAATGAACGGCCCTTGATCAGGAATTGCCGCGGGAGGAGGGTCACGACTGTTCCGCAGATCAGGAGGAGCCAGGACGCTACGCTCACGGCGGCGCCGTAGCGGATCGCGACAGGTTCGTAGCACATGACCGCATGCCACTGTCCGGCGTCAAGAGTAAAGCGTCGCAATACCTCCAGCGTTCGGGCGACCGGAACTTCTTGCCCTTTCTCTGACGCGGCGGTTGTTTTTTTTGCCGACGCATCCATCGAACGCGGTGTGGCGGTAATATACAAGCGCCAATTGTGTTCATACTGGTCGGCCAGGACAAGGTCGGCCTTGCGTCGAAGGGAGACTCGCATTTCGATTCGGTTCGGCTTATACGCGAGAATTTCCGCCGTTTCGCCGGGTAGTCGCTGATCTGTTATACCGCGTTCGACCAGGTCGAATAGTGAGAAATCCGGGTCGGAAAGCTCACGCGAGAGACTGTGAAAGATATGAAGTCGGCTTGTCCCGGTTTGCATGCCCCAGAGTCGCAAGCCGACAGGGACAACAGGTTTATCGCAGGTCGTTGCGGCGAGGCAAGGCAGAAGTTTTTCGGTCAAATCGGCCATGTCGGAGTCCTTGTAATGTTCGCTAACGTCTTGGCCTGTGAGTAAATAGCGGGTATCGAGGAAGGCGAGGCATGCGGCGTCGTTTTGTGATACGCAATCGTGTGTCAAACGACTGCAAAAAGCGGGGTATTCCTTCATGCACATGGTTCCGGAGGCCACCAGGCTGGCCAGTCGGTGACGCGTATGATGCTTTGGAGTGAAAGAGAGCGACTCCCAGAGCAGACGCTCGCCACTGCGATTACGCGCTATGCCTTTGTCGAAGACGTCGGGCATGCCATGTACTGGCAGGAAGCGGAGCAGGTCACTGTCGTCACTCCCAATGAGTTTTTCGTTCATTGACATGACGCGACGCAGGGTGGCGGGATACTCGTAAAGCGAACGCGGTGCGGTTATGATAAACGGGTGGATCGCGAAAAACAGATCGAAAGCGACCAGAATAAGCAGAAGGGGACCGGCAGCGGGCGAACTGACCGGTTCCGCACGCCGCGGGGACAACGCAGGCAAGTCTGCCTGTTTAAAGAAGACCGACCGACGCTGCGTCTTGAGAATCAGAAGGAAAAGAGCAACCACAAGCGTCGCATGGACCAGGGCGGACCGTGTAACAGCGTACGCCGTTTGTGCGTCATAACTACCGAAGTACCCTGAACTTGGAATTTTATCGCTCGCGAACAGGGAGGGGCCGCCAAGTGTGGTTACGCCCAGACAGACGATCGACAGGAGTAAGACGAACAGGGATAAAATGCCGATGCGATTGTTCTTCGCAAGGGAGTCCCACCCGAAGCCGGCGAGGGTCGCTGTGGCAAAGGAGGCTAAAATTAAAAGTTTAGCTGGATAGCGAAATAGGGCAAATAGGGGGCAGTAGGAATGTAAAAGCCAGTAGAGACCGCCCACCGGGTCGCCGCTCTCGAATCGGAGCGTGCCTTGACCCAAAGAGAGGAATCGGACGAGTTTATAGAACCAGTGTGGTCCGTACCCGCCTAGCGCGGCCAGGAGCGAAAGGAGTAAAAGCCAGCTTGACCAAGCGACGACGGCGCGACCGACGCCATTTGACGCGGCATTGTCCTCTTGACTTCGAGCTCTTAGCCGCAATCGAAATACTGACAGCGCAAGGAGAAAGGCAATTACGCCTTGATAGAGGGTGAGGAACCAACGTTCGTCGTTCGGCTCCAAGCTCAGCCACCGCGAATTGACGGGCAGGAGTCGTCCGCCAAAAGAGGGCCATAGATATTCCAGCCAATGCCAGGGCGGAACACTGAACCGATACGTTTGAGGCGAGAACTCGTTCGGGAACAAGGCACAGACTCCGTTCGAGAAGGCGCGGTCGGAACCCCTGGCGAAGTCCCAGGCGGGCAGAATCTGAACGGCGGCAAGAGTAACGGCCAAAATGGCCGCGTAAAGAAGCATTGCCGGTCCGGACGTTACAAGAGTCCGGTCCGCATTCCCGTTTCGCGACCGATCATAACAGAAGGCCAGCCCCAGTAAGATAAGTCCAGTTAAATAAGCAATTTGCGGCTCACCGCCCAGGACCATCATGGCCAGAACGAAAGCCAATCCCAAGATACCGCGGACCCGCGATCGCCACGGTGTCCCAGGTTCCGGCAGGGCAGGGCGGGGGCGACGCAAAATCATGTCCCCGGCCAGTATTGCCCAGGGCAGCCACGCCGCGCCCACCAGATAGATGACATTACAATACTGACTCACACAGCAGCCGCCAAAGGCGTAACTCAAACCCGCAAGCCAACTTGCACACGGCGTTCGGCCCCAACGCCCCATGACCGACGTCATACCCCAAACGGCGAGGAGCACATGGAGCAGTATGTACCAGACGAAACAGCTCTGATACGTAATTCCTGTTACGCTCGGGAGAAAGAAAATAACCTTAAGTGGATAGCAGACGGCGGCGACCGGGTTCGCTAAAAGTGGCATGCCCAAATGCTCCGATGGGTCCCACAACGGAAGTTCGCCGCGGGTCAACGAGTTTTGAATCTGCTCGTAAAGCGGGTTGTAGAAGTAACTTTCGTCGCGAAAGGCAAATGCCCGACCTCCCCATAATACGTCATGGAACAGGAGTGCCATCAGTAGCGTGACCAGGATAAGACCTGTCGTATGGCGGAAAAATAGGGCGTTCTTCATCTCTCGTTTCTGGCTTTCCCTGATATGCTCAACCTGTCGCAACGGCATGCTCTGTTCCAGACTTTACGCAAGTGGTCGGAGTCCGTTTTAGTCTATTTTATTATATCCTCGTCAGAGGCGAGGGCAAGCCCCGCAGAGCCATAATGGGAATCAATCGTAAAAGTGAGAGTGGCGGCCTAGACGCGTTTGGCGGGTCCCTGAACGTTATTGACTTGTTCCCGACCTGGCGGGTGCGCGCCAAGTGGGGGGAGGTTCTAAAAAATTCAAATTTGCCCGATTGACG
>JAUNSJ010000075.1 GCA_030539295.1 Planctomycetia bacterium | reverse complement strand
CGTAAGCCGGCCCTCTCTTTAGAAATACAGGTCGTGCTGCCCTTGATTGACCATGGTGAGCCGTTCGGTGAGGATCGGCTTGATTTTGCCCTCTTGATATTTTGCCAGTTCAGAGGCAACGAGCTTTTCGCCTGCCGCTTTCGTTTCCGGGGACGCGTAGTCGTTGAGGTATTCCGAGAGCGTTAGCAGTGCGTTTGGTGTGCAGAATCGGTTAATAAATCCGGGGATGGCGAACTCCATAAAATGCTCGCCGGTCCGACCGAGCCGATAGCATGAGGTGCAGAAACTCGGAATGTAGCCTTGGTCAATAAGCCAGTGAATCGTTTCGTCCAACTGCCGCTCGTCGCCAATTTTGAACTGTTCCCGGTCGAGTTCCTGACTCTTACTCTTGTCCTCCTGATACGCGCCGATCTCCAGGCGGGTGCCCGCGTCGATTTGAGAGACGCCGAACTCCATAACGTCGTTCCGGACGGCAGCGGATTCCCGCGCGGTCATAATCAGGCCGGTATAGGGGACCGCCAGCCGGAGTATGGCCACCATACGTTTGAACTGGGCATCGGTCATACGATAGGGGAGTGCCAAATCGAGACCGTGTGCCGGCTGTATGCGTGGAAAGCTGATCGTGTGCGGGCCTACGTTAAACTCCTGCTGGAGATGAATCGCGTGCGAAACGAGTGCCAGAACCTCCCAGCGCCAGTCGTAAAGCCCGAACAGAACACCGATCCCGACGTCGTCGCAGCCTGCCTGTAAGGCACGGTCCATAGCGTTCAGTCGCCAGAAGTAGTTCCCCTTACGCGTTTCCACCGGGTGATATTGGGCGTAGGTCGGACGGTGATACGTCTCTTGAAATATCTGGTAAGTACCGATTCCACTTGCCTTTACAGTCCGAAAGCCTTCAACGTCCAGCGGAGCCGCGTTAATATTGACGCGACGTATTTCGCCCGGACCAATCTTCGTCTTATAGGCAATCTCCACCGTATGAGCAATGAATTCCGGAGAGTAATTCGGATGCTCCCCGTAGACGAGAATGAGACGCTTATGCCCGATTTTCTCCAGTTCCAGAATTTCGCGCTCCAGTTCCTGGTCGTTGAGTGTGCGTCGCACCGCGGTCCGCAAGCTGCGCCGGAATCCGCAATATTTGCAGTCGTTCATACAATGATTGCCAATATAAAGCGGGGCAAACAGGACAATACGATTGCCGTAGACGTCCCGCTTGAGCTGTCGGGCCGACTCGAAAATCTCCTCGACAAGCTCCGGGGACTCCGTAGCCAGCAGCACGGAGGTTTCTTCCACCGTCAGTGCCTGTTTCGACATGCTTTTGGCCAGAATATCGCGCACGCGGCCGGCGTCTTCCCGCGTTTCCCCCACGAGTCGGTCCAGTTTCGCGTGGTCAATAAAATCAATAGCGTCTTTTGCAATGGTCATATCCATGGCTTTTCTCCCCGGGCATTGCCCTTACTTCTGCCTGATAAAAGGTGTTCCATCTCTCGCTAACGACTGCCGTTAGGTCTTTGAGAGATAGTTGCCAGTCACCTTTTATTCTTCTTAGTTTAATTGTATATTTAAACTAACATTTGTCAAGAGCTGCCGGGAGCGACTGCGAAATCGACTCCGGCGTGGGGCGTTCGGGCCTGCCAATAAAAAACGCCGCGGGTTGAGGGCGGCGTTCTTCTTTGGGGCTTGCGGTTCCCCAGAGTCGTTATTTTGAGTTCGACCGGGTCCGGCTCGTCCTCCAATCGTTTCGGTCAGAGGACGGGCGTTCGGCGTGTCATTTATTTCTCCGTACTGATTACCTTATCGGTTTCCGGAGCGGTTGCTTTCGGAGCGGCGGGCTCGGCGGCCTTTTCGGTCGACGGCAGTGGCGGGAGTATGGTCGGGTCCGTGCCTTGAATCTGCGGATAGGTACCACGGCTAACGACCTGCGGTTCCGTAAATCCATAGTTCAGGTAATGACCGGCGTCCCGTTCACGAGCACGACGATAGGCATCGAAGTAGGCCTTATCGCCCCAGGGACCTTCGGCCAGTGTCACACCATTGTATTCCAGAAGTGACCCCTTGCGGAAGTTCAGATTCATAATCGCAACGTTATAATCAATAACGATACGATAGTAACTTGATTCCGCTTCGGCCAGTTTCTGCTGGGCGTTCAAGACTTCGAACAGGGTTGTCTTACCGACGTCGAAGGAGGCGGATACGGCTCGGAATTCCTTCCGGGCAGCCCGAAGAACGGCCAGATAATCTTCGATCAGGCGATAGGTGCGGTCCAGGTCACGATACAGATCGGACAGATTGTGAACCACTTCCAGCTCCTGCTCCTGCAGTATGGCACGCTCTCGCGAGAGCATGAGTTCCGCATTTCGCACGGCCGCCATCTCCTGACGGAAGCCGATCGGGACACTCGCGGTTATGCCCATACCCCAGTTCTGGTAATCGCCTGTGGTGAGCGAGCCGACCGCATCGGAATAACTGCCGTCGAGCGGGCCGCCGGTACTGGAGAGATCAACCAGATCCTTGCCAAGACCGTGGAACCGATAGAGGCCTTCCAGGTCAACTTGCGGCATGAGGTAATTGCGCTGGGCAATGAGCTGGAGTTCATATTTTTTAACATTCCACTTCTGCTTGCGAATTTCGGGCGAACGGGAGAGGGCTTCGGCGACAACTTCGTCCCAATCGTACTTAACCCGGGCAACGGTCGGTTCGTCCACCGGCTTAATCAGTCGGCCATCGGTCGGCGCTATGCCAATCATATAGCGGAGGAGCTGTTCATTTTTATACAAATTGCTCTGCGCTTCCTGTACGGAGACTTTGAACCGCTGATAGTTCTGTTCCGCCTGGGCAATATTCTGGGCGGTACCCTGAACATGTCCAACGTCGAACTGGGCATTGACCGTACGCCAGGACTGTAACGCGGCGTCCAAACCGGCGCCCGAGGCACTCAAGTTTCGGTACGCGTAATAGAGGTTCCAATAAGTCTCTTCGATATCTTGCAGCAGATTACGCACACCCATTTCGAAATCGGCCAAGGCCATGTCCGTATTGATGCGGGCAATCATGACACCGTTACTATTACCAGGTGTGCCGTTCGGTCCGGCAATCCGGTTGTATTCCACACCAGCGCCGCGAAGTAACGGCTGCTTGAACCCGGCTTCCAGGTAGCTGGTCCAGTTGGAGGACCAGAGTCGCGAGGTGGCATCGCCCCAATCGTAGCCGGCTCCCGTACTGGCGTAGACGTTACCACCAGTGGCCACCGTTTTGGACAGCGTCGTCTGGAAGGTTCCGGCGTCGGCCATGGACCCGTAAATATCGGCCGAATAGCGGTTATACGGCGTTTCCGTGTGGTCCCAGGCAATGGTCGAACTCCAAACGGCGTCAAAGGCGGCCAGCGCTGCCTGAACTCCCGCTTGCGGATTCGACTCAATGATGGCCGGGTCCCAAACGGTCATTGACGACGTGGGACTCGAAAGGAGCAGGCTCGGCATGCCGTTAACACCAGCGGACGAGAACGAAACGCCACTTAACTGACGCAAAACTTTACTGTTCTCCAGCGCCATCTGCCGCACTTCGTCCAGCGTCAGAAGCCATTCTTCCTTCGGGTCCGGATTGTCCAGTGTGAGGGGTTCCAGCGTCCCGCATACATCGTCCAAAGAAGGTACTTTTGTATCCGGATACTCAATACGCGTCTGTTCTGCTATATAGTGAGCAGCGACATTTCCGCGTGGAAACAGGTAGTGTGGCTGTTGCGGCTGACACCCGCTCAGGGCGGTCAGAACAAGCACCACGGCCAGAATACACTTTAGTTTCATTTGCCGACTCATCGGTTTTTTCCTGTAGTTAACGACTCTTCTGTGGGGCCGAATTTCCTCTGTTTACGGAAACCAACTTTTGCTATTCGGCCATATTTTACATCATCGGCTCGCAAAACCGACAATATCCGTATAGGTGTTATCGTCCGCAAAAACGGCATAGATGATAAAATCTGTCAAAAGTTTTAGTTTTTTATCGGAATCGAATTGCTTATTTTACCCAGCTTAATATTTAACGCAAAATCCCCCCGTATTTCTTCCAGTCGCCAACGCTTTCTGTGAAGTTCACGCAGGCCGCGACTGCTCGACCGTTCCCGACTGCTCGCCAGGTCGGGAACAAGACAATAACGAAAACGGAAACCCAGCATCGCCAATCTGCGATGGATTCGCCATTTGCCCAGCATCGCCAAAAAGCGGCGGCCTGTAAGGCCAGCACATTATAGCCCGGGGCAAGGGAGCGCAGCGACCGGCGCCCCGGGTTTGCGGTAGAAAATGAAAATCGCCCTGTAAGGGCAGCACAAACAGGTTCCCACGACCAACCGCTCCCCCGCGTAGAGCGCGACCGATTTTGAATCGGAACTCTGCGCTCCTCAGCGAACCCTGCGTGATATATAAATCCTGAAAATAGAATAGGTTATGAATACGGCACCCGGCCTCAAATGCCCTCTCCAATGGACACATTATTTTTTAGCACGCAGGGTTCGCAGGGGGACGCGGAGGCGGACGGGCCCGGGTTCGGAGGTGACCGGGCCTGTGCTGCCCTTACAGGGCGTGGTTTATGAGGAGATCGTTGACCCGGGGAACGTCGAAATACGTTGTATTTCTCCTTACCCCGGGCTATGATATGCTGGCCTTACAGGCCGCCGCTAAAGGGCAATGACGGGTAAATGGCGAATCGGTTACACCTTCGCAATGTTGGGACCCGTTTTTCTTGTTGCTGGTTCCCGACCTGCGAAGTTCATTACGTGTCATTTTTCTATTATCGCACCCCCGATCTCGCTGACGCACCCGCCTCCCTCTATAGAACGACCTATAGACACATATATATAATGACTCGGGGAGAGCGGGCGTGAGATTTGGGACAAAGAAGGCTGATTACGAAAAATGGAATATTTAGATAGAATACAAAGATAGGAAAGGAGTTTCAAAAAGAACGTGCCTGATTACGGGGGCGAACCAGGCACATTGAGTTGAGGGACAGGCGAGGACCACGCGAAGTCTCGCTATCGGCGTGGGCCGCCACCGCTGGGACGGGGGCCTCCTGACCGGCTCGGATTCGGCATTCCGGCAGGCCGACCTTGGCCGGGCGAGGGTCGATTCATGCTCGGGCTGGGCCGGTTCGGACCCGACGACGGCCGGTTCATGTTCGGCGTGGGCCGCCCGGGATTCGGCATGGAGGACGGCCGCTCCATGTTCGGCGCGGGACGGTTCATATTAGGGCTGGGCCGGTTCGAACCGGGCGAAGGGCGGTTACCACTCCCGCCGGCACCCGGCTGCTGCGGACGCGTTACCGGCGAAGAGCCGCCACGGTCACCAAACGACGGGACACTACTGCGGCCGCCATTAAACGAGGGGACACTACTGCGACCG
>JAUNSJ010000074.1 GCA_030539295.1 Planctomycetia bacterium | reverse complement strand
CTCTTTCTTCGAGACATTCCCCTCCAACGGGGGTGTCTGGCTTCGATGACCGGCGTGATCGGTTCAATCGCGGGGGCGCGGCTAAACGTAATGGTTATGCGGTTGGAGGGGAATGTGTGGGAGATGTGCTGTAAGATGATGCGTGGGGTGATGTGGTTTTTTTTCGTGGGGCGGACTTTTGAAAAGTCCCCCCACACCCCTTCAAATTCTTTTTAATAGGCTTCGCCCTCCGTTTTTAAGCGTGCGGGCACTCCTACAGTTCTATGCCGGGCACGAGTTCCAAGAGGTATCGGTCATTAATGCGGTCGTAATTTAAGGGCGGGGGACCGTAGATAAAGTTTTGCGGATTAATGGACGCCACATTTTCATAATAAGGATTAAAGCTAATGGAGCAAATGGGTTGCGGCGTGAGATTCTCCTCGTCCCACTGGGAGTAGTAGCGGATACGGTAGGGGAAGGGGCGCTCTTTGCCAATAAAGAGTTCCAAATTGGTCGGTACCGTTTCCAAGAGGGTGCGACGGGCCACCGGATCGTCGGCGAGGAGCTTGTTTTTCATGAGTTGACGATGCTCCTTTTTAAGTGACGCGGAAATTTTCCAAACGGGGAACCGGCCGTTATCAAGGGCCATATCTTCAGGGGGCGTCAGGAAATCGTAGAAGACGAGGAAGCGTCGAAGTAGTCCGGAGACGCCGCCGAGACCTGGCAGGCCACTCATCCCACAGGGGCGTTCCACGGCATTGTCGGCCAGGCTTGCCTTTTCTTCCTCCGTTAGCCGGCTTAAGCAGTTTGCCAAATCTTCTATGTGGAGCTGGGTCAGGGATTCACTTCCCTCAATTTTGCGATAGGTCCAAAGTGCTTTTAAATCGCAGACGACCTCCAGGACGCTTTCCTCCTCATGCTCTTGTCGCACCTTGGCATCGATCGGGAGCATTTTCACATGGAGGCGGAATCGGGACCATTCCAAGGGGGAGAGTCGGCGCGCACGAGCGGGTCGCGCGCCTGCTGTGTTACTTTGACCGCTGGGCGACGGTCGCTGTTCCGTGCGCGAGAGCAGCTCCTCATATTTCCCCACTCCTTTATAGGTCTCACCAAATAAATAGGAGTCAATTTCCAATTCGGTCGAGATGGACTGAAGCTGTTCGATCCGGTCAATTGTGGAATGAATAAGCTCAAGAGCGGCCTGGTCCGGCGCAGAGGACGAGTCGACCGCCGCAGCGGCTTGCGACAGGGGCGTGGTCTTCCCTTGAGCAGCCGGTTTTCGGCCGACGGTCACAATCGTTAGAATCGTTAAAGTCAACGTAATGAGTACGAACAGACCCAAACGCCGGTATTCCACGAGCTTTTTCATTTACATTGTCTCCATTTTGCGGATTTCACCAAAGAAAGGCGACTCTTCTTGCCGAAGATTAGTGACAAGAGAACCACTTTTTTTCTGGTCTTGGCCTATGGTACCAAAAAAGCGTCACCAGGGCCAGAGCAATTTCGTAAAAAAAGCGGTTCCGAAGGTGGGCCGAATTGGTCTGCGGAACAGGTGAACGAGAACCCAAACAATCACAGGATCCCGACTTCCGATGATATTCGTAATATGATCAAGGAGTATGGGAATAGGCGAAGGGGAGAAAAATGCGTTACAGGATGTTACTTTTGGCGGCATTAGTGGTCGTTGTTGCGAGCGGAGCAGGTCCGTTTCGTCGGAGTTATGGACCGGTAGACCTTTATCCAAGCGTGACCGGCCTTGGTCCAGGTGTAGTGCGAACGAATGCGACGGGCATGAATGGTAATTGTCCGCCGAACTATGCCAACGGCATGTATGGGCAAACAGGAGGAATTGCACAATTGGCATTCCAGGGGGTTGACGGTATGTACATAAGCTGGGACACAGCGACAATAGGCGGCTTTGACTCCGTACCGCTCGTCTGTCCTGGCAGTCAGAATTTCGAAATGGGTAAGATTTATCGCTTGCGCCTTTCGAACATTCCGAACCGGCCCGACCTGGTGCTCTATCCGACCATTGAGGTCAGTGCCGTTGTACCGCGAACGAAGTCCTATTTGGACCACAATGCCATTCCGGTCAAGTTCACGGATAACGATTTCGACCAGGTTCAGGCTGGTAACTTTGTAACGAAGGTTATCTTCCTGCCCTCGCCCGAATTCCAGAATCTGGCCATAGCCGGTGGCGTCGACACGATCGTCAATACGCAGTTGCCAGCCGGGGCCGACCCGGTCGTTGAGGCACAGAATCGCGGGGCCGTTTTAGCCGTTATTCGCATTGGCAATAAAGCCCTGGATCTGCCGGGCAGTTACAGCGAAGGGGCGGTCGAGATGAACGGTATGCCCGGTCCGGTCCCCCAGATTCCCATTGCCGGTGTTAATATTCCGCAGTATGGCAATCCGAATACGACGACTCCCTACGGCGTGCCTGGCCCGGCTGTTTTGCCCCAGGCGGGTACTGGAATCGCGGAGCGGGTCTTCAGTCCCGTCAATCCCATGCCGTCCTCGAGCGTCCCTGTGGTCGCTCCCAAGTGGAGTGGCGATCATTTTTAGGTCATTGTCCATGTTGTTACGTCCACTGTTTTCCGAAAGGGGTGTTGCCATGACCACCAGATTATTTCTCCTTGGTGCCGCCTTGGTCATGTTGTGTCTCGCGTCGCCGGACGCCGCAATGAGTCAAGCTCCCGGAAAACAGTATCTGGCGTCCCCTGCCCTGCCGACAGGGGAGCTGGCCGAGTTGGCTAACGTTGCCCAAGCCCGAACGCAACAGGCCTATTATTTCCAACCGGTTCAGTTCCGGGTTCCGGACGGTGTCACGGTTGCCGTAGCGCAGCCGGGCGGGTATTCCGCGGAGCAAAGGAGTACACAGGCGGGTCAAGAGGGAGGGTCATGGCCCTGTTTCGGCATGTTGCCAGGACGAGTCTATCGTCTTAAGATAGGTAATATTCCGTTGCGTGCGGGTCAGGAACTGTATCCGACACTAGAGCTTCTCGGGCGACTGACTCCGCCGGCGGGCCGTGAATTCGACTTCCCGGTTCAAGTTGACATAGAGCGTGAGGACCTGGACCTGGCCCTGTCGGGTCATTTGGTAACGCGGGTCGTCTATCTGGAAGCGCCGCTCTTGGCCATGCCGACCGATTCAAGTCTGGCGTCGGGCCGGGTTGCCTTTGACGTGCCGGACGGTCTGAATCCGTTAGCGGTTGCCGAGAGTAAAGGAACGGTTATGGCCGTTTTGCGGATGGGGAGTCGAGTCGCGGACGAGGTTCCGAATTATGATTCGTCCTTCTTTTTTGGTCTGCCGGAATTCACGGTTCGGCCCTGATCCGGACCGTGCGATTATGACGGACGCTGCGCAACAAGAGACCCGAGGCCGAATTGCGTATTCCGCGTGCGGCCCGGTCGCTGTGCCACTGATTCTGGCCAGCGGGTCGCCACGTCGTCGCGACTTACTGCAGGAGTCGGGGTATTCTTTTATCGTCATTCCGCCGGACGCCAGTGCGGAAGACGCGGCGGACGAGTCTTTGGATGGATATCATGTGGCGTTGGACCGAGCGTGTCTTAAAGCGAATAATGTAGCCGGGAAACTCGCGCGGCGCGAGGGTCGTTCCGTTTCACCGCAGGTCATTCTCGCTTGCGATTCTGTTGTCGTATGTCGTAACGAGTTACTGGGTAAGCCCTTGGATGTGCTGGACGCCGAACGTATGCTGCGTCTGTTAAGTGGCACGCGTCACGAGGTGCACACAGGCGTGTGTCTAAAGCCGTTGGACGGACGGGCAGAATGTACCTTTGTCGAAACGTCGATTCTGACCATGGACGCGCTATCAGAAGAGCAGCTTGAGAGCTATCTTGCCAGTAACCAATGGCGTGGTAAGGCCGGGGCCTTTGGCTGGCAGGACGGTAATGACTGGCTGCGTCTGGAGCGTGGGAGCGGCTCGAATGTTGTCGGGCTTCCGTTAGAACGTCTGGCGTGTGAGCTGGAGCGGTTCCGAATATAACGTTTCCACCGATTATAACGAAAACGAAATTCCATTCCTGTCGAAAATACGGGTTTTTCTTAAAGATTCGAGTAGCTGGCTGCTTTTTTTTGATTACAATCGTTAAATACAGTATACGTGGTCTCGGGCAGGCCGCGTAACGCCAATAAATCGGGATCCCTGTTGTTCGGTTGACGCCTCGCGACTAAACCGGGCAGAGACTCCGCCGTGTACAAGGGCATCGTTTTCGTCGGGACACGAACTATGAGTAACAATAAAATCCTTATTCCGGACAGTATCGTTATTTACCTGCTGGGCTTCTTGCTGGCCTGTGGCATCTTGACAGGGAGTCTTGTCATGTACTACCATCTCCCGGCCTTGGCCGCACGTTTTGGCGAAGAGAATGTGAGCGCATTGAATTTGGAATCGTCGCAA
The DNA here is from genome assembly GCA_030539295.1 of Planctomycetia bacterium. Lineage (GTDB taxonomy): Bacteria > Planctomycetota > Planctomycetia > Pirellulales > Thermoguttaceae > JAUNBG01. The sequence goes on along the minus strand of JAUNSJ010000074.1, from coordinate 1,399 downwards.
AATTTCCTGCATTGGTTCTTTTCCGTGCTCTGGATTATTATAGCCATGGACTCGCTGCTGATCCTCTGTCAGGCGAAGGAGATGGCATTGGGTCTGAAGTCCTGTCTTTTTTGGGGGAATATAGGGATTTTAGCGATTGTTATGAGCGTCGATTCCTTCTGCTCCTTTCATCCGGTACTGTGCGCTTTGTTCAATAGTTGCCTGGATAAGACGGGGACGTCATCGGCGGCGGTCAGTGCGATCTATATTGTGATTCGTCTGCTGGTTGCCTCGTTTTTGTTCATTCAGATTTCGTATCTACTGGGTTATTTGCGTGCGCAGCGTACGAATCGCTGGTTCCTGTCGGCCGGTCTGGCGACGTGCGTCTTCGTCTTTGTTCTGTCCTGCTTTTGCAGTTGGCAGATACCGCAGCCGGGTCAAAGGGAGTCGACCGACTTACCGGAGTCCGTCGAGGTGACCGGCGGTCTGATCGCGCAAGATGGTGCGAAGCAAGGTCAGCCGTTGCAGGAGACGTTAGGGGTATCGCAAGCGGAGGACGCCCGGATCGCGGCGCCTGCGTCTGACACGGGTCCGTTTCGTAACGTCTCTGTGGAACAGGCGTTAGAGGAAAGCGACTCTGTAGATAGCGCGACCGGCGGCAAGACGTCCAGTCAGCCGGAACGGTCGCCCACCGGTTATTTCGCCGATAAGGAGCCTGTGGAGGAGAGTCATGAAGGCGTTCTGTTTGACCCGAATCTGGCAACGGTGGACTCGGTCGACGTGTCGGATGAGCCGGCCAGCCCATCGAATGAGTCGGGCTCGCTACTGGCGCAGAACGCGAAACTGGAGCAGTGGGAAGATCTTTTCGGCTGGGAGGAATCGCTGGAGGACATTCTAGGCCTTTCGAACAGTGTGGAAGATTGCCTCGGCTGGGAGAAGTCGGTGGAAGAAAATGTCATTGGGAACGGCGTTGTCCTGGACCTGGCACGACTGCGCGTTATTGTTCGCTACGGTGTCTACGGTCTGTTCCTCATTCTCTTTTGCACGCTCGTTCGACTCATAGTTCGTGCCGGAAAAAGACGTCATGACCGCCAGATCCGGTCCCGCGTCGACGATATCCTGACCTTTAGCGAGGCCATGCGTCATTCGAATTGCCCGAGATTCTAATCCCGCACACGTTCCCGACTGCTCGCCACCCCATCACCATTAACCTGGCCGCTACTTACCAACCGGCTTGAAAACGGAAGGCAAAGCCTATTAAAAAAAGTTTGAAACGTTCCCGACTGCTCGCAGGTCGGGAACCAAGCAATAACGAAAACGAACTGCCAAACGGCTTACCTCTCGAGGGCGAAGCCTATTAAAAAGAATTTGAAGGGGTGTGGGGGGACTTTTCAAAAGTCCGCCCCACGAAAAAAAACCA
>JAUNSJ010000042.1 GCA_030539295.1 Planctomycetia bacterium | reverse complement strand
CCTGTCGTTATTGGCCTGTGATTTGTGTAAAGTCAGTCGGGAGGACGTCGAAGGGGGACCGGACGGTGGTGCGAATACGACGACGCAAAAGGACGGTTATCCTTTATCTATCTCTACTTTACAGGCACGGGATGGTTCGTTTATTTTTTTGATCGAGAAGTGTAATATACTGTTTGAAAACAGAATGTGATTCTTTTATAAGAAATTCACCGATTGCGTCAAATGTCGTAAAAACGGAGTTTAAAAAACGAACAAGCGTCATTACCGTCTCCAGAGTGCAGTTTCAGTGGTCGTTTTGGCGAGTCTGCCCATTTTAGAGTAATCTTTATCCGCAATAGGTTCATTTACAAGGGGTTACGCGTATACAGAAACAGCCGGTTGACCGGAACAGCCCTCTACTATCCTTGGCAGGGGAGAAGTTTTTTCAAGATTTTAGCTCTTTCTTAGTGGACTGGGGGTTGATTTTTTCTGAGCTTTCTGCACAATAGGTATTTTAGTCTGTTCGTGATGCCTGATGAAGTTTAATGGGAGTTCGCGGGCAATCAATTCGGCGCAGACGAAAACTTGACGCGAAGCCCCTTCCCTGTTACGGATTATATGTAAAGGTTTATTTGTGCAGTCACTAACGGTTCTTCAAGGCAATGATAAAGGCAAGTCCTTTCAACTGCTCGATCAGATCATAGCGATAGGTCGCGACGAAACCAATGGCGTTCAACTTCACGACCCGGAGGTTTCTCGTCAGCATGCCCGGATTACTGTTTTTCACGGTCGCTGCATAATAACCGATCTGAAGAGTTCCAACGGAATTTACCTCAACGGCGTTCTTGTGCAAGAGTCGCCCATAAGCCACGGAGATCATGTTCAGATAGGGCGAACGCTCCTGGTTTTCTCAGACGACGAGCAGGACGAGGGCAAGGAAGCGGCGGTGACTTTTCAGATTGCCGATAAGCCGGACCAGTCCCGCATCATACACACCCTGGGTCCGGAGGCGGGAGAAGGCCTGTTTCAGGGAAGCGGGGAAGACAAGCTTGAATCGACGTGGCTCCGCAAGGCACGTGCGCATCTGAATTTGATCTATCACACAACGCTCGTTGTCAGTCAGACTCTGGACATAGACAAGCTGCTCGACCGCATTATGAGTTTGATCTTTGAGTGGGTTAATGTCGATCGCGGTTGCATTTTATTGTATACACCAGAGGAGAATAAACTTATACCAACCGTATCGAAAACGCGTGAGGGTGTACACGGGGGACAAACGACGACGATCAGCAAGACCATGCTGGACTATGTATTGAAATCGCGTGAAGGTGTTTTGACGTCAGACGCGCAAGCGGACGAGCGTTGGGAACCTGCCGAGAGTATTGTCCAGATGGGAATTCGAGAGGCTATCTGTGTTCCGATGCAAGGTCGGTATGGGCTTGTCGGTGTCATCTACATAGACACGACGCGTCGCATGGGCGAACAGGATTTACTTCCAGGGGACGACCGCTTGTCCCGTTCGTCCAGCGGCCGTTTTTTCGGGCGTGACTCCTTCTCCATTGGCGAGGAGGGCAAGTTCGGCGATGATTCACAAAAAGAGAATCTTTTGTTCAGTAAGGATGCCTTGGCGTCCGAGTCCCGAGTAAAAACGAATCCAACGGCGCAAAAGTTGACAAGTGACCATCTCAAGCTTATGGTTGCCATTGGCCATCAGGCGGCTTTGGCGGTAGAGGACACACGATATTACCTCGGTATGGTTCAGGCGGAGCGTCTTGCCGCGGTCGGACAGACCGTAGCCATTCTATCCCATCATATCAAGAACATTTTACAAGGTATTCGCGGGGGCAGTTATTTGATTGACCTCGGTCTGAAAGAGCACAAAGAAGATTATATTCACAAAGGCTGGGGAATCGTTGAAAAGAATCAGGGAAAGATCTCCGATCTCGTACTCGACATGCTCACGTTGAGTAAGGAGCGTAAGCCACTTCTGGAATACAATGATTTGAACCGCGTTCTCCTTGACGTTATGGAGCTTATGCAGGGACGTGCATGTGACCTCAACGTGAAGCTAACCTGGCATCTTCTCGACGATATTCCTGATTTCTATTTCGATGCGGAGCAGATCCATCGTGCGATAACCAATCTTGTAACGAACGCAATAGATGCGGCGGCGGAAAACGCCGTACAGGCGGAAGCCGAGGAACTTTCCGAGACGGATGGCTTGACAGAGAAACTGAATTGGGGGCGTGACAGTGGGGATTCGAATAAACAGAGCACGTCTAATCAAGACGGGGTGCAAGACGACTATTTGCTGACCATGGAAAACGTTGACAGTACAACACTGGATGGTCATGGACACGTTGACGTTCGGACCATCCTGATTGAACAGCACAATGTCGTGCTTGTTATGGTGGACGATAATGGGCCTGGCATTTCGGACGAGATGAAAGACCAACTTTTCCGTCCCTTCTTTTCGGCGAACAAGAGTACGGGCACGGGACTTGGGCTTGCGGTTACGAACAAGATTATTCACGAGCATCAAGGGCGACTGGAAGTCAATCGGTCTCCGTTGGGGGGCGCCCGATTCATCGCGGAACTTCCTCTGCTGCGAGAGAAACCGGACGCCGCGTCTGCTGAGGATTAATTCGGACTTGCGGCCACCCCGCATGCGGCTTCCGCGCGGGCCAAAACTTCTGCGGCTTTTGCCCGAGCCCGTTTTGCCCCTTGATTGAGAATATCGCGAACGAGGTCAGGCCGGGTGGCAAAGTATTCCCGCCGCTGACGTGCGGGGTCAAAAAAAGCCTCGGCGGCATCGGCCAACGCTTTTTTTACCTGTCCGTATCCGAAGCCTCCCCGGCGATATAAGTCGGCCATCTCTTGACGCTGCGAGTCCGTTGCAAAATTTGCATAGAGTTGGAACAGATGGTCGGTATCCGGATCTTTGGGGTCTTCCAGCGGCCGAGAGTCGGTGGCAATGCGCATGATTTTCTTTCGCTGCTGCTTGAGGTCTTCAAAGCATTCGATTGTATTACCATAACTTTTCGACATTTTTTCGCCATCGAGTCCGGGGACCTTGGCGGAGGAATCGAGGACCTTACCTTTTGGCAGTACAAAGACATCGCCAAAGAGGTGATTAAAGCTTCCGGCCAAATCGCGTGCGACTTCTATATGTTGCAGCTGGTCTTCTCCGACCGGAACCAGATCAGAGTCATAAGCGAGAATATCGGCGGCCATGAGGACCGGATAGGTAAAAAGTCCGGCGTCGGCGGTCAGGCCACGAGCTTTTTTCTCTTTATAAGCATGACACCGTTCCAGCAGGCCCATAGGGCAGACGGTCATAAGGAGCCAGGTCAGCTGCGAAACTTCCGGCACGTCGGACTGCACGAAGAGCGTTGCCTGCTCCGGGTCGAGTCCCAGTCCGAGCAGGTCAAGAGCGGCGTCGAGCATATTGGCCTGCATACGTTTTGAATCACGCACCGTTGTCAAAGCATGGAGATTTGCGATAAAATAAAACGCCTTGTTGCAATCGCCCTGGAGTTGGATATATTGAGCAATCGCGCCGAAGTAGTTACCCCAGTGGAAGCGTCCCGTAGGCTGAATTCCTGACAATACTCTCATTTTTACACTTATTTCGTCTGTTCTATTGGCTTTATGACCTCTTTTTCGCCTCGGCCGGGGGCAATAGCCGATACCGACAGAAAGCAAAAACAACTTTTAATTATACCATATTTTGCCTTGGAGCGAAGAGGGTAGGTACAAGCGTTTTTGCCAAGTTACCAAGGGTTGCGTGCCAGGGGAAACAACGTTATCCTCCTGTTAGCAGAAATTCAGGCATGTCACTTGTTGACAAAGGCGTCTGGTTCCGTTATAATCGGAATTCGTACACGGGAAATGAGGGGACACACCTTTGTTTTTCGGTGTAGACGTTTAAAATCAGCTTGTATTGCCAGATGGGGCAACGGCGTACAAAAGTGACTCAGGAGCACAAATTTCGAAAGGCGATCCATGCGACTACATATAGGACTTCTTCTGAAAATAGCGGCGGCCATTGTTCTGGGGATAATACTGGGATTATTTTTGACGGAATCCTGGGTGCGTTTTTTTGTGACAATCAACATGCTTTTTAGCAGTTTTCTGTCGTATTTTATCCCATTTCTTATACTGGGGCTGGTAACAAGCGGGATAGCGAAGTTGGGTGACAAGGCCGGGCGACTCCTTTTGGTCACAGGGATTTTAGCGTGGCTGTTTACGATCGTATCAGGTTTTTATTCGTATGGAGTGTGTGAACTGGCCTATCCGATTCTGTTGCGTGATACAACGGGTTTTGACCTGATGACCCTGGACAATACGGCGCTGCAGCCCTATTTCACGGTCAGTATAACGCCGTTGACCGATGTTCTTTCCGCTTTATTAACGGCGTTTCTTTTCGGAACGGGTATAGCGGCGACGAAATCGCGGCTTCTTTTGGATATGGCATGCGATTTTGAATCGGTCATACATTTTATTATAAAAAGAGTCATTATACCACTGTTGCCGTTATACATATTCGGCATTTTCCTAAAGATTACGTTTGAAGGGCAAATCACACCGATCCTTCAGGTTTTCCTAAAATTAATACTACTGATCTTTATTATGTCCCTTGTCATGCTGATTTTGCAATACGCGCTTGCGGGAATAGTGGTGCGTCGCAATCCGTTTAAACTTCTTTACACCATGCTTCCGGCTTATGTAACAGCATTGGGGACGCAGTCGTCGGCCGTAACGATACCTGTTACCCTGGAGCAGACGTTAAAAAACAAAGTCCAGCCGGATGTAGCCCGCTTTGTCATTCCACTATGTGCTACGATCCATCTTTCCGGGAGCATGATCAAGATCGTCGCGTGCACGCTGGCCATTTTGCTTATAACGGATACGACGTGTACGAACGCAGAGATATTCGCTTTTATACTTATGCTCAGCTTTACGATGATCGCGGCGCCGGGCGTGCCCGGCGGGGCTATTATGGCCGCGATTGGTCTGCTGGAATCCATGCTCGGGTTCGGTGAAAACGAGGTGGGACTCATGATCGCTCTTTACATAACGATGGACAGTTTTGGTACTGCCTGTAATGTGACGGGGGACGGAGCGATCGCGGTTATCGTGGAATGGCTCGGGGGCGATTTGCCGTCTGCGGGAGAACAGAACCCGTATCCCCTGCCCCGTTAGCTCTAAGGTCGAAATGGATTGCTGACTTTAGACCCGCGGTTACGTTGCGGTTGTAGTCTCGGGAATATGTTCCAGTTCGGGATAGAACCAGGGATTTTGTATAGCGGGGACGTTATTGGGGACACTTCGCAGCCGCGAAATTTTACGGACAGGCCACGCCTTCATAGGCCCGCGGTAAGGTTGGAACAGGTCTTTCAACTGGTTAACGGTGGCGTCATTATCGAGCCAGCGTGACTCATCTTCCGGCGAGAGAATGACCGGCATACGTTTTTTCTCGTTGTGGATGGCCGCGACAAACGGGTTGGCCTTGGTGGTCAAGATGCAAAAGGTGTGGAAAACCTCGCCTGTTGCCGGGTCGGTCCACTGGTTCCAGATTCCAGCTAAAGCGAAATCCTTGACGCCTGGGAGAGTAATATAAAAGGGATATTTTTTCCCGTTGTGGCTATGCCACTCGTAGAATCCGGTGACGGGGACGAGGCAGCGGCGATAGAGAGCGGATTCGGCAAAGGTCGGTTTCGAAAAGACGGTTTCGCACCGGGCATTAACGGCCTTAACGCGAATGGACTGGGCCTGTTGCAAGGAGCGGCACCAGGACGGAATGAGTCCCCAGAGAAAGAACTGTACTTCATGAGGCTTAAAATTCGTAACGACGGGGTATTCAGGATGAGAAAAAGCGTTAACATAATAAACAGGCAGGGCAAAGCCGGAGTCACTACTGGCGTAGCGGTCACTCCGGTTGCGCAGAAGTGGATAAATATTGGCGCAACTGCAACACATAGTAAAAATTCCTTTCGAGTCCGCTGTGAGGTTCCCACTCGAAAGGATAGCACTTGCGTCCGGCGTGGTGGGAATAAGGAATTTATACGCATGTCAGCCTTCGATAAAGTCATCGACCGTCAGAATCGAAAATCGATAAAATACGATTTTTTCGACCATTACGGGAAACCGTGTGATGCGATTCCTCTGTGGGTTGCTGATATGGACTTTGCGTCACCTCCTGCGGTTCTGGACGCGGTCAGGGCCATGGCCGACTATGGTGTTTTGGGCTACTCGTGGTCGTCCCCCAAGTCGCTGGAAGCCGTGGTCAACTGGTTTGAGATGATTCACCACTGGTCGACCCGTCCGGAATGGATTGTTCAAACGCCCGGCGTAATGTTCGCCGTCGCAACAATTATACAGGCAACGACTTGCGTCAATGAGTCTGTTCTCATTCAGGAGCCGGTCTACTACCCCTTTCGAGAGGCTGTTGAAAAGAATAATCGCCGGCTTGTGGTCCATGAACTCAGTTACGTCGACGGGCGGTACGAAATTGATTTCGATGCCTTTGAGTCGCTCATTATAAAAAACAATGTTCGTCTGTTTCTCCTGTGCTCTCCGCATAACCCGGTGGGGCGGGTCTGGAGCGAAGAGGAACTGACACGACTGGCAGAAGTGTGTCGAAAGTGGAATGTCTTGGTCGTCTCGGATGAAATCCATGCGGATTTGGTTTATTCAGGGCACAAACATACCGTTTTCGCCTCGCTGCCCGACGAACTGGGTCGAAATGCGATTGTCTGCACGTCGCCGTCAAAGACGTTCAATCTTTCCGGGTTGCATACGGGGAATATGATCGTGCCACGGGACGACCTTCGGAGCCGTATAACGTCAGTAAACGAGCGTCTGTTTTATTACGGGACAAGCCTCCCGGCCATAGTGGCCACAGAAGCCGCCTATACGCAAGGGGAAGACTGGTACCGGGAACTGCTTTCCTATCTGGAGGGGAATCGCGACTATCTGGTCGGCGCCTTCCGGAAGATGAACGCTGGTATTCGCCCCGTAGCACTGGAAGGGACGTACCTTCTCTGGCTCGACTGCCGGGAAATGAAGTTGAGTGATGACAAGCTGGAGTCATTTTGGACGCAAGACGCGCGTTTGTGGCTTCATCGGGGAACGACTTTTGGCCAAAGTGGGACGGGCTTTATGCGTATGAACATCGCCTCTCCCCGCAAGATACTGGAAGAAGCGGTCCGCCGGGTAGAAGTCGCGTTGGCCAAAAAAAGTTAACCGAGGTGCTCGTCCTCGTATCGGTCGTAAAGGTCAAAGAGGACGTTGCGAATATTTCCCTGATGCCGCCGAAAGAGAGCGACAAGGCCATCCTCCGAAACGCTAAAACACGAATCGTCAAGCAGATAATCCACAACGCGACGCGTTATACGAAACGAAGGCACCGTGCGAAAGAGGACCGGAATCCCTAAGGCAGCACGATGTGTCGAAATCAAATAACCGACCCCGGCAGCGCGACACCAGGTGCGGAAGTGCAAACGCTGAATGTAAGCGAGCTGCTCAAACCCGTCCAAAAAGATACAACCTCCACCAGATGCGAGAAATGTATCCATCCGCTGAAGTGTTTCGCAATCCAAACAACGGGTCCCGTCATGGAGCTCCAGCGAGAGAATGCGCGTTCCACGTTCTGTGAGAATACGACGTAACTCCTGCATTAAAGTGGATTTACCACTGCCATGCGGGCCGACCAGCTGGGCACGACTTGACCGTTCCAAAAACGTATCCGCGAGATACTCCAGGCCCACTACGCTCGACGCATTTTCTCTCTTGGCAAGAGAACGGCAAAAATAGCTCTCAAAGCGAATGGGGTGCTCGCGCTGGATCTGTTTAATAAATGCACGTTCGAAGAAAAAGGGGACAACGCCAGGTATTACGTAACGCGTTGAGAACGGATTCCCCGCCATATCAAGTTCGGAACAGAAGCTTTTTAGTTCTACATCGCCGGTATTAACTGGCATTTTTCTATCCTCAACGGCAAAAAAGTGGGCACGAATGGCCTCGCGTAAAACGGACCTACCCCCGGGTCTGCGGCCCCCCGAGCAATTCAAATCACACTTTCAAGGTACGTACATTGGGAATATCGCCCAAACGAAACGGGAGTTCTTCAACGACCTGCGTTCCGTCAACAATAAAAACACGAACGCGAACGCACCAAACGACCTTGACCAGCACCCCTTGATACGAGAGAGGACTGTTCGGCAGTGGAGTGCTAAATCGTCCCGGGCGTCGTGGGTCGATCCAATCACCGCCCTGATTGGAACGGCGCCAGAAGGCGTGGATACCAAAATCGCGACTCCCCTTCCCTTCGGTATACCATAGAACGGAAATCTCTATGGCTTCGACAAGGTCGTTGCGTGCCTCTTCCAGGTAGTAGCTTCCGGCTAACGTCTCACCCGGAAAATAGAGCCGATTGCCACGACCGTCCAAAGTCAGGTATATCTGGGAACTGGTCATCTGTCAGTCTCCTGTAAAAAGAGCACACATCAACGCCGCACAAATTCCATTATAGCTTCAAATCCGTGCAGCGGTGTGTGTTTTTTGAAAAACTTTGTCCTTTTATCCAAAAATAAACGCGTACGATACTGATAACCGTCACAACCGGGCGTTAACTCTTCATGGCCTCCGCGATATTCTGTAAGTGTTCACGAAGACGGCGGTAATAGTTAAGTTGTGAGCTGACTGCGATAATAACCTGAGGCGCGTAATGGTCGTCGGCAATGCGTCGCATAAAGCGGTCGCGCAGGTCCTTGACGCGAGGGGTAAAGACATTCCGGCGCGAATAGATCTCCTGTAAGAGCTCAAGGTTGCCCGATCGTTGCACAAAGACCTGGCGAATCATGCCCAATTGCTCCGTAAGATCATCGAAGAGTTTACGGAAATTCTCGCGTTCAAGCTCCGGCAAGGCCAACCCGTTTTCCTTGAGTTTCAGATTGGATTTCAAAATGGAAATGTAATAATCGCTGATCGTTTCCAATTCGTCAGCGAATCGCAGTTGCTCCTGTGCCGTAGTCGCGATCTCTTGCGAGTGATTCTTGCCGAGCATTTCCGCCAAAAAGGTTATGACTTCATCCTGCATGTTGTCCAGAGTGGCTTCCTGCCGGAACATCTGCTCAATCAATTTCTCATCGCTGTAGTCGTCTTCGGCGACCTTTTTATACCAGTCGGCAAGTTCCATACAGCCGTTAACCATGCGTAGGACTTCAACCCGGGAGCGTTCAATGGCGATGATCGGCGTTTCCATGCCGCGGATGCCAAGACTGGTCAGCGACAGCTTCGGCTGCTTGGACTTTTGCTCTGTTTCTGGCACGATTCGAGTCAGCAACCGAGCAAAAAACGCCGTAAAGGGCAGGAACAGAATGGCATTAGTCACGTTGAACAGAGTATGAGTCATGGCAATTCCCGCTGCAACATTCTCGCCATCGTGAACGTGAGCCAACCGGGTCACGAGAGGCAAGAGGAAGGGGAGAAAGACGATGGAAACCCAGGCGACGCCAATACAGTTAAAGAGCGAATGGAAATAGGCGGCGCGTCGGGCATTGGTCGCGGTCCCGATGGAAACGAGCAAGGCCGTTATGGTGGTACCGATATTTTCGCCAAGGACAAGTGCGGCGGCCGTGGCAAAATCAATGGCCCCTATGGAAGCCAGAGAAATGGTAATACCAAGAGTCACGGCCGACGACTGCACGAGCATGGTTATGAGGCATCCGACAAAGATGCATTTTAAGGTGCCCCAGTAGGAGTTAGCCACGAAAAGCTTGAGCGTGGCCGCAAATTCCGGCAATTCGGCCAGAAGCGCAAAGCCACTCTCCATCGTCTTGAGTCCGAAAAAGAGAAATCCCAAGCCCATAAGAGACATGGAGATATAGCGAATACGATTATTCTTGGCAAAGATATAGAAGAAAGAACTTATCCCCAGCAAAGGGAGGCCGTAGTCGCCAATCTTAAGGGCCAAAAGCCACCCGGTTGCCGTCGTACCGATATTCGCGCCCATAATGACGCTTATCCCTTGCGAAAGGGTCATAATCTGACTGTTGATAAACCCGACGACCATAACCGTCGTTACACTGCTGGATTGCACCAACATGGTCGCGAGCACTCCAATGCCCAAGGCGAGGAACCGATTCTCCGTAAAGACGGCAATCATGCGTCGCAAACTGGCACCGGCAATCATCTGCAAGCCCTCTGACATGTTCTTCATCCCGAAGAGAAACAGTCCGAGGCCCCCAATGACAATGGCAATCATGGCAAAATAGTTCGGGCGCCATACCTCGGTCATGAACGAAACAAAAACCGGAGGCATATCGGGATACTTTAAAGAGATGATAATTTCCGATTTTCCAGAGCCATCCTTGGCCCAGTGTAGAACGAGCGAATCGCCAGCTAATTTCGGAATAACAACAGATTCGACGACAGGCGAGGCAATGGCAACCTCGAGCTTACTCGGGTCGAACGGAGCGTTGCGTCCGCCAAAACTGCCGAGTGCCCGAAATCGTTGTATAACATCGTTTAAATCAATGTGCGTTGGAGGGGCACCGGCCAAAACACGTTGTGAGGGGATCCACTTTACCGGAACGTTCCCGGATTTCTGATCGTCGACCTCAATATTGGCATCGTGGAAATCCTGCTCGCGATCACCCAGGGCTACGGTCACGCTGTCGGTCTGGCCGGCGTTGGGCAAGTCCACTGCCGCTGGCGTGGGTTCCGCAGAAGGAGGCGAGTCCGGCCCCTCCGATTCAGCAGAAAAAACGATTGACTCCCGTCCTGTTTGTTGGAAAAGAGTCGTGGTTGTCGAACATGTTCCCGTAAAAACGCAACAACACAAAAGTCCTAAAAGGACCTTGGTGCAACAAAATTTTTTTGGCTTGTATGACACAGGCAGCTTCTACCTCCTACTCTATGGGAAGGAATTTCAGGCGAATGAATCGCACGCCCCCATTTTCCCTTCTCCTAAAAAAATGTCAAGGCCACTCTTGATATTTCGTCGATTTTTGGTTATGATAGTGTAATATTGAGAGCTGCACCCTCTTTGAGCGGCCGTATTTTGCCTGGCTAGTAGAGACGCAGCTTGAACGTTGTAGCGTCAGCAATCAGATAATGCACCAGAAAGTAGAAAATGAACAAAAATAAAGTTCTTGAACGTGAGCACTGGGGAGGACATATAGGTTTTATTCTCGCGGCGACAGGGTCGGCTGTTGGTTTGGGTAATATATGGAAATTTCCGTATATAGCCGGGATGAATGGAGGGGGTGCTTTCGTACTGATCTATCTTCTTTGTATCGCGATTATCGGGCTGCCCATAATCATATGTGAAATTACGATCGGTCGTCGTACGCAAAAGAACCCATATAGTGCGTTTCGTGAGCTTGCCCCGAGCGCGACAAATGGTACGCGAGCGGTCGGTCTTCTCTTTTTACTTATGTCGCTTGGTATGCTCTGTTTTTCGAAATTCGGTCTTGCGGCCATTTTCCTGCTGGTCAGTTTGGCGGCGTTTTATACGGGGTGGGCGTTTATTGGTCTGATGTGTGTTTTTACGCCGTTTATCATACTATCCTATTATGGAGTGGTCGGAGGGTGGACGTGCGGTTATTTTCTAAAGGGACTTATGGGCGGATTAAACTTCGAGACGGCGGAAGAGGCGGGGGAGGTTTTTCAGGCATTTGCGGGTAGCGCATGGACAGCGGTCTCTTTTCAGCTTATTTTTATGCTTTTGACGGGCGCAATCGTCTGGTTTGGAATTCGCAACGGGATAGAATTAGCCAGCAAGATACTACTTCCCCTGCTCTTTCTGCTTCTTTTGACGTTGGTAATGCGAAGTCTGACACTTCCTGGCGCGGAGGAAGGTGTCCGCTTTCTCCTCTCACCGGATTTTTCGCAACTGACGCCGGAGGGGGTGCTTATAGCCTTGGGGCACGCGTTTTTTTCTCTTAGTCTGGGGATGGGGGCCTTGATAACGTACGGAAGCTATATGGATCGGACGCGAAACATTTTCACGGCAGGTTTTAGTATTGTTTTTCTGGACACGCTCATTTCGCTCATAGCGGGGCTGGCCATTTTTCCGGCGGTTTTCGCCATGGGCATGGGTCCTGACGTGGGTCCGGGGCTTATTTTCCAGATTATGCCCCTTACGTTTACGATGATGGGAGAAAGTTTAGCCTGGATTTGGGTGAGCATGTTCTTCCTCTTGTTAGTCATAGCGGCGTTGACCAGCGCGATTAGTATGCTGGAAGTCATCGTGGCCTTTTTGATTGACGAATTCAAATGGAACCGGAAGACGGCGGTCGTAGTGACGTTGGCCATCGCGGCCTTTGCGGGTGCCATGTGCAGTATAAGTGTTTTTGACTGGCATGCCTTTCCCTGGCTGGAGAGAATATTCGTCTTTGCCTTTGGCGGGACGAAAGGGAATTTGTTCGACGTTTTCGATTCGTTCAGCAGCAACTATCTCCTGCCGCTTGGCGGACTTGGAATAGCCCTGTTCGTCGGCTGGATTTGGGGTACGCGATATGCCGTTGAAGAAATTCGCAAAGGAGGTCAACAATATATCGATGTGAACTTCTTTTCCCTGCTGGCAGGACTAAAAGATGACCCCATTTCTCAATCTCGTGCCCATACATTAACGTTGGGTACTTGTTGGGGAATTTTCATTCGGTTCATTACCCCCATTGCCATAATCATTGCGTTTTTGCATTCGATTGGTTGGTTGAGCCTTGGCTAAAATTGGAAATGCGCTATGAGTCCCCGAGTCCGAAGTGAGCAGAGTCTGCTTTTTCTTCTTTTGACCACCGGCGTCGTGTGTGCCTTGGTGCTCTATAGCCATGGTCGCGAGTACAGCGTCCGGGAAGAAGTCGGACCGGGTCATGGGGAAACGGGTTATCGCTTTATCCTTGACCTTAATACGGTCGAGGCTTCGGACTTGGTCCTTTTGCCGGGAATAGGTGAAAAGTTGGCTGTTCGCATCGTCGCAAACCGAGTCGGGACAGGCCCCTACCACCAAGTCGATGACTTAATGGCGGTCAAGGGGATCGGGCCAGCAAAGCTTGCCGCGATTCGTCCGTTCGTAGCCGTGCGGGATCCAACCACGTCGTTTTCCACAAGTTCAAGTCGGCTACGGCGTTACTCAAGCGACGAAACTGAATAAAGACGAAACTGAACAAATAAAGCGTTTGTTTTCTGACAGGCTGGCGAGAGGCGAGAGTCTGCATGTGCCTGTTAACCTTACCCGGATTATATTCGGAGGACACACCGTTTGACCGCAAAACATTTTTGAAAGCCAGTTCCCTGCTTGGCGTGAGTCTGGGAATTCCGTTCCTTTCCGCGAACACATATGGCCAGACCAAGGCCGCTTTGCCGGCGGTGGTTGCATCAACGGGATTCATCTCTATGGGCATTTCGGCACGTCGCGTCGAGACGGACTTCATCGTCTAACTCTGCCGCCCTTCGATACGAATTTCATTTTGGCTGGTGTCAATTTCCATCAGAAAGGTTGGTTCACCAATTTTAGCGGTGATATAAGCGGGTGTTTTCTAGAAGTTGCGTCGCTTGGCACGACGCAAGCCAAGCCGACCTCCGAATTTCTGCCGGACGTTTTGAGGGAAATCACGCAGTATCAGCAAGAGGATGGGCACTACGGAGCGGAAGTGGATTGGACTAAACCGATGGACACGAACGTGGATACGCACGATGCCGTTATGATGATTTCTGTCACGGGGGGTTGACATCCATTTATTAACCTGCTAGACTTGTGTTCTTGTCATGGAAATATTGAAATCGGGGCGTTCCCGATTCTTCCCGCAAATCATTACCAAAAAAGCAAACAGGAATAAAATAATGATGAAACATCTTATAACAACGACTGCCTTGCGGATGTCTACTCTCCGAATGTATGTCCTGGGAGTCTGTCTTCTTGTAATGACCGGTTCCCTTTCCGCCCAAACGACGGAGGACGGGTCAAAAATATTATTCGAACGGAATTTTGATTCTCAACAGGAATGCGACAGCTGGTCCACCTCTCAGATGACGGAACTTCACGTCAGTAACGGAATCCTGACTTCAAAGTTCACCGGGCGTGACCCGTTTATCACCCTACCGGGGCTTGATTTTGCACCGAAATGTGGTCAGGTCGTCGAGATTCGGATGAAGTCGGATGGCTGGGGGGATGGCGAATTCTATTTCACTTCGACGAATGAAGGTCAATATGGCGGTTTCTCTCCGAAAAAGATGAATGTCTGGCATATTATTCATGACGGCAAGTGGCATGTTTATCAAATTCATCCCTCCTGGACCGTTGAAAAGAAAATCATAAAAGTCCGAATGGATTTCGGGGCGCCGGGGTCGGATATGTACAACGGAAACGGAGTGGAAATTGATTACATCCGATTTATTGATTTTCAGTTCGACAAGGCCCAGGCGACTGTTCCGCAATGGAACGCGGACGGAATTCAAGAGGACTGGACCGTTACAAAGGAAGCTGGTCAAGCGCCGGAATCCGGAACAACCACCTTTACCAGCCGGGTCTTTTCCTTTGAGGCGGACGAGTTTGGTACCTGGCTCTATTTTGAGCTGAAAACGAAACCGGGGGCCAACATTTCTGAAAACCGGCAGGGGACGCTCCGTTTCTGGGGATCGGATAGCAAGGGAATTGCGGAAATTGCCTTCCCACTAAAAAACAGGGACTTCATCTATAACTTGGATTTGGCGGGGGAAACGTTTTGGAGCGGAAAAATCTATCAAATGGAACTGGTTCTTCCGACAGCGGAGGCAACGCTCGCGGAACTGAAAGTATCCGATACCCCTTGCGGGCCTCCCTGTCTGGACAGTCTTTATTCCGGAATGCGGAATGCGCTGAACCGGACCGGCCAAAAGGTGGACTATCTTCTCCGTGTGAAGAACATCGGGGGCACGGCCATTAAGAACGCGAAAATCGAACTCGTTCGGGAGGGAAACTGGAACGGGGTCTCGCTTGTCGGGACGGCGTCTCTGGATAATAAACAACTGTCCGATAATGTCATAGAAACGCTGGATCCTATGACGCAGCATGACCTTCTCCTCTCTTTTCGGGCAACGAATCCCGGAACGTATAACGGCAAGGTGAAAATCAATGGCTCCAACTGGTCCGGGGAATTACCGATCAAGGTGGAAGTTACCCCTTCGGTCCATCTGCCGGCGGCCTCTTATGTTCCGGAGCCGAAGCCGGTAAAGTCGAAATATTCCCTGGGAGCCCTTTACTTTCCCGGATGGAACAAACGGAACGCGTGGGATCGAATTGACGTTTCCCAGCCCGTCCGCAAACCGGTTCTCGGTTGGTATGACGAAAGCAATCCGGAAGTCATCGACTGGCAGATCAAATGGGCGGCGGAAACAGGAATTCAATTCTTTCTTGTTGACTGGTATTGGAGTCACGGGTCCCAACATTTGGATCACTGGATCGCCGGATATCGTCAGGCGAAATACCGTTCCTATTTAAAATGGGCGATGATGTGGGCCAATCATAACGGGCCGGGCAGTCATTCGGAAGAAGATACCCGAGCGGTAACCCAATTTTGGATTGAAAACTATTTCAATATGCCCGAATATCTTCGGATTGACGATCAGCCGGTGGTCGTCATTTGGAGTCCCGATCTCATGGACAATGACATCATCGCGATAGAGCGGACAAAGGGACATGAACTCAAACGGGGCGAAGGGGTTAAAAAGATACTGGACCTAAGTCGGCAACTGGCCAGGGAGGCTGGCTATAAGGGAATCTATTTTGTCGCGATGAAGTTTCCGGAAGAGGCAACGGACGAAGAGAGTGTGCAGTGGCTCAAGGACGGCGGGTTCGACTGCACTTCGCTTTATCACTTTATGCACCACGGCAACAAGGTGGACAATTCCCGCAAGTTTTCCTTTGACCTTGTGGTGGACGCAACATTGCCCTATCTGGAGTCGCGGGCGAAGACTGGGATTCTTCCTTATTTTCCGAACATTTCGACCGGCTGGGATTCCCGACCCTGGCATGGTGAAAAGGGGACGATTATTTACGACCGAACCGTCGAAAAATTCCGTAAAATATGCGAGGATGTCAAAGGATTCGTTGACCGAACGAAGGCGGAACCGATTGTATTGGCTCCTCTGAACGAATGGGGGGAAGGTTCCTATATCGAACCGAATGTTGAATTTGGTTTTGGAATGTATGAAGTCATTCGGGAAACGTTTTGCGAAAAACCAGCCGGAGGATTTCCGCCCTATTTTGGCCCAACGGATGTGGGACTTGGTCCCTATGACCTTCCGCCGACCCCACCGGTCGTCTTTCGTTCGAACTGGGACTTTTCCGACGGAACGGATCAAGGCTGGCGGGCATTGATGGGAATGGACGATTTTGCGGTTATTGACGGTACGTTGAAAATGAAAACGACATCGGCGGACCCGGCTGTTTCGATTTCATTTCCGCTAATCAAAGCCCGGGAATGGAAGCGTCTGATTGTTCGTATGAAGGTAACCGGAGCCGCCGGCCATCAGGACTCGCAGCTATTTTGGGTTCCGAATAACGGAGTGGCGAATGAACGGGGCAGTCTTCGTCTTCCGCTGATCAATGATGGGCAGTATCATGATTATGTTTTTGAACTGGCCAAGGCTCATTATTGGCGGGGGGTGATTACGGGCTTCCGTTTTGACCCGGTTAATCAGGCCGATTGTGAGGTAGAGATTGACAGCATTCGACTTGAGTAGTGAAAGCAGAGCGGCGTCGTGCCAGATTCGCTGAGGACTTTTGCTGCCCTGACCGTTGAGGAGCGGGGCGTGAATCACGGCTTTATCTTCAACGTGAGATTTGAGTAGCGTCGTTGACCTAAGCCTGTTTTAATCGAGGTGGGTGTAAAAAACGGGACAGGCGTTCCTTGAAAATGAGGAGAAATACTCCACAAATTTCGAAGGAAACGTGTCCCGGCAGTCATTGTCGCGGCGTCGGGGACCTTATGTCAGGTTCTCCGAGCGCCGCATCAAGTCGTTAAGGACTGACCAGGTCGTACTCCGGGTTAACGGCAAACCAGCGTTGACTCCCTTCACCAAGGGAGCGAACCGTCAGGATTTGGCGTTCGTTCATTTTGAGCAGCGAGCGAGGAACGGTCAGCCGAAAGATTCCGAAAGAATCCTGCGGCTCCTTTCTGCGAAGTTCAAAGTTGAGGCGAACACCGGAGTCATCCGTCCATTCGCAACTTTCACCATTGTCCGGAAGATCGAAGCGTAGAACGTTACTGCCATTGACGTCAAGCGTAAACCCTTCTGTTGCCGGCTGCTCGCGGTAGCCGAAACCTCCTGCAAAAATGAAGGTCGTTGTCTCGTCTTTTGTCGTTACTTTGTCGGTCTGCCAGGAGCAGATTGCGTCTTTACCCGTCTGCCGGCAAACGGTGATCGAGACATTGTCGCTGCGGAAATTCTTCCAGCTAATCTGTTCAGTAGCGGTCAGCATGCGTTTGTAGCCCAAGACGGTTTGCTCCGGAATCTTTATGACCGGAACGAGGAATTTCGGGTCCCAACTTGCCTTTGGCTTCTCGGAAGAGGCGGCGTAATCAATCATATTGGCAAGCAGCTGCTCGTTTTCCGGGCGACCTGAGGCTGCCAGATGATTTAAACCACTTATAACGAGGGTACCTTTACCGACGCGGACGGCGAAAAGGAGAGCGGTATCTTCAACGCGTACGATACTCGGCAGAGCACGAATAATCACGTCGGGTCGGCAAGGAGCGGCTTCCAAATAAAATTTTTCAGCATTTTCCACCAAATCGAACCACGCAGGGTCGCACCAGTTGCCATCGGTCAGTTTGTCAATGATCGGATGGTCATAGACGAAGGTACCACAATGATTGGACGTGGGAGAGTCGCCAGCTTTCCACCAGACCTGCTGGTATTTTATGGCACATTTAGAGAGGAAATCCGGGGAGGTCAGAACAATGCCGGCCCCTTGATTCAGTGCGGTAACGAGGTCGCTGTCCAAATCATCGACACAATAGACAGCATCGGTGGGTAGGGACGTTGATTCGGGAATTGGCTTGGCATTCCAAGACTCGGGCAGGCGAATTTTACTCGCGGCGTAGAGTTTTTTTGTCGAGGTACGAATGTCTCGCGGAAAGAGTCGGCAAGTCCAGGAGTTCTGCCATGAGGCGTTGCCGGCGGAGTCAATCACAACGGACAAAGTGGCGTCCACAGGTTCGGTCAGTTCCGGCACGACGAATTGCAGTTTACCGGTTTCGGTGAGCGTGCCTTTGGTACAGGTGGGAATCGTTGCGGACTTTGTCTCCTTCTGCTCACCAAACGCAAGAGTCACGGTCTGATTTCCGTCAATATCAGCGGTCGAGAAATTTGACAGTAAGGTTGTTATGTTAATTTCGTCGCCGCTGCGAGCCGTTCGTTGCAGGCCTTTCTGGAGGACAAGTGTATCGGAATTGATGCGGCGTACCTCTTCCGGATTGATTCCCGGTTTTGGCCGGAAGAAATAATCAACCAGGCCGTTCGAAGTCGTCCAGTAATCCTGTACGAGCCACCAGTGATAACCCACAATAACCGGATTCAATCGCATTCCTTCAACGTTGTATTTGTGATTGACAAGATACAGTTTTTCCGAGGCCTCGGACCAACTGGCAGATTCCGCGTCGAACCCGAGTTCTGTCATCCTCTTCATGCCCGCAGTCATCCAGAATGGAATAAAATTACTCCGCTTAACCGTTCCATCACTTTTCGTAAAAGCGTCAAATAACTCGTATTGATCGGTTCGGACAAAGGTGCAATAGTTTCCCGATTCGTGCGATAAAGAAGGCTTCTTCAGGGGAGCCATTTTGAATTTATTCTCTCCATTGGCAATGGGAGAAGTCCACTCATCGAACAGGACGATATAAATGTCTTGCGTGTCGCGGTCGTTGGCTTCGATTTGATTTTTCCAGTCGCCGTCGCAATCCAGGAAGGGGCGATCGGGGTCGAGCCCCTTCGCGATTTTTTGGAAGTCGTAACGAAGAGGCATGTTCATCCATCGGTCCCAGCCGAGCATGATTAGCTCGTTACCGCCGACCCACCAGGCAATGGACGGGTGATTCCGATATTGCTTAACGACCTTGGCAAACGATTCCACATAGAAGTCCATCGCGAGTTGCGGATCTGTCCCCTCGGGAACATTATTTTTCCACATATCGCCTTCACCTGGCAATTGATGCGGGTAGCCGATAAGATATTCCGCAGTGCTCAAGATCCCAAGTTCGTCACAGGCGTCATAATATTCCTGCGGAAGAATGGTACTGTGATGGCGTACATGATTAAAGCCGTAGGACTTAATAATGGCCAGGCGGTCAAGATGGACCTGCTTGTCAACCGACATTGAGAATTCCACCGGATAGATGTGGTCGTCGCCATAGCCGCGCAGGACGACGTCGTTTCCGTTAAGGAGCAGTCGCGAGCCTTCCGTCTTGAGTTCGCGTATTCCGGTTCGCACGCCAATCGTATCAATGTTTTCTTCTCCCTGGCACAAAGACAGTTCAAATCGATAGAGATACGGCGTGTCCGTCGTCCAGAGCTGAACATTCGGAATGGTAACCGAAATGGCCTTTTCAAACGAGTTGCCTTGAACGTCGTTCCGACTCAATTGAATTGTTTGCTCCGCGACTTGCTGATTCGAAGCGTCGAAGACAGTAAGTCGAAGTCGATCGGCGGGACATTCCTGCCCGCAATTGATAAAGGAGGCCTCTGCGGTACAGACGCCGGTCTTTATGTCACTTCGTATAATACAGGAATCGACATAGGACGGCGAACGTGCCTCGAGGGTTACATGTCCCCAGAGCCCGCCCCAGACGATATGCATATAATCTATAATTGAGGAGCACCCGAGCAAGGCGTCTATGCTCCACCGCTGCTTCGAGTCGACACACAGAGTTACCTCCGATGTCTCCCCCGGCACCACCAGGGAGGTAATGTCCCACTCGTTCTCACCAATACAACCGAGTATTTCGTCGCCGGCTGATTCACCGTTTATCCACCCTTTGGCATAGCGGGATATGCCGCCCAGCTTAAGGAAAATCTTTTTACCGGCCCAGTCTTGAGGAATCTCGAAGGTTCGTTTGTACCAGCCGCAACCGATAAAGTTGTGACGCACTTTATCGGTCGCTTGTCCGTACCCCTGGTCGTCCCAGATGCCTGGCACCTGTATTGTTCCGTTCGCCTCGGGGGCATATCCCTCCAGCGGCATGGCCGGTAAGGCCTTATCCCGCTGAAACCATTCCTGGGTCACACCAACGTTTTCCGGGTCGGTCGCAAAATTCCACGTGCCGTCCAAGGTTAACGTGTCGCGTCCCTGGAAGTCCGCCGCATTCGAGACCGCGGTGAACACAAACATTGCCACTGCCAACAAAGACAGCCTAATGAAGTCTTGACTTCTCATTTTCATCTATTTTCTCCTTTGTGTAGGGGTAGGATGATAAAAACAGAGTACATACCGTTTTCATCGCACGATCGGTTATACCATACAATATGAGGGATGTCAATGTTAATATTTCGTCAAAATAAATTCAAATTTCGACATAAAAAAGGATGGTCGAACAGGAGTAAATTCCGCGTAAAATATTGTGTTACTACTTAGCACAAAAGAAGTTATGACATATACCAACTGACAGTTTGCGTGATTTTTCGCGTTCGCATTAGATGAAATATAAAAAAACATCTTGCGTCCGTTGAACCCTGTGGTGGAGCACGGTGGCCCCGGTTTGCCTGACATACAAGCCCCAACTTAATTGGTTCGTCTTCTTAGTAGAAAATCATGTTATTTGTGACTTTTTCGCAAAAAATTTTGATGATTTTCCGAAGTTCGGCGAGGGTTCCTCGAAAAGCACTTGACAGGCCCCAATACTTCCGGTACGATAAATATGTTCGGTAAGAGGAAACCGGCCTGCTGGGGAGCGACTTGGCACGAATGTCGGACAAGCGGCGTTCGCTTTCGGCCCCCGGCGATAATCCCGCAGAGGGAGTTTCCCTGCCGCGTCTGGCAAAACCTTCCTAATCCCGCGATGGAACAGTGGCAATGTGTGGCGGATTCCCGACCTGGTGGCCGGGTTCAAAGGCAGCGTGGAGAACCATCTTGCTGACCCGGTTCGACTGGAGCCTGCCCGACTGCGTTCGTGGGGACTGTTGCAAGTGTATAACAGATTTCTGCCGCTGAAGACCAAGGCTGTAATTGCCCAGCTCCGCGGGGATGGTTCGGAAAAAGCGTTGTGGCAGAGTTATATTAATGAGCTGGCCCTGACCGAACCCCAGACCAGCGGAACGCTGGATTTTTATTGGAGTCTTTCACAAACACCCGTTAAAGACGCCAAGCCGGATCCAGTGAAATAAGCGTCCCGAAATGGCAATCGCTATTCGCCTGGATGGTTGGCCATAGACGATCATGGTCACTCCATCGGGTTATTTTCGTGCGACAATCCCGTTCTGTGCGTACAATGAATAATGCTTATTATTCATACACATATAGAAGGGAACCCACGGTTTGAACTATTGACGGTCGAAGTCATCCATCTGCGGTGTATGTCGACCGAATTTAGTATTAGCTGGTTGTCACAATATCACAGAGCTGACGGCAGCGTTCATGGTTATTTTTCCTTTGATGCTGTAATGAGCTTTTAAGGTTGGAAGATGAAGGGGATAAAAATGAATATACGAAAAGTGAACGACGCAAAAAAAGAGTATTTGGACCTCCTTCTTCTGGCTGATGAGCAGGAGGATATGATTGACCTGTATCTTGAGCGTGGTGACATGTACGTGCTGGACGACAATGGGATTAAGGGGGAATGTGTTATTACAAGAGAAGGCGAGCATGTGTATGAATTGAAAAATATCGCCATATCTCCTTGTCATCAGAGAAAGGGGTATGGGAAAAAACTGATAGAATTCGTCTTGACGCACTATCGCGACTGCAACGTTCTGTTGGTCGGAACCGGGGACTGTCCTTCAGCTCTGTCTTTCTATCGCGCGTGTGGTTTTAGCGAGTCCCACCGAGTTAAGAACTTCTTCGTGGACCACTACGACCATCCGATGTATGAGGAGGGAATACAACTGGTGGATATGGTGTATCTTAAAAAGACACGGTAACCTTTGACTTTTTGCGTGAAGACGTAACCAAAGTCAGGGTGTCGGTCCGGCGTGCGGCCGGTTGTCTCAGGCGGGGAAACAGCGCCTGCGTGCGTTCCTCTTAGAGCGTGCTTTGCAGGAGAAGCCGTCGGAAGGCAGTTCATCATATCCGGCTGTCCCTGACGAGTCGGTCGCAACGAGGTCTGTCCTCACGTCGCGCAATCACGATTTTTCAGGAAGTCATTA
The DNA here is from genome assembly GCA_030539295.1 of Planctomycetia bacterium. GTDB lineage: Bacteria > Planctomycetota > Planctomycetia > Pirellulales > Thermoguttaceae > JAUNBG01. The sequence goes on along the minus strand of JAUNSJ010000042.1, from coordinate 8,709 downwards.
GGCTGGTCCAGAGGGGGCGATGCTTTACTGCAAAATCTGTGATTTTTTCTGATTGTGTCAACCCGTAACAATTTTTTTGTTTTTAATCAAATTCTGGCAGTGTCCGAGCTACAAGGGAAGAAGCGACGTTCCAACTATACGCTGTGCTCACCGGAGTCGGTTCCGTTGACAGAAAAAATCCATGGAAAACGCTGAAAGGAAAACCCACCATCCAAGCCATATCCTCCCAAGAATTTATCTTCGACCTGAACGCCTACGAATTCACAGGGTACTTCCGTAACGCGTCGTGCCGGTTTATCGAGCAAGACGGCGGTCGCAACGTCGGCTGCCTGGTGACTGACACAATAGTTGCGTAGAAAAGCCATACTATACCCGGTATCAATAATATCTTCGACGATTAGAACGCGCCGCTGATTCAGGGATACAGCAGGCTCCATGAGTAACTTCACGGTCCCGGTCGATTTTGTAGCATCACCGTAGCTGGCGATTCGAATAAAATCAATTTGAACAGGAAAATCAAATTCCCGTACTAAATCGGCCAGAAAAATAAAGGCACCTTTCAGTACACCAATAACAAGAATCGATTCATTTTTTGGTAGATCTGCATAATAACGATTAATTTTTTCCGCCAGATTGGCAACAATTGTGCGTATCTGGTCTCGTGAAAGTAGTATTTCGGAAGCGGCATCAGGTTTTGCAGAGGACATAACTATCTTTCCATTGGCAAGGGATAATGAACGGAGTGGAGTAAAAAACAAAGTTTTTGGGCTTTGTGACCCTTTAACGGTGATTATACACAGGAACCACAAATTGTCAAAGGCTGGCAGTTTTTTTGTGTGTGAGGGTGTGAGGAGGCAGTGCCTGTAAATATTTTAGAAAGAATATTACGCCTGCGGTGCAAGGCACCCTTTGATGCGAGTTGTCATGCAAATATGGAGCAGGTCATTCGTGTGAAGAAACAGGTCGGAATAAGTCAAGGGCGTACAAAATTTCACACGAACATAATTTTTCGCCAAAAAAACTAAATTTTTGTCGGCCCCTATTGCATAATGTGGAATCGGGGTTATAATAGATTTAATTTGTTTAAGAGTTCCCCTAACCAACTAAATAAGAGTTTCCCTAACAAAAGGAGAAAAAAGAATGGCACGTCAAAAAAAACCAGTGCATCCGGGTACAGTACTGTATGAAGAATACATGAAACCCCGCGGAATTAAACAGGCTCGATTGGCAGAAGAGATTCGCATCTACGCTTCAACGATCAATGGTATTGTTCTTGGCAAGAGAAACATATCCTGTGATACCGCACTTCGCCTTGCAAAATATTTCAAGACGACGCCTGAATTTTGGCTGGACCTGCAGAACCAGTACAATCTGTTCGAGAAGAAGAAAAAAATCGCGGAAGATTATGCTGCCATAAAGCCCATCAAATAGATTTTATCCATGGTAGCTGCCGTCGCGTGGTTCATGGAAACATTCTTGTAGCGGGTGTATATGTCAGCATGCCCGCTTCAAGCTTTGTGAACTTCTGGGTTATCTCTCAAACATTATTTCGTTGTTCGTTCTCTTAGTGTTTCATTCTTCTATTGCCTGTTAAAATTACTCTCTGGCAGTAAATATTTGATGCAAGTCTGTCGGGCGCTGCCTTGGAGTATCGGCATGTTTTCTGTGTTGAGTTCTTGAGAAGAACGTGACCACTGACCGGGATATTATCCCTTGTAGTGACAGAATGACACGATCGCCAAGGTAAAATCTCGTGTCTCTCTGACTTGGTTAAAATGAGCATTAACTTCCAAGGAAGCCGCTTGATAGAGGTGAATTTGGCGTAGGATGCCTGTTAATGGCAGGTCACTCACACCAGCTCATTGTGGTTGGGAAGAGGGACGCAAATCAATGAGGATAAAGGGTGTGTTACTTTCGGAAACGAGTGGACGAGTATTGGGGGCCCAAAGGTCAAGACAACGAACTCTGTGCTCGAAATCACCTCTGGCGGTGACAGCAAACATGAACACTATCACGCGATATCATATCCTATTTCTCAAGATACCGGATTCATTTACATTTTATCTCCTAGCAAAATACTTCGCTCCAAAACACATCTTTTCAAAAAGTTTTCCATCGTCCACCTTTACCTCGACGAAACGATTTTTCAGGATTTTTCTCAGAATAAAGAAACCAACAATGGCAGGAAACAACCAGTCGTAAGCCGGCGAACGAACGAAGGAACCTCCCTGTCGACGTAACAATCGGGAGAGAATTATCAACCGCTACGGATAAATTCGTTACTTCCCTAAAGAAATCCACAAAGTCACCTTACAAAAAATTTTTTTCTTAGCTTCACATTTCACCCCGGTTGTTCGCGGCAGAGAATTTGTTTTTATTGCAACATGTTTCTACTCACCCTGTTTTTCTCTGGTTACGGATAGCGCAGGGTGATTTGTTAAAGAATCAACGCAATGTTCGCACAATAATAAATTTTATCGTATCGTCATTCCATTCAACCGCTTGCGTCTGACGACTGCTTCGTTTTTTCTAAAGCTCGTCCTGGGATAAATTCCTCCAAACACAATCCGTATCCCGAGGCAGAACATAAACAATAATTTGAATTTCATCCCCCCAAATGACAGGCATGACCTCTAAGGTATCCATACCACAAACGACAGTAAACGATCTGATCTCTTCCATTTCGTAAAACCTTTCTTTTTTGTGCCAAGTAACACAAAACAAAAAATATTATATTCGCCCCTAGATTACCTTACTAAACTTCCAGGTATGTCATCGGAAATCGCAACAAGCGACTTCGCCTTGGGCTAACTACTGCATCCTATAGAACTCAATCGGATTTGACGACGACAAAAAGGCCGATTTTTGATGTTTCGAATTGAGAAAAATTTTAAAAAGTGGAAATTAGTTCAAAAAAGTTTGACTTATAGGGGGTTAGGTAAGTTACAATCCCTTGCCGTGCGCAGTCGCGTTACGCTGGGCGGCTGTCTCTGGCTCAATTCCGACAGTGCCACGGCCAGCCTGCTGGAGACCTCCGGGAGCGGTCTGTCCGAGATTCGAAATTGTAAAGCGGAGACACGGGACGCGTTAAAGCATACCTCCATTCGAGCCCTTCTCGACGGGGCCGGAGCCGGGGCAAGTGGCGAGGCAATAACGTTACGAGCCGCGTCCGGGACAGCGAACATTGCCAAGATGGACAAGACTGGGGCACGAGCCTTGGAGGAGCAGCTCATCTTCGCCTCCGTCTGGGCCGGTGCGAGTATTGAGGAGGCCGCCGAGCGGGTTAGTTATCAGGCGGATACAAGTTATCTCTCCAGCGAATTTGACCTCTCGAAGGTCGTCTCACTCATGCTAGCGAATCAGACCGCAGACAGTGAAGGCAAGCCGTTCCTCTCGATGGAGAATATGTACGCGGTACTTGACCGGGCCGTGCCTGGCGTTCTCTCCAGCTACGAGGACAACGAGGTCCAGAAGACCGACCTGCCCGTTCAATCGTTTTAACAGAGCATACAAACGCAGGGAATAGCGGGAGTTCAGCATCATGGCAAAGCAACCGGACAAGAGCGGTAATAACAACGAGAGCCTCATGAAATTCATGACACAGGTGGAAGGCGTCGCCAACCAGCTGGCCAAGGATATACAGGAGACTCTGTCCGCGAGCGACCAAAAACTCATTAAGGCCGTCATGACCGGCATGCTGGAAATCAAGGAGAAGTACGGAACCGATATTGCCAAGGCGGTCAAACGTTTCAACCAGCTTTACAAGGAGCTGGAAACCCTACGCAAGGAGGCGATGACGAAGGCCCAAGAGCAGGCCAAGGAGACCGCACAGAAGACCGCAGAATGGGCCGGTTATAAAATGGCCAAGGAACTCGCGGAGTCCGCCAAGGCCAAAAAGAAGAATGTCAAGCCACTCACCGCCAAGCAGCTCAAGACAATCCTCGACTATCAACCCTTCGCCGGTCAGTCGATTAGCCAGTGGTTCGACCAGTATAAGTTCAACGACATCCGCCGCATTACAAACGCCATTACGCAGGCGTACAGCGAGAAATTAACCGTCGCGGACATTATCAAGCGGATACGTGGTACCAAGGCCAATAATTACACCGACGGGATTCTCCAGACCTCCCGAACATCCGCAACCATGCTGGCACGGACCATGATAAACGGAGTGGCCAACGAAGCCCGACTGGAGACCATGATGGCCAACTCGGACGTGATTGACGGACTCCAGTTCCTTGCCACACTCGACGGGAGGACCAGCTTTGTCTGTGCGTCACTGGACGGGAAAATCTGGAAGGGTGAGGAGATGAAGAACGCCAAGCGACCGCCCCTTCATCCCAACTGCCGTTCGACCCTCATCCCGTACATTGAGATTAGAGACGAGAACGGGAAGTTACTGGAGGAGCAGGCCACACGCCCCGCCGCCGCCCGTGACTTCGAGGAAGACGCAAAGAAGGCTTACAATCAGGCCGCCCGGGAAAAGGGTCAATCCAAACGCTGGGAGGACCTCTCCGCCGCGACCCGAAAAAGATACTACTATCAGGCCATAAAGGACTACGAGTCGGAAACCGGCAAGCCCGCCTATACCCAAGCCAAGGGTTCCACGACTTTCAAGGACTATTTCGAGAAGCAGCCGGAGGCATTCAAACGCTCCTGGCTGGGCCCCAAACGGTACGAATTCTACAAGGCCGACAAGCTCCCGTTTGAAAGTCTGGTTAAGTCGGATACAGGGTATACGGTCCCGGTCAATGAACTCTCCAAAGAGTCACTCCAACCTATTACAACGCAAAGGGATATAAACGACAGAAAAACAGCAACAAAAATCGACATCCCCATTGACAAAACACCAAAATCAGATATAATATATAATATAGGAAAGGATAAAAAGAAACGAAGTTCCGGGCCTGCTTCCGGAAACGACATGAGGTTTGAAAACAGTGTCCGGTACGAAGCGGAACAGTCTCGATTGGTCTTCAAGTCGATGACCGAAAAAGACAAAGCCCGTACAAAAGCCGATGATTTAAAGAACGCAACACCCGTTGTTAATTCGGAGACGTTTAACCAGATGTATAACCCCATAGCACAACTTTTGGAAGAGCCTCAAAAGGAAGCTTTTAAAAAGTATTATGCCCGATTAAAAGAAATCGATGGATGGGATGAGAAGGAAAGCGAAAAAGCACGCAGCCGAAAAATAGCACTATCAATACTTCTTCAAACACCCGGAGTGGAAGAAATTGAATATAAAAAACGAGTGGCGGCATTGAATATTCTGTTCCCGAGCAACAACCCGGAAAGCGATAACCGAAAGCATCTTCGTGAACTCCCCATTACTTATGGAGACAAAAAAGACCATACCAAAGAAGACCAAGCGGTACGAGCTGGTTTGGATTTCTTTGGAAGAGTCATGGATAACGCAGGTATCGACATTACACACAATACAGTGCAGCTGGAGGGCTACAGCGGGAATAGTGCTGAATATTCACCCATGCATAAAAGGATTCATTTTCGCAATGGTTCCTTTTCACAATTAGTACAAGACGCAATACATGAAGCGGCTCATCATTGGGAAGAGTCACTGTCAGTCAATACAGAACGAAGAAATGGTCTGGTCAACGCAGTCGAAGAATACTACAAACAGATAACCACCAACAGCGCAGGGGAACAATATCCTGCCAAGCCAAGCAAACAATTCTCTGGCAAGTTTCGCAAAGCGAATATAAAACTGCCACCGGATGATTATATTACATGTGAAACAGGAAGACCAACAAAGGAAATACTCCAAGAGTTTATGAGAAGTCTTTATAAATCGCCGGTTGAAATAGCAACGGAATATCCAGAATGGTTTAACGGAATGATGAGGTTTTTACGATGACAGAAATAGTACCTAATACAAGTAAACACTTAAACGAGATGATACAGGAACAGGAAGAGGCCATTGCAAGATGTGGTCCTAAATTATACCGAATCACTCGCGAAGGAGGTATTACATTCCTGTATCATAACAATATCCTGATTATTGAAGTCTTACCAGAGAATGTTCTTACTGATAATAACATTGTTCTTGCAAATGAAATTGATGACTTCCTGATAGAGTATTCAAAAATATATCCATTGGTAACATGCACCTTACCTTGGGAAAAATACAACCGCAATGCGGCAACTTCATTTCTCGACTGGATGGCGGAGAACCACCCCGAGTATGAGTTCAAAGCGGAGTATATTGGTCCGGAGATGAAGGACACGAGAACAAAGTTTGGCGAGCACATCGAAAATGGTGAACGCATTATTTACAACTAAAGGAGAATGTCATGACAGGATGGATTGATACCAAGTTACAGATACCACCGCGAGACATTTGGGTTTTAGGATGGTGCTGGAGAGAGAACCTGCCGATTATATTCTGCGTGGAATCGTGGGCAGATGAGAGAGACATTGCGGATATGGTCAGTAAGGTTTCACACTGGCATGTGCTACCGAAAGGACCGGGGAAGTAAGATGGACGAGTGGAGATTGACCAAGGATGAACTACCCGAGGCGTTCGAGTCCGTTCTGGTCTGCAATCAGGGAACGCGAGGAAGGACTCTGGTCCGCATTCCCAGAGTTTCCGGTTCGATTCCGGACATTCCCTTTTCTTCGACTTCGGTTGAAGAACGCTGTATCGCGATAGTACCGGGAAGAAGAGTGGAACCCCGAAACCAAGCCACTTAAGCGCGACCCGGTTAAGGTATACCGCCGGTGACAGCCCGGAAAGACGGGCAACCCAATTTGGTACGCACCGACAGGAGGACTTGCACGTGACACAGGAGGAACGCATGCGGGAATTCATAACGATGAAAGAACTTATGGAGATGCTCAAAGTCTCCCGAAATACGGCCTATCGCTACGTCACAACATGGAAGGTACGTATCTTTCGCGATGGCCGAACCGTGCGATTCGACAAAGAAGATGTGATTAAAGCCATCGAAAGAAAGACCATGCACTTCTAAGCGACCGGGGTAAGTTATCCTGTTTTACTCTCCACTAGACCGCAACCGGCCCCAGAATCCATCCTCTTTTGCCTCGTCTAGATACTTTTTTTTAAAAAAATCACATTTTTTTTGACGCTCCTTGATACTCCTTGAAACTCCTTGACACTTCTGACACATATCGCCCCGGTTAAAAATTCTTGACAAACTTCCAAAGTCATGCTAAGATGACAAGCGTTCTGCAGTAGCGGGACAGGTTAGAAAAATTTTTGACATGACCGGGTTTCGTACCGTTTCGTCTCAATCCTCCCTGAGACGAGCGTGCTTTGAACGCAGCCGGCACACTTCACACCCTTAACAGTTTTTTGCTGTCATAAAAGTGGTGCCCTGGTTCGTGAGAAGAACAGGCCCGGCATGTCCTTTAAACTAACGCGGACAGTAGTCCAAAACTGAAACCTTGCGTTGAAACAGTAGTGAATGCGTAAAGTTCAGAGAGGTAAGAAACAGATGGTATTCGACAAGTACAAAACCAAAGAGGAGTTACTCAAAGCACTGGAAGAAGCAATTCTACAGGAAGGCGATGAGTTTTTTATCACGCCGCCTGGCTGTTAATATAGGTAATACAGGCAAAATATATCTGTTGTCAATAAAAATTTTTTCGGTTATTTTGGAAAAAATCGCGAAATTTCAGATTTTCTTCCGTGAAAACGACGTTCTCATTCTTTTATATTTATAGCGGGACCGTGGTTTTCTCGGGGCTGTCGTAGTATGAGCCTTTAGGTTATTTGTACTGTATTCGATTATAGGGTGTGTTTTCATGAGCAAAAATGGGAGGATAAGATGTCGCTTACGCATACCAAGGCAGAGCGAAGACTGGAAGTAGATCGGCGATCCGATCAGGTTGATGAACGTCCGTGTCCTGCTGCGTTCGATATTTCATTCACACAGGCAGAGAAAATGCGTTATCCATGGACATGGGAATCGTGGCGTGGGAAAAAGGAGGATGTTTAAGACTCATAGCATAAGAGAATGAAAAGGGTCCTTGGAAGTTGGATTCTTTGGGTGTCGGGCAGGCCAAGAGCAATTTGCAAAAGACAGGGATTCATTTCTCCGACGTCCCAGTTTCTAACGCGTTTTTGCGGCGTTTGCCTTGCGTAGTGAAATTGCATTATTCAAGATAATGCAATAAGTGGGAATGAAACCTTCAATCAAGACTTAGATACGCATTCTTAAATAGGTGTTATAAGTAAGTCGTGATGGGAGTGTAGAGATACTTCGTGCCTGTTGTAAGAGGTTTTCCTCTGTATTTGCTTGACGGCATGTCCTTGGATTACCGTAAAAGAGTGGCACAAATTACTCGCGGCTATGTTACAAGCCAGAAGATTTAAAGAAAATAAAAAGTTGATAAACATAGTTTTTCTATGTAAATTCTTCTTGACAGAACATTTGACTCATGGTATGATAATTATGTGGCAAGACCCAAGACAAGTCAATACCCGTTTAATTTTTTGTGAAAGAGTCAAGATCGCAAAAAACTTTAGAGTATTAATAAGGGCGTTTTTGCGACAGAGCCTGTGTGTCAATCCGTGGGGACCAAACGTTAATATCAAATTATTTTGTGAATGGGAGAAACATATGAATACTAAATGTATTTGGGGTTGTATTGCTGTCCTTATTGTGTCAGGTCAGTATATTACAGGCAGGAGAGGGTGAAGATCTTTTAAACTCCGTTATTGCAGGA
>JAUNSJ010000073.1 GCA_030539295.1 Planctomycetia bacterium | reverse complement strand
GAGCAAGGCCTCGTGTCACCCCTTGATTATAAGTATCGCGGAGTTTAAGTTCAATTTCGCGACGGCGGGTTGCTTCGTCCAGGGCGTGCTTTAGTCGGGCCTCCATGTAGTATTGAACCTGGGAGTCGGCCATGAGGGTTTTGGTGCGTTCGTACGCTTCGCCAATGAGCGGGTTTTCTGTTGCTAGAGTGGTCATTTCTTCCTCGCTTGTCAGGTTCGGGTAGTTCAATATTTTCAACCACTGCCGCAGCTCCGTATCATGCAGGCAGTGTTCCAGACCATCCGTTTGGCCCGGAATGGTGATAAAATGAAGTTTTAAATGGTCGCTGTAAACGCGGGCCAAGTCGTACTTCGAGCCGATTTGAAACGCGTCGTAAAGGATCTCCGGCTGTTTCGGCCAGATAGGAAACTTCGTGAAAATAATGCCGAAAACAGGGCGCAGGTCGTAGTAGTCCGTGCCTTGCTGCAGTTCCTGACTATACGTTCGGGACCAGTAATACAGGATGCGTTCGCGAAAATTTTCATGCATAACGACCTGAATTTCCACGTCGAACCAGTGTCCGCGGTCGTCTTGGGCCTTAATATCGAGGACCGGCTCCTTCTGGTTGGCCAGATCCTTAAGTTGGAATGGATTTTTTATTTCCAAGGCCCGGACAGGCGGATCGCCGGCGTTGCGAAGTACGGCATTGACAAGCCCGGTCAGAAAGTGGGTCGAGCTTTCGTGGCCGAAAATCGCCCGAAATAACCCGTCATCGCTCACAGAAAGTTTTACGCTCATCACTTCACCCATTTACCTGTTTTGACTTACCCCCCAAGGGTTACGGTCCCGGGAACAACTTTCAACCCCCTCATCCCTATTGTTCACAATTTGCCGAAAAAATCAAGTACCAGAAGCTGAAAAAGCGATCTTTTTCTATGAATTATTGATATTCCCGACCTGTGAGCAGTCGGGAAGGTTATGGCAGACGCGGGAGCGTAAGCAGTCCGTCCCCGGAGTTGACAACGACCGAGGAGAAGGAAAGAATGTTTCGTCAGGAGCCGCTGGGGGATTTTTGCGACCGATTTTTGAACATATAGATTTCGTTTCCAAACGTATTGAAAGAGACGCGGTCCATGGCGTGTCGAATGAGAAAGAGTCCTCGTCCGGAGGGGAAATCGAGTCGATCTTCATCACGCGGGTCGGGCACGTGGTCCGGATCGAACCCTTCGCCTTCATCGCGTACGCAGACGAAGACGTGGCGAGGCGTAACATCGTAGTTAATCACGAAGTACTTACTCGGATTACACTTATTGCCGTGCTCGATTGCGTTGTTGATCGCTTCGACGACGGCTAAATTTACGGCGAACACGTCCCGCTCGTCCCACTTGGTCTCTTCCATGCGACTGACGATTCGATCAACGACCGCGTCGAAACGGTCCTTTTCCTCGTTACTGCTGCGGAAGCGTTCCTCTTCTGTAGCGACCGGCAAATCCAAGCAGTCCATACTGCATCTCCTCTTGTTTCTGTCTGCACACCCACCCCACTCACACTAAAGGAACTTTAACAAATCATTGCGGTCTTGTCAAGGGCAGTCCAGACGCTTTATTATCTTCATCGTCCAAGTGAAGCCAAAAAATAACCCGCATTTTCGAAAAAACCGTTAAAAAGTTCCCTCGGCGTGCACACCTTATTCTACCACAGAAACCGGAATGCGGGGGCAAAAAAACCGAAAATTCCCCTTTTTTTCAGATTTCGTGTCAGGATTTCAGGTTAAACTTTGAGTAAGTGTTATACGAGACTCCTTTTTTGCGTCGTCGGTTACGGATTATCCGGCCACGGGTCCGCGGTAAACATCGGTTCGCGGTAATATCACCGGTCGTGGCGCATTTGTAAGGGGGCACGGCGGTTACTTTACCAGGCATCGGCCAAGGGGAACGCACCGGGAAGGCACATTATGAAAGACGAACAAACCCAGAAGCTTCGTGAAAAGGCGACGTTTCACTTTCTTCAGCACCACGACTTTATTCGTCGCGTCGCGTTTCGCGCGGCACCGAATCCGTCGCTGCAGGAAGACATCGTCCAGGATGTGTACGTCGAGTTCGTCTCCAAGGCCGGTAAATGGGATTACGACTCCGAACTGCGGCCACTGCTCCGCAAAATTACCACCAATATTGCTAAACGCTACTGGCACGAGAAATTGCGTCATTTACCATCGAACCTGCAAAAAATTGCCGCTCTGACCCAGAAATATCTGGAAAACGAGCGCCCTGCACATGAAGCCAGGTTCGACGACCAGCAGCTGGCCCTGGATTTATGCATGAAGAAGCTCACTTCACGCAGTCTCTTAATTCTGGAGGCCTTCTATTGCAAGCAGATGAAGGCCGGTCAGATCGCCGCCATGGTCGGTATGACCGAAGGCGCGGTCCACAAAGTGCTCTCCCGGGCACGGGAATTTTTGCGTCAGTGCGTTGACAAGAGCGTGGAGGGTACGCAAAATGACATCTAACCCGCTGCAAATTGAGGAACTGCTCAGTGCCTATCTGAGTGAAGAGCTGTCGGAGGAGGGGGCGGAGGAATTGCTGCGCCTTTGGGAGTCAGACGAGAGTGTCCGGGAGCGACTGGCAAAGGACCTCTGGTGCGACTACCTGCTGCGTCTGAAGTACAAGGGTGGGAAGAGGAGCTGGCAGGACGGCGATATACCTATTCCCTCAAGCTATGCCCCTGATTGGGACCGGCAAATTGATCTCACGCCGGCCAACAGAGCAACGCGTCCTATCTATATTCAGCCGGTGGAAGAGGCGGCCACGTTCTGGCAGCAGGCACGTCTGGTCGCGGGCCGTCTCTTGCGTGGGACAAAGGGATCGCGAAACGATTATGCCACGCTTGTCCTGGGGCTTTTGACGCTTGCCGGGACGGTTCTCTGTATGCTTACGCTTTTTATGCTCTTGCCGTCCGGGGGAAAAGAACGTTCTTTTGACGGTATTGTTCGCATCGGGGAACTCGTGGACGCACAGTGGCAAGACGACGCGGAGGAATATCGTCGCGGGCAAATACTCCAGCCGGGCGAACTGGCCCTGGAGTCCGGACGCGTTAAGTTGGAGTTCAAATGCGGGGCCGACGTCATCATGCAGGGGCCATGCCGTTTCATGGTGGCCGGCCCCATGTCGAACTCATGTCTGGCGGGCCGGCTTAGTATTGAGGTGCCGAAACAGGTCAAAGGCTTTGAAATTGTCACGCCCTTTGTGACCGTCGTCGATCGTGGAACGGCTTTTTCCGTTAATGTTATGGAGAAGGCGGCCGCGGTCGAAGTGGCCAAGGGTAAGGTCGAGCTCTATTCTTCGGACCGGTCAGCGATACTATCCTCGCTCTCACGCGGCATGGCTGCAACCTTGGACGCAATGCACGACCTGGTGAATTACGAGCCGAAATGGGACAGCTATCTCCCCCCGGAGGACTTCGAAAAAGAAGTCACAGAGCATGTGAACGTGTCCCTTCAGGCAAAGCGGTCCGCAGACCGGCAACTGAAAAGCAACCCCAATCTCCTGATCCATTTCGACGCCATGAGTCGCAGCGGAAAAAAGATTCCCAATGCATCGGAGGCGGGCGCGACCCTATGTCCCGAACTTCGACTGGTGCACTGCCCGGAAACGGAAGGGCGATGGCATGGTACGAACGGGCTGGCGTTTAAGAGTCACAAGAGCTTTGCCTCTTTCGATTGTCAACAGGAATTCACATCCTTAACGCTGGTCATGTCGGTTCAGATTGATCAGCAGACGAATCAGGCCAGTGCCCTGTTTGTAAGCGACACATTTTACCAGGAGACGGGAGGTTTTTTATGGCAGTTAACGCAAAACGGTCAGAGTATGTTTTATATTACCACGGAGCCGGGCAGGAGCTTCGAATCGGTCAGTGCTCCCTTTCTCAAGAGGAACAATCGTGGTGGCTGGTTCGAACTGGCCATTGTCGTCGACGGCGAAACGGGGACAATTTCGCATTATGTCGATGGCCGACTCATGGGCAGAACGCTTTGGTCCGAACCGGTCCCGCTCAAGATGCAGCAGGGGATACTTGGTAACATCCTCGATACAAGCTATCGTACAGGGAACCGGAATTTCATCGGCACCATGGACGAGTTCAAAATATTTGACAGGGCAATTCCGCCCAAACAACAGTAACAACCGTAACAAAACACGAAAGGAACCTGAAAATGAAGAAGGTAACAACATTAACAAAGAGAGTGTGTCAGCGATTTGCGTTTACCCTCGTTGAGCTTTTGGTCGTGATTGCCATAATAGGAGTGTTAATCGCACTTCTTTTACCGGCAGTGCAGGCGGCGCGTGAAGCGGCCCGACGCATGCAATGCACAAACAATCTCAAGCAGCTTGTCCTGGCCACCCACAACTATCACGACGTCCACATCGTCTTTCCGTTCGGCGGGATTAAGGACCGCTATAACTGTGAATTCAGCTGGCTGTTTGCGCCTCTTCCTTATATGGAACAGGTCAGTCTTTACGATTCCTGGAATTTCTCGATCGCGTATAGTTGGACCAAGACGGTGGTAGATGAGGCGACGGTGGTGTACTCCGACAATTTAAAGGTACTGCGCGAAATGGACGTGCCCGCCTATCACTGCCCGAGCGATGAAATTACTGATAGCTTGGAACTGCAACACTGGGGCTATGACGGTATGACCCAGAAGAAATACAACTATGCCGTCTGCGTGGGAAACACGGGTTTGCAAATCTACGAAACAATCTTACCGCTCGGCTGGGTACCATCCATAGGTACGGGAACAACCGCCGTTAAGCATAAAGGGGCCATGTTCCGGGTCAGTCAGGGCAATAGTCCCAACAGCATAAATCCCGTGGCCGATAGCAAGCCGGGCAACTGGCAGGCGAATATGGCCTATCTCATCGACGGGACTTCCAATACACTTGCCTTTAGCGAATTAATAATCGGTCACGACAGTCTGACGGAAGGGAAATTTGATTTACGTGGTCTCTCCATACTACCGGGAACAGGTTTTTTCAGTACCTATACGGAGCCGAACAGTTCCATGCCGGATTATATGGCTTATGGAGGAATGTACTGTTGGGACCTGCCGGAGATCAAGCTTCCTTGCGACGGCGGTCAGTTGAATAGTGATAAAGGAATGGTTGTAGCGGCGCGGAGTCGTCATTCGGGCGGCGTGAACGCGGCCTTGGCCGATGGTTCGGTTCGGTTTGTTTCGGATACTGTCAATTTAAATATCTGGCGTGCGGCGAGCACAGCGCAGGGAGGAGAGTCGGAAACGTTATGAAAAAGTCAGCTCTGTTAATATTTTTGGTTTTTCTGGTACTGTCGGGCTGCGAAAAGGCCACGCCTGGCAGGTACTCCGTCTCGGGACAGGTTACACTGGCCGGAGTGCCCATGAATACAGGTCGCATTATCTTTGAGCCGCTGGAAACAGGAGGCGAATTCGGGCCAACCCAGGCCGCGGCGCCTCTGGTTGCCGGTAAATACAAGGTCGAGCAGAGGACAGGCCTGGCCGCCGGAGACTACCGCGTTAAATTCGAGGCGAAGGAAGTTGATGCCAGTAAAACGAAGAAGGCTCGCAATACGCTGGGGCAGGAGATTGACGTTCCTGTCGAACGCAATCTCATCCCCGATGACTTCGGTGTGAAGTCGGAACAGACGGTTACCATAACCGAAGGGGAGAACGTGTTCCATTTCGAGATCCCTGCCCGACCCGCAGGCAGCCAGGCCCCCTAGCCAGGACCCATCCGGCCAGCACACTGCGTTCCACCGCGTCCCCTGCGCGCTAAAAAATAATCCGTCAATTTGAGTTCCCGACTGCTCGCAGGTCGGGAACCAGACAATAACGAAATCGACAACGAAAAACGATAACGGAAAACAATAACCACCCACAACAAAAGCCAGTGCTGCTGTATGTGCTGCCCTTACAGGGCGATACGGGAGGGCCTGCTCGCAGGGCCCGACCCAGCAACGACGAAAATGGAACCCAGCACCGCCAATGTGCAACGGATTCGCCATTAACCCGTCATTGCCATTCCGCGGCGGCCTGTAAGGCCAGCACATCATAGCCCGGGGTAAGGAGAAAAACAACGTATTTCGACGTTCCCCGGGTCAATGATGTCCTAATAAACCACGCCCTGTAAGGGCAGCACAGGGCCACAACAAAAGGTAGCGTCGCTATATGTGCTGCCCTTACAGGGCGATACGGGAGGGCCTGCTCGCAGGGCCCGACCCA
>JAUNSJ010000041.1 GCA_030539295.1 Planctomycetia bacterium | reverse complement strand
TTTACCTATTATACATAAATCCCCCAATCGCGCAACCCCACTTGGCGCGCACCCCTCGACACCCGAACTTATCCGACTTTTTGCCTTTGTTAGCACATTCTAACACAATTCTAACGGATTCTTTATCTTTTAATAATACAATTCTGACTTCGATATGATATGATTACTTGCGTGTTGAACAGAACGCCGGCGAAAATGAAAATTCGCCAAGGCAAAACCAAACACGTAAACCAAGGAAACAAGAAGATGAGAAAATTGTGGCGATTTGAAGTAGCTTCGAATGTGAACCGGCGCGGAAGTTCCATCCCGCTTACAGGGGTACTGGCAACGTTCCTCGTGGCAGGCTTATTACTAACGCTCTGCGGCTGTGCTCCCGAAGGTTCGACGACGAGCGGTCCGAAACTGGTTCTGAATGGGGCCGGGGCAACCTTTCCGGCGCCCGTCTACTCCGTTTGGGCCTATAATTATTCGGAATCGACCGGGGAACGCGTTTTGATCAATTATCAGGGGACCGGGTCGGGTGCGGGCATTAATCAGCTTAAGGAAGGAACGATTGATTTTGCCGGGTGCGACTATCCGCAAACGACCGAGGATCTTCGTGAGCAGAAGTTGCATCAATTTCCCATGCTGGGCGGCGGAATTGTCCTGGTGGTCAATATTCCGGGTATAGAAGGTGACAAACTTCGGCTGACACCGGAAACGCTTTCACGCATATTTCTCGGTGAGATTGTCACTTGGAATGACCCGGCACTGCAAGCGGACAATAAGGATTTAACACTGCCACAACTCCCGATTACCGTTGTGCACCGGAGCGATGCGTCCGGAACCTCGTTTCTTTTTACGCAATATCTTTCCGCGGTATCCGACCAGTGGCGTGAGACGGCCGGTGCCGGTCCCGCGATAAACTGGCCCGTCGGGATCGGGGGGCAGAAGAATCCAGGTGTCTGTTCCGCAGTTGGTAAGACGGCCGGCGCAATCGGCTATACGGAATACACATTTGCACTGGAATCGAAATTGGCTTGTGCGTGCCTTCGAAATTCATTCGGAACTTTTGTCAAGCCCAACCCCGAATCTTTTGCTTCTGCCTTAACGGCACAGGCCGACTCGGGGCAAGAGACACAGGCAGCGTTTGCCATTCAAAAAAATGAAAACGACTGGCCCATCGTTGGCATAACCTGGATTGTAATGCGTGATTCACTCGACGAAACACGCAAGAAGGAACTTGAAAATTATTTCAAATGGTGTTTCGACGAAGGACAGACAACAGCCGAAAAGCTACATTATATAATTATGCCTGCCCCGAACGCGGAAGTGGAATCAGAAGGCGTGAACGATGCGGAGCGGAAGAGTCAGACGGAGGAGCAGCAGTGAACGACCGTTTCTTTCGACTGCTCTGCGGACTGGCATCGCTGGTTATCCCGCTACTGCTCGTTCTGCTCGTAGCACGACTGACGTTCGACTCCTTACCGGCCTGGAACGCATTTGGTCTTTCGTTTCTTTGGACTTCGGACTGGAATCCCGTGCTGGATCGATACGGGGCGGCCGGTGCAGTCTGCGGGACCTTGATAACGACTGCGATTGCCGTGGTCGTTGCGGTGCCCATTGCCCTGCTGACCGCATGCTTGCTCGTAGGGGCTCCGAAATGGCTGGAGCGTCCGCTCTCCGAAGCGATTGACTTACTCGCCGCGATTCCGAGCGTGATTTACGGTATTTGGGGACTCTATGTCCTCGCACCGGTTATGCAAAGTTTTGTCATTCCGTTTCTGCGAGAGACGCTGGGGCTGGCTCATCTCCCCTTTTGCGACGTTGGCTCTGGCGGCTTTGGAATCTTTACGGCCGGGCTTGTGCTGGCGATCATGATTCTCCCCTACATTTCCAGTGTTGCACGCGACGTCTTTTATTTGACGCCGCCTCTGCTGCGTGAGGCCGCCTTTGGTATCGGGTGCACTCGGTACGAAACATTGCGTTTTATTATTCTTCGCCATGGCTTTCGTGGCCTGCTCGGCGGGGTCTTTATCGGCTTGGGTCGCGCACTCGGTGAAACGATGGCGGTCTTGTTCGTTATTGGTAACATCGCAAAAATTCCCGACAGTCTCTTTGGTAGTGGCACGTCGATTGCTTCGACCCTCGCCGTGAATTTTGCCGAAAGTGACGGTCTGCTGCGTGCGACCCTCTTCGCTCTGGCTTTCGTTCTCTTTGCACTGGCCGCCACGGTGCAGTTGTTCGCCTGGTATTGCATGAAACCGAATCGAAGCTAAAGGAGTATAGATGAAACGTCGTGGTCTCATTTTGCGAAAAGTGCAACAGAAGATTTTTGATGCCGCTTGTCTCGCCGCGGTGACGCTCTCGGTGGCACTCATGTTTTGGATTATTGCGACTCTGTTTCGGCATGGATTTGCCGTTATTAATTGGGAACTTCTGACCGAGCCGAGCAAACCCTATGGTATCCCGCATCAGGGAATTGCCAATGCTCTGCTGGGTACCGTTTTGATAACGTCTGTAGCGACGTTGCTCGCTGTTCCGCTTGGTCTTGCCGGTGGTATTTATCTGGCGGAATACGATCGGCATTCGACGCTCGCCGATCTCGTGCGTCTTTCCGCCAATGTCCTTATGGGCATACCTTCGATTGTCATTGGGCTTTTTGTCTATGCGGTTTGGGTTGTTCCGACCGGGCATTTTTCTGGTTGGGCCGGTTCGATTGCGTTGGCCATAATTATGGTCCCGATTATTTTGCGTACGACGGAAGACATGCTCTTGCTCGTGCCGGATACAATGCGGGAATCCGCACTCGCTCTTGGTATCTCCCGCTGGCGGACTACCCTGTCGGTCGTTTGTCGCTCATGTCGTAGTGGCCTGGTCACGGGTGTCTTACTCGCCTTTGCTCGTATTTGCGGCGAAACGGCCCCGCTCCTGTTTACCGCGCTCTGGAGCCATTCGTGGCCCTCCGCCTTCTTCTCAACTCCGGTCGCCAATATGCCTGTGCTCATTACCGAGTATATGACGGCCAGTCCCTTTGAGGAACAGCAGAAAATCGGCTGGGCGGCCGCTACTGTTATGCTTGCCATTATACTCATACTCAATATAACCCTGCGTACTGTTTTTCATCGAAAGAGAGCTTTATGACCATGGAAAATTTCAAACTTGAAGTGCGTAATTTAAATTTCTTTTACGGACGCCATCAGACGTTATTCGATAACTGCCTTTCCATTCGCGACAAGAGTGTAACGGCAATAATCGGACCGTCCGGCTGCGGCAAGTCGACGCATTTGCGAACCTATAATCGCATTTACGACCTCTACAAAGGTCAGCACGCAACAGGAGAAATTCTTCTCGACGGACTCAATATTCTCTCCGGTGCTGTCGACCCGCTTGAATTGCGACGACGAATCGGCATGATCTTTCAGAAGCCGACCCCGTTCCCCATGTCCGTTTACGATAATATTGCCTGGCCTCTTCGACTGCATTTTCGACTTGCAAAAAGTGAAATTTCCGACCGCGTGCAGGACGCTCTGGTTCGCGCCGCGCTCTGGGATGAAGTTAAGGAAAAACTTCACGCGTCGGCACAGGCTCTTTCCGGCGGTCAGCAGCAGCGGCTTTGTATTGCACGCGCCATTGCGGTCGAACCGGAAATACTCCTTATGGATGAACCGACGTCCGCTATTGATCCGGTCGTTACCCTTAAAATTGAAGATGCCGTTCGTGAACTCAAAAAACATTTTACCATTGTTATCGTTACACATAATATGCAACAGGCGGCCCGGCTGTCCGACTACACCGCCTTTTTCTATCAGGGGCGCATTGTGGAATACGACCGCACGGAAATCATCTTTACCAATCCAAACCAAAAGCAAACAGAAGACTACATAACAGGACGCTTCGGCTAATAAGTGGTTCGCACACCATTTCACAGGCGTGCCGATGAAATGGGGCGCTACCAATATTGAATTTTAAATTTGTGAAGATTATACGACAGTTTACATCAGCAGAAACGCAAAACGAGGTCAAACATGAATATGAAAGCACACTGGAATCGTCAGATAGACGAATTGAACCGCATGATGGCGTCCCAGGCGACGGCGGTCGAAGAATCGGTACAGAACGCAATTCGCGCCGTTACGGAGAAAAATTCCGAACTGGCCGTTGCCGTTCTCGACGGGGATGATATAATAGATGAATATGAGGTCCGGATAGAGGAGGAATGCCTCAAGGTACTCGCTCTGTACCAGCCGGTTGCCAGCGACCTGCGCTTCGTTATTACACTCCTGAAGGTGAATACAGAACTGGAACGCATTGGCGATCTGGCAACGAATATGGCGAAGCGTGCAATTCACATTGCCAAGGTTCATTCGCATGAAGAACTGCCCGATTTCTCTGCCATGTTCATGGAGGTTTCCAACTGCCTTAAAAACGCGCTCGACGCGTTCTTCTGCCGCGACTGCTCCAAGGCCGAGGCCGTTATTGCCGGCGACGACGCAATCGACAAGCGTCATCACGACAATATCGCAAAAATCGTTGAGGTCATCAAGACGAACCCGACCAATAGCGATGTCCTGTTTGATTTCCTGACCGTATCAAGAAATCTTGAACGCATTGCCGACAGTTGCACCAACATAGGGGAAGACGTCATCTATCTGGAACAGGGGATTATTGTCCGACATCAGCGTACATGACAGAAAGCGAAGTGAATCATGGCTGCCGAAAAACTACTTATTGTCGACGACGAAAAAGATATTGCCGATGTGGTGACCTGTCTGCTCAATCGCGAAGGGTATCATCGTATAAACTATGCGGCGACGGGCGAAGATGCGATTCGCATTGCCAGAAGTGACACACCCGACCTTATCTTTCTCGACCTTATGCTCCCGGGCATGAGCGGACTTGACGTTTGTCGCACGCTGAAAAATCAGCCGGAAACCGCGGCCATACCGATCATCATGCTTACAGCCAAGAGTGACGAAAGTGATATTGTCGTTGGGCTTGAACTCGGTGCTGATGACTACATAACCAAGCCGTTTTCCTCCAAGTTGCTTTTGGCACGCATGCGGGCTGTGCTCCGTCGTTGTAACGATATGACTCATGATTATCAAGACGACACTTCCCAACAGCGTGTTGTCGCCGGACCGCTCGTTATGGACTTAATCAGTCGCTGCGTTGAACTCGATAATGCCACGCTTAACCTTACTTTTGGCGAATTCGAAATGTTGAAACTGCTCGCCTCGCACCCGAATCGTGTTTTTACACGCAATCAGCTCGTCTGTGAGACACGTGGCGACGACTATCCCGTAACGGACCGTGCCATTGACGTACAGATTCTCGGTCTGCGACGGAAATTGAAAACGCATGCCGGCATGATCGAAACCATACGTGGAATCGGTTATCGTTTTACGCTCGACTAGGTCGTGGGTATAATGTTATTGTACTTCGTGCAATTTTTGCATAAAAATATTCGTTTCCACATTTTGTTAATTACAAGGTTCAATAATGCACACACAACAGCGGTTGCTTTCCTTTCTCCCTGTGTTACTCATTGGGGTACTCTCCTTTTTGCTCTTTGCATTTCTTTGGGAATCGCACACAATAGAGTCCGTTTGTCTTGAAAGGATACGTCATGAGACGGAGCTGCAAACGCGAATGTCCGCCATGCTCGCGGAGCATTTTTTGCGAACGGAGCCGGAAGAGCAACTTGCGCGTTTCGCATCAACGACCCTTGCACCTGTGTGTGACCGGTCAACACGTATAACGCTCATGAGAAATGACGGTACTGTTCTCGTGGATTCCTGGGAAGAAAACCAGTCTATGCCGTCACATCGCAATCGACCGGAAGTGGCTGATTTTCTCGCGCGAACTTTTCCTCCCGACCAGCCCTATCCCTGTCTCACCCTCACCCGATACAGTACGACGACGCGGCAAAAAATGCTATATTGTGTTACTGGATTCTATGCCGGCGAACAAAGATACCTTATGCGAACGGCCGTTCCCGTCGGGTCCATAGAGTCTGTCGTAACAAAAGTGCGACGTGAGGTCACACTCCTCTCGTTTCTCGCGATGACTATTGCTATTGGACTTGGTTACCTCCTCTTCTATTGGCTCACGCAACCGCTGACACGTTTGCGCGCCGCGACCAAAAAAATCGCTGAAGGAACCTTCGAAACACCACTGCCCACTGTGCGACGCGGCTCCTTGCGCGAAATCGCTTCTTCTATTGCAAAAATGTCCGATAAGCTTCAAAATCAGTTCAAACTCCTGTCACGCGAGAATATTTTGCACGAAGCCATACTCGACTCGCTTCAGGAGGGGGTCATACTCACCGACGACCAGGGCCGTGTTCTGCACATGAATGCCACGGCCGCACGCCTGATTGGCACAAACGTTGATCTGGCCCTGTCCCGGCCCCTTATCGCACTTTGGCGCAATACGGCCCTTGAAAATCTGCTCGATAAACTTAACTCAACCGGGAACGACGAACCTGGCAATCCGGCCTCAACTGCACTCGAAGACAACATCACGCACAATCATTACGAGATCCACGTTTTTGCAAAACAGGTTCCCGGTATTGCGAATTCCCGTGGTTGTCTGCTTGTCCTCTATGACAAAACCAAAGAATTTCGTTTGGAAAATTACCGTCGCGATTTTATTGCCAATTTATCGCATGAAATCAAGACGCCACTTACCGTTATTTCCGGTGCTGCCGAAGCCCTTTCACTCGACTCTTCCTTATCCGACGACCTCAAGGAACTTGTTCAAACACTGGCACTTCATGCAACTCGTCTGCACTGCCTGTTGGAAGATGTTCTCTCCCTGGCAAAGCTGGAGTCGTTCGAAATGAAAAATGAATTCGCGCGTGAAAAACTCCCGCTCGCCGATACCATTGAAATTGCTTTGTCGCTCTGCACGCCACTGGCAGAAGAACGAAATATGACTCTTGCCTTTACAGACAAAACAGATGCCAGAGAATTTCTATTTTCGCCCTTGCTTATGGAGCAGGTTGTAGTCAACCTCGTTGAGAACGCTATAAAATATTCCAACAAAGGCGATACAATAAATGTGGAGCTTAGCGAACAACCGTCCGGAACGGTACGGTTCACCGTCGAAGACCACGGTCGAGGCATTCCGGAAGAAGACCGGCAACGAGTCTTTGAGCGATTCTATCGCGTTGACCGCTCTCGCGCTCGCGCAAGTGGAGGCACCGGACTTGGCCTGGCGATTGTCAAGCATATTGTCCAGCTTCATGCAGGCACGGTTTACATTGCCCCGTCCGACGCGGGAGCGGTTTTCGTCGTCGAATTGCCACAGGCATAAATTCCCGCCAGCGAAAAACGCCAGACATGTTCAATTCGTTCGTCCAAATCGATTTTGATAAAGGTTTTTTCGCCGGTCCGCCGTTTACCAATCGGTACCCGGCATTGCGCCATAACACTCATTGTGCACAGATTCACAACGGACTCACTCGCCGCCGTACCGAGCAACGCACGAATATTTTCTCGCAATGCGTCACGTAACGGCACGACCATTTTGTCTCGCAATTCCGTCAGCAGACCAGTTGGCTGTGCCAGCTCCTTGCGCCAGATTTCCTCATCGCAGCATTCAGGGTCCGCATTCTGTTTTAAGAGCGACGCGATATGTCCTCGCAGTCGTATTTCAGCATTGGCATATTCCGATACGCCATCGTCGGCGGGATATTTCGCATTTGTCCGTTCCCAGGCGTCGCGCCAGGCACGCCGATACAAATTTTCTTTATTACCAAAATGATAATTAACCAGCGCTATATTGACGTGACAGTCGCGACAGATTTCTGCAATGGTAGTCGACTCGTATCCTTTCTGCGCAAAGAGTTTCGCGGCGGACGCCAGAATGTTCCGCCGTGTTTGCTCTCCGTCTTGTCGCGTTCGGGCCATCTTTAGAAGAGGACCCGCATTTGCATGCCGAGCGTATCACTGGATGAATCCGTTATCCCTTCGGACGTCTCACCGATCTGTTTCGTCGCATCGTACATGCTATGCGTCCAATCGAGACTAAACCGGGTTTGTGGATTCCACCACCAGTTTAAGCCGGTGACTACCTCGTTATATTGTCCATAAATCACAGGCGCCTCTTTAGTGCCATTGGTAACCCACTTCAGGTCATTCATATCCGTGTACGACCACATCGTGGCGACTTCCCAGGCACCCCAACCTTCAAAGCATCGCCAGCCATTTTCGTCAAGAGAGATAAAATTGTGCGGAATTACCGGACCAGCAAAGCAACCGTTCTTTTTGCTATACTGATGATAACTGCCGGGATTCAGGAAGACACGCCCCATAACAGAAGCGCCGTAAGCATTGCCGCAACCTTCATAATTACCCGCGTTCAGTTCCGTTTGGATGCCCCACGGCCCTCGCTGCCACGCCAGTTCCCCGCCGGTCACGCTGTACGAGTCATCTTTGAGCGGAAGGCGACCTTGCATGGCATACGGCCCCCCTCGCCAACTGTTGGGTGCCACTCGAAGATTGTAGTTATTATCCAGCTGGCACCAGTAATAACTCATACCAACATGCAAAACTTCGCACAGATCACCCTGACAATCCTCGCGATAGATCGGAAGTCCGGAAATTCGTGCATTTAATAAAATGTCAAAATCGTCGTTGTCAATATAGGCGCGCGGTTCTTTGTCCGTTGTACTGTCCAGATTCTTGCCCGTATAGACACCACCGTAAATTCGCAGACGTTCTTCGGCAAGAAATTTCGTGCCACCGATTCCTATACGACGGTTCGCCTGGAATGCCGTCGCGTTCGGGCCCTTTGCCAGGAAGGTTCGATCCGCTGCGCTCTCCATAAAATTCATGCCACTCTCGACTTTAAAGTAGCCTATTCGCGTCTCATCCAGAAATAAAACCCGCGGCACGCTTAATAGCAGATTCTTGTATTGTATATTATCATTAAAGCTGAACGTCGTCTCGTAACTCAATCCGTTATACCCTGTCCCCTTAAGCGACAGACGAAGATCTTGAAAATACGTCTGGTTATTCACATTCCCATAGAACGCTTTGGCGTCTCCGGTTTGATCCGTCATCTGCGAATTCAAAATCATTAAACCGCCAACTTTATTGACGAATTTTCCTTTCGAATCCGACTTGTCCTGTTTCTTCTTAATATCGTTCTTTAAACTGTCAATTTCAATTCGCATCGCATCCATCGACGCTATGAGAGAATCATATTGCGTCGATCCGACCGTCGCTTCAGTGGCGGTCTCCGCAGCCCCCGCATTGGCATTGTCCGCATAGGCAGCAAGTGTTCCCGATGGTTCCACAGGCAAAATGTCATTCTCTTTCCAATGGGTCTCATCCGTGACTACCGGTCCCGGCATGATTTCTTCTTCCGTGACATCCGACGCCCCTTGTGCGCTCGGCGCCATCATCTCGGGCGTGCTCGGCATCTCGGGCGTGCTCGGCAGCTCGGGCAATGTTGCCAGCGTCACCACTTCTGACGGCGAAGGCGTGACCACGTCGCCTGTGGCCTGCAATTCTCCTGTGTCCGAACCCAGCTGGACCGGAATCGAAGGTAATCGCAGTTCCGCTTCCCACGGTTCGGCTGATAAAACGGAGTTCGACAACGAACTCAAAAGACCTAACAGGGCAACTCCGGCCACCTTGGCCGTTCGAGACATCCTTGCACCACAATTCGAAGAAACATCCATTGTTCCATCCCTTTTTCTCACAGCCGGGCCCGGATTGATTGTTAAGAACTGATCGCGTCCGAATTCGGCTTTCTGTACGTCCGTACCTGTATTCCGGGACTGAAACAATATCCATACAGTCCCTACAGGCATAATCCGTTATCGTATCGCCAGAATCCCTTTTATCAGACAATCGGGTAAAAATGGCAGGAAAAGATTTTCTTATCTCTGTGGTCGGTTCTGTTTGTACTGGTTGTATCGGTTTTGTTTGGTGTAAACTTTATAGAGTCGTTAAAGTTTACCTAATCGTCAAGAGCCTCATATTCCGTCGTTCCTGTACAGCCTCGCTCAAGCCATGTGGCAAGAATAATTTGCGCGGCAATCTTGTCGATTCTCGCTTTGCGTTGTTTTTGTGTCATTTTCGCTTCTCGCAAGTATTCATGGGCCAGAACACTTGTGTACCGTTCATCCATAAATTCCGTCTCCAGCCCCGTAAGTGTTCGGAGCCATTCGGCGAATCGAAAGGCTTCTTCCGCCTTTGAGCTTATCCGACCGTCGCAGTGCAGTGGCAAACCGAGGACGAAGCCCACGATCCGCTCCTGTTCCACGAACCGCCGAAAATAGTCCGCGTCCAGACGCTCACTGCGCCGCGTGTAAATCTCATACGGACTGGCAATGAGTCGCTCACGGTCCGTTATGGCCAGACCGATTCGCACTGTCCCAAAATCTATCCCTGCCACGCGTCCCTGACCCGGTATCTTGCCCGGCCTCTTGGTATCTGTTTCCGT
Organism: Planctomycetia bacterium; assembly: GCA_030539295.1. Lineage (GTDB taxonomy): Bacteria > Planctomycetota > Planctomycetia > Pirellulales > Thermoguttaceae > JAUNBG01. The sequence continues at coordinate 20,982 of JAUNSJ010000041.1, read as the reverse complement.
CATGAATTAGACTCCTTCTTTCAAACCGCTCTTTATGGACGGTTCCGTCTCGGTCTCTTTGACAAAAAAACTGTTGAGTAGGCGGAGTAGCTCCGGCTCCGTACCGACTCGACTTATTTGATCGCGAAACGCAGAACCGCCGCGCCGCCCTTTGGAGTAATGACACGCGTATCGTCTCATTAAGAGCACGGCCGACGCCTCGCCGTAACGCATTCGCGAGAGCTCATACAACCGCAAAAGAATCGCTCGCACTTCCTCACTTCCAGGTTCCCCCGAAACCTCGCGGCCCTCCAAGGCCTCCTTTATCTGACGGAAAAGCCACGGCCGGTCAAAGCCTGCTCGACCAATCATAATGCCATCGACCGGATAGTTCGTCAATCGGTCAATTGCCTCGGACACAGTCCTTATATCGCCGTTGCCGATCAGGGGGATTGACTTAAGATGGTCTTTCACGTGCCCTATCGCGTCCCAGTTCGCACGCCCGGAATACATCTGACTCGTTGTGCGGCCGTGGACCGTTATTGCACTGGCACCTGCTTCTTCCACCGCTTCGGCCACTTCGCCAGCGACGATGCGGTCCAGCGTCAGTCCCAACCGTATCTTGACAGTCACCGGAACAGGGGCTGCGGCCGAAACCACGCTTGCCACAAGTTGGCCAAGGCGGTCTGGATCTCGCAGTAGCCAAGAGCCGCTCGCCGAGCGTTTCACAATTTTCGGGGCCGGACAGCCAAAGTTCATGTCTACGACACTCACATGATAAGCTCGCGCAAGCCGCAACGCCGTGGCCGCCAGGGCATCAGGGTCATTATCCCATATCTGAACCGAAAGCGGTCGCGCCTCATTTTCAACGCCCCACAGACGGCCAAGCTCTTCACCATCTTCGTCATGCGCTTTATAAACAAACGCGCGGGCACTGACCATTTCCGTTGTGACCAGACCAACGCCGCCCAACTCACGTAGCAGTGTGCGCCATGCGTAATTCGAAAAACCCGCCATAGGGGCCGACAAGACCGGCGGCCATATCCGCATCGGACCTATCTTCAGCTCTTGTACGTTCAATTCTCGTTCTCCGTCTCGTACTCAAAACAGGAATCGCTGCTCCCTTCTGCCTTGACCGTTACGACTCGTCCGCGAACGCCGAGAGTGCGTACATCGTCGGAACCTGGGATCGTTTCCCGCGGCTGCCAGGTTGCTGTTCGCAACGTGAGCAGCACAGGCGAGGTTTCCTGCGCCGGAAGCGAAAAAACCACCGTCGTAGCATTCCGGTCAACAACCGCCAGTGGGGCGTCATTTAAATAGAGACAGGGAGCTTCGGCCTCGGCAATTGCCGTCGGAATATCACACGCCAATTCCACCGTATACGGCTTGTGCAGAGCAACGGGTAGAAGCAAGCCACTTGACCCGGACGACCAGCGATAGGGCAGAGCATTCTCCTCCTCCCGGCCGTACCAGTTCACCAGACAGGCGGCATCAATCGAGGTCCCCAAACGAATCCGATAATGTTCGATTGCCTCGGGCGAGGCGAAAGGCGACGGCTCGTTCGCACTACAGAGAACGTGTTTCAAGTTCCCCAGCACATTAAAGCCGCCTTCGGCCTGATTCCCCGAAAAGATCGCAGAACGCGTCTCTTTACCAACGAGTGCATGAATCCCCGATTGTTGAAACGTACAGCCCTGAACGATTATTTTTCCCGCATTGATTGCCAAGGCAGGCTGCCCCTGACCCGCATTATCCCAGTTTACAAAGTTGCATGCGTTGACCGTGACCTGGGCCTTCGGCGCGTCCACGCGAATCATCGTTGTGACCGGTCCCCAAAAAGCACAATTATTTAAAGAAACAACGCCACTGCTTTCCCGCGGGACCTCAAGGCAAATTGAATCCGTACTCGTCCAGCGGCCTACGAACTCGCCATTGGTTATGAGTAGTCCCGGTGCTTGTGCTCCTTCCACGAGCACCGCACGCCGGCAGGAATCCGCGCCTATCCCGAGGAAATTCCCGTTCGTCGCCCCGCTCCCCTTATCGCTGAACTTGTAACCCACTCCGTAGCCAAAGCAAAACGTGTTCGATACGTAATGCCAGTCTGTCCTTGCAAACTCAAACGCAACTCCGTTTACATTGATCCACTTGCAATAGGGGTCCTCCGGTTTGTAAACAAGTCCAAAGGGCCAAAAGTGTATGTTCTCTATATGACCTATATCGTAGCATTGATCGACAAAGAGACCTCGCTTGATCGGGTAGCCCGTAACGTTACGCACCAGGTGTCGCGCGGCAAAAATAAATCGGATTCCTTCATAAGAGTTCAACAGGCAGCAGTCAATAACACCAACGTTACTGGTCTGACTCGATTCTATCGTGGGCGGATACGCCACAGGAGGAAGTGTCTGCTGGTCCTGCTCCGGGTAGACAATGATGAGTCCTCGCACACAACTGTTGTCCCCGGCCAGACGAATAAAACCTGCCTCGTCCGGTCGGCCGCGTCCCGCATACGCCTGTAGTATTGTTCCGGTTACCGGCTCATTTATAGTATTCATATTCGGCGGAACCCGGAACGTCCCTTCGAGCGTCACGCCCGCGGGTATGACCAGATTGCCCCTGACACAAAACCGACCGGCTGGCAGGCAGACGATGCCGCCTCCTGCCTGTCCTGCCTCGTCCAGCAACTTTTGCAGTACCGGTGTGTTATCGAAGAGGCCGTCTCCTTGTGCTCCGGCGGACTCCGCGCACCAACGACCCGACTCCGAGGCCACAACAATGTGACATACAAAAAATGTTAACCCAACTACAAAATAAAATATTTTTGTCATTTACCTGTCCGTCAAAATTCACTGTAAATCTCTTCCGCGCCGTCACTTCCCATATTATTTTCAGGAGAAGCACGTGATTCCCGGGCATATTCTTCATAAATCTTCTTCAAAAAACGCTGCGGAAGAAAAGACGCAATCGTACCCATCTCTTCCGCCAGGTCGCCATGATCGAACATCCAACTGATGATCTCCCAAAATTCAGCGATGCAAGTCGTCTGCTCCAGCGTTGGCGACCTGTTAAGCAGGACAACGGTATAGTTCATTCCAACCAAAGGATAGCATTCCGGACCGGGCAAACGTGCCTGCACTTCGGAATAATCATAAAAAACATTCTCGTCGAAGAATGGTATGCACGCGTCTATGGCACTGTGTATCGGGGCTACGTATCGCCCTGACGCATTTTCCAGTAGGACTGACGAAATTTTGTATTGGCTGATAAAGCCCGACTCAAAAAATCCTATCCCGCCCAAGGTGTTCTCGATTTTGTGACCGATATCAGGGTCGTCCGTTTCTCCTATTCCCACAGGCCATTTTACACCCATACCGCGTCCCACATTATTCGCCCACTCGGCACTAATCACACTCAAATAGTTCGTCATGGTAAACGTAATATCGGAGTCCGTACTCGGGTGCAAAAGAACAATTTCCAAATCAGGTAACGTCAGTTCCGGATTGTCCGCTGCCAGTTTGGGATCGTTCCATCGTGTTATCTTACCCAGGAAAATATCCGGCAAAGTCTTGCGACTCAATCGAAGCTGGCGGTCTTCTATTCCCGGTATGTTGACCGCAATGGTAACACCGTAGATGAGAGTGGGAAACTGAAACGCGTCGAGAGAAAGACGTTCGTACGGCGTTAGCGGACGGTCCATCGATACATAACCCACTTTCCCGTGCTTGAGCATGTCCAGCCCAACTTCAGAGTTCAACGGAATATACTTGTATTGTTCCTGGTTCAGATGACTCTTCTCATGAAAAAAAACTTTACTCATGCTCGCGTACAGCGGGGTAATTGTGGTCGAGCCTGCTCCTATGTTGGCCAGTCGCGGCTCCAGGGTGGGGGTTGTCGCATGCTCCCCGGACGGCGTCTTAAGGATCCCTGTCTCTTCCGAACTGAAATCAATAAGCAGGAACAAAATGCCGCACAAACCGAATATCACCAGCCACATGATGACTATTTCCCGCGGTATGCGATCAAGATGAAAATTTTTTAAAATTGTGGAAAACATAACAACTACTCCGAAATCCTTGGCTGTCGACTTCTCTTGACGCGGCTCATCACACGACGTTCACGCAAAAGCGGACGGCAAAAATGTACAGGCAAAATCAGCATAAATCATGTCTCTGGCTGCGAAAAAATACAAAAAATCTGTCTCCCAGGCTTGTGCATACCAGACACGAGCCTCGTCCGGATTCAGATGATCTCTGAACGATATTTCTCCATCTGTATTTCGTTCCCGGCCTCGTTAAAAGTCACCCGCGACATGAAGTTGCGAATTAACAGTACGCCTCGGCCCGTGGGACACGACAGACGCCGACGCTGACGTGGGTCCGGAATGAGGTCCTCGCGGAAACCAGGTCCCTCGTCTCGTATCCATATCGAAACATAGTTTCCCGTGACTTCGCACTTTATATTGACCTTCTTTGTCGAATCCAATGCGTTCCCATGCTCAATTGCGTTGTTTATGCCTTCAACTATAGCCATATTCACCGCAAAGGAATCCCGGTCGGACCACCCACGTTCGCCCATCTTTTGCAAAAGGTTGTCAACGATAAAGTCGCCGTTACCATAGTCGCTCACGATCGTTTCGTCGCACTGCCAGCCGTTCGTCGTATCCGCAGGCAAGGGAAGTGTTCGCTTCAAAACGAGCAGCGTAATATCGTCGTCTACACTCGTTGTTTCCGTAAACGATTCCAAACTTCGGACAATCGACGGTATGATGCGGTCGGTGGTCGTATTCTTAAGCTCGTCTAACAGGTCGACAAAGCGTCTCTTGCCATACTGCTCTCCCGCAGGCGAGACCGCGTTCTGAATCCCGTTGGAATAAAGAAGTAAAAACGAAGACGGCGTCATTTGCAGCGTTTCCGTTACATAACGCTCGTCATGCAACGACCCGAGTATGGAATTTCTGGAGTAGCCCATCTCTTGCAGGTGCCCCTGTCCGTCATAAATAAACGGCGGCTCGTGCCCCGCGTTACAGTACAACAGGGTATTCTCTTTCGCATTGTAAAATCCGAGGAACGCCGTGATGAACATGCCACTGCGTTTCACAAGAAGCAACTCATCATTGACCTGATCAAAGACTTCGCCGGGCGTCTCGCATCGCTCTGAAACCTGACGTATGATCGTTCGGGCCGCTACCATGCACATCGCCGCCGCTATGCCCTTGCCCGCAACGTCCGCGACAAGAAAGGCCACCGTCTCGTCGTTCAACTGCCAGACGTCGTAAAAGTCGCCACCTATTTCCGCCGAGGAGATCAGTTTACCCTGGATCGCATAGCCAAGCTCCGGATTGTAGTGAAATTCGTTCGTCGGTAAAAACGACGCCTGAAGCTCATGCGCTATATCGACTTCCTGCTCCATGCGCGTTTGCAGTACGCTCTCGCGGATCGCGTTATCAATGTGATTCTCCATGGAGAGCAGCATATTATTAAACGTGTTGGCAAATATGCCGATATTGTTCTTCTTCTCCGTGTAACGTGCAGGAACCCGACCTTTGTAATCTCCGGTGGCCGCTCTCTGCGCCAGTGCCATCATGGCGAACAGTGGCTCGCTCGTGTGAATTAATAAAGTTGCAACAATTCCACCACAAAATAAAACTACAATCAGCGTTATCGCGCAAAACGATCGCAGCCGCTTGTGCAAACTGGACTGCAATGCACGATCGGTTACCGCCGCGACCAGAGTCCAGTCTGTGTACTTCTCAATGCTTAAAAAACAGAGCCACAGCGACGTGTTATCCTTCTTCCCGCCTTGTGAAAGAAAATTAAATTGCGTCAGTTCTATAATCCCGAAGTCTTCGTCCACAATACGGTCGCACAAGGGATACAGGTCCTCCCGACCTGCTTCCTCCACCGCAGAATACAAAGAAAAACAGGGCTTAACGGGCTTGTCGGAATCATATAAAAAACAACCATTCGACGCCGTTATGAGAAAACGACCCTTCTCCAGCAGACCACTGTTCTTCGCCTCTCGCGTGCCACTGGACATTAACTCTTCAAACGGCACAAAACACGAAACGATCCCCGCAGGCTTGCCCTCGTGATAAAAACGCAGACCATAGGCACACACCAATCGGCCCGTAATACGCGTTACAAACGGATTCGTCCACTGGCCCTCCGAAAGATACCGCGGTAAGAGGAACCAGTCTTTCGTCTCGTACGAATGCAGCGAGTCTATATCAACAGCCACGTTCCTCTCCGCGTCACGGTAATACACAAACGCGCACTTGTCTCGAAACACTTCCGGATCGTACTGCGAAAAATAGTCTTCCACGTGAAAGCCAGGGTGCTTCCCCACGCTTACGTCTCGCAAAAATTCCGGGTCATAGGCAACCGCAAAAGCCTGGATCTCATCATGCTCCTGCATCAACTGAAGTAAGTATTTCTCCATCTTGCTCGCCGCCGGCATACTCAACATGGACGTAAAGATCTTTACCTGCTTCGCGTAGTGATTCGAATTCTTCGCCAGACTCTCGCCCAGCGAACGGACCTTGACCTCTAACGAGGCCAGCGAACGTTCACGATCCAGCTTCGTTAAAAAATACATGCCCAGAGCGAGTACTCCCAGTGTTATAAACAGCATGGGGAAAAGTACCGTTAGTATGATCTTTAATCTGTTCACCTCGTCTGCCCCTGTCTCTCTTTAGTCCCTTGGACCAACAACCGGTTCTTTTACATTTTCAGTATGAAGATTTATCCTGAAAAAGGTGTCATACTCTGGAACCTCTCCCTCTCCTATTACGCCCGACTTGACCATGTCCCTGCACAGCCGCTCATAATCCTCCTGCCCGCACTCGCCATTGGCGCCCAATTCCGGATTCAAATCCATAAGTGATTCCCACGCGACTAATTCCCGCTCTAAGATGTATGTGTCGCCCATGAGCTGGTACGCACGTTGATAGTTTACCAAAGCCTGAACCGCTTCCTCTTTGTGCGAAAATGTATATGCCCAGCCGCGAAACGTCGCGTCCATGAACGCGCGACAAAGCTCCGGATTCTCCTCGTAAAACGATTCCCGACAGAAAACGGTGTCTTCCGGATACCCGCCCCCATAATCCGATAATTTAAAATTACGAAACAGATCCCGACCCCGTACATATTCCGATAAGACAAAAAAATTGTACGACACCACAACAATGGCGTCCACCCCTCCCTTGCGGAATAAGACGTTCCGGTCCGGGCGAAAGACGATCGGGTGAATCTTTATGCCTCGCGATTGAAAAAAGACACGCGCCGATAAATCGCGACGAAACGACAGCCCTATCTTCCTGCCATCCAAAACGTCAAAATTCGTTAACGTTGGCGTCCAGTCTCGCCGTATGGAAATCGCGTTCGAGTAGCCTCGCGACAGACGACCGAGTCCGACCACCTTCGAGCCTTCTGCCCGGGCCTGAATCCCCTCGGCCAGCCAACTGACGCCGATACTCGCGTCTTTCTCCATATGCTCAAAGACCGTGTGCGCCTCGTCTTGCCATAGAAATTCGATCTCCGGCAAACCGGCCGCTTCGTAATAGCCACGCTCCTTCGCCATGATAAAACCCAATGCGTTCACATTCGGTAAATCATAAAACGCTACGGTCAACTTCTCCGGCACCCCTGCCGGCTCTTCGGCCGCTTGTAAATGAAAACAGATTAAATAATTAAAAAATAATACAAATAATAATACAAGGGGCAAAAATCGGAATAAAATCGACTTTTCCATTCTCTTCCCGGCGGCGGAAGGCCATACGCCTCGCGCTGCTGATTTGTATTCCGCTTCTTGTGCCACAGTCGATGCTCCAATAAAACAAACCTGCCTGAAATGCCCGATTCCGTCTTACTTCTGACGCCTTCTGGCATTCTCCCATACCTTCCTCAAGTCAGACACTATTCTATTATATCATGGTCAGACACGCGTGTCAATAAAATAATTCTAAAAAGATAATCTTTTAATCCTTTTCCTTCCGGCAGTTATTTCCGCACCCGTCCCGAACTCAGCCTTCTTTTTTGCCCCGACTGCACGTGGTTTCTTGACTTTTCGCAAAATAGCGGGGGGTCACCACTTGATTTTCGCCCTCTTGTAACGTATAATACAAGCGAATGAGGGACGGGCAGACGTCGCCTGGCGGTCGTGCCTCCCTTACCTTCGCCCTTTGCCGAAACGGAGTTACCGACGCGTTATGTTCGCAGAGTTTGTTCAGAACCTGTTTGGGGGAAAATGTCAGCGGTCGATCCTGGTTCAACTGGGAATGGCGACCCTGATCCTCTTTGGCCTCTGGACAGCTTGGGGCTTTTGCGCGTCTCAACTTGCCGTCTCTGCTCGCTTTAAGATCTTGCCGGAGCAGATCCTTATCGCCGAGCCGCCCGAGTGGATTCCCGCCTCCTTTGTCCAGGAGGTCCTTAGTGACTATCCCGACCTCAAGGAAACCGAGCTCACGCTCCTGGATTCCACACTGCCGGCCACGTTGGCCAAGGCTTTTGAACTTCATCCCTGGGTCGAATATGTTGAGTCGGTTGAAATGACTTGGCCCGCCTCGATCGTCATTCACATTGCTTTCCGCACCCCCGTGGCCGTCGTTGCCGCTCCCCTGGAGCATTACCCGGACGCGAAAGGTGGCGGCTTCCTCATCGACGCCGCCGGTAACCTCCTGCCCGACGCCTATTTTCAGGAGCATTCGGAAAAACTTTTTGACTACATCTGGATTCACGGTATAACCTCTGTCCCGATGGGGTCTTATGGCGAGCCATGGAACGATGTTCTCGTGTCAGAAGCCGCCGCTTTGGCCGAACTTCTCCACTGGAGTAACGCCACATTGGGCCTTAAAAAAATCGTTGTCACCCCCAAAGAAGAGCAAGGCATTGGCGGTGATTATCAGCTGGAAACGCGGCGCGGTACGAAAATCGTCTGGGGTGAGTTTCCCGTGGCCGCCAGTCTGGCCGCACGAAATTTGCCCCATTCGCCCGAACGATCCGCGAAAATCAGACGCCAGGTCATAGACCAGCAGGAACCCAAGGTCACCTACTTGCGGTACCTCGTTGGCTGCTACGGCTCTCTTGATCGCGTGCCCGACGACCAAAAACCAATCGACTTAACAAAGAAATCCACGGAGTAAAAAACTGGAAACCATAACGCCGAGATCGGTTTTGACCATTCGGCATCGCAGGCTTGATGGGTGACTCTGGTACCAGAGGTCCCCAGCGCCCCTTGAAACTTACAATTGGGTCCTCATATCAATGCAACTTTGCCTTGGCAGGACCCCAAAACCACACGAAAACCTGACAGAAAGGAACGTTCAAAATGTTACTGTATTTCATGTTCATCATTCCGCCCATGCTACTCGCCTTCGTTGCCCAAGGCATGGTAAAATACCGCTACGCCAAGGCCTTGAAATTACCTGCCCGTATGACCGGTGCGGCCGCTGCCCGACTGATTCTCGACTCCGCCGGACTGCGACACATAAAAATTGAGCAGACCCCTGGCAAGCTCTCCGATCACTATTCGCCGCGTGAAAAGATTATTCGGCTCAGTCCGGAAGTTTACGGCGGCAGTACACTGGCCTCCGTTGGAATTGCCGCCCACGAATGTGGCCACGCCATACAGCACGCGACCAAGTATGGCCCGCTCGTCCTGACTCAATTTGCCTGGCCCATGGCCGCTTTTGGCAGTAATGCAGCCTTTATTGCCATTATTGCCGGGCTGGCGCTTAATCTGTTGGGCCTGGCCTACCTCGGACTGGCCCTCTTTGGCGTCGTCCTGGTCTATCAGTTGGTCAATTTACCCGTTGAGTTCAATGCCAGTACTCGCGCCAAAGCCCAACTCGTCACGCTGGGCGTTGTCCCCGAACAGGATATGCCCGCCGTGCGAGGCGTACTTTGGGCCGCTGCCATGACCTACGTTGCCGGTATGATCGCCGTCCTGAGCCAGTTTCTCTACTATGCCTTGATTATTATGAATAGCAGTCGCGACTAATCAACGTTGCGAACTCGGCGTCAAGGCCAGGACCGGCCACAACGACGGGTCTTCCTCGACCGGAAGGGGCACCTCGTGCTGTAGATGAAAGAAGCCAAGCTCCGCGTCTGACAGGGTAAAATGAAAACCCAGACGCGGATGCTCCTGCGGTTCGTAACCCGTTAATGTTACTCCCGGTATGAAAGCTGACATGGCAAATCCGTCGCTATAGATTTCGCTCGCCAGCCGGAATTGGCTGACGTCGACCGGGTTCGGATGGGCCTTGGCACGGTGAATCGGTAGCCAGGAGGCACTCACTTCTTCGGCCTTGCCCCCGGGACCCGTCGGAAGAAAAAGAAAACGATGGCAGAAGCGGGTTGCCCGATGAACATCTCGCACATCTCGCGTATCCAAACAGAAGCGTAACCCGTCGCTCGTTTCCACTTTCGTCGAATCGCAGTTCAACCGTTCTCGTTTGCCCCGCAGTTCCATCGACAGCAGGAGGCCCGATTCATGCCAGCCGATCCGAAAGAGAAATGTCCCTTGACTCCGGTCGACTCCGGACGGCTCCGGACGAACCGTTGCGTTAGCCGTCTTGTGGAATGCGGCCGTGCGGGCCGCCCGCGTCTGAAACGGAACTTCATATTCCGCGCCCAGTTCCAGGGGCCGCAGCGCCGGGGCGAGCTTATCCACCTTGCGACAGGGAAAAGAAAACTGGAATAAAAACCCCGTTGGCAACGTTGACATCTTACATAAACCTCGCTGTATCGTACTCTACCTTAACCATAAACAACCCGTGTGCCGGGGCCGTTGGACCCGCCTGACTTCGGTCTCCCGACTCCAGAATCGCCTTCATACGCTCGGCACTCTCAAATCCTTTACGCGACTGACCTATGGCCACGAGTGTACCCGCGATCGCTCGCACCATGTTGTATAAAAAACCATCCGCTTCCACCTCGACGGAGATCAATCGCGGGCGCGGCAGTCCGGCGGGCAGAGGGCCGGGAAACGGACAATCCTCAATCCGAACCGCCAGGTCAAAGACCGTGCGTACTGTCGTCTTACGTGGGGACCCGACCGTCTGAAACGCCGCAAAGTCATGTCGACCCAGCAAATACGCACCCGCCTCGGCCATGCGGCCAACGTCAACCGGCTTGAGGACCTGCCACACATAATTCGACCAGAAAGGAACAAACGGCTTCGTGTCGCTCAACAGGTAGCGATAGCGTTTCCGGACCACATCCCGGATCGGATGAAAACCGGGCCAAACCTCACGCATACGATAGATTTGAATCGCATGCGGAAGTGACGCGTTCACCGCTCGACGCAATATTTCCGCCGAAAGACGCGTTACTACATAAAACGACGCCACCTGATATAAGGCGTGGACTCCCGCGTCCGTCCGTCCACTGGCCACGACCGTAACCTGTTCGCCTGTCACCTCGCGAATCGCACGCTCTAGCTCACCCTGGATGGTTCGCACCTCACGCTGCTCCGGCTGACCCTGCCAACCGGAATATCGGCTCCCGTCGTAGCACAGCTCCATCATGAACTGTCGCTCTGGTAATTCTATAACTTCTTGCTCTGGTTCCACTTGTGCTTAAATTGCCCTTGTCGGTGTTGTCTTGACGCAAACGGACTTTCCCTATTATACCACAAGATTCAACGCCAGCAATCTAAACGAGCGAAATTTTTCATCTCGCCCGTTTATCTGGTGCCACTTTCGTGTGACTCATGCTTGCCGTATTACGGGGTTGTCGCCTCTGGAGTTGTTGCCTCGTACTCGTTGCAGCGTTCCGTGTCAAGAACAGGCCAGACGAGTTCTCCCTGTTTCTGCCGTTCTTCGTCGCGGAACGCGCCCAGTCGCGGCGCATTGGCGTCGAGCCACAGAATGATTCTATGCCGGTCTTCATCCGAAACGCTTGTCAGATGATTCTCGTCGAACAGAATCGTACCGAGTTTCGATTCACTGGCCCCCACACGACCAGGTCGTGAACGTGACCCACCGTGCGGACCACAATTTACAGTTTTTCCTCGCATCCCGCCGCTAAAGTAGTAGACGTAAGGCCGTAGCGATTCATACTCTTGCGTAAACGGGGTTATTCCCTTGTCTTGATGACATTCTATGCACTTACTCAATAGCGGCTGGACAAGTCGATAGAAGTTGACCGGTTCCACAGGCCCGCACTCCGGCTCCAAATCGGACGGCTCACGAAGAAACGCACTTGGCAGCGTCTCCGCGTTACGCACACTTTCGTCCACCGGTTCGTGACAGCCGACGCAAATCAGCTTCTCTCCCGGGTGCGCAAAGGCAGTCGAGCGCATCGTTTGTATCGCCATATTCTTTTCGTCCAGGATTTGAAAGATAAACTGCTTGCCGTGCGGGGCCTTAAAATACGCACTGCCGTCGGCGTCAATGGGGACGGTCCCCAATGCGATTCGCGGCGTGTTTTCCGGCGCGTAACCGATATCCGGCCGGTTCATCCAGGGGTCCGGTTTCGGGATAACCTGCAAGACGCGCAGACGCCGCGCCGGGCGGTCTGCCGGAAGCGGCTGGTCCGAAAGATTCACATTGACCACACCTATGGTCGACTCTTGCGACTGATTTACAAAATCTTCCCCTTGCGACGTCGCCTGCGGAATAACCGGCGGCCGTTCACGCTCGCGAAGAGGGATCGGCTCTGAAAGCCGAACAGCAGGCACATAGCCAATGGGCAAAATCTCACGTTCGCAAATCAGTTCTTTATTTCCATATCGATCGAGCAGTACTAAATTTTCCCAGTCGTTGCAGAGAAATACACTGTCGCTAAGCGGCCACGGCGCTCCGTATTCATATTGCCCCCGGTCCGGTGCTTCCGATTCCGGAAACGGGACATACGGCGTTAATCGCCTGATCTGACTCATCTTGTGGTCGTCCCGCTCTCGCAAGTCCAACAAACAGAGAGAACCAAAAGTCTCGCCATGATGCGGTGCCGCCGTAAATACATATTGGTGCGAATTCGGTATGGCTCGTATCTGCATTTCGGTCATGGGTAGCGCGCTTTCCGCGTCCGGACAATGACCAAATCGATGGTCACCATGCTTATTGTCCTCAAAAGTATGCCACGGTTCCGGATAGTTTCCGTGAGGCGAACGTGGATTACGTCCGTCCGGGAAACAGGTCCAAAAGGAAGAGCCAAGACAGTTTTCCCGGTCTGTATAGTCCCAACGCGTATACACCAGCATGCCATGATGGTCGACGCTAGGCTGCCATTCACTGGTCTCATAAAAACTTATCGGATAGATGTCGGAACCATCGTTTTTCATACTGTGCAGGACCGAGGTCGTGACTCGCAGGGCAGATTTCTCATCAAAACAACGTATGAACCCGCCACGTCGTTCCGAACAGAAAACCAGTCGGCCAGACGGCAACTCGCATACGTCGAAATCGTTATACGGACCATCGGTCAATTGCTCAATTGTATCGCCTTCGACCGCCATCTTGAAAATATTCCAAGTCGTATCCGGTGTCCACATCCAGCGATGCTCGCCTGATCCGCAGTGCGAAAAGTAAATCGTTTTGCCATCGTAGCTTAATTCAGGTGCCATAAACGAACCATAGTTCAGCTCACGGCCCACCAGACGATTGCCCGGCCCGGAAACCACTTTCCGGCCCCGGATCATGTCCGTTACCTGGGGGTCACGGTCCCGCCACTGCGACAGCGTGAAAATCCCACCCCCTTCAATCGTATTAAACCCGAAAACCTGCGTCGCAAAATGACCGCCCATCCTGTCGGTATTCCTGTCATTCGTCAAGCGGCAACCGGCATAACAACCACGTGCAAGAAAGAGAATCCGGTCAACGTCCTCCAGTATGGGCATGGAGAATAGCAGATGCCGGCGAATGCCACAGGCCAAAAAATAGTCCGTATCCGCGTTTGTATTCTGGTCGCGGTTCGCACTGGCAAGTTGCGTCAGTTCGTTCGCCCAGCGCTTCTGTTCGCTTGTCAGTTCTCCCTCTGATTCCAGCGACTCGACGAGGACTCGCGTGCGACGAAGTACCACGTCGACCGGATATCGCTCCTCTTCCGGAAAGACCAATGCGTTTTTATCCGCCACCTGATCTCCTGCGCCTCGCGGGAGAACGGCGTCGCCTGTGAGTTGTCGCGAAAGCTCCACATATTGCTCGCCCCAATTCTCAAAGACGCCCGCGCGAAAGTCTTCCGCCCGCAGCGTCAATCCCAGCTCCTTCGCCCGACGGTCATAGTCCGCCCGGTCCACCTTCTTTAGGGTTATGTTACGCACTGGCTTTTCGCTCGTTATCCCACCTGGTGCCAGGCCGGACGTCGGATACAGAAAGTCCTCCTGACCCTGTTTGTCCAAATCAACGCGCGGGTCTACCGCTGTATCGTAGTCCGTTACCCGATGTAGGGTCGGTGGCAATTGACCATGCGCCTCCACATAAGATATCAAAACGCATAACAGCAGCAATATCGCTCGCGTCAAAACAGGTTTGCTTTTCATGAGTACTCTCCCGTGTTTGTATGTCAGTACTGTCTCGAATCTACTCGAATTTTCCACACCACCGGCGTCTGAATACGTTTGCTCGAACGCCGGTTGCCGAATGACGCGACACGCCACTTCCTGAGAACACACTCTGATACGAAAAAAGAAAACAGGAGTAAAGAATAGAATAAAAGTGATAATTCTATTTAGCATTACGAATTTCTTTTTGAGTTCAGGCAGGTTACGCAACAGGGCACTCAGAGCACGTCACTATAACGATCCATTATACAGCCCGAAAAGATGGGGTCAAGAGGGCAACATGACCGGGGGTGCGTGCAAACTTTCTCGCGAAAATAGGGGGGACCTGCTCGCCAGGGCCCTCCGGCCCTCCCGGGTAAAAAGAGGCGCCCCTTGTCGTTTCCTCAATTCCCGGTATTATTCTAATGGGAGAGAAATGTTTTTCTTCCGGCAAACGAATAAGAAACCAAACGCAGATGAATACCTTTGTGAGGAGAGCACCGTGTCAGCAGTCACCCGACAAGAGCAGATGTCCGAACCCGATTCCGTCAAGCGTCTTATGGCCGGGACGGAAATTGTCGTTGCGTCCCTGCTGCGTCATGGCGTCTCAACCATCTTTGCCTATCCCGGCGCGGTTACCATGCCGCTGCACCAGACCTTAACCCACTACCGCGATAAGATTCGCGTGCTCCTCCCGCGTCACGAACAAGGGGGAGGGTTCGCCGCTCAGGGGTATGCCCGTGCGACCGGAAAACTCGGTGTCTGTATGGCCACCAGTGGTCCCGGCGCGACGAACCTGATTACCAGTATAGCCGACGCCAAGCTCGACAGTGTGCCCATGCTCATTATTACCGGGCAGGTCACTACCAGTACAATCGGGTACGACGGATTTCAGGAAACGCCCATGACGGAAATCTGCCGCTGCATTACGAAGCACCATTATCTGGTAACCCGAATTGAGGACCTTGCCCGAACTATGGACGAAGCCATTTTCGTTGCGACGACCGGTCGTCCGGGACCAGTACTCGTCGACTTGCCGAAAGATGTCCTCGTCTCGCAATGCTATCCGAACTTCGAGGAACCTCGCAATTTGCCAGGCTATCACGGTCAGGCCCCCTCGGCCTCGGAGGAGCAGCTCGACGCCCTCATCGCCGCGGTTACAGACTCGCGACGTCCTGTCCTCTTCGCCGGCGGTGGCATTGTCGCCGCTCAGTGTGAACCGGAACTGCGTAAGTTCGTCGAAACCACTCACGTTCCGGTCACGACCTCGCTTCCGGCTATGGCCGCATTCGACCGCGACCACGAACTCGCGCTCGGCATGCTCGGCATGCACGGAACCGTAACGGCGAACAGGGCAGTGCACCACTGCGACCTGCTACTCGCCTTTGGGGTGCGGTTCAGCGACCGTGTGACCGGCAAGCTCTCCGAATTCGCCAAAGGGGCACGCGTCATTCACGTCGATATCGACCCATCCGAAATCGATAAAGTACGCCACGTTAACCTGGGAATCGTAGCCGATTTAAAAGACACCTTAACGCGTTTGAACGAAAAGATGCGCGGCCTGGCCTTCGATTCCCACGACTCCTGGCTCGCAGAAATTGACGTGTGGCAGCAGAAGTATCCGCTCACCTGGAATCAGGAGTCCCCCTACATACTCCCGGAAATGGCGGTTCACGAACTGTGGCAAGCAACGCGTGAGAAAAACGTCATTATCGCGACCGGAGTCGGTCAGCACCAGATGTGGACCGCTCAATTCTATCACTTCTCTCGCCCCCGCACCTGGATTTCCAGTTGCGGACTCGGGACGATGGGATTCGGCCTTCCCGCCGCTATGGGTGTTAAAATTGCACGGCCCGACGCGCTCGTTATCGACGTCGACGGAGACGGCTCGCTCCAGATGAATATTCAGGAACTGGCTACCTGTCACACCGAAAACATTCCCGTAAAAGTCATGCTCCTGAACAATCAGCATCTCGGGATGGTCATGCAGTGGGAAGACCGCTTCCATGGCGCCAATCGGGGCAATACCTACCTCGGTTGCGTTTCCGACCCGGAAGCTTTTGGTAAAGGCGACGGCGTTTCGCCCGCTCATCGCTATCCCGATTATCCCGGTATTGCCCGTTGCTACGGCTGGTCCGCTCGCAGTGTGACGAAAAAAGAAGAACTCCGTGACGCCATCGACGAAATGATTAATACCGACGGACCTTTCCTGCTGGAAGTCAACGTGCCCTATCGAGAGCACGTACTGCCCATGACCCCGCCAGGCGGCACCATCGACAACGTCATTTTAAAATAGCGTCTTTACAGCAGGTGGCACATTACGTTTATTCTTACTGCGAGGGATAAACGTCTGCCGTCGCTTACTGCTAAAATTCATTTATATTGGAGAAAGTTTAAGAGTGAAAAATGAAAGTTATTTTAATTAACGGAAGTCCACACCCGGACGGGTGTACCTTTACCGCACTTTCGGAAGTCGCGTCAACATTGCAAAAAAATGGAATTGAAACCGAATTCGTTCAGATCGGCCGCAAGCCCATTGCCGAATGCATTGCCTGTAATTCCTGTGCTGGGACCGGCAAGTGCGTCTTCTCCGACGACCAGGTAAATGACCTGCGGGAAAAACTGGAAGCGGCGGACGGTTTGGTCGTTGGTTCGCCTGTCTACTACGCCAACCCGTCGGCCCAGGTCCTCGCCCTGCTCACCCGCGTTTTCTACGGCTGCGGAAGTCGCTACAACGGTAAGCTGGGCGCCGCCGTTGTCAGTGCCCGACGCGGCGGCTGTGCCACTTCGTTCGACGCCATTAATAAATTCTTCGCCATAAACAATATCCACATTGTCGCCTCCCAATACTGGAATCAGGTCCACGGCTCCAAGCCAGACGATGTGCGTCAGGATCTCGAAGGCATGCAGACCATGAGAACATTGGGCGAAAATATGGCCTGGCTGCTCAAATGCATTGAACTCGGCCGATGCAACGGTCTCCCGGCTCCGCAGCATGAACCCGTTACGCGGACCAACTTTGTTCGATAAGCAAAACGCGCGGTGCCTTAACCGAGTCGCCGCTTCCTGTTTGACCGCGATAAGTTTGGCACATGTTCATCACGCGGTGACTGACATGATTTCGTCCAGAATATTGTCAGTCGTCCGCTCGTCATTCATTGCAATAAAATGACATTCCGGCAGAGAACGAAACCAGGTGCCCTGCGATTTCGCAAAATTCCGCGTTTTCTGCTTAATCAAATCGACGGCCGTGTCCAGCGAAATCTGCCCGTGAAGATACGAGATGAGTTCGCGATAGCCCACCGCTTGCGACGCCGTTCGACCCAGCGACAGATTCCGGTCAAGCAGGGCACGCACCTCGGCCAGCAGTCCCTGTTCCATCATGAGGTCAACCCGGCGATTGATGCGGGCATAGAGCTGCTCACGATTCCAGTCGAGTACGAACACTTTCGCCTCGTCAAAAGTGGGGATACGGTCGAACTGCCGTTGAAAAAATGAGATAGGGCGACCGGTCTTCTCGCGTACTTCCAGAGCGCGAATAATACGCCGCAGGTCGTTCGGATGTAAGCGAGCCGCAGTAACCGGGTCAAGTTCAATGAGGCGCTGATGCAGATAGCCGAGACCATGCACATGTTCCAGACGCGTCATGTCCGCGCGAAACGCCTCGTCAGCGCCCGGACCGTCAAAGATACCGCGAAGGACCCCTTTCAGATAGAGCGGAGTTCCGCCCACAAAGAGCACTTCACGACCGCGCTGGCGAATCTCCGCCGCCGCTTCTCGCGCCAATCTCATATAACTGGCAAGCGAAAATTCCTCACCGGGCTCGATCAGATCAAGAAGATGATGTCGCACCTCGCTACGCTCCGCCGCGGTCGGTTTCGCCGTACCAATATCCATCTGGCGATAGACCGCCATGGAATCAAGCGAAATAATCTCCGCATTGAGGCGCCGGGCAAGGTCAAGTCCGAGTCGCGTCTTGCCCGATGCGGTCGGACCGGTAAGATACCAGCATCCGACCAAGCGTGGGCAGACAGAATACTCATTCCCGTCCATAGCCGTAATCAGGCCTGACGCGGAAAATGTCGCGCTATGGTATCTCGCACCTCTTGCAACCAGCCGGCACGCTGCTCCGGTGTGCTCATGATGACCGAGTCAAAATTGCGGTAGCAGCAAGTACGGCTCCCACAAAGACCAAAGACAATCGTCTTCCAAAAATTCGCGATCGGATTATGGTAGACCTTGTCCTCCACTTCGCCCGGCGTATTCGACGTTGTAAAGATGAACGCACTCTTATCGCCCAGCATGGGTATGGCCCCTTCCGGGGAAAAACGATAGGCGAACCCCGCCCGCAGGACCCGGTCGATCCAACCCTTTAATATCGCCGGCGGCGCGCTCCACCAGTTGGGGTGTACGAAAAGGATCGCATCGGCCTGGCGAACGAGCGCCATGTCGTCTTGTATTACCTGCGGCAGGTCTTCCGCCGGCAGTTTTTCTTCCCCGAGCGGCAAGACCGGGTCAAACCCGTCCGCGTACAAGTCACGCACAACCACCTCATGACCATTGGCCTTGAGTGTCTCAATTGCGGCTTGCGCTATGGCGTGATTGAAACTTTTATCCGTGTTCGGATGGGCAATAACAGTAAGGACTTTCATGCGTATTATTCTACATCAAACTGGTGAATGGTGGTGTGGCGATACGTGTCGCCTGGCAATAACACGGTCGTTGGAAACGCGCTCTGGTTCGGCGAGTCCGGATAATGTTGCGTTTCCAGGCAGAAGGCACTGTGCTTCTCGTACTTATAGTCGCCCACGCCGGTCGTTCCGTCGAGGAAGTTCCCCGAATAGAACTGCACCGCCGGTTCCGTTGTAAAGACGTACATTGCGCGGCCCGACTTCGGGTCAACAGCATGGGCACAAAAGCTCATTTCGCCCGGCTCTTTGTCAACGAGCACGAAACAGTGGTCGTAACCGCCGTTGAACTGCGGTTCCGTCACCTTGTCAATATCCTGACCAATGGGCTTGGCGGCAAGGAAATCAAGCGGCGTCCCCTTAACGGAAGCCACTTCGCCTGTCGGTATAAGTGTTCCGTCGGTCGGAAGATAGCGGTCAGCCCCCAGACGGAGAACATGGTCCCGGATACTCCCGCCTTGCGCTCCTCCAAGATTCCAGAACGTGTGGTTCGTCAGGTTTATCACCGTCTTCTTGTCCGTCTGCGCCGTGTAGTCTATCGTCAGCTCATTCTTATTCGCCGTAACAATATATTTTACGGTTACATCCAGCTTGCCCGGATATCCTTCTTCTCCGTCTTTCGCTGTATAAGTCAGAATCAGCCCCAGCTGGTCTTCCGATTCAAACGGTTTTACCTTCCAGATGACCTGGTCAAAACCTTTCAGGCCACCGTGCAGCGCGTTCGGGTCGTTATTGATCGGCAGCGTGTATTCTTTGCCGTCCAGAGTAAACTTACCCTTGGCGATTCGATTTCCATAGCGACCGACGAGAGACCCGAAGTACGGACGGACCTCTTGATATTCCGGAATCGTGGGATAATTCGCCGAGACGTTGGCCGAATTGCCGTCCCGGTCCGGGACTTCCAGGGAGTAAATTACGCCCCCGAAATCGAGAATTGTCACCGTCATTCCGGCCTTGTTCGTGAGCGTCCACGCGGTCACTTCCGCTCCTTCTTTTGTTTTGCCAAACGGCGCTGACTTTATTCCCATCTCTGCTTCTCCTGCTTGCGTCTGTTCCATCGATTCGTTCATACCGTAGGTCATCAAAACAAACGGTAACATCATAAGAACCGTTTTCCATATCAACTGCATACGTTTCTCCTTTGTGAAAGACTTGAAATTTGAGTCACTCCTCTCTATTTTAGCGAAAAACAAAGCCCCGTACTAGAGGGGAGGGCAAGTTTTTTCGCATTTTCAATCCGTGGTCCAGGAATCTTTCCACTCAAGGAAGGGCGTGCCGTCCTCGTCGAATTGAATCGGGAGCCAAATATATCGGCCATCTATGGCGTTCTCCGGGTTCCACCGGTCGCCCATAAAGATAAACTGGTCGGGCTTATTCGCCACGGGAAGAATGTAAGTACTTTGTGAGCGAAAGGTTGTGTTTCGCTGCTCATCAGAACCCCGGCACGGATTCCCCACTTCGCGCCACGGACCGTACAAACTGTCCGACACCGCCAGTCGCGCCGCGTTCGGTGACCAGCCGGTACATCCGGAACTTATCAGCCAATATCGTCCATTTCGTTTCATCAGAGCTGGCGCCTCATTAAAGCGGCCCGGAAAAATCCGAACATATTCCCCAGTGTGCGACTGATAGTCGTCTGTCAGCCGGGCTATATGAAGTACACCATTTTCCTCCGAAGAGTAGATGTGGTACGCACTGCCATCTTCGTCCTGAAATAAGGTCATGTCACGCGCCATCTGGCCCGTTTCAAAGTCACGCCGATAGATACTGTTCTTCGGAAATTCAGGGGAGGTTCTAAAAAATTCAAATTTGCCCGATTGACGGCGAAATATGTCTTTTC
>JAUNSJ010000040.1 GCA_030539295.1 Planctomycetia bacterium | reverse complement strand
CAACGCCCCGGGTCTGTGGTAGAAAATGAACATCGCCCTGTAAGGGCAGCACAAAACAGGCTCCCACGACCAGTCGCTCCCCCGCGCAGAGCGCGACCGATTTTGAATCGGCCCTCTGCGCTCCTCCGCGAACCCTGCGTGATATATAAAACCTGAATATAGCACAGGTTACGAATACGGCACCCACCCTCAAATGCCCTCGCCAATGGACACATTAGTTTTTAGCGCGCAGGGTTCGCAGGGGGCCGCGGAGGCGGACGGGCCCGGGTTCGGAGGTGACCGGCCCTGTGCTGCCCTTACAGGGCGTGGTTTATTAGGACATCACATAGACCCGGGGAACGTCGAAATACGTCGTATTTCTCCTTACCCCAGGCTATGATATGCTGGCCTTACAGGCCGCCCGTGAATGGCAATGATGGGTATATGGCAAATCCGTTACAAATTGGCGGTGCCGGGACTCCATTTTCACTATTGCTGGGTCGGCCCGTTATTGTTTGGTTCCCGACCTGCAAGCAGTCAGACCGTTATTGTTTGGTTCCCGACCTGCAAGCAGTCAGGAACAAGAGCAGGCCCTCCGCGCTCTCCGCGAACTCTGCGTGATATATAAAACCTGAATATAGCACAGGTTACGAATACGGCACCCACCCTCAAATGCCCTCGCCAATGGACACATTAGTTTTTAGCGCGCAGGGTTCGCAGGGGGCCGCGGAGGCAGACCGGTCGGGCTCGGACGCGAGGTGACCTACCTCGTTTGCTCATTACTTGTAATTTTGTCTATTGCCGCAACCCGATTTGGCACGCACCGCCAGCCGCTCGCGACACCTGTTCGGCGGTCAGACGAATGCGGGCGTCGGCTCGGAGTCGGCGATGGGCCGTTCGTCGCCTGGCCCGAACGAGTAGATAAAGTCATCGGTATCAAGGACTTGTGGATTTTCCTTTTCCATGGCGGACCAGTACTCAATGCGATAGGGGCGCACTTCGATCAGTACGTAGTCCGGGTCACGAGGACCGGTAAAGAAGCGTTTCATGGCCTCGCTCCATTCTTTTTCCCGTTTACGCGGGTCCGCGGTTATCACGGCAAACCCTTCGATTTGTGCGTACGCACCGCTACTGGAGAAGAGGTTCTTACCGACCAGGACGTGGACGTCGGGGCAAAAATTTATGTCACGCACCTTGCGGGCATCACTGCGCGTCGGAATGCGGAGGGTCATCTCATCGTCTATACTGCTCATGACATAGCGGACCCAAGGCCGGCCATGACGGGTTATGGTCGCCAGTTCCGATAAAGTTGGTCCTTCAAAAAGGTCGAGTATTTTTCTTTTAAGTTCACGTGTCATAATGAGTTACTCCTGTCGTTCAAGCGAATTTCGGTTGTGTCGGCCTTTTGCGGCACAAAAGACGCGGCGAAAAGGAAACGAACCGGCCCGGCCGGCAACATGACTATACGTCCTCCCGCACTTCCGGACCCGCCTCTGTCGAAAATACAGAACAGGCCCGACTGCGAGCAGGTCGGGAGGGCCTGCTCGCAGGGCCCGACCCAGCAATAACGAAAAAATAACCACCCATAACAAAAGGCGTCGCCGCGGTTTGTGCTGCCCTTACAGGGCGATTTTCATTTTCTACCGCAAACTGGGCTTCCGTCTTCGTTGTTGGCCGTTCCCGAATGTTATTGCTGACGCGGGTCAACCTGCAAGAAAGGTTGACTCGCGAGCGAAGCGAACGACCGTGCGATTTCAAGTGAAGTTTTTCGCCCCGGCGGTCGATAGTGTAGTTATAGTGCCTGTATCGATTGTGTCGATTGGTTTAAAATAAGTATTTTGGATAAGTAAGGGTGAGTTTTATGGAAATTTGGCCGGCGATTGATATCCGTGGCGGACAGTGTGTTCGACTTCGTCAGGGAGATTACGGTCGGGAAACGGTGTATGCGGCGTCCCCGGCCGATATGGCTGGATATTGGGTACGGCTTGGAGCACGGCGACTTCATCTGGTCGACCTGGACGGTGCGAAGCAAGGCTACCCCGCGAATTTCTCTTCCCTATCCGCTATTGTTGAGGCTGTTGGCAACGTCCCTTGTGAAGTGGGGGGCGGAATCCGCACGCAAGAGACGCTCGAGTCGCTTCTCGAACTCGGGGTCTCACGGCTCGTTATTGGCACTCTTGCCCTGAAGTCTCCTGACTGGTTCCGTGAAATGTGCCTCCTCTATCCGTATCGACTTGTACTCGGAATCGACGCGCGTGACGGCATGGTCGCGACCGGCGGCTGGCTCGAAACCAGTTCTACTCCCGCTATTGATCTGGCACGGCAGTTCGAGGAGCTCCCCTTGGCCGCTCTGGTCTATACCGACATTGCCATGGACGGCATGATGAAAGGCCCAAACGTGCGTCAGATGGCCGAAATGCAGGAAGCGGTTCGACTTCCCGTAGTCGCCTCTGGCGGCGTCTCTCGTCTGGAAGACGTTAAAAATCTCAACGACGCCGGAATCACCGCATGTATTATTGGCCGTGCTCTCTACGAAGAGACCATTAATCTCCAGGACGCCATGAAGTTTGAGGAGTAACATTCCCGACCTGCAAGCAGTCGGGAACGTTACTCCTTACGTTCTTTCAGTTCGAGGAAGTAATGGACGAGGTCGTCGGCGGTCTTATTCTTCTTATCGCTCTTCATTTCCGGATTAGGGAGCAGCTTTAAGTCGTTATTGACGTCGGTAGTTGCGCCCCAGAAGCCAAACTCAAACTTATCGAATTGGGTACTCAGGAGATCGGCCGACTGCGCGAAGTCGTTGCCACGAAAGGCGACTAACCGAATGGTATCGTCGAGCATAGCCGCGGCGGAACCGATACTGAAGACGAACTTCTGCCGGTTATCGGTGAGCGGGCCAACGACCTGGATGGGCACGTAGACAAAAGGACCGTTAGGAGGGCCTGTAGCGACATTGGAGCAAATAAAGATGGGGTTATCCGGATCGATAAAAGCCGTTCCGGACAGAGCCAGGACCGGACCGCGGCCGAGATAATTGGACGAGTTCCACTCTTTTATATAGACCCCGGCACCGCGCGGCAGGAGTGCACTTATTTTCGCCAGGGAATGATTACCGGCGATGCAACCACCGCGCATGAATACGTTTGCGCGAATATAGAGTCCGGCCCCGAGCGTGGCCGCGTTCTCACTGATCTCAACGGAGTTCGCAAGCGACAGCCGCGACTCGCCCATCCCGCCGACGTAAATCCCGCCGCCGCCCCAGAGACTTATATTGCCACTTATGCGACCGCCGGTCAGATTCATATCCGAGCCTGTACTCCCGTGTATCCCGCCTCCTTTTGCGTCGTCGGTGCCCTCCTGACCCGAGATATTCGCCAAGGCAAGATTATTACAGATCTCGCCCCCTGACATAACGAACAGACCATTTTGCACACGCAGACCGCCTCCTTCGACGGTCTGGTTCCCGCAGCAATAGCAGCAATTCTCTTCGATTACCCCATCCGCAAGATGTACGTAGCCACTGGAATTAATTGCCCCTGTTAACGGACCCTGACAGTGAACGATTCGCCCTCCATTAATCTCCAGATTACCCATCTTATCAACAAAAATCCCCCCGACGTACGCCGGACTGGACGTAACTCGCGGATTAAACGAGGCGAAATAATTCACATTGATATTATTTTGCAGGCAGACGTTCTCAAAAATATTCAGTTTGCCCCGGACCGTAACCAAGACGTTTTTACTCGGCTGAATCGGCTTGTATTCCTGTATCTGATAGACCTTCTTGCCTTTGGTTTCGCACTTTAACTGCTTCAGGCCATCGGCGACTTGGGCATCGCCCGGCAGCGGGGCTTCCAGTCGCGAGCCGCCGTCGAGGATCAGTGTGGCACTGCCCATACCGGGCTTGGCACCCAGGGCAAGGGCCCCTTCAATACGAAACATCATACAGGTCGGATCCGTCTCTTTACCTTTGATGATACTGTGATTACCGGAACTCAGCAGGGTCACGTATTCCCCGCCGCGGACCAGAAAACAGGCATTGGAACTGCGCTGGCCCTCGCTTAACGGGCCGGTCGTCAGATCTCCCGTAATGAGGATATTCTTATTTCGGGCATGACAGTCGAGCGCGGCCAGGAGCGACGCCTCCGAATCGACCAAAAAATCAATGCGATTCTCGTTCAGAATAAAGACCGGTCCCGTACTGACCGCCGGGTCCGGCATGACCGCGTGAGTGACGTCGTTCATAACGTCCACCGACGAGGTTACCTTCACGCCGCTCGAATCCGTAAAGTCCACCTTACCGCGGACCCAGAGGCCGCCCGAAAGGGTGAGCGACGAACGCGGCCCTCCCTGGATGGTTAAATCGCCGTCGATAAAGAGCGCGTCTTCTACCCCGTCCGTCTTGCTGATCGCATTGCTCGTCTCCGGCGGCAGGACGAGTGTCGTCGCTACGCCCAGTACAGCGACCGGTCCCGACTGATAGTTAGTTAATGTTAACGTGCCTCGCTTTTGCTCCGCCGACCAGGACCATTGCCAGCCGTTCCCCTGGCGATTCTCTTCCGGCCCGAACTGTTCCGTACCAATGTGGATAATCTTCTCTTCCGTCTGTTCCGGCGGTGCAGGGAAGGGCGGTGTCACGCGGACCGACTTACTCCCTTCGTCCAGTCGAAATGCCAAAGGCTCTTGTCTGGCCGCCTTTAATAGGGGTTCATACAGCTCATGCTTCTCCGGCGGCTTCGCTTCGTTCTTCTTAAACAGAGTCACTTTTATCGGAATGGCAGCAATAATGACCATCAGGAGTATAAGGGGCAGGAGCCAGTTGGTCTTCTTCTTCGGCGGATAAAGGGCGTCGACGAACGCGCGGCACGAGGCGTGACGCTCATAAGGTTTTTTCGACAGGGCACGCAACAGAGCCTCATTGATATGACTTGGCAGACCGAGAATCGGCTGCGGCGGTGCGTGCAGGACACGGTCACGCAGCTCGTCAAACGTCTTACCCACAAAAACGCGGCGGCCACTGAAAAGCTCATACGCCGTGGCCGCAAACGCATATTGGTCCGACTGCGTCGTCTGCCGTTCACTCGACCACTGCTCCGGCGGCATATAGCCAGGCGTGCCACTGATCTGGCCTTCCGACTCCTGATCGCCGGACCGGTTTTCCAGACTGACCGCCAGACCAAAGTCAATGAGCGACGCCGATTCCAGCGTCCCGTCTTTCTTACGCGTAATCGCTACGTTCGCCGGCTTTATATCCCGATGGATGATGTTTTGCGAGTGAATATAGTCCAGGGCGTCTGCCAGATTCGAGAGAATAAGTCGAATCGCCGGCATGCTCAGTTTCGCCCCTTGCGGCGTCGCAGGAAGCTCTTCGAGCATCTGGTCCAGCGTGTTCGGCATCCACTTCATGACAAGAAAATAACCGTACTTCTCGTCTTCCAGAACCGCGTGCGTCGGGCAGATGTATTGGTGCGACAGGTCGTGCGTCGCGGAAAAAGAACGCTTCGCCTTGAGTACGGCACTTTCGTAATTATCGATATCACGCGAGACGAACTTCAGTGCCACAACCCGCTGTCCTATCGAGTCAAACGCCTTCCAGACCTCGCCCATCTTCCCGGTTCCGGCAATCGAAATGAGCCGATACTGATTGCCGAGCACCATGCCGAAAACCAGCGGGGACGAAGAAGCACGGGCGTGCCGCGCGTGCGACGCCTTGATCTCGTCCCCTGAGACATCCAGAAAGGCCGTCTCTCCATAAGGGTCGACCGTAAAACCAAGGTCATCGTTATCCGAAAAGACAAACTGGTCGCCTGTATGTGACGCGGTACTCGTGGAGGAGAACCCGCTGGTACCAGACGCGAAAAAAGTTTGCGTCTCAGTATCGCTGTTCAACTCCTCTTCGCTCTGACCTGCTTCCCTGCCACTGAGCAGAAGGGTCTCCGCGGAACTGTCCACAGTCGCTTCGGCGTTCTGCAACTGACGCGCTGTTTCCGTCGCAAACTCGTCTGTCGTCTGACTGCCGGGCCAAATCCTGACCCTGATGATTATCGTGCTTACTATTATTCGTGTTCTTTGAGCTCATGCGTCTTAGGCTGTACACCCACCCGAGTCCTCTCGCGATTCGCCTGTACACCCCTTGACGAGGCGGACGTCAGGCGAACTGGCGAGGCAAATTCGAATGCTGGTCTGTAAAAGGGTCATGGTCGCGGGGCGGTCCCTGCGGGTATAATCAGATCGTCGACCGGGGCACCAACGTCGATAACAATACTGCCAGGCTTAAAAACGTCCACCGACAGGTCGCTCGTTTCTTCGTCGCTATATTTCTTATTCACGTACGAATGCGTGGGCCGATACTCCGCGGCCAGCTTCTCCTGCCATTGGCTCCATGCGGCCGGGTCGTCCTCTTCGCTTGGCTCTTCTTCCCCCTTGTACTTACTCGGCGTTTCGACCAGTTTGGTTACAAGGATCCGGTACTCGTCACACGGGACCCCGGGATAACGCAGTTGCGTCCTCATCAAGGCAACCCCGGCCCCGTTCGTAACCCCGTCGATGGGCCAGCGACCGTTTTTGCCCAGCAGTCGCACTCGCGCGTCGGGCAGCGGGTCTCCATTTTGCGTTATCTTAACTTTAAAAACGACCAGATCAGGCATGCCGTCAGGCAGTGGCTCCGGCTGGCATGCGGGAATACAACATACAATGGCCATAATTACAGGCACGAAGAAAAACGTCTTCTTATACACTAAAAAACTCCTCACCGAAACAAAATGCAACGTCTCTTATGAGCACATTGCATTATACCAACCCCCAAAAAATACCCGAACCCCCAAACCGTCTTCAGCCTTTCTTTCGTTATTGTGGAACTGTTAGAGTGATACTGTCTCGCCGCCGTTGGCTGTACCAAGGGCACCCCAGACTCCGAAATCGGAAGGTCCTGTCCTCTTAATCTGTGGCGACGCCGTCGTTAGTCCCGCGGTAAAACAGTTTATCGTGTCCGAAACAAAAATAACCGAACCGTCAAACCGGGCGGCATTAGCCCCTCCCGAATGATAACTCACAACCGAAGCTAGAACCCGGCTGTCCGTCTCACCACCAAAACACATCGGAGAGTTCGGCGGCAGAATCGTGGAGAAAGTCGCGTAGTTCGAGCAGGAATCGTACGCACGCACCCCGCCTATCATCCACTTGGTGTTAACGGTCCAGTATTTACCATCGGCGGACAGCTTGGACGCGTCCAAACAAGTATCGACAGGATCTTCCCCGTAGGGATCTTCATCATATGCTACAACTCCCGATTCACGACCGGAACTCTTTATGTAAGTACTACTTGCGACACCACGCGTGACCTCGCCCCAAACGAGGGTATGACTCGTTCCGTCCAGAACGGAGGCCAAGGACTTGTAGCTCTTCGCGTAAGTCACCATGGCCGAACGTGTGTTGTTATTACAGGGATCAAACAGCTCAGGTTTGGAATACTTTACGAAGTAGGGGTAATAGCCCGCGTCCGGAAAGTCGCCCGTGCAAAAATTGTAGTTCCGACAGGCGATCGCCGGAGTTGAACCCCTGCCGTTCTTCGGCATCTTGGGCGCCGGGTCGCTCGGACAGGCCAATGAAGTCACTTGCTCCGCCAACGCATGGAACAGCGGTTCGTTCGTCGCCTTGCCCGAACTGTCCACATACTCGTCGCTGAACCCTGCCGTGGAATACGCGTCGCCTGCCGGGAACATCATGAGCGCTTCCGCCGCGGCGACCTGCTCAAAGAAGGGCATGAGCGCAACGACCGAGTGCAGTCGCGGATAGTTGTACCGGTCAGGAATCTTCGGCGTGCAGCCAATAAACGGAAGTGCCGTGTTCACATCGTGATAATTCTGAATCGCCAGGGCCAGCTGTTTCAGATTGTTCGAGCACTGCATTCGGCGAGCCGCTTCTCGCGCCGCCTGGACCGCTGGCAGAAGTAACGCTATCAAGACTCCTATGATCGCTATAACCACCAAGAGTTCAACAAGCGTAAACGCGCCTCTTCTTAATTTTGGCATATTAACCACCCATTTCCCCTCTCTTGGCCTGCACACGATTATTTTAACTTAAAAAATAATCGTTGAAAATTCAAAAACCCCCGGCGATCCTTCTTTCGCTGGCTCGACTCTTTCTATTAATTATACAGTAACCAGGTAGAATTTACAAGTGCCCATAGGAGTTATTTCGCCGGAAACAGGAAAATAAAACAAAAATATCCTTTATTATTCACCATTATTGACCGGAACAAGCCTCCTGGCGGACCATCCTCTCGAATTTCCCCATTTTAACCAGTGAGCAACCGCCCAACCGCCGCGTCCGACCACACAACGACGAGGCTCGCGAGTTCTTCAGGAAAAATTTTGTTTTTTTGGCCCGGATTATATTGAAAAAACCTTGCTTTTCTGTTATACTAGGTTATTGAGAAGGCGTTTTCGGGGGACGTTTCCCTTGAAAAGGCAGTCTCGACCCGGGGCAAAACCGCGGGCCAAGACTGCCTACCATGGTCCGCCTGTCATGCGGGCCAGGATGGAACACCTTGATTTACAAACCTTTACAGGAGTCCTGCCATGTCATCAATCTCGAGACGAAGTTTTCTGGGGCGGTCCCTTGCCCTGAGTGCTTTGGGTGCATCTTTCGTTCATACCGGCGCTGCGCGTAGTGAGGAGGCGGCCTCGCCCAATGAGAAACTTGGCGTTATGCTCGTCGGATGCGGCGGTCGTGGACTTGCGTCGCACACTCCTGAATTCCTTCGAAATCCCCATACCGACATAATTTACGTCTGCGACGCACAACGCGATCGCGCCGAAGCCGCCGCCGAAACCATCGCCGAAAAACAGGGCGGACTCAAGCCGAAAGCTATTGTCGATATGCGCGAAGCGCTCTCCGATTCCTCTCTCGATATTGTAACCTGTGCCACGACGAATCACTGGCATGCCCTCTGCGGACTTTGGGCCATGCAGGCCGGCAAACATGCCTATATTGAGAAACCAATCTGCCACAATATTCACGAAGGCAAAGCACTCATCGCCGCGGCCAAAAAGTACGACGTTATGTGCCAGGTCGGCTCCCAATGTCGTTCTAACCCGGCTCTTATTAAGGGGTTCGAGTTCCTCCGCAACGGCGGTATTGGCGAAATCAAGCTCACTCGCGGTCTCTGCTATAAGCGACGTAAATCCATTGGTGCCCGCGGTGAATATCCCGTTCCGAAAGAGGTGGACTACAACTTCTGGAGTGGGCCGGCCGAAATCGTCGACCCGCTGACCCGCCCGAAACTGCATTACGACTGGCACTGGCAGCGCCTCTACGGCAATGGCGACTCCGGGAATCAAGGCCCGCACCAGACCGATATCGCCCGAACCGCGCTCGGCGTTGACTCACTGCCTAATAGTGTCATAACCTACGGAGGACGCGTTGGTTACAAAGAAGAGCGGAACGACCCGAACTACGTCGACGCCGGCGATACGGCCAATACGGAAGTGTCCATCTTCAACTTCGACGGCGGCAAGACGCTCGTCTTCGAAACTCGCGGTCTCGAATCAGTCGACTACCGCGGCGCAAAGGTTGGCGTGGTTGCCTATGGCTCCGAAGGCTACTGGGTCCAGGTCCACTATGGCCTTACGATTGCTTATGATAATACCGGTAAGGAAATTGCAAAGTTCGAAGGAGGAAGTGACTCCTATCATTTTGATAACTTTGTTGATGCCGTGCGGAATCACGACTACGCCAGCTTGAACGCCGACGCGCGCTGCGGACATTTAAGTGCCGCTCTGGCTCACCTTGGCAATATTTCCTACTACCTGGGCGAGGACAATCCTGTTTCCTCCGACGAGCTGGCCAAGAAACTGGCCGACGTTCCCGGTAACGACGATAACGCCGATACGCTCAATCGGACCCTGGAACATCTCAAGGCCAATAAGGTCGATCTGGCACGGACCCCGCTTACCTTGGGACCCATGCTCGCCTTTGACCCGAAGAGTGAGCATTTCGTCGATAACGAAGCGGCCAAACTTATGGAAACGCGTCCCTATCGCGGTGAATTCGTCGTTCCCGACGCACAGGACGTCTGACGTTCGACTTCCCTACCCGTTGCCCCTACCCGCGGATCGCGAAAGCGGACTTGGGTTTACTCCTGAGTCTCCGTCTGTGTGGTAGGGGCAACCCCCCTGTCATCTGCGACGCTTTGCCTTGCGGCGTTTAGGCTTGCGACGCACTTAGTACTACTTCGAGAAAGGTTTTTTTTGTTTTATGATTGCAAAAGACATGAAGCGTGGCGATATAATCGTCAGTAATGGTTCCCCTGTTATCGTTGAAAATCTCCAGGTGCAGACGCCGTCCGCCCGAGGCGCGGCCACTCTCTACCGGTTCCGTTGCCGGAATCTTATCACGAAAGAGAAGGTCGACTTTAAAGTTAAGGGAACCGACCTGTTCCAGGAAGCGGATTTCCGCAAGCGGGAAGTCGCCTACAGCTATACCGACTCCTCGGAAGTGCATTTCCTGGATAACGAAACCTACGAAGACTACAGTATCGCCAAGGAAGATGTCGCGGAAGAAATGATGTACGTCAAGGAAGGACTGGAAGGAATCCGTGCCTTGATCTATCAGGAGCGCTGTGTCGCGATTGAACTTCCGACCGCCGTTGAGTTGCAGGTCACGCAATGCGACCCGGGCGTCAAGGGGAATTCGGCCACCTCGCGTAACAAGCCGGCCACACTTGAGACGGGCCTGTCCGTTATGGTTCCGGAATATCTGGAGCAGGGAGAAACGATCAAGATTGACACAAGATCGGGCGAATTTCTCGGTCGGGTCAAGGGCTAACTCCCATGGCAGGTGCGGTTTCCGCGTTAGATTTTCTGGCAGGGCCGGGGAAATACCCCGCCTCGCCGGTAACCGTGCTGGCAGGGGATGACTCCTTTCTCCTGCGTGAGGCCGCCCGTGTCCTGCAACTTGAGATTCTGCCGGAAGAAGACGCGGAATTCTCGCTAACGGTCTATGAAAAAGGCGACCCGTCCTGGCTGACCGTGGTCAAAGAAGTTTCAACCGTAGCCATGTTTGGCGGTGCTCTGCGCCTGGTACGTGTGGAACAGGCAGACGCTTTTGTCTCGCGCTATCGGGATGAGCTGGACGCCTGGCTTGAGCATCCTGCGGCTAGTGGCATACTCGTTCTGGTTCTGAAATCTTTTCCCGCCAATACAACGTTGTATAAGAAAGTAGCGAAGTCCGGCCTGATTATTGACTGTCGCGCCCCGGCCTCGGACGTGGCTGCTTCCTGGCTCGTCGGCTGGGCAAAAAGTCGTCATGACCAGACCCTTACCTCCGACGCGGCCAAACTGCTCGTGGAACTCGTCGGCGACGATCTCGGACTCCTCTCGCAAGAGATTGCGCGACTGGCCCTGCTGACCGGCAGTGAGCAGCAGATAACCGAGTCGCTCGTGGCCGCCCACGTCGGATCCTGGCGCACGAAGAAGACGTGGGATATGCTCGACGCCGCTCTCGACGGTCATCTGCCGGAAGCACTACGCCAGCTCGACCTCCTCTTCGCGGCCAAGGCAGACGCCATTGGCATTCTCGCCCAAATCGCGCCCAGTCTGCGCAAGCTGGCCAACGCGACCCGAATCTTTCTCGAATCCGAACGAAACGGACTCCGGCTCCCGCTGGCGACCGTACTGGAACAGGCAGGCATAAACCGCTTCTTCCTGCGCAAATATGAAGGTCAGCTGCAAACGCTCGGCCGCTTTCGCGGGAAAAGAATTCTGCCCTTACTCGTGGAAACGGACCTGGCTCTGAAAGGGGATTCCCGCATGCCGCCCCGAATCTTAATCGAACGACTACTCGTTGAACTGGCGCACAACGACCTGCGCAATGTCTCCTGACCGCAAAACGTCTCGCGACGCGGCATGAAAGATGCCAATTGCCTCTGCTAATAGACTTCCGGGAGCCAGAGCGGTGAAAAATCGGCCGGCTCATAGACGCACCCGCGAAGCCACGTCTCTCGCTGGTGACCATTCTCATCAAAGGGCGAAACAAACATGCCGCTATTATCCAGGTATAGCGGCTCGTTGACCTCTTCCCCGTCGTCGTAGCCCGACTCCAAATAGGAATTATAACTCCCGAACATGGTACCCCGATTCCAGTTCCAAAGACGCATAAGCCCGCCGATCGTTCGAACCGACGTCCCTACATTGCGATAGTCCTTGTTGAAACCATCCGGGTCAATGAGGAATTGAATATCGATGCGGACGTAGCGCCAGCGGACCCCGGTATCCGGATTCCGGTCGATGCCAGGCTGGACGGACAAGCTTTGAATCAGAACGCCACGGGCGGGAAAATTCAAACCCAAAAGACAGATCGGATCACGATTCGTTTTAAAGGGATACTGCCACGCGAAGTTAGGCGAGGCACTTTGCAAACAATAGGAGAACGAGAGTTGGGACAGTCCGCGTGAGATGTCCGCCTGGAGTGTTACGCCGGCCGTATTCATGAAAGGCGCCGGTCGCTCGCTGTCGACGGGCCAAACGCGTGTGGCATGCTCCGTTTCCCCCACGCTGGTCATGCGTACATTTCGGGCACGGCAGAGCCAGGGCGGCGTATTCTCCGTTACCGGATTACCATTGAGGTCATACTCCAGGAAATCGCCACGCCCTTCCGTAGCGCAATGGACGTTAATGGCCAGAATGACTTTGCCGTCCGGCTTCGGTTCCGAAATACGCAGAACGCGACTGGACTGTATCCGAAAGGGAGGAAAGCGGTGAACCAGCCGGCCGACCGGTGAAAGAAAGGCCAGAAACGACGGTAAGTCTTCGACTCTGGCAAGCTCATACGTCTCTTCAAAATCGAAATACCTGTTGCCACTGGCTTCCAGTCCCCCGCCGAGATAGCGACGGCCCAGGTAGTTGTAATTTATTATACTCATATTCAGTTACTCCTGCTCTTGCTGTGTGTCTGAAGTCGTCCCGGAGGTCCGGGGCGAATCCTGCTTCGTGTGGTAGATGTGATATAAGGTCAAGAAAAAATCTTCCGTTCTTCTGTTCTTTTCCGCTATCCAGTCGGAATGTGTGTATTCCGCTTGTTTACCAATGCGTAGCGGACCGCGGAGCAGAAGACGGTCGAGTTCATTAAAGTCGACTCCGGACGAGGCGAGCATAAGTTCGAGCAGCCAGCAGACGGCCGACTGAATGAAATTCTCACGTTCCGGTTCGACGCGGCCCTCAAGTTCAAGTTCCCGAAACGCGTCAGCTTCGATCAGTGTTCGCCGGGCTACGCGACTCCTGGCGGGATCGAGTCCGAATCGGGCACAATACCGCCAGTGACGCCGGGCGAATCGGGAATTTAAAAATTTTCTCGCGCCTTACGTTTGATCTGTTTTTCCTCTCGTTCAAGTTCATTTCCAAGTTCCGTTATGCGCGTTGCTATTTCCGTCGCCAGCATGAGATGCTCACGTACGAATCGCATGGCGTTTTCCGTTCCGATCGGTTTATCCGTCTTGCCGTCGAAGAGACAATTTGCAAGAATGAGAATGATTTTTTGCGCCGCGTTTTTCGTCTCGCTTAAATATATCATGTCGAGTCCGTTTAACCGACGAACGCAAAATGTTTCGTCTTTTATGACAATGTCCACCTGTTCCTCTTGAAATGAAGATGAAAAATATTTGTCGATACTGAACATAGTGTGCCTCTCTTTACTCTTCAAGGTTGATTTCTTCATAAACATTAATGGTAACGCGAACGTTTGTGCGGCAGACATTACCGTCCAGGGACGGTGGCATCTGCTCCACTTTTCGTATGTTAACCAGTACGCTTTCGTTCACATTCCAGCCGCTTTTTCCCGGATTCTTTGGGGAAAAGAGCGTCATAAGACGTCGCGCCGTTTCGTTCAGCCGCTCACCTCCCGTGCCTGCGGGAACCGCTACAACCAGGTTGGCCTGCGCTGGATACATGGCCAGACGCTCCGTCAGGTCGTGGTACCCGTTCGGACTGACCGACAATTCCAGCCAGCGTGAACGGGCACCCGCTTCAAAATTTGAATTCGGCAGGGCTATATCAGCCGCCGCCAGAGAAAGACCGCTATTGTCGGTGATTCTGCTTTTAAAAGATTCGAGTACTTCCTGCCAGTTCATCTCTGCTTCCTTCCTTTTGTTCCATTGTACATTTCGTGTCAATCTGAAAATTTCAAACGAACTCGGATTCCGCGGCAAGTCGGGTAGCCACGGCACTCACCATGCCGCCTGGCGACTGACGACTCACTCCGCTTTCCAGAAGACCAATATAAGGGGTTGCGTTTGTCATAATAATTTTATCGCCGGGGACAAAATCATTCAACTTTTCGCAACCCCGATTGATCGTTACGGTTCCGGACGCGTCGGCATGCCCCGCGTCAAAGGTGCGGTCTGGTTCGTTCAGGGAGAGATTCCAGTTGCCACGTGCGGTGCCCGTGCGAACAGGAGTCCGCTCGACCAGTTCCGCCATGATGTCTTGCGCGGCATTTACTGCCCGTCTTGAAATATGGTGCAGCGTTGCTTCACGCCAGTTGCCAAAAGAAAAATGCTTCTTCATAATCGTTTTCCTTCAATGCGATAGACAACGGTCAGGCCTTTTGCATAACCGGTGGTTACTTCTGTAATCACAAATTCACTTTCATTCAGAATGAAATGGTCGCGATGAACGACAGGGACCTCGTCAAGATCGACGGCCGCTATGGTTCCGCGAATATCGGCCTTGTAGTGCAGATGCGCATTCTCGCCGGGCGCGTCTCTTAACGGGTGATCTTCCGGAATGAACGAGACAGGCACTTCACGCGTGGCGACCGTCTGCTGGTCTGTAGCTGCGCTGTAAGGACCGGGAGTGCGATAGACAATCGTTGCCGCTGTGCCAAAGAGTTCATGCAGGCCTGCCACGATGCCCGTGTGTCCTGCGAAGAGAGAACCCCAGTGTTTCATAATAATCTCCTATCGGTCAAGTAACGTTGCGGATATGGACCCGGCCGCTTCCGTAGCCACCGGAATCAGTGTCCCGAGAGCACCCACGTAACGCACGGCAACGGGACAAATCCAAGGTAGTTCAAATTTCCTGTCGAATTGCACACTGTTTCCCCCGGAGGTCGCTTTTACGATACCGTTATAGAGCATTTCCGGATACTTGGTGAAATCGACCGAAAGGAGCCACAACGCCTGTTCGTAAACCGCACGTATAATACTGCTATCCCACGTCTGCTCGTCATTCGCGTCTGTGGAGTATGCGGAATCGGACCAGCGAAAAGCAGAAAAAATCATGGCCGACGCCTGATCCAGACTCTTTTGCCGGTCCGATTGCGAGGCCGCGGTCCAGCTCTCCGCGTTCAGTCTCCCCGCAAAGTACGCGTTGGCCGCTTCCAGAGTCACACTAATCATCTGACGCATC
This sequence comes from Planctomycetia bacterium, assembly GCA_030539295.1. Classification (GTDB taxonomy): domain Bacteria; phylum Planctomycetota; class Planctomycetia; order Pirellulales; family Thermoguttaceae; genus JAUNBG01. The sequence goes on along the minus strand of JAUNSJ010000040.1, from coordinate 16,724 downwards.
CTCCTTCCGTACTTCCTCCGAGTGCACGACCGGCTCCTCATTGCCTTTACGCGGACTTGGTTTCTTTATATTAGGCGTCCGTTTCTCGACAACAGGCGGGACGTTTTTTCTCACCGGTGCGGAGGTCGCCTGGGCTTTCTCTTCCGATTTTACCGCAAGCGTCAGACGCTTGAGTGCCGATTCCCTGGATTCTGTTTCCGGATAGGAAAAGACGAAACATTCGCCTTGGTTCTTGTAGACGATACTATTGTCGAACGGTCCGGTTTCGTAACTGATAATTAACATTGCAAAAGCTCCTTAAATACAAAATTAAATAAAGTTTAATGAACGCGGCCACAAAAGAGTCTTCCCGAAAGAATCCATGAATATTCCCCATTGCGTTTTTGCAGGTGTAGCAGGCGGAATGTAGAGGGTGCGGAAATGACGGGAAGCTCTTCTGTGGCACGCCGACTGACTCATAAAAAAGGTCATTTCTCACAGGTCAGTCGGAGTGCGGATCAGTCTTGTGGGTCAGGCGAGTGCGGAGGACGATGCCTGAAGTCCACTAATGCGGCACAACTTCTGCTTCGCGTTCTTGAACTCGAAGGTGGCCTCGCCAATGAGCTTGCGGCACTGTCCATCCATATTGCCGCTGGTTGCGTCGGAGGAGATCAGATTGCGCAGCCAGACCAGTCCGAAGGCACTCGGGTCAATAACCCAGACATCGGTATCGTCCAGTTTCGGTTCGACGAAGACCTGCATGAGACCGCCGGTCGCTTCATTGACAATTTGCGAGACGTACGAGCCACGCACCTTGTCATACTGCTGTACCTGGAGCGATGTGGAATAGAGTCGCGAAATGACACGCGCCTGTCCTATCCCGCAGAGGATAATCGACGGTATCCCGCCGGCTTCCACAATCTTCTGCGCTGCCCCGTTAATAATCGCGGTCGACAGAGCCGGTGTATTGGCCTGGGCACTGGAGAGGCATCCATTCTGCGTGCCGAAATAGTAGAGTCCTCCTGCCGTTCCCAGTGCGGACGAGGTACGCAGACTGCGCACGCCAAACAGAGCCGTATCGTTCAGCTCATTAATAATTTGGCGAAGGGCTTCCGCCTCCTGGAGAACAATGGAATTTTCATTGCCATGCGTGCTCGAGGCGATACTGGTTCCGGACAGATTGAAATCGCGTCGGATAATTTGCGTGGCGTTCCAGGCGACCGACGACTGACAAAACGCGTCGAGTCCGGAGCTGGACGCTTCGGACATGGGATGAGCCACGAAGCAGAGTGACCCGGCAGACGTGCTCGGCGCCCCTGTACTGGACAGGGCACTATAGCCGCCATTACTGGCCACCAGAGAGACAACGATCGTCGTGCTCGTCGTCGAGGTGATCTTGAATATGGCCGGATTACCCAGAATCTTTACGTAGTCGCCCACGGTCCAGCCGGACGAATCGGTAACCGTAAATGTGCCGGGCGTCGTAGTCGCGTCGTAGGCCGAGTAGCTGATTCGCTTCGGTTTAAGATGATTTTCAAGCCATTCGTGCTTCGGTTGCGTTGCCTGTCCTGTGACAGGAAACAGGCGAATAAAGCCCGGTGCGTCGGCGATGAGGGTCGAGAGGACGTCGGTCAGATCTCGTTTCAGTGAGGTAAAATCGTAGCTGTTAATTGCCATTGCTTACTCCTTCTTGCTGGAGATTACGGAACTCTTCTAACTGGTACACACATAACAGGTCGCGCGGGCTCCGGAATCTCTGCTTGTTCCTGGTGAAATGTGAAAATACTTCTGTCACGCGGACAGTCCGAGAAACGGCTGGGTAACCCCGGTCACACCATTGGGGCAACAAGATAGCAAAGCTTATTGGAGCAAACAAGGCAAAAAAAAGGCCTTCGCCGGGCGTGTCCACTACCGCGAAGGCCAAAACGAGGCAATAGCGTTCAAAGCGTGTCTTTAGAGCACAAATTATTTTTCGCTTTTTTTGATAAATTTCTCAAGTTTGATACCGCCATGCATCTCTTCATCGAGGAGTTGCAGTTTATTTTCGAGCAGTTCGATACGTCGCTTGAGCACCGGAATGGCGTCTTCCGTCTTTTTAGCCGGTGCATGATGCGGAACGCCGGGGTAGTTCAGGTGCCGTGCCAGAGCGGCGAAGAAGAAGGCAGGGTCACGGCGTCGCGAGGCCCAGGCAATGCGTCCTTCCCGCTCCCCGAACAGGACCGCAACCTCCTCTTCCTCCTCCGAGCCGTCTTTCTGATAATACGCACTGCGGACATAGATCAGATTTGCCAGGTCGATTATACCGATCTGGCGACGCAAGGTTATATTGACCCACTTTTGCCAGTCGTCGTTAAAGATGGGGTCGAGTGAAATGGCTTCCAGACCCAAATCGAACCCGAGTCGATTGCGGCTCAAGGACTCTAACTGATAGAAGAAGGAACCTTGCGGAGTGGGGGCCTTACTCCGATACCCCGCTTCTTTTTGCAGAATTTCCAAGGCAATAAAGAAATCGAAACGCCCTTCCTGTCGCTCCGCTTCGCTGATAATAAACGTCTGAAATGGGGTAAAATAATGGGACATGCGTTTCATGGCAGTCGACATAACGCCCGAAAGACGAATTTCCGCCAGCAGGAAATCGACCGCCAGGGGCAGTTTCGTCGTGGAGAGGAGCTCACTTTTCATCGCGCGCAAGATTTCCTGCGAGGAGTAGCCCTCGTGCAGGCGTTCCAGAAAGGCCTGAAAGAAGAACTCCTGTTCCACGTACTCTTCTTGTCCAAGCATACCCATAATACCTATTTCTCCTTTTCTGTTCTCATACCATGCATGTCGGCTGCCTGTTCGTCAGGTCAGGAGCCGGGAACGGCGTCAACACCCCGCACGCCGTCGCAATATCGCGTAATGCGTGCGCCGCCACGTTCCTCATTGACGCGTCATCCCCTCTTCTCGTTGATTTTAGCCTCTTTTTTGTGAGCGACAATTCGGTTGAGATACTTTTCCGAAAAAAATGAGAAAATTTTGAACTTTTGCTATTGGCTAAAAGGTCGAAGGCTGATAGAATAGGGTGCATGTAATGGAGGTGCCAGTGACAACGGTTGTGCTGCCTGTGCAGGAGGGGCCGTTCTTGCGGGTAACTAAAATAAGTTCAAGTAACTCATTTGAAAAAAGAAAGAGGTAGGCCTCATGGATAAAGAGGTTTTCGCAGACGGAATTGGTCAGATTCATTTTGCCGGCAATATGTTTCGGTTTGACTTTGTGACACTTCAGCCGTCCGGGGACAGTGAACCGGCGACAGCGCAAGTGAGTCAGCGAGTCATTATGCCCCCGCAAGGTTTTCTGGGTGCCATGAACAGCATGCAGCAGATGGTCGACAAGCTCGTGGCCGCTGGTGTTCTTCAGAAGACGCAAAACACGCCGGACCTCCCGGCCGCAAAGGAGTAATTCCCCGGCGCGTCGCCTTGTTGTCAGTGGTCAGCTCCTTTCGGCCAGTGGCGACAGGGCGGTTTTGACAAGAAGGGTTAGCCCGAAATGTGTTTTTGGGTCGGTCCTTTTTGAACGTAATTTCTCTGCTTGCACACCTCGGTTGCCGTATCCGGTTCTGTTGGCTGTAGCCGTTGGGCGTATGGCGTGGAGTCGGGCGGTCAGAGTGAGGTGGCATTTTTTATTTCAGGACCCTGGGTTATGCAGACGCCGTCGGAATACCGTGCCATTCTGGCCGGGAAAGTGCATGCGGTACAGCATCGAATTGTCGAGTCCGCGAGTCGCGCAGGCCGCGATGCAAAAGATGTAACTATCGTTGCGGTAACGAAATACGCCTTGGCGAGCGACCCCCTAATTCCTGCTCTTCTTGAACTTGGCCTTGTCCGACTTGGTGAAAATCGTATTCCCATGCTGCTTGACAAGCGTGCGGCGTTTGGCCCTGACATTGGGGGTGAATCGCGGTTGACGCCGGTCCCGCAGTGGCATTTTATTGGCTCTTTACAGCGGAACAAGGTTCGAAAAATCCTGCCCTTTGTGACCATGATTCACTCGATCGACTCGGAGCGACTTCTGGACGCGGTTGACCGCATCGCCGCGGAAGAGGACATCAAGAGCGAGCGAAGTGCGCTGGGCTTGCCGCAGCGCGTCCCGGTCCTGCTTGAGGTCAATATAGGTGGCGAGGCAACGAAGCACGGTTTTGACCCGGCAATTTTGGAAACTCTCATGCCGCAACTCCTGCGCTATACGAACGTTGAGATAAGCGGACTCATGGGTATGGCGCGACTGGACGCCGACGAACGTGAGACGCGTCGTGAATTTTGCATGCTAAATACATTATCGCAAACAGTCCGAAAATACGCAACGGAAACACACCCCTGCTCCGAATTGTCTATGGGAATGAGTGGCGATTTCCAGTGCGCGGTGGAGTGCGGGGCCACACTGGTGCGACTTGGCTCGCTGCTGTACCCCTGAAAGGGGTGATTTTTTTACGTTTTTTCAGTTTTTTCCTCTTTTTTGCCGAATTCCTATTGCCTTGGAGTAAAAAATATTAGACAATTCTTTTCGATTTCGGGATATCGCGTATAATAGAAGGACCGGGCGGCTCACGCGGGCGTCCGGACGAGTCAAGGCGATTCTGTCAGGTCAGGACCTGGCTCCGGAATCGCCGAATATAAAAACAACAGACAATCAAACGACAGGATAATCATGACGGGACTATCACGTGCACCGGTATTTGAATCGTACAACAACTATCAGGACTATCAGCGTCAGAGGAGTATGACGCTCGGTGACCTCCTTCTGGAAAATCGTATTATTTTTCTTCAAGGGGTGATACGGGACGAAACGGCCAACGAACTGGTCATGAAGCTTTTGTACTTACAGAGCGAGAACCGGCGAAAAGACATCCATTTTTACATCAACTCGCCTGGCGGAAGTGTCAGCGCGACTTTGGCTATATACGATACGATGAACATTTTGAGTTGCCCCGTGGCGACTTACTGTGTTGGTCTGGCGGCCAGTGGCGGCGCGATTCTGCTGGCCGGCGGTGCCCAAGGCAAACGCTTTGCCCTGGAGCATGCGAAAATCATGATTCATCAGCCGTGGGGAAACGTTGGCGGACAGGTCTCCGATATTGAAATTCAGGCGGAACAAATCCTGAAGGACCGGGAAGTGCTCAACGGCATTCTGGCCCGGCATACAGGCAAGCCGATCGAACAGATTGCCAAGGACACCGATCGTGATTTTTATCTCGAGGCAGCCGCGGCGAAGGAGTATGGCATTGTGGATGATATCCTGACGCGAACTCCTGGTCCCGAAGGAAATGAATAGCGGCCGCCTTGTGCGAGGCCGATAGAGACACACAAGCAAACGAAACCAAGAAAAAACAAAGGATACGGACGTGCCACTAATTCCCTATGTCATAGAAAAGAACGGCCGCGAAGAGCGGGCTATGGATATTTACAGCCGCTTGCTGAAAGATCGTATTATCTTTCTCGGCACGCAGGTCAACGACGAAGTTGCCAACGCCATTGTCGCGCAATTACTCTTCCTGCAGTCGGATAATCCGGAGCAGGATGTCCATTTATACATAAATTCGCCTGGCGGTAGTGTAACGGCAGGCCTGGCTATCTACGACACAATGCAATACATAAGTTGCGACGTTGCCACTTATTGCATTGGCCAGTGTGCCTCGATGGGCGCTGTCCTGCTGACCGCGGGCGCCGCCGGTAAGCGATTTGCCCTGCCCAATTCCCGCATTATGATCCATCAGCCGCTCGGCGGGATGGAAGGGACCGCGGAGGAAATCCTCATTCACGCGAAAGAATTCGCCAATATCAAGAAGAAACTCAACGAAATTCTTCTTAAGCACACGGGGCATCCGATGGAAAAGATTGAATCGGATACCGACCGTGACCGTTTTATGTCCGCCGAAGAGGCCTGTCAGTATGGACTCATTGACAAGGTTGTTTCGGAGATTAACCGCAGTTAACAACCAGGTTGGCCTGTGGTATGCGGGCCATTTTTAGAATAACAGGACCGCGACTCCCGCCTGACCCGGTTCCGCGGGGGGATTCCGGAGTGCGGTCGACTCCAAAAGCAAGGATGCTTGGTATGAAGACGTTTGCCTGTACAACAGTGCGTGGCGGGATGGTTGTGGCCCTCCTGCTACCGGCTCTGATTTCAATGTTCGCCGGGTGCGGTCCGTCACGAAAACAGTACGCCATAAATGAGGCCCTCCTTATAGACCAGACCCGTATACTCGAAAACGAAGTCTATCGCACGCGGTATCAGTTGCAAAAATGCCTCGACGAAAATGAGCGTTTGCGGCAGGAGCTTGGTTTGCTGGACCAGAATGAGAGTAGTCCCGCGGGACAAGCGGGACCAGCTCGCGGGTCGCAAACCCGGGGTGGAACGGCAAGCGAGGTCATCACGACGGACGAGGACGCGTCGATTTCGGTACCGCGTCCGGTCCGGCCTGCGCGGACGCATTCGGAGTCTGAAGGCCGCTCGCCACTGACCCCGAAGGAGATGATTCGCCCCTTGGCTCCAGCCCCCGGTCCCCGCACACAGGAGAAATTCGTCCCGGCCCCGGCCACTGCTCCGGGAGCGACGCCCGGTCGTGTGCCGTCGCCACGCTCCGCGTTCCCCACGTTGCAAGAGTCGCCACAGACCCCGCAAAGTCCTTCCGATGCGCGCACGGAAGTCCTGCCAGAGACTATAGTTGTGCCGGTGAGCCGAAATCATGCCCGGGCCACGGCACCCCCCTTATCCCACGCCGACAACGCCAAGGCGTATAGTGCGACCAGCGCGCAGCGTCGGGACCCGCGACCGGCCTCACGCCCTGTGACAGCGCCTGTGGCTCCCCCTCGACAGGCACCGCAGCAGTCCGCGCCCGGCCTCGCCCCCGCCTCGAGTCCGGCCCCAGCCGATTTCCCCCAGCTTATTCTCCAGGACGGCACCACGCCCGAAACGAGTGACGCACCCGGCAATACGCGAACCAGCGGGAGCATGCCGGGGTTGTCTCGACCCATTGAACCAACGAACGAACCGACCCCTGTCACCGGCTGGATTTGGTCGACCGAAGAGAAAACGAAATAGCCAACCTCTTCCCCGTTCCCGACTGCTCGCAGGTCGGGAACCAGCAATAACGAAAAGGAACTGCCAAACGGCCCCTCTCCCCGAGGGCGAAGCCTACTAAAAAAAATTGAACCATCCCCGACTGCTCGCAGGTCGGGAACCAGCAATAACGAAAAGGAACTGCCAAACGGCCCCTCTCCCCGAGGGCGAAGCCTACTAAAAAAAATTGAACCATCCCCGACTGCTCGCAGGTCGGGAACCAGCAATAACGCTCGGGACATGGTCCATCCGCGCTCGGGCCCCACGCCTTTACCCCATGATGGTTATTTTTGCTCTCTCGCAGGCGAAAAAAACGGAAAAAATTCGAAAAACCGGTTAGGGAACCGTCTTCTTTCTTTTTTTTTATCTTTTTCACGGTATAATAGAATAGAAGTCCCGCGGCGGGGAGAATGTTGTGACGTTAAATTTATTATAATTACTATATTTAAATACAGGGAATTGCGGACAGATGGGTATAGGGTTAGGTCAGGAAATCAGACTGGAGCAGAAGACAGTTCTTTCCCAGCGGCTGATACAGTCGATGGAGCTATTGCAGTTGCCTCTTCTTCAGTTGGACGAACGCATAGATCAGGAAATAGCGGAGAATCCTGTTTTGGAACAAAGATCGGATTCCGGGGACGGCCACGAGGACGAGAGCTATGTGGAGTCCGAGGCGGATGTTCCCGGCATGGAGAATCCCATCTCGCATCCGACCAGTGACGTCGCGAGCGATAAGGACGCGGAGGTGCCGGCCGACGCCATAGACCATTCGTCGGAAGGGGTTGAGGAGTTTCAGGTTGCGGCCGACTTTGAATCTCTTTACGGCGACATGACTGATGAATCGCCGGCGCGGAGTCAGAATTGGCTAGAAGACGCCTCCTCACGCCATAGCGACTTAATTAATAGTGTAACCTCGCCTGGCGAGACGCTGTCCGACCACCTTATGGAGCAGTTGCGATGGTTCGACCTGACCCCTGAAAAGTTCAGTTTGTGCGAAAAAATCATTTACAATCTGGACGCGAACGGATACCTGCGTGAGCCGGTGAGCAGTTTACTTCCGAAGGACGCCACGAAAGAGGAGCGTCAAGCGGTGCGCGCGGCGCTGACCTTTGTGCAAACGCTGGAGCCGAAAGGAGTTGGCGCCCGAACGCTTCAGGAATGTCTCCTGCTCCAGATCGGCCCGGAGTTGCCTTTGGCTCAGGAGATGCGCTGTCTTATCAGTCAGCATGCGGAAGATATAGAAAAGAATCGATTTCCGCAGATTTCACGCAAGACGGGGTATTCTTTCGAGCTGATTGAGCGGATTCTGGAGGAGATTCGGCAACTGAATCCGCGGCCCGGTGCGGCGTTCAGGCGGAGCGAAAACGTGGTCATACAGCCCGACGTCTACGTGGAGCAAATGCAAGACGGGTCACTACAGGTCCGAACGGCCCGCGGACGCGGTAGTAATCTGTATATAAGTCCCTATTATCGCGAAATTTACAAGCAGAAGGCGACCGACCCGGAGACGAAAAACTTTTTACGTAAGAAGATGAGTTCCGCACGGTGGCTCATGGAGGCCATTCAGCAGCGTCAATCGACGTTACAGCGCGTAGCCGAAGAGATTGTCGAATATCAGAAGGATTATTTTACCCAAGGGTCGAAAGCGTTGCGGCCACTGACGCGGCAGCAGATTGCCGACAAGGTGCATCTGCACGTAACAACCGTTTCTCGTGCCTGTGCCGGCAAATGGCTTCAGTCACCGCAGGGGATCGTGGAATTAGCCCACTTCTTCTCCGGGGCCATAGCGAAGACGGAGGCTCCCGCCCCGTTTTATCCGGCCGTCGTCCAGGGGAGCGAGGACGACCTGGACTGCGTCTTTTCTCAAAATACCGTGCGCTCGCGAATCAAGGAACTCGTTGCCGGGGAAGACAAGCAAAGTCCGTTGAGTGACGAAGAAATGGTCATACTCCTGAAAAAGGAAGGCATAAAAATTGAGCGCCGGACCGTGGCCAAGTATCGGCAGTCGTTGAAGATACCGAGTAGTCGTCAGCGTCGCTCCTGGAAATAAATGTTTCATCCGTGCCTGTCAAAATCAACGAGAACCTTGAATGGCGAGATCATGAAAGCGGAAAAGATTTCTCTGGACGATGCGCTTACGCTTGAGTTTGTCCGTCTGCTCGAAGGCGGTCGTGAGCCGAGTGCGCTCGGCCTTGCCCCGGGCGCGAACGACGAGGTTCAAGGCACTCTGGTCGAACGCTCCCGACTGCTACTGCCGCAGTACACGCCGCTCACGCCGCGACGTCTTAAGCTGTTTATTCGGCTTTTCCTCCTGCTCGCGCTGGCGATTGCTCTTCTGCTCGGTATGACGATTTTCCCCTTGGCGAAAGCGGCACGCATGCTCGAAGGCTACGAAGTGAATTTAGCCGGTCCGTTCTTCTTCTTTATGGCCGGGCAGCTCCTTTTCCTCTTTATTTCGCTCTGCTTTTTCGTTGTAACCGTACTGTCACTGCCGCTGTGTCTTTTGAAAAGGCGGAAACTGCGTGTCCGCAAAATGTCCCTTTTGGGCAGCTTTCTCTTTGGTTTTATGGGGAGCATGATTATTACGGCAGCCTTCTGGTGTGCTGGTACGCTCCTGAAATGGAACCTGGCCCTGTTTCACGGAACGCGCAAGCAAAGCACAACCCGCGATGCCGCCAGTACCGGGAAGGAAGTGGACGCAGGCACGAATGACTGGGAAAAGAACATGCGCCTGTTCACCGATTATTTTGCCGGACGGGCGCGACCCATCTTGTTCTTCAGTGGTGTGTGTACCCATCTATTCTGGTTTGCCATGTCCGGAACCATGCTGCTCCTGCTCCTGTTTCAAATGCAGAGTAACGAATATAAATACCGATGGAAGACGTCGCTGGGCGATGTGCGTCAGGTGCACGCGGTCATGGAAACGTGGGGACGCCCCTTGAGTTACGTCTGTCCGATACCGACGACGGAAGATGTGCAGTGGCTGTTCCAGGAGTCGGCCGCGCCGGCGAGCACGCAGTCTGTGCCTGCGAGTGTATCGCCTGTGCCCGCGAGTGTACAGGCGACGAGTCATGTGCGTGCCCGATGGTCCTTTTTCCTTTTGGCATGCGTTCTCTTTTACGCCGTTGTCCCACGCGTTTTTCTGACGCTGGGCTATCTTCTCCTCTTTCGCTGGTCGATTCGTGACTACCGCCCCGACTGGAACGAACCCTACTATCAAGCGTTAATCGACCGCATACAACCGCATCGCGTTCGGTCAGAGCTTGTACGTCATGCCGACGAGACGGAAGAGGAACTTGAGCAGGAGCGTCGGTCGCGATTCGCCTATCTGGAAGATCAGCGGCGTGCGGTCGCCACAAGCGCGGCAGACGATTCCGCCCTGACGCCGGCGAAGGCGAACAAGACATTACTGCTCGCTTATGAGACGGAACTCGGGCCCGAAAAATGGCAGTTCCTCTCGCCTCTGGCCGACGACGCGGTGACCTTCGAAAACGTTGCGGCCAGTCGCAGTTCGCTCGCGGCCTTTAGAGATTTTATGAAAGAGCACGCGGAAGAGATGACGCTTTGCCTCGTTCTGACCGATTGCAGTATCCCGCCAGCGCGTCAAACGTTGCGCTTTCTTTATCGTGACCTGCTCGACCTGCTCCCGCGAGAGACGCCTATGTACGTACTGCTCTCCTGTGGCGAACAGTTGCGACGGAAGTTCCCCCCGGACAGCGCGGCTCCGCAGCAGCGCCTGGCCGACTGGCGCCAGTCGCTCGAAGAGCTGGCAACGACCCGAGAACACAAGGTCATACCGGTTTCCTGCTATGACCATCAGTTGAACCTCCCGTCGGCGCGGCGGCAACTGCTCGCTCTCTTTACTCCGACGTCCGGGGCAGGGCACGTTCGCGATTCGGAGTCTCGGGCTGATGAGGCCTTTGCCTTGGTTCGCAATGAGGTCAAAGCCCTGTTCGCTACGCCCGCGCATGCGGAAAACGGCCAGGACGCGGAGCAGGAGCAGTTGCTTCGCATGACGAACCTCTATCGGAACCTGACGGCCTTGTATCAGGAGGAGAATCGCTCCTGGCTTACTGCGGCGCGCGGACGACTGGCGTCCTGGCTCCATCGGAGCGACGCGGAGCAGCATGAATCCGACGTCGTAACGGCGGAGCAGGAATCGCAAGAGGGAGTGAACGCCACACGGACGCCGCTGGCCGCGCTAGCGCAGGAGTCGAACCGTCTGGGATTGGGCCTGACCGACGTCACGGAGAAGCTCGGCCCCACTCTGGAACTCGTAACACAAACGAAGCAGTTCTGTTCCCGATTGAGTCCCGGCTGGGCACTGGGCGCCGCGTCGGTCGGCGCGGCCATTCCGGTCGCCGTGACTTTGGCTCCCCTTTTGGGTGGCACGCTCACCTTGTCCGCTCTGGCCGGGGTGGTCGGCGGTCTGGGAACCCTCTTACCGTCCACCGTCGCCGGCGGCGCGGCCGGGGCCGTTGTTGGCGCGGCCATTCCCGCGTCCTGGCAACTGGCAAAAGAACGCATACGCACCGAGTTTCTCGCCCGATTCGCACGCAAGTCGAACGACGACGCCTCGGACATGCCTCCTGATTCCCTGTCAGAACAGGCGGTTCAGGTCCACACGCTCGTTGCCTCAGCCGCGGTCTGGATTGCCGTTTTCGAATTGCAGGGCCGACCGGAGGAGGAAATTGTCGACGCGATGCCACGCCTGTTACTGCCCCTTGAGACCGCCGTCTGCTCTTCCCCGGAGGTAACGGACACCATCCTCAATTCCCTCCAAACCAACCTAACCGCATACCCAACAAAAGCGTTATGAATTTTACCACTGAAGAACTCAAGCAGGTCCGACCTGTCATTGTTTCCGTGATCGGTCCCACAAACGAAGGCAAGACCTCCGTCCTGCGTACGCTCACCGGCGACCCCAATTTCGGCGAGGTCAATGCCTATACAGGGACTACGGTTCGCGCTCAAATACAAAAAGTGTATTACCGGCATACGACGGAAATCCTGCAGCTGATCGATACGCCTGGCTTTCAGATGTCCAGTGAATTGCTCGACTTACTGGAGCAGCGGCGTGAGCAGCAGAGCGGGTCGGCCACGCTTGCCCTCGATGAAATTATGTCGGTCCTGCCAGGCGACGACGCACTCTGGCGCCACGACTTGCGCGCCTGGCGCGAAGTGGCACGCGCCGATTTGATCCTCTTTGTGGCCAATGTTGCGGAGAATCCGCGGCAGTCTCTTATTCGCGATACACTCCCCCTCATTGCCGCCACACGCAAGCCCATGATCGTCGTCTTTAATAACATAGACCTTCCGGAAGAGTCGGGGATTACCCTGCGCAGTCAAGAGAGCGAATGGCGAAAAGCACTGGCGGAGCATGGCTTTTTCCTGGTCCAGGTCTACGATGCGCACCAGAGGAACTTTCAAAATGAGTTACAACTTTTTGAAAAGATTGCGGTTCACGTCGTTGACCCGCTCGCCGCTGGCGTACTCCGCGATGAGATTGCCGACCGTCGCGCAAGGGAGCAGGACCGAATTACCCGGTCGCGAAACGCCCTTGCCCAGCTCCTCATTAAGGTCGCGGCCATGAACCTTGTTCGCCGTAATGTGACGGCCGAAATGAGGGCCAGTTGCGAGCAGGAGCTGGCCAATACGCTCAATACGCAGATCTACGCCATGGAGCATGACGTGCACTCGGAACTGCTGGCGATATGGGGGTTTCATTCGGGCATTTTACAGCGTCAGGCATTTGATATCGAGGCCATAACCACGTCGAACGCCGATCTGTTTAGTGACGCGGCGTGGTCGCAATACAAGCAGGGGGGTGCCGTGGGCGCCGGACTCGGTGCGGCGGCGGGGGCAGCGCTCGACGTGACTCTGCTCGGCGCCACGCTTGGACTGGGTACCCTGCTCGGTGGCGCCATTGGCGGCGTACTGGGGGGAGCCGTCGGCAGTGCAGCGAAGGGCTTTCATTATTATCAATACAATCAGCGGGAACAAGTGGTCGCTATCGAGCCGGGCAAGGAAGTACTCTACATTCTCCTCTGGCGCGGAATTGACCTGGTCCGCAAGCTGCAGACACGCGGTAAGGCCATCGAAGACGTTTCACAAATCCTGGTCGGACTCCACCAAATCAAGCTGGATAATCCCGGCCTGCTCAAAATCCTTTCCCGGTTGGGTACGCGTAAAAAAAATCTTTTCGGACAGTTCACGCAACGTGACAGTCAGCAGCAGGAATGCGAGCGACTGCTCGCCGAGCAGATTGCTAAACTCCTGCCCGGACTTGAGTAGCCCGGCCAGGTAACCCCGCGTGTCTTCCCCTGTGGCATGCACGCATGCGCCGCACAAGTGTCAGTCGCACAGATGTATACTGGCCCCTGTCGGGAGAAGAATATTCAGGTGATTGATATCCTTGTTCGAGAAGATCAGACCCCCGGCCGCGGCAACGTCACTGCCAATATATTCCGGATGGTTCGTGCCCTGCAAGCCGAGTCCGTTATTCAGTTCTATCCAGAAGGCCCCGAGTGGATTCGTGGCGTCGCCCCCTTGAATCGAGCCCCACTGACCATTTTCAAGCGGGCCGTTATACTGCGGATTTTGCACTTTACGCGTCACGGAAACGACGCCGCGAAGGCTCTTGGCCCCTGCTGAACATCCCATCTTGAACCGCCCCGCGTACAAGCCGTCAAAGAGCAACGTAAGCTCCTTCTCGTTCATCGAGACCGTCGCCGTAACCGGGCCACGCACGACTTTTAAGTGCGTTCCATGCGGCAGTGGCTGGTCCACCGGACAATCGAGTGAGTTCAGAACGCCGAGCAGTTGCGGCGTGATTTTATAACTGGCCGCAATCGACGACAGTGTTTCTGACTGACCCACAATATATTCCGGCTCCAGAATATGACGACGACCATCGTAAAATACGGTAAAAGCAAGTCGATCGAGGTTCTCGTGCAGAAGTTGCAAATCGCCTGACGAAAGCTGCTCGCGACTCTGGGCAAGAATCTGATTCAGTTTGTAAAACGTTTCTTTGACTTGACTTGGATCTTGCGACTGCTCAAGAGTCGCCAGTAGTTGCTCGTGCGGGGCCGAGGCCGTCGGGGCCGCTGGCACGTCGATCGAGGCAGGGAATTCGGGCAGAACGCTCGTCGGTGCGGCCGTACTCGTAAAACCGGCCGGCTGGACGTCGGGCTCGGGAGCTGGAAATGCCGTAATGGCCAAGGGTTGCGTGCCCGACTGGTCCGGATTCCCGGTTTCTTCAGACGCGAGTGCCGGTCCCGCCACGGACGTCGGGGCAGGGGCCGGGGCCGGGGTCGGAGCAGCCATCTCACCGGGTTGGTCAAAACTCAGGTTCGGCAGGGTATCCCGTGACGAATCGGACGCGGCTGCGGCTAAGGCGGGAAAGGGAGACGATTCAGACGACGCAGCCGGGCTGTCTGCTTGTGCTTGCCCCTCATTGGCCCGAACCAGAAGAGGGTCGGCGGCCGGGAGCGTTGGTAAGGGCACGCTGTCAGAAACGCTCTCCGGGACAGACGCAACCGGGAGCAGACCCGCAGGCTGCGGATCTACCGAATCCGAACCGGAGGCCTCGGTCAGATGACTAAAAGCGGGCAGTGCAGGCGGCTCCTCCTGACCTGTAAGGGCGCGATTGCCCTGGCCGGAGTCCGGAACTGTGCCCGTTTCCGCGATCGTTTCTGTCGCAAAAGGCGCGGCCGTGGGAAACGCCGGTACTTCCGTCGTCGCAATATTGGGAACGACGTCAATTGGCGCAAGTCCTTCTTCTAAATTGGGTTCTGTATTTACCACCGGATCAGGATTCCCCCCGGACAGCTCCGTCGGGGCAGGAGTCGCCGCCAGTTTATCGACCGGATTGACGAAGTCCCCTGACTCCGCCCAGCCGTTACTGTCTTTGCGGAATTGCGATGAGATGATGTTCTTCTCCGCCAGAAACTCCCGGACAAACGATAACTTCGTCGGAAACTTCTCCCACGCCGCATCCGGTAAGACGGCCGCCGTCGCTACGGCTATGAACAACCAGACTGCCAGTACAAATACGGTCTTAAATAATTTCTCAAACAGTTTGATCATAAATCATCCTTTTATCGTCCGTCCGGTATACCCGTTTTATCACCGACCTTCGCTTCCCGGTACTCGCCCCTGATCCGTTATAACCAAAGGTCACCGCCTACGCTGGTCAACAGTGTCCGTTCCATAATCTCTATAAGCATAACCAATTTGCTCGAATGACACCAGAGCAGTTTGCCCCTGACGCCCTTTTTTTGCCGCCAAAGTGAAAAATTTTTAGCCCTCTGTCAGGCAAAAATAGTAAGAGAGGTAATCTGTGCACAAGAGGTAAAGGACTTCAAAAAGACCAGGGAGAAGAAAAGGCTTCCCGTCCGACCAACGTCAAGCGGGAAGCTGCAAGCGTATGTGTGCCAGCCGCAACTACATCTCGGGAGACTTGAGAAAGCCGAGTTCGCCGAGCCAGTCGTAGACGCGGTCGGGATAGCGACGCATCGGGGCGTCCGGGCCGCAGTTATTGAACGCGTGATTCGCCAAGGCAAAGACGTGAACTTCCGCGGGAATATTCATTGTGCGCAGTTTGTGATAGACCGTAATCGAGCCCATAGCCGAGTAGGGGTCGCCGTCGCCGTGGACCAGGCACATAGGCGGCGTCTTCTCGTCGAACGCGAAATCGTCGACCAGACTCGAATCGTTTCCCTTGCCCGTATTGGCTCCGTCCGGCCCGTCTTTCAGGACGTAGGCGGGATAAATCGGGACCGCGAAATTGAGATGGCATGGCACCTTATCGAGGTCGTCGACCGGCTCATAAGCGGGCGTTTGACTCGTTGTCGCGGCCATGAGGGTTAGATGCCCCCCTGCCGAAAAGCCCATAACGCCAATCTTTTCCGGGCTAATCTTCCACTCATCCGCGTGCGAACGAACGAACCGAATGGTCCGCTGCACATCCTGCCACGCCGCCTGATGCTTCGGAACTCCCTCGCGACGCGGAATGCGATACCGCAGCATGACGACCGTTATGCCTTTCGACAGAAAATAATCACGCGGCATGACCCCTTCATAGTCGTACGCCAGACCCATATAGGCACCCCCGCAGCAGATGATTAAACAGGCATCGCTCGTCTGATGCTCCGGCTGCCACCATTCGAGGACTGGCTTGTAGAATTTACCCCCGTTCTCTTCATATTGCTCCGCCTTATCCCCCGGCGGCGTCGACGGCCACACCGGATAGCTTTCGAAACCAAAGCTCAACGAACACAAGCTGCAGAACAGAACGAACAGGAACGCTAGTTTTTTCACTCTTCTTCTCCTTAACAAAGATTTAGCGGGTGGGTAGTGTAAGAGAGCCGCTCTCGCCCCTCTCATCCTCTTAATCATAACACACACCACGCAAAAAGTCAAGTGGCACAATAACGCGACTGCTCGCAAATGGGTGCGCGCCAAACTTTCTTGCGAAGATAGGGAGGGCCTGCTCGCCAGGGTCCGACCCAGCAATAACGTTTGGGAAGTGCCAACAACGAAAACGGAAGCCCAGCCAATCTGCGTTGGATTCGCCATTTACCCATCATCGCCTTTCACCGGCGGCCTGTAAGGCCAGCACATCATAGCCCGGGGCAAGGGAGCGCAGC
>JAUNSJ010000001.1:232032-358187 GCA_030539295.1 Planctomycetia bacterium | reverse complement strand
ATACGATAAGTCAATATAAATACGTATATTATTTTATGAATTCGCTTTTCTGGTGATTTTTAGAACCTCCCAAAATTTGGCGCGCACCCCGACCTGGCAAGCAGTCGGGAACGGTATTGACGATTTTCAAGAGTCTGGTAAAATCTGTAGTAAGAATTTCCATGACCTGTTGGCACGGTGGTGCTTTAGGAGTGGAAAGGCGTTGCCGGATCTGGTTCTTGAAGAAGGGCGTCTCCGGCCGGTCTGTTACAGAAGTCAACCTAATTGGAGAGCAGTTAAATGCAGTATTCTCATGAAGTCGAACAGATGACCTGTGTCGCCAAGGGCCCGAATCATGGCCCGGCTCCGATTCCGGAGGAAGGTCGCTGGGTACAAGTCACACAAATACAGGATATTTCGGGCTTTACGCACGGTATCGGCTGGTGTGCCCCGCAGCAGGGAGCGTGCAAGCTGACCCTGAACGTTAAAGATGGTATAATTCAGGAAGCACTCGTAGAAACCTTGGGCTGCTCCGGCATGACGCATTCGGCGGCGATGGCCTCGGAAATTCTGCCGGGCAAAACGATTCTCGAAGCGCTCAATACCGACCTCGTATGCGACGCGATTAATACGGCCATGCGAGAACTTTTCCTTCAGATCGTGTACGGCCGGTCGCAGTCGGCGTTCTCCGAAGATGGTTTGACCGTGGGTGCCGGGCTGGAAGACCTCGGAAAAGGACTTCGCTCCCAGATCGGAACCATGTACAGTACGAAAGTCAAAGGGGTTCGCTATCTGGAAATGGCCGAAGGGTACGTTCTGGAAATCGGACTCGACGCGGACGATCAGGTGATCGGGTATAAGTTCGTCAATCTTGGCAAAATGATGGAAGCCATAAAGAAAGGCATGTCCGCTCAGGAAGCCCTCGAAAAGAATACCGGTACGTATGGTCGTTTTGCCGACGCGGTCAAGACGATTGATCCCCGTAAAGAGTAACCCATCAAAGACAAACACTCCGACCCGGACTGCGACTCTTCGGTTTGCGTCGTCTGTAGTCGGATTCAGGAAAGGTGAATATAATGGTACAATTTGAAAGCTACGCCAGACGGGTCAATCAGATCGAACCGGTTCTGAAGCAGTATGGTTTCGCTGATCTGGAAGAAGCGCGCGATTTCTGCCTTGCCAAAGGTGTGGACGCGGGTGCGATCGTTCGTTCGATACAGCCGATTGCGTTTGAAAACGCCGTTTGGGCTTATACGCTCGGGGCCGCTATTGCCCTGAAGAAAAATTGTGTAAAGGCGGCCGATGCCGCGGAAGCGATCGGATTGGGTCTTCAGGCATTTTGCATACCAGGCTCCGTCGCTGACCAGCGTCAGGTAGGTTTGGGCCACGGTAATCTCGGTGCCATGCTCCTTCGCGAAGAGACGAAATGCTTCTGCTTCCTGGCAGGTCACGAATCGTTCGCCGCCGCCGAAGGTGCGATTGGCATTGCACGCACGGCCAATAAGGTACGCAAGCAGCCGCTTAAGGTCATTCTCAATGGCCTGGGAAAAGACGCTGCTATGATTATTAGCCGTATTAACGGCTTTACCTATGTGCAAACGAAGTACGACTACGCCACGGGCAACCTGACAATCGTACAGGAAAAAGCCTATTCCACCGGGGAACGCTCACTCGTTCGCTGTTTCGGAGCCGACGACGTTTGTGAAGGCGTTGCCATTATGCGTCATGAAGATGTGGACGTTTCCATAACCGGAAACTCGACCAATCCGACGCGATTTCAGCATCCGGTCGCGGGAACGTACAAGAAATGGTCTGTCGATACAGGCAAGAAGTATTTCTCCGTTGCCAGTGGCGGCGGGACCGGGCGTACACTTCATCCGGATAACATGGCTGCCGGACCGGCCTCTTACGGTATGACCGACACAATGGGTCGTATGCATTCGGACGCGCAGTTCGCAGGCTCGTCCTCCGTTCCGGCTCACGTCGAAATGATGGGCCTGATCGGTATGGGCAACAATCCCATGGTGGGTGCCACGGTGGCCGTTGCCGTCGCTTGTGAAGAAGCGATGAAATAAAAGAAGCGGCAAATTGTCCCGACCCGTACCTTGCGGGCCGGGCGTCTTTCACTCGTCCTCGTTTCCAAAGGAGTCCTCTCATGAAATCCGTTCTGTCTTACATTCGCAAAAATCGTAACGCCTTTCGCGAGACGTGGTTCGACGCCTTACGCATACCGAGTATCAGCGCTCTTTCGGAGCATAAGGGCGATATGAAGCGTATGGCCGACTGGCTTGCGACCTACATGGTGGAAGAGCTTGAAATCGACGCCTGTCTCGTTCCGACCAAGGGGAATCCTCTTGTCTTCGGACAGACGCCGCACATCCCCGGGGCGCCGACGGCTTTGGTCTATGGTCACTACGACGTGCAGCCGCCGGACCCGCTTGACCAGTGGATTACGCCTCCGTTTGAGCCTGCCATTCGCGACGATAACGTCTATGCCCGTGGCGCCGACGACGATAAGGGCCAGCTCCTCTGCCACATGTTCAGTCTCAAGGCGTGGAAAGCTGCCGGTAAAAACTTACCCATTAATATTAAGTATATTTATGAAGGGGAAGAGGAAATCGGGAGCGGCTCCTTTGTCAATTTCCTGAAGTCGCAAGAGAATCGCGATATGCTCGCGGCCGATGTGGTCGTTGTTAGTGACAATACAATGGCCGGTCCCAACGCCCCGGCGATCTGTTATGGTCTGCGCGGTCTGATGGGTTTTGAGCTTACGCTGACTGGGCCGTCGCGCGATTTGCACAGCGGTATTTACGGCGGTAGCGTCTGCAATCCGGCCATTGCCCTGTCCAAAATACTTGCGGAAATCGTGGACGAGAACGGCATCATACAGGTCCCCGGCTTCTACGACAGTGTCTTGGAGATTTCCGACTTTGAACATAAGGCGACCGCGCAGCTCCCCTTTAACGAAGCGGATGACCTGGCCGCAATTGGTCTGAGCAAGCCCTTTGGCGACCCCAACTTTACCGTGCTGGAGCGCCGCGGTGCCCGTCCTTCTTTCGACATTAACGGTCTGACCAGCGGCTATCAGGGTACCGGTGGCAAGACGATTATTCCGGCCAGTGCGAGTGCGAAATTCACGTTTCGACTCGTTCCGAATCAGGACCCGAAAATTCTCATTCCAGCCGTTCGAAAATTCATTCGACGCCTTGTCCCCGCCGGTCTGAAAATGAAATTGACCGCTAGTGAAGGGGCGCCTGGCATGGTCATCCCGCTGGAAAGCCGGTTCATAAAAGCGGGTGCAAATGCGTTAAAAAAGGCGTTTGGCAAGAGGCCGGTCTTCGTGCGAGACGGTGGTTCCATTCCGGTCGTTGCCGCTCTGAATCAGTCGCTCGGGGCTGACGTGCTTCTCATGGGGCTGGGTCTGCTCGACGATGCGATACATTCGCCCAACGAAAAATTCCCGCTCAACTGCTTCTATCGCGGGATGGAAGCCAGTGCCCAACTCTGGAATGAACTCGGCCAGCTCGACTGATTCTCAACACAACAGAAAACGCGTTCCCGTGTCGCTCGAACGGCATGGGACGCTCTGAATAAATATTTACTATTTCTTTTGCGGGTTGTTCGTCTGTATAGTTAATGTGAACCGGGGTGCAAACGGATTGTGCCTGTGGCATGAGTATAAAACACGCGACGTGGAGAAAAAGAATGAATTTAAACTTGAGACGAGGGTTCTTTTTGTATCTGATTCTGTTTTTTGCATTATCGATCGCCGCGCGGGGTGATGAGCGTTCGTGTCAGAGCACCATTAACTCTATAGGGGTCTTTAAAAATGGCATTTTCGTAGTTCACGAGACGGTGACTCTGCCAGGGGGTGGAACGTGGATTCTGGCCAATCCGCCGAAACCGATTCATGGCACGTTCTTTTTGGAGAGTCCCGTGCCGGTGTCCGTGCAGTCGGCGATACGCGAGGTTGACGTCCCTCTAAATCAAGTTGAGACTATGGACTGGTCGCGAGACTTCGCTGGTCACAAGGTGGCAATAAGCTTCGGCGGCGAGCGCGTCGTGGGCGAGTTTCTCGGCACAGGCGAGGGTACCGAAGGAGGTAACTCCCTTGACACGCCGGCGACCGCGTACGGTCCCTATTCCAACCGTTTGTCGCCAGGCGAAGTCAGCAACTCTACGTCGGCTCCGCTCGTGTTTCGTAAGGAATCAGGAGAACTCCTCTTCCTTTCTCGCAAGGCCGATATTTCCAGCGTCGAAGTTCTTGATTCCCAAAAAATGCAATCGGTAAAACGACCAAACCCGGTCCTCATCTTTACCGTGCCCGAGGACGATTCGACGACTGCACCAATGCCGGTTACCGTGCGTATGACCTGGCTGGCCAAAGGAATAAGCTGGGCCCCTTCTTATCGTATTAATATTGTGAACCGTGAAAAAATTCTGCTTGAGCAGACGGCTGTGCTGATTAACGAAGCTCGCGACCTGACCGATGTCGACTTTTATCTTATAAGTGGTTTTCCGCAGATTCCCTTTGGTAATGTTACTTCGCCCGTTGACCCGAAGACTTCTCTTGCAAACTTTTTTCAATCGCTCACGGCCGGACAAAATCAGTTGCAGGGCGGTGCCGTTACTATGCAACAGGCAGTCGTGTTCAATCAAGCGTACCCGAATCAGGGCCAAACCGAATCGGCCATTGACGAAGTTACGGCCTCTCTGTCCGCGGACACGCTCGACACTTTTTATCAGCCGATTGGCCGTCATACGCTCGCTCAAGGCGATCGTCTTGTTCTCTCGATTGCAAAAAAGGAAACGCCGTGGAAAAAAGTTGTTCGTTGGAATATTCCGGACCTGCGTGACGAACGGGGCAGGAGTTTGTCTTATGACGACTATCTTCAGCGTCGGATGAATCGCTATGGAGCCGCGCACGAGGACACACTTTTCAGCGAGTGCCGCGACCCGCAAGATACAATTCAATTCTGTAATCCCTTCGACTTCCCCATAACGACCGGCGTCATTTCCTTCTTTGAAACGGAAAAATTTCGCGGGCAAGGCACGCTCTTCTGGGTCAATCCGGACAGCGAAACGTCCGCCATTGTTAATAAGGCCTTGAGTATTTCTGTAGCGAACAGAGAGGAGGAAATTTCGCCTGCTGCTCCGATGCAAAATATTGCAAATAATGCGCGGCCGATACTCGCTCCTTCAGACGTGCCTGTTAACCAGGCCGATGAGAAAGGGAACACGTCTGACACGCAGACCGTGCGAATCTACGGTGACTATTATCGAATCGCGACCATTAAGGCAGAAATGACCGTTGAGAATCATCGGGAGGAAGAAGCCACGGTCGTTGTAACGCGTCGTTTCTCCGGTGAACCTGTTCCCGCAGAGAGCGTAAACTCTTCCCCGGATACCAATCCGGCAGCGAAAACCACGATCGTTACCGACCAGGTAAATGGTGTCAATCGTCGCCACGAAATAAGCTGGACGCTCACCCTCACTCCCGGCGAAACCAGAACGGTAGAATTTTACTATCAGGTTCTGATTCAAATTTGAACACAGTCTCCCCGGTTTTGTACCGGCCTTGCAGGATGTGCCTTAAATGGTCTCGGCATCATTAAAATAGGAACGCATCGGGACCTCGCTACCACTCAAAAGAGTGTATTCATTCTTCTCGTTTATTACCAGGGGATATCCTGAGATCCGGAGTATCTCCATGTCTCGCTCTACCGTGCGAATCGAGACGCCAAGCGTTATTGCGATGCTGTGGATTGTTCGACTGTCGTTTGTAAGCATGTTCAGTAATTTCATTAACCTGACCATTCGCCCAATTCTATCCATAGACCCCCCATTGCATTCTCTTATTCTACATTAATTTCGGCCTCAATGACCTGACTCGACCTCAAAGCTCCCCCCACTTGCATGTATGCCGGTCAAATGAACATAAGCCCATTGTCAGACGGCAAATAGGGCAACTCACAACAGGCTTGCGAAAGACACCACCGTTCCCCACAAGAGCAGATTCGTATCGTCCCGCCGATTCCGACCCTCGTTGTGACGTTTTTCAATATAGGCATGATGTGATTTTTTTCTATTATGGTTTAAGGTCCACCACGACTCCTCTATTTTACCACGTTCAGGCGGCGATTCAAGGTATGAGAAGCACTCTGTTGGAGATTTTTTTTGAAAACAACTTAGCGGAACGACCGGGACTGTTACTTCCCATTGTGCCAGTGGGGTGGCCAGCCTGGTTGTCAATAGGAACCACAGTGTGTTAAAAAGGCCATAAAGCCCGTAAAATGCGGGAAAAGCAATAAAAAAGGCCACTTTTGAATTTGACTTCAAAAATGGCCTAATGGGCGGCACGGGACTCGAACCTGTGACCCCTAGCTTGTCGAGCTAGTGCTCTAACCAAACTGAGCTAGCCGCCCGGGTACTTACGGATGACGGTGAAAAACACCATCAACATAAAAGACAGTGTAAGTATGCCATAAAATCACGTTTCGTCAAGGACCAGTTTGGGGAAAAAGAGGATTTTTTTGCGGGTGCTTCTCTATCCTGTCAGAATGGAATGAGTTACGGTAAGTTTGAATGTCAAAAAAACTCTATAATAATCGGGCAATGACCGATTTGCGGGGGGATGAGGAACAAAACGGACGCCGCTCCTTCATTCCGGCACGCTGTTGGCATAGAGATACGGATCCGGGGCTGTTGCGATCTGAGGGGAGAAGGGGCGTTTTTAGGTTGGTTGGCAGTTCGGGGAACGTTATTGCTGGGTTCCCGACCTGTAAGCAGTCGGGAACCAATGTGCGGCCCTGTCGGGTTACTTTTTGCCGGGGGGCGTATTTTCCAAGGGGAGACTGACCGGTTCGCCGAGTTCGAAGGAGAATTCGGTCGGTCCGGCGGTAGTGACGTCAAGGGATAGCTGGCCGGGGGTCGAGAATTTGGGATCAATTACCCGCGTCCGTTTGACTTCGGGCACTTCCTTGCCAGGGAGGGCGCCGGGCAGCATTTTCCCGGTTTCCACGGAGTCGATCTTGCTCACGGTGACATCGTAGGAGCCTTGTGGAACGCCGTCGAACTTGCCTTGAGTGCGGGGGCGGCATATTCCGGACGTGTCGGAGAGTCCGCCGGAGCTCCATTTTGAGGGGGACTGCGGCTGGAGACTGACTTGCGCACCGTCGACGGGCTGTCCGTTTTGCGTCAGTTTAATACTGATTTTGTGCAACTTGGGCATGTCGGCCGGTCGGTCTGGGCCGCCACAGCCGGGTCCGGAAAGCAGAGTAAACGCGCAAAGCAGAGTAAGGACACTGTGCAGAGGCAGCCCGCGTGAAAGGTTGCGGTTCCGCATAACAAAAAATGGATTCACTTTCATCATGTTGTTATTGTGTCCTTTCGGCTATAGAGTTTTGGATTCGCCACCGGCGGGCGTGCCCATAGCGCCCCAGACGCCGTAGGGACTCGCGGTCGTTATACCGGGCTTGACGAAGTCCGCGGCGTTTCCGGCGTCGATTGTATTACTGACAAAGCGGACAGACCCGTCCATAAGGCCTGTATTAACGCCTCCTGAATGAAAGCTGTTGGCCGACATAACCCCCCAGCAGGCAGGACTGCCAGCGTCATTGTCACTGACGGTCATGCAAGAAGGCGAGTTGGGCGGGAGAATGGTGTGGAATCCGGAAACGGTCATGCGTCCGTCGCTCATAATCTTTCCCCGGTTATTTACCGTGCCGGAGACGAGCTTGGTCGGGTCGCCTGGTGACAGGGCACCGTTGAGACAGAGACTCGGTCGGCAATAGCCGTCGGGATTATCGCCGGTCATATGGATAGCGTCCGTAACTCCGCCGCGTACTTCCGTACTGTAATCACCTGGGCCGTTCGACTCGCTTAGAACGATCGTATTACTTGTCCCATCGATACAAAAGGCCATGGCTTTCCATTCCTGGGGCGAGAAGAGAGAGCGGGAGCCTACCTTGAGACCAGCGTACTTGTGCTGCCGGTCGTTGACGTCGCCGGCATAGCCGCTGTCGCCGCGGCAGGTCATATAGTTACACCGGGCATTATTGCAAAAATAGGGGGTGTCCTTGTCGGGGTCAGAGGGGCACAGGAGGGTTGGGATAACGCCTTCGAACGCTTCTTCAATGGGCCAGGCGTCAGTAGACATAGCCCAACAGCCGGGAGCGGCCCAGCCGATGGTGGCGTTGGCGTAGGTCATAATATCGGACCAGCGGGATGCCTGTTCCATGAAGGGGAGAAGGACGCAGGTCGTGCTCATAACGCCGCCTAAATTCCCATTACTTACCCAGCTTGTGGAATCAGGAGCGGTGAGTCCACCGGTGGAGCAGCGAGACGCGGGCAGGGCATTGTAGGTGTCGTGATAGTTATGCAATGCGAGCAGATACTGCTTCTGATGGTTGGTGCATTGCATGCGGCGTGCGGCCTCGCGTGCGGCCTGAACGGCAGGTAAGAGCAGGGCAATCAAAATGCCAATAATAGCAATGACCACCAGGAGTTCGACGAGAGTAAAGGCTTTTTTTAGAAACCGTTTAAATCCCCCCCCCCGCAGGTTAACATTATTGCTGTTGGTCAAAAGTTTTTTCATGGTTGTGTCTCCTTGCAGTGAAAATTGTGGGGCATAAGCGGTTGAAAGTCATCTTCCTTTCAAGGCTCACGCCGGAAGTGATGAAGAAACGGAACATGGGAATGGACTCCAAAAAGAGTCGCCCCCAAATTCTTTATTCCTTTTGGAGTATACCACTTGACAAAAGGATTGTAAAGAGTAAAAATGCGTATATTACCTTAATTTTGCGCTATTTTTGAAAAAGAGAGTGGGGATTGGCCATGATCGTACGTGAACGTCGTCGGGTCGCGCTGTTAATAGAGACGTCCCAAGAGCGGGGCCGGGCCATAATACGCGGTATAATACGCTACGCAAACCTTTATGGCTTATGGGATTTCCGCATTACGCCCAGTAACGAGAAACAGCAGGCGTCGTCGCTGAGCAAGTGGAATGGAGATGGTATTATTGCCCGAGTTTTAAACGATGAACTTGCCACGTCACTTTTGGAGAAGAATTTACCGCTGATTCTTCTGGGACACCGGGTTCACAGCAGGAACGGTTCAAGAGTCACGGCCCTTACTATCATATCTGTATGGCGAATGAGAAGTTAGGGCGAATGTCGGCGGATTTTTTCTTAAAGAAGGGAGTATCGCGGTTCGGTTATTTTACGCCTATGCCGGACTTGATCTGGTCGCAAGAGCGGGAGAAGGGGTTTCGTGCCCGGCTTTGTGAGGAAGGGGTGCCGGAAGATGCCATTTTTTCGCTCTATGCGCGTCTGAACCGGGGCGGGATTGAATTTAACCGGTCGTTTCGTAAAATGCTGAAAAACTTACCGAAGCCGATTTCTGTTCTTGCGGCGTCGGATCAGGACGGTCAGAAGCTGATTGAGTGCTGTTCCTCGCAGTATATAAAGGTCCCGGAAGAGGTATCCGTGCTGGGGATAGATAACGATGATCTTTTGTGTGTATCGTCGACGCCGCCGCTTTCGAGTATTTCTATTGACGCGGAAGGAGCGGGCTTTCGAGCGGCGGGCATACTGGACCGCATGATGAATGATCCTTATGACCCGGAACTAAAGCCAGGAATCATTCCACTGGAACCGATTATGATACATGAACGACAATCGACGAATATGGACCATTTTAGCGATCCGATGGTGGTGGAGATATTTGATTATCTTCGAGCGAATACGAATTCGGCAATCAATGTGTCGGACGTGGTGCGTGCGATAAGGAAATCGCGGCGTGTGGTCGAGACGCGATTCAAGGCGGCGACAGGCGAAACGGTCCATGACGCCATTTTGCGTTTAAAACTGGATGCGGTCAAGAGATTTTTAACGGATACGAGTATGCCACTGCAGCAGGTGGCCGAGGAGAGTGGCTTTAGTGACGACAGCTATCTTGGTCAAATCTTCAGGAAGAAATTCGGCATGACTATGGACAGCTATCGTCGCCGGTATCGCAAGGAATATCGTGGATAACGGGTTTTGCTAAAACATGCACGAAAATGCAAGTTTTTAAACGATGTGCGAATCGGAACAATTGACTTGCGCGGATTCAAACTCCAGGGTTGAGTGGGTTACGCCAAGTTCGTGCAATTTCTCGCGAATGGATTTTTTCGTTTCTTCCATCTTTGTCAAATCTTCGAGAGCGACGTGAGAAGTCAGCGCGTTTTCCGTTGTGCTGATCGGCCAAATGTGAAGATGATGCACCGCGGTAACGTTTGGCGTGTCAGAGATGGCGTGACGAATTTGGTCAACGTCAATTCCGCTTGGAACGCCGTCGAGCGAAAGGCGAACGCTTTCACGCAAGAGGTCCCAACCAGAAAGAAGGATAACGAACGCAACGACAAGACCAACCAGCGGATCCCAAAAGGTCCAACCGGTTGTAAGAAGAAGGATTCCCGAGAGAACAACGCCAACGGAAACGAGGGTATCGCCGAACATATGCAGATAGGCCCCTTTAACATTGAGGTCTTTTTCCTTATTGTGACGGAGCAAAAGGGCAGTGAACCCATTGACGAAAATCCCTGTTCCAGCGGCCCAAATAATGGGCCATCCGCCGACGTCGACCGGATGAAAGAATTTCGGAACGCATTCAACGACAATCGCGCCAACGACGATAAATAAAACAACCGCGTTGATTAAGGACGCCATAACGGTCGCTTTCCGAAATCCGTAAGTAAAGTTCCTTGTCCGGCGTTTGCTCGCGAGTTGAAAGGCAGCCAGTGAAATTAAAAGTCCGCCAATATCGCCAAGATTATGCCCCGCGTCGGCCAATAGTCCCATTGAGTGGTACACGAAGCCGAGAATAAATTCCGTGACAACAAACAAAGAATTTAAGATAATGCCAATGAGAAAAGTTGTTTTAAGAGTGGAATTGGATTCTCCTGTCGCATGATTATGATGATGCATAATTCTCCTTTTCCTTTCGGCCAATCGACCTATTTTCCAGCTGCTTTCCAGGGCACTCGGTCGCGAACTCCAGGTCACGCCGAGTGGCAGTGGGATAAACATAGTCGGGTTCAGTTCGTTTTGGGATGATTTAAGTTTGGCAACAAAGCAAGAGGACAAACGAGTTTCGGACCCCTCGGCAGAAGCCGGAAATGGAGCGGAAACGCACTTTGTTGGTTTGCCAGTCGCTGGCAGGAGGTTTCCCAGTCCTGCCTGTTTCCACACTTGGCGAACACCTCTATTATAACCTTAAAGAAGGAAAAGGAAAGATGGACATAGAATCTTTTGCTTGCTGTTGTAATGTCACGAGAATCAAAAAAATAGACTTACAGGTCCATTTGATGGCATGATCATTAAACCAGGAGTGTCTTGAACCAAAATTGCACCCTTTCTCATCAAAGCCCCTTTTTTACGGGACTTTGATGAGCAATTCGTGATCAAGGTCAACAGGTCACCTGATTTTGTTAATAGATTTTTAAATTGCGTTATTTGCGTTGAAAGCAAAGTTTACTGAACTTAAGGGTTACGGTTTGGGAACGACGATAAAGCGGAAGCCATAGGAAGAAGAAAGGGAATAGGGTTCCACGTCAAGGTTACGCGAAGCGGACCGGCAGAATTCGGGTAAGGAGGACCAGCCGC
The DNA here is from genome assembly GCA_030539295.1 of Planctomycetia bacterium. Lineage (GTDB taxonomy): Bacteria > Planctomycetota > Planctomycetia > Pirellulales > Thermoguttaceae > JAUNBG01. Next base: position 346,563 of record JAUNSJ010000001.1, on the reverse strand, counting down.
CGCCGCGTACGATTCGGTCGGCTCCAGCCGTGGGGCCCGTGGGGTCCGTTTCCGGAGCGATTGAGTAATATTCGGGGTCAAAGGGGTCAATAACCCACTCGGCAACGTTGCCGTGCATGTCGCAAAGCCCCCAGGGATTGGGAGCAAAGGAACGCACGGGAACGGTTCCTGCGGTCTGGTTTTCCGGATTCGGACCGGCTTTGCGGCAGCATAAGTTTGCGGCGTTTGGCGAGTCGCCCCATGAGTAGGCGGTAGAGGTACCTGCCCGGCATGCGTATTCCCATTGTGCTTCCGTGGGCAACTTCGCGTCGAGCCCGGTCTTTTCGGCAAAGAGATGGCAGAAATGAACACAGGTTGGCATTCCAATCATTTCCACCGGTCGATCGTCGGCTTTCCAAAAAGACGGATTGGAATTTAAAACGAGCTGAAAAAGTTTTTGCGTTACTTCCGTTTCGAGCATCCAGAATCCGGAGGTGAGCGTGACGTTATGCGGTTTTTCCCAAGGGTCCGGAAACCGGTGCGATTCAGATTCCGGACTGCCCATCGTAAAGGAGCCGACGGGACACCATCGAAACGCAAGTTCCACCCCTTCGTAATCTAATGTGACACGTTCGCCCGGCTCTGTGCCTTGGTGTTTCAGTGCCGATTCCTGACCGTACGCGGCGCAAGCGTTTGCGGTAAAGGTTAAAAGTAAAACAATGACCGGCGATATTTTTTTGCGAAACTCAAATAGCATGAGAGACTCCTTTGGGACTATTCCTTATTCATGAATGAATTGAAATTGGGGGTGAGATCGGTGGCATGTTTGTGGGTTACAATGGAGAGTAAATCGGTGAGTAAGGCGCGATATTCAGCGGTTCGCCAAACCTCGCAGGAATGGCCGAGCGAAGTAAACGCGACAATGCCGTTGCCTTCGGCGCGAGTCCAGGTGCATGGGTAGGGCGCCTGCTTATAGCATTCACTCATTCCGTCTGTATTCATGCCAGCGGTATCTTGCATCATGAGCACGTGGATATCCGGATTGAAGTTGCGAAATGAGTACCATTCCTCGAAATGTCGAAATGATTTTCCCAGAATGGACTCAAAATTGGGAAGTGAGTCGGTAACAATATTGACCGCAGCTTCCTGTTGCATACCGTGTTGGACGAACTCCGCGCCGATCAGGGTGATATACTCGGGCCATTTGTGCCAGCTATCGGACGCGGAATGGATGGCGAGCAGTCCGGTACCGCGTTCACGAATGGCGTTCAGGAATGCGAGCATGCCGTCCTTATTGACCGGGGTAAGGCCATTGTTTCCCTCTTCATTGAGTTCGCCACAGGTATAGAAGATAAAAGCGGCGTAATCGTCGAGCGGGCAGTTGAAGATCTCGCCGGAGTCGGTCCACACAAGTTGGAAGCCGAGTTCGCGGCAGACCTCCTTGAGTGTAAGCTCGGCGCAACTATTGCCGTGAGGGCCAGCGGCGGTGGGGGCGTGTACCCAGCTTTGTGTTCCGGTAAAAAGGAGGACTTTGGGCAGTGTCTCTTTTCGCGTACTCTCGATGCGAATATTATCCGGATTTTGATCGTCCTTTGTGCGGAGTCGTGCGGAGAAATTCCAGCCTTTATCGGTACACATCGTTTTGACGACAAGTGTATTATAGCCTTTTTTTAAATGGATTGGTGCGGAAAAGGTCCATTGTTCAAAGGGGCCATCGTACCATTGATTCACAATTAAATTTTTATCACACCATGCGGCGACCCCGCCTGTACTGGCGGCCTGGAAGACGAGTTCCTGTTCAATGTCGGACCAGATATAGGTTTTGAGACAGGCAGCGGCGTGCGGACAGGGTTCAATACCGACCTCGAGATTCCAGCGATTTCCTCCCTGCCATCCAAGTACCAAGAGTTGCCATGGCGTTTCCGGGCGGTCCGCTTCGGCGGGGAAAGTGTGACGAAAGACTTCTTCGCCCGATTTTCCTTCGATTGTAAAGGGACCTGTATAGAGCCAGTTTCGAATTGAGCCTTCGTTGCGTCCGATCGTCGAGAGAACGGCGGAGGCCCGCTTGATTATATCGTCGTTTTGAACCTGCTGCCGAACCGTATTGAGAATGTCTTTAGCGGTGGCGGAATCGGTTCGTCGCAAACTATTGGCCATGCGAACGAGTGCGAGTCCGGCCGCGGGTCGGAGTGCGCGATTGTCTTTCATTAAAGATTTTGCAAGGTCAATCACGTCCGGCGTATAGCATTTTTCACCCATGGCCGTAATGATGGTTTTTTGCTCATTCAAATTTTGTGATTTTTGAAGTGCGATGGTAAATGCGGGCGCCGGTTCGGTCAGGAGAGCCGCTTTACTGGCGAACAGCAGTGCAAGCTCGTTCTTTTTTACCGGGTCTGTTTCGGCAAGGAAGGCTGCCTGTCGCTCGGCCACGACTTGATTAAAATCGACGCTCATTTGCTTGCCTTGGACGTCACCAGGCCAGAGATCGGGGTCGTAAGGAGCGGGGAGAAATGTTTCCTGTAGCTCCGGCTGCTTCGATTCACGAATACGAACCAAGGCGTCGTTTGCAGTAAGAGGCAGTTTTTTTTGCGAGTCGAGTATTTCGAGGAGGTTCAGTGCCTCGTCGGAGCCCATTTGCGTCAAGGCGTGAATCGCGGCGTCGACGATGAGCGGGGCAGTAGTGAGCGTGTTTTTTTCGTTCGTGCTCTGCTGGATCAACTCGGCCAGTCGCGGGACAGCGGCATTCATTTTACGAGATCCCAACGCCCCAATAAGTCCAATGAGCAAATCCCCTTGGACCTGATTCGTTGCCTGGAGCAGAGCGGCGTCGATCTTTTCACCAGGTATGGTTTGCAGCATCATCAGCGTCATTTTAGCAGTTTCCGGGTCGACGGACGCATCGGTAAGCAGGGGCAGTAAAGGCAACGCCGTCTCTTCGTCCAGTGAAGGCCAGAGTACACGATAGAGCAATCTCTGGCCGTCCAAAGTGGAATCGCGGAAGATGGCGACCAGATTTCGGCGTAGTTCCGCTTTGCCTTCGTCGTTCAGCTCCTGCGTATAGAGAAGTGTTTCCAGCCGGCTACGCAAGCCATTGTCGGCACCCGCTTGACAGGTTGTAATAGCGTTGAAATCGAGTTGCAGCTGTTGTGTGGCAGGCTCTTGGGAGAAGCAAAGAGCACTCCCAAGCAATAGTATCAGAGTCAGAATATATTTTTTCATTGTGATCTCATTATCTGTAAGTCAACAATCTGTAGGTCAAGAATATCAGGTATCCAAAATCCAGGGCGAGCGACGGGGGCGGTCAAGCATTCGGGCTGCCGTTTCATCTCCGATAATCTCTTCTTTGACCGGGTCGAAATGCAGTTCGCGTCTTAAGTGCAATGCAATATTTCCCAAGTGGGCCAGGGAACAGACGCGATGGGCACGTTCAACGTTCCGGAACGGCACCTCACGCGTTTTGACACAATGAAGGAAATCGCCAAAGATTGTCGGCCTACCGGCGTAGTACAGCGTGCCGCCTATGCCGACAGGGTCATGCTCCGACGATTTGGAAGCCGGCTCCCCTTTGAAGACTTCCAGCTCCATATCGGGAAGCGGATATTTTTCGTTAAATATATCCTGTTCCGAAACGGTTCCCAGTTCTCCGGTAAACGAGATGAATCCTCCCCCTGGCGGAAGACCTTTGCGTAAGCCCGCATGCTGTCCCCAGGCGTTTCCTTCCATAATTTTCATACCATTTGCGAATTCCCAGGTCAGACATTGTTCGCCGTTTACGCCAGGCGGAGTGATTTTTGTTGGACCGGTATAGTCCAGGTGCATGGCGTACATAATAGCGCCCCAGCAATGAGCGCCCCAACTGACAAGTCCGCCGCCCGAAAAATCCATATATCCGTTTCCGCAGCCGCAAGAGAGGTAGCCCGGGTGAAAAGGACGAACAGGTGCCGGGCCGAGCCAGCGGTCCCAATGAACGCCATCGGGCACGGGTTGGCCCGGGAGCGGGTCGTTGGCCCCCCAGTAGCAACCAGCGTTTCCATGTCCGATCAAGACCTTGCCGATCAGACCGGCGCGAATGATTTTGTGCATGGTCTGGTAGTCAGCGACCACACGTTGCGAGCCGCCGGAAAAGACGCGTTTACAGTGTCGTGCCGTTTCCCGAAGCAACTGTCCTTCGCGGATTGTCAGCGTTTCCGGTTTTTCGCAATAAACATCTTTCCCGTTTCGCATGGCGTGTACGGCAATATAGGTGTGCCAATGTTCGTTCGTACCTATAAAGACGGCGTCTATTTTTTCGTCGTTTAAAACATCTTCGAACATCCAGGTTGTTTTGCAGTCGGAATTGGCATAGGCCTTGTTCACAAGACTGGCGGCCATCTCCGCGTGCTTGTCAACGGCGTCGCAAACGGTGACGATCTGGCACTGCGGATAGCACAGAAACCCTTGCGTATCGATTCGACCCTGGATACCCTGGCCCACCATACCCATGACAATACGGTCGTTGGCCGGGGTACCGCCGTCCAAACCGAGCGCTTTGGCGGAAACCAAAAGTGGCAAGGAAATTACTGCGGTGCCTGATAACGTCTGTTTCAAAAATTTGCGTCTTGTGAGCAAGGTCATCTTAATCTCCTGACTGTTTGTTTAGCGATCGCAAGGGACCAGGACAAGTCGAAACCCGAGAGCACACCCGCCGTAATGCGGATCGATCGGTCGCCTGGCCCAGCAATTATTGTAGAATTGGTCTTGGCCCCAGCATCCGCCGCGTGCTATAACGGTCCCTTTCTCGTCACCTTTTTCCGGCCCTTTGGGATCGACTTCGGGCGAGTGTTGGAAATAATCAGGGGCGTAATAATCGCCAACCCATTCCCAAACCAGACCGAGCATGTCGTATAGCCCGAATGGATTCGGTTTAAAACTACCGACGGGAGCACTGGCGATAAAGCCGTCGTCAAAAGGAAAATGTTCGCCCCAGACCGCGTCCAAGGGCGCTCCTTCCGTCCCCGCGCAGCAGAGATACCCTTTTCCATCTTCGGCCCGGTCGCCCCAAAAGAAATCGGTCGTTGTTCCTGCCCTGCATGCGTATTCCCATTCCGCTTCTGTCGGTAATCGATAAACACAGGGAACGCCGAAGTCGTTTTCCGGTTTTTCAACGGTGTTGAGCCAGTCAATATAGGCTTTGACATCAAAGAAGTTGATTGTGCATGCCGGGTGCCGTGGCGAAATGTCTATGCCGGGAGTACGCCAGGTGCAGCCTTCGATCATACCCCAGTTTCCGTATCGCCCCCCGTCTCTTTCTTCTACGCGATATGTGGAGCCGATCCCTGCCTTTTCGGCCGCGGTTTCATAGCCCGTCGCATTCACAAATTTTTCATATTCTTCGTGCGTAACGACGAACTTCCCCATATAAAAAGGTTTTGAATGCTTGACGAGGTGGCACGGACCTGTATTGCTACAATAATTTTCCGCGTTCCGGGCGTGAATATCCGAACCCATCATAAACTCACCGGCAGGAATCAGGACGAAAGGAGTCCCCTGTCCATTGACGTATTCCTGGGGGACATCTTTTCCTTCAACAAATTTTGCATCGTCTGCCTGGCTTGCGAATGGGAACGCCAACAGGACAGCACAAGCGGCTGCAAACATTTTGAAAGACATGCATTTCTTCATAAAAACTCCTTGAGTTAAATCTGTCTTCGATTATTTTCCAGGCTTGGCAAAAGGACTGACAGGAGGCTTGCGGTCAGGCCCGCTTTGCGCGTTTTTCTTCAGCTTCTCAATATATTTTTCGTCAGGACGTTCCACAACGAAATTCATTTCTTTTGTTTTACCATCGGCCACAAAGGTCAAACCGGACTTTTCGAACGACGTGTATTTATCGGCAATCAGGGGAAGTGCCATGTTCATTCCCCCCTTGGTCGGGAGTGGTTCGTTTGCCCCGATTATGCAGACGGAATAGGTTTCCCCTCTCGGCAGACCATCGTTTTCTTTAGTCGCGCCGAGTGTAAAGGTTCCGTCTTTTTCAAGTTGACCGCGTGCGGTTGTCTTTTCCCCTTGAAAGAGTACGGTCCCTGTTGTTAAAGGGGAGCCGTCGTCAAAGGTGACCTTGCCGGAAACACGCATGTTGTTACCGCAACCGCAACACATGGCAGCGGTCACGACAATCATGGTGCAGAGAAATTTTTTCATAAGCTATCCTCTTGATTTCTTCTTTACAGCGAAACATTATTGCCATCGTTGACGTGCGACAAATACGTGGCAATGGCCGGCTTCGTCGTAACAGCAAGAGCGCGGACGGAACCGTCGCCCATAAGCATATTGATCACTCCGGGATGGATCGGGCCGAAATAAACGACTCCACCATGTGCTTCGTGATTCGTATAGTCTTTGCGCCCTTGTGGGATATATCCCATGGTGCCAGCGTCTGTGCGGTTGTCAAAGAATGTTCGAACAATACCGCAAGGACCTCCGGCGCCGGTGAATGCCATGTAGGTAAATTGGGCATCGGTATTCATATCGTTCATATCGTAGTCATTGCTGTAATGCTTTTCGCCAAACAGGAACTGATTAGAAGACCCATCCTGCCACCAAGCCATGGTATCCCGGGGCTTCCAGGTGGTTATGTGCCAGGGAGTGAAGTCACTGACCGCGACGCGGAACGGGCCGGCGCCCCACGGTTTCGTTAATTTTGTATTTGCCGAACTGCCGTCATCCGCATAGATAAAATAGAACCACATTGATTCGGGGTCTGTGGTAGTGGCAGGACTATCATCCTTTTTACAGGCGATTAACTTTGCGGACACCATAACGACGGCATAATCGGTCATGGGGCCTCCTTTCCAATCTCCGTTGGTATTAACGGCGGGAAGGCTCCTCGTACTTGAGGGACAGAAATATGTGGGAACACTACCCAGCGCGTTTCGTTCCTCTTCCGTCAGTACTTGTTTCCCACCATAACTGGCATAAAACCAGCCATCGCCAGTTCGCGACGTCCAACCGGCAGCATCTTTGGTTTTATCGACCAGGTCCCATAACGCGGTCTGTTCCATATAAGGAAAGAGCAGCGGGAAAATCGACATATGAAACGGGGCAATGTGAAGAGGCGGCAAGCCTTGTCGCGTATCGTGAAAATTGTGAACAGCAAGACCAATCTGTTTAAGATTGTTGGTGCACTGCATGCGTCGTGCCGCTTCGCGTGCGGCCTGAACGGCGGGTAAGAGAAGGGCAATCAAGATTCCGATGATCGCTATAACCACCAGAAGTTCAACGAGATTAAACGCTTTCCTTATAAACCTTTTAAATCCCCCCCCCCCCGCAAATTATCATCAGGGTTAGCAACGCGGCCCGTCAAAACATGATCAATCTTTTTCATTGTCAGGTTCCTTTCACAAAAATTTGTTGTTTATGCATCCGCACGTCTACGGTCACGCGGCCGGACGGTGAGGATACGTTCTGTTGTGACACATAATAAGATGTGTCGGGTGTAACGAGCGGTGACAAAGGTTGCTTGTTACGCGGTTTTGTTTGGGTCGTCGGTCGGGTAAGGACCGGCGTAGCCCATAATGCGACTCACCGATTCGCCGGCGGCCATGATCGCTTCTTTCTTGTTGGATACAAGTGTCTTGGTTGTATCGTAAAAAGTCAAAGAACCAAGAGTAATGGACGCGATACATGTATTGCGATAATCAAACACAGGCACGCCAATACAAACGACACCGGAATAATGTTCTTCCTGGTCGAGTGCGTACCCGAGTTTGCGGATCTTACTAAATTCGCTCCGGAGTTTGTCCGGGGCGGTTATGGTGTTCGGACCGTATTTTTCCAACTTTTCCGAAAGTACACGATCGATAAACTCCGTGCCGAGCCAGGGAATTACGGCTTTGCCGGCGGCGTCGCAGTGATATTGATAGGAACAGCCAATTTCCGAGGAGACGCGAATCGGGTGCGTCGAATTCTCGCAAACGACGCACGTTACCTGACGCTCGTCCGGAACGGAAAGTACCGCCAGCGTATTCGTTTCCCGGGCAAGATTCTTTATCAGCGGCGCCGCCAGTTTCGCCAGACGACTCCCGCTCAATGCCTGTCCTATATAATATAAGGGGAGGTACGTCAGCTGATACGGGCCTTTTGCCCCGATCCGCTGCATCCATCCCTGTTCTTCCAACACGGATATTAATCGAATTGCCGTTGCCTGGTTCGTTTCAAGCCCTTCGACAATCTCCTTAAGTCGCAACGGACACTGTTCCGATGCAAATAACTTAATGAGCCGAAGGGTCAGGTCCGCCGCAGGCATAACCGTTTTCTTGCTTGTCATTGCTCTCTCGAAAAAATATGGGTGAACCTTTTGTTCACACGTGTATTTTGAGTATATCGGCAAAAGAAAAATTTGTCAAGCGAAAAATGTTTTTTTTTCTAAAAAAGTTCAAAAAAGCCAAAGATTTCTGCGTGAGTCGTTGTGAGGACAGTTGCGGGGGGCGGGGCAGGCTGGGGTCAGGTACGTTTTCGAATAAAAACTTCGAGTCGGTCGGAGATGTGGTCGACGGAATTACAAAAGCATTCAAGGTCGCTGTGGCTGATGCCTTCGGTGACGCAGGAGGTGAGATTATGGATATTTGTTTTGATGAGTTCAAGAGTTTGCTGGCCGAACGGAGTCAGGTGGAGGCAGTAGCTGCGTCGGTCGCGTTCGCTTCGAGTTCGGACGAAAAGATTCTTTTTAATCATGCTTTCGACGAGGACCGAGGTGGCTGGCATGGTCGTTTTGAGTTCGCGAGCAAGGTCCTTCTGGCATATTCCGTCCGGATGCTCCTTCGCGGCGTTGTCCACAATAAAAAGAGATCGCTCCTGACGATAGGAGAGAGTTACAAGGAATTCGAGTTTCTTTTTACCCAGATGTTTCGCACCGCAATCGCGTAGCATGTCGAGTAGTTTAAAGAGTTTAAGGAAAGACTGGTCGAGTTTGTCGTTGTTATCCATGGGTAAATCTCCTTAGGTCCGGACGGCACCGGCACGCGTCTGCCGTAGGTGAAAATCGGACGGAGCGAGCGGGACATGAGCGCACGGGGGCCAAAAAGCACCCCACTTAATTCTATTTTAGTCCCATTTATGGCGTTTCGCAAGTCTCTTTTTGGTTTTTACGGAGAAAAAATAGCAAAAAGCGAAGGCGAGGGGACGTAAATGTAAAATGTCCGGGGGATACTTTTACAAAAATGTAATATCTTTTTCGAGAAGTGGCGAAAAGAACGGTGTTGAAGAGTGATGTGAGCGAGTTTTCTGGGAAAATATAGGGCGAGAGGGCGATTAAATCTGTTTGGCATGCGTTTTGCAGTATAAGTGAGCGGTTTTTCCAGGCGTCCAGAGCGGTCGCCCGGGCCAAGTGTGGGCATGCAGAGAAAAGGTTGGAGGAGAAGTATGGAACCGAGTGGTCAGCGATGCGTTTGCAAGAGTGAGAGAAGCTTGTGCGTGCAAGAGCAGAAGTCTGTCCTGACGCGAAAAAACGAGTGTGGGCACAAAGGACCAGACCGCGACGTTCCGGGAGGATATCTCCGCACTTCGTCGACACTTCGCCTGCCGCAAGATAAAGGTTTGTATAGCTTTGCGAATGAACATGACGCCTGTGGCGTTGGCATGGTTGCTACTTTGACGAATCAGCCGGACCACCGTATTATCGAGAACGGGCTGACGGTTTTGCGCCGCCTTATGCATCGGGGAGCGGCTGGCGGTGACCCGGAGACCGGGGATGGGGCTGGGATTCTTTTTGCTATTCCGGACGCGTTCTTCCGCGATGTCCTCCCGATTCCACTTCCGCCGGCAGGTCAATACGCGGTGGCCATGATCTTTGGCGGCGAGCAGGACGAACAACGGATCGAAGCGGTCGTGCGTCGGGAAGGGGGAAGGGTCCTCTATTGGCGTGATGTCCCGACTGCCCCGCAGTTTATTGGCAAGTCGGCGCAGACAAGCTGCCCGAAAATACGTCAGCTTTTCGTTGCCGGGGAAGATTTCGCGGACCAGGCGGCTTTTGAACGCAAGCTGTTCGTTATGCGTCGCGTGATTGAAAAGGAAGTGGCGGATTGCTATCTGCCCAGTTTTTCGAGTCGAAGTATCGTCTATAAGGGACTCTTACTGGCAACCCAACTCGACCGATTCTATCCCGATCTCTCGCATCCCCTTCTGGCCAGCCCGCTGGCTGTTGTGCATCAGCGATACAGTACCAATACGTTTCCGACTTGGCAGCTCGCTCATCCATTTCGATACTTGGCACATAATGGTGAAATTAATACACTTCGCGGGAATTTGAATCAACTGCGCAGTCGTGAACCGTTCCTCGTCAGCGACTTGTTTGGCGACGACCTGAAGAAACTTCTGCCGCTCATTGATGACCGGCAGAACGATTCGGCGTGCCTGGATAACATGCTCGAACTCCTTGTCGCCGCCGGTCGGTCCCTGCCGCACGCCATGCTCATGCTCATGCCCGGCGCCTGGGGTAAGAAGTATCATTTGGGGAGCGATGTGCGAGGCTTCTTTGATTATCATTCGGCACAAATGGAGCCTTGGGACGGGCCGGCTGCGGTTGCCTTTTCCGATGGTGTTAATTTGGGTGCGATGCTCGATCGCAACGGTCTGCGTCCGGCGCGATACACGATTACTGACGATGGTTTGTTTGTCCTGGCCTCGGAAACCGGCGTGCTCGATATGGACCCGAAAAAAATCGTTCGCAAGGGGCGTTTGCGACCAGGCGAAATCATCTGGTGTGACCTGACGAATCATCGAGTCGTTTACGATGCCGAGATAAAAAACAGAATAGCGAGACAGAAACCATACCGCAGATGGTCGCAGGAGAATAAAATTGTCGTTAATGGTCTGTTCGACTCCGTTGTACCGGAGCGGGTTTGTCCGAATCTCATTGGACGTCAGCGGCGGTTCGGGTGGACAGCAGAAGATCTGGAGATGATTCTTGAGCCTATGGCCGAGACGGGTCATGAACCGATCGGGTCCATGGGAAATGACGCTGCTTTGGCCGTTCTTTCCGATAAACCACAATTATTGTTCAATTATTTTAAACAGCATTTCGCACAGGTTACCAATCCGCCAATTGACCCCATACGCGAAGAACTCGTTATGAGTCTGACAACCTATATTGGCAATAGTGGTAATATTCTCGACGATGCCGCGCAGTGCGCCCATCTGATAAAATTACCGCGGCCCGTTTTGACCGGCGAAGACTTGGCTCGACTTAGTGCTGATTCTGTCCCGCTCAAAAAAGCGGTGCTTCCTCTTGCCTGGCACGATTACGGTTCGCCTCTCGATTTGAAGACGGCTCTGGACGACTTGCAGGATCGGGCTGTCGAACTCGTTAATGACGATTGCAAAATTTTAATTTTAAGTGATCGTGACCTGGATGAGGACTGTTTGCCGATTCCTTCTTTGCTGGCGACCGCGGCTGTTAATCGCCGACTGACAGATGTGGGTAAGCGGCCTTCTGTTGGTCTGATTGTGCAATCAGGAGAAGTGCGAGAAATTATGCACTATGCGATTTTGTTGGGGTACGGTGCTACGGCAATTCATCCCTGGCTTGCGCTGGAGTCGATTGCTGCTCTGGTCGATAATAAAGAAATTCCGCTTGATAGCGTAACGGCAACAGAAAACTATATAAAAGCCGTTGATATGGGCTTACTCAAGGTCATGTCGAAAATGGGTATCAGCACGTTACGAAGCTATCGTGGGGCACAAATTTTCGAGGCCGTTGGTCTGGATTCCTCTGTTATCGAACATTATTTCAAGGGGACAACCTCCAATGTGGGTGGGATAAAATTGACGGAAATTGCCCAGGAAGTCAAGTCACGCCGTATTGCAATGTCGGAACCGGCGAACATGCTCCCCATGGCGGGCCAGTATAAATATCGGCGAACAGGTGAGCATCATTTATGGACGCCTGAAACGCTGAATCTATTCCGTCAGGCGGTTCAAAATAACGATATGCAACTGTATCGTCAATACGCGTCGCGCATTAACGAACAGGCAAATCACCTGTGCACCCTTCGCGGACTCTTCGAATTCAAAAAAACTGAACCTGTCCCGATTGAAGACGTCGAATCGGTTGACTCGATTGTACGTCATTTTGTGTCGGGCGCGATGAGCCTTGGTTCGCTTAGCCCGGAGGCACACGAAGCAATCGCAATTGCCATGAACCGACTTGGTGCCAGGAGCAATTGTGGCGAAGGCGGAGAAGACCCCTATCGCAATACGCCGAACGAAAAGGGAGAAGTACGGGCAAGTGCGATACGTCAAATCGCGAGTGGTCGTTTTGGCGTGACCATTGATTATTTGGCTGGTGCGAAGGAATTGCAGATAAAAATGGCGCAAGGGGCCAAGCCGGGCGAAGGGGGACAACTGCCAGGTCGTAAGGTGGATGAGCATATCGCGCGAGTACGACACAGCACACCGGGCGTTACCCTTATTTCGCCGCCCCCGCATCACGATATCTATTCGATAGAGGATCTTGCCCAATTAATTTATGATTTACGTGCATCGAATCGTGAAGCTCGAATCAGTGTCAAACTGGTCTCGGAATCCGGAGTTGGTACGGTTGCCGCAGGCGTTGCGAAAGCGCATGCGGACGTTATCTTGATTAGTGGTCACGATGGTGGCACAGGAGCGGCGCCACTGACAAGTATAAAGCATGCGGGTATGCCGTGGGAGCTTGGACTTGCGGAAACACATCAGACGCTCGTCCTGAATCGTCTTCGCGACCGCGTTCGCCTTCAGGTAGATGGCCAGATCAAGACTGGGCGCGACGTTGTTATTGCGGCGCTGCTCGGAGCGGAAGAATTCGGGTTCGCGACGACGTTGCTCGTTTGCCTCGGTTGTGTTATGCTCCGTCGATGTCATGATAATTGTTGTCCGGTTGGTATAACGACCCAGGATCCGGAATTGCGCAAATGTTTTCACGGCAAGCCGGAATCGATCGAAAACTTTCTGCGATTGCTTGCGCAGGAAGTCCGGGAATATCTGGCTTCGCTCGGTTTGCGTTCGCTCGACGAAGCAGTCGGACGATCCGATTTATTGCAAAAAAATAGAGCGATTGATTTTTACAAGACACGCCATTTGGATTTTTCCAAAATTTTTGAATATGTACCGGGCGACGCGGTTCGATTTGCACAACCGTACCTTGCGGAACAGACATTCGATGAAACTGTTCTGATTCCAAAAGTCGCAACCGCGCTAGCTGCGGGTAAAGCGTGTGATGTGGCCTGCACACTGCAAAGTGTCGACCGCGCCGTTGGGACCGTTCTGTCCTCACAACTTGTCCGACGCTACGGTCCAGAAGGCCTGCCGCCGGAAACAATTCTCGCGCATTTTACGGGCACAGCAGGGCAGAGTTTCGGTGCCTTTTTGGCACGCGGCCTGCTTTTGGAACTCGAAGGAGAAGCAAATGACTATGTGGGGAAGGGACTGTCTGGTGGGATAATTGTCGTTAAACCGTCTCGCGATACCAGCTACAAACCGAATGAAAATGTCATTGTGGGTAACGTTACCGGATACGGTGGTACTTCGGGAAAAATGTTTTTCTGCGGACAGGCGGGTGAGCGATTCGCGATCCGAAACAGTGGTTTCGACGCTGTTGTGGAGGGCGTTGGAGATCACGGCTGTGAATATATGACTGGCGGTCGCGTCGTTATTCTTGGACCAACGGGCGTGAACTTCGCCGCCGGAATGACAGGCGGCACAGCCTGGGTGTATGACGTTGCCAATGATTTTGATTTGAAGTGCAATGTGGACACAGTGGATTTGGCCAGCGTCGTTTGCGGTTCGCAGGAGGAATCGGAACTCCTGACTCTTATTCAGGAACATGTAAATAGAACTGGTAGTGCTTTTGCCAAAGATATCCTCGACCGGTGGGAGGACTGCCGCGGTTGTTTTGTCCAGGTTATTCCTATAAAATAGAATAATACCAAAAAATACAAAATGCACTGCATAAAAAGAGCAAAAACGTGCAGATACCACAGAATAGAAATACAAATACACAATAGTAGAATATTTAATAGAGAATAAGGAGAAGAAACATGGCAGGAATCATCAGTTCGCCGAAAGCGTTTCGCGAGATTCCACGTGCTGATCACCAATATCGCTCCATTGGCCAGAGGAAGCATGATTTTCTCGAAGTGGAAGTTCCCATAACGCGAGAGGAATCGCGTGTACAGGCGAGTCGCTGCCTAAACTGTGGTATTCCATTTTGCCACGGGGTTGGGTGTCCACTGGGTAATCTTATCCCGGACATAAACCGGGCTGTTGCGCGAGGGCAATGGCGTCGTGCGTGGGAACTCCTTGCGCAAAGGAGTCCATTTCCGGAATTCACTTCACGCCTTTGCCCTGCCTTGTGTGAAGGAAGTTGTACGGAGGGTATAGATTATCATCCCGTCGCGGTTCGACAAATCGAACGTAACGTTGTCGATTATGCCTGGGAGAACGGACTTGTTTCGCCTTGTCCGCCGAAGGAACGGTCCGGACGCCGCGCCGCTGTTATAGGGTCCGGGCCTGCGGGACTGGCAGCCGCGTATCAGCTGAATCGTCACGGAGATACCGTAACCGTCTATGAAAAGAATCAGGAGCCGGGTGGGCTGCTTCGCTACGGTATTCCGGATTTTAAACTTAGCAAAAAAATTGTATCACGGCGAATTCAGTTGTTACAGGACGAGGGAATTCAGTTTGTATGCGCCACGGAAATTGGTTCGGACGCTGCTGCCGAGTACATAGCGAGAACGAATGACCGACTTGTTTTTGCCACCGGGACGCCGATTGCCCGTGATCTTGACATAGAAGGTCGCAATTTATCGGGTATTTATCTGGCCCTGGATTTTTTAACCAGTCAGAATCGGGTCGTGGGCCACGAATGCAAAAAGTGCACAATATCCGCGCAGGGACTCCGCGTTCTGGTTATAGGCGGTGGCGATACGGGTAGCGATTGCGTGGGTACAGCGATACGACAGGGTGCTCGTGCCGTTGAACAAATTGAAATTATGCCGCGCCCACCGATCCATCGATCCGAATCGACGCCGTGGCCGATGTGGCCGTGGCAATTGCGAACATCCTCAAGTCATGAGGAAGGTTGTTTGCGTCGTTGGTCGCTTGAGAGCTTACGTTTTATCGGGCGGGAAGGACGCGTTACCGGCGTCGAAGTCGTTCCGGTTGTCTGGAAATACAACGACGTTGGTCGCCCGGTCTCCTTCGAGCGTCGAGGTGAGGGGGAGACAATTGATTGTGACCTTGTCCTGCTCGCCTTGGGCTTTCTCAAAAGGACGCGGCAGGAGCAACTGTCGGATTTTGGGGTGCACGAGGCTGAGAATATTGCGTTTGTGGGCGACGCTGCGCACGGTCCTTCTCTGGTCGTCCGGGCTATAGCCGATGGACTTCAAGTCGGATTATCGCATTGACTTGACGAGATCCGCTGTGTGTGCATGTACAAATTCAAGTAATTTGGATGGCTCGATAAAGAGCATGGTGTCCAGAGCGCCAGCGTTGATATAGACATGCTCGAAAAGAAGAATTGTTTCGTCGAAAAAGGTTGGGAAAACTTTCTTCATACCGATCGGAGAGCATCCACCGCGAACATATCCTGTGATTTCACGTATTTCGCGGACGTGAATCATTTCAACTTTTTTGTCACCGGAAGCTCGCGCGACTTTTTTCAGGTCGAGTTCGTCATTCGACGGGATACAACAAACAAGAAAGCGATTGACGTCGCCGCGCAAAACGAGTGTTTTAAAAATGCATTCCGGTTCCACCCCGAGGATTTGCGAGGTGCGAAGACTCGACCAGTCTTCATCGTGAACATCATCGACTTTGACTGCCTGGTAGGAAACATTGTCACGATCGAGCAGTCGCATAACGTTTGTTTTGTTTTCGGATTTCATGGCACAGGGGAGTTGGGCGGTGTGTTGCGGGGACCGAGGCAGGCGACGCTGCCTGTCTCTTTTAAAATAACCAGTATACCACAAACTCGCTTCATGTCAATCGAAAACGAGATAAATTATATTGTGATTCATTTTGTTTTCATAACGGCGATAAAGATCTCCTCCAGGGATGGTATTTTTTCCGTGACCGATACCACGCCGGGCAACGCGGCTAATCGATCGGACAAATTCGCAACGCCATTACGCGCAAGAAAATGAATTTCGCGACCGGCAATTTCGCAATTGTACAGAGTTTCACAGAGTGAAGTGAGTCTGTTCTCCAAGTTTTCCGGAATACTGTCGCAGACGAGGGTTACACTTCGACTAGTCGCTTTGAGGGTATCGACCGGAGCCGTGAAGACGACGTGACTCTGCTTCATAATTGCGACAGTATCGGCCACACGCTCGACTTCAGCTATTTGATGACTTGAAAGAAAGACCGTTTTACCAACGGCGGCGCGGTCCACCATGCTTTCCAGAAAGCGACGACGGACAACAGCGTCGAGTCCGGACGTCGGCTCATCCAAAATCAATAATTGCGGATCACTCGCCAGCGCGAGAGCAAGAGAGACTTCCGCTTTCATTCCTTTCGACAAGGTAGCGATTTTTGCACGTCCGGGAAGTCCGAAAGAATCCGTCATGCGTCGATATTCCTGCCAGTATTGCTCCGAATGAAAGGACGCAATGAATTGGCCAATGGCGTCAACGGTCATCCATTCATAAAGTGACGGTGAGTCCGGGACGTAGCCTACCTGACGCCGAAGTTCCAAATCTTTTTTAAGAGGATTCATACCGAGAACTTGCACTTCGCCCTGGTCCGGACGAAGGAGTCCGAGCAGGATGCGAATGGTCGTTGTCTTACCGGCACCATTTTCGCCGAGTAACGCGAAAACCTGGCCCGGCTTGACTGTATAGGATACATTATCGAGTGCAAGTTGTTTATTAAACTTTTTTGTAATTCCGGACAACGTAATAACGGCTTGATCATTCGATGGTTGTGTCATGGTTATTCTCCTTTTTTGTAATCTGTCGTGTTGATATCCCTGTAATACAGGCATAGCGAAAAAGGGATTCGTTCTGAATAGTGCCTGGCATAATGGTCATGTCAGATGTTATTATATTGTAATTTTCGTGTTCGCAGAAGAGCTTTAGAGATCCGCAATATGGTGAATTTCCGGCGGCGACCAGCAGGTCCATATCGACGCCATCGTCCGGCTCCATCCAACAGCGAGGTGTCTTTTGCGAAGTTTCAACGAGTAAGGCGACCCTTTTTAAATCACATTGCGGATGACTCGCGAAGAAGTCCTGCGTACTTTTGCCCTGGCCGGAAAGATCGAACAAAGCGTTTGGGCCTACAATCGGCTGATACAGACCGACTGAACCACTGTCATTGAGATTTGTTGAGGGGCAGAACCAAACCTTTTGAACCTGGTCATGAAACTGCAGGTTATATTCACTGTCCCAAGGTTCGTCGAGTCGTATTTTTTCATAAAGTTCCTGCTCCCCGAGCCAGGGCAAAATCAGGACACGCCAACTGTGAAGACGTTCCCCCTTTTCGTTAGTGGTAAATAGAGGCGGCAAGTGGCCATGCGTTGCCTGATATCCCCACAGTGCCGCGGTTAATCGCAGCATTCGAATCTTGCAAATTTTTTGCTCTGTTATTGGAGTGGAAAGTTCGTTAATTCGGGCGTGTATAAGTTTTCCAAGAAAATGTGATCGGGTTGTCCGACTTATCAGCGACAGGTTCTCACGTAGCCAACTCGTTGGGGGATACAATTCCGGCCTCGTTCGATTCCACGCGGGCCAGGTTGTTCTTTTGTCTTCAGGTCGCAACATTTCCTGGCAAACGATATTCCAATCGAAACCCAGCTCTCGCAGGAATTGATCAAGACCACCAAGTACATACCCATTGTAATAATCGTCTGTTTGGTTCGTGGATATTTTAGTAAGCCAGTGTATTTTGTGAAGTTTTTGTAAAAATGTACGATTCGGATTATCACATAAAATCTTGTCTTCAAATTCTTTTAAGGCGTCTTGAAGCGTGAGCCAATCGTCTGCCGGGATTTCAGCCATGAGCGTTGAATCTAATTGAAACGTCAAGTTTAACAGAGCGTGTGCCTCGTATACATTATTATCGCCTTTAGGAGACTTGTGAACGGCTTCACAGAGTCGAATAATCAGTATTCTGCTGTCAATGGCGGTATCAGCCCCGTCGATGAGGTCGCGTAGCCGGAAACCGAAACAGACGTCTCTGGCGAAAATAAAATTTAAGCTGTGAACGACTGGATAGTTGTCATCGTAAACAATAATGGGTACCTCAAATACATCCGACTCGACAGCTTTTTTCACAAGGTCAAAAACAGGTCGGTTCCTTTCTAACCATTCTCGAGCGGTTGTAATAAAGTAATCAGGACAGGAGCTACCGGAAACAGGTGCTTTAAACGATCCGATTAACCAGTTCGTGCAGACATTACGCAGTTCTGATTCTAATTGTGCTAAATAATTATTTATTGAATCCCAGTGCAGAGTGTCATGTTGGGTGCGCGGAAAATTCACCGCGGTAAAAATATCTTCGCCCAGTGGGATTTTTTCCCTGACGAGGTAAGAATGTTCAATGACTTCCTGATAGGGTAATCGACTGAGAAGCAGGCGAAATCCATTTTCTTTCGCATCCAGCTTCTGGGATCGGATATTTCGGATTGCCTGTTGCATGTCAAGTTGGTTTCCCGTTTCCGTTAGTGGTAAGTCGCGACATTCCGGAATTGTAGTAATGTCGATGGGAATTGAAACAAATAATATATAACGAATTATCACTAATAAAGTAGCGATAAACAAAAGTGAACAGATTATCAGCGTCAACTTTAGCCGTAATTTGCTTTTCATGGGGTACCTTTCAGAAATTTGTTAGTGTGAATTGCATTTGATTTCCATTTTGTGATTCGGTTTTTTTAAATCAAGGAATTCGCCCGTATGTGGATTGTAAAGGATCGGATTCTGGCTGACAATTTTTAACGGCGCCCCCCCTGACAAAATCCAATGTAAAATTGCCAATTCATTCGGTACTTCAGTAAACACGGAGCGATTGGGAGTTGAATCACAGAACGCTGTCCCGTTTTCCGTGGTAATTAATAGGGTGTATTGGCTGATCTTAGGTTCTTTTTCATTTGTGACTTTCCCATCAAAATCACTGCCAGAGGAGAATTGTTGACAATGTGACTGAGATTCTTCCCGCTCGCTGTTTTTCGTGGCGGAAGTATTTTTTTGTGAATAATAAAATGGAATATGTTTGCCGGGACCAGGATCGATTTGTATTGGCTCTGGAACCTTTTGAAGAAAACCCTCATCAACGAGGGAGTTGAGTTGCGGAGGGAAATCGTTATGGCGATAATAATACCTCAATATGGCAAGTTGAATCAGGAGAGTACGTCGCAAGTTTTCGACAGAGACGATAGAGTGCAAATGTTCGCCTTTTGAAGAGAACACAACACATGGGAGAGGTAGGTCCGTAATCCGTTTAAGACGGTTGGACCACAGAGTGATTCTCTTTCTGAGCTGTTTAAGTTTTTTTGTGGGGTCGGCAAGACGGTTTCCTTTGAGATAATACTGCTCCTGAAGTGTTCCCCATTCGGCGACGGCCTGATTCTGATTCCAGAGCCAACGCTCGAACTGGAGTCGAACTGCGTTTTGATCGGTATAAAATAACGGTGCCAGAGGATACTGAAGATGGGAATCCTGAACTCGTGACGCCCGCACGGCCAGTTGCCAGATTCTTTTTGCCTGTTCTTTTATCGGAGGACGTTCGTCTGGAATGCGATGAAGAAGATTGATAAGCATTTCAAGGTCGACGTCGCTGAAATATTCACAAAAAAAGTACATATTAACTAGCAGTCTTGCTTCAAAATTTGTGGAATAGCCGCAACAGGCACGACGATTCTCATTCCATAAACGGATATGGTTGCGCCAGGAAGATTCCAGATTATTGGCAATATCGTGCGCAAAATTATTGGACGATAAAGAGATTTCTTTTGGAATTCCCCACGGTCCTTTTGTATCTAAAACATTATTCTTTGACACGCCCCATGCGTCCAAAGCTTCGAAAGTGTTCGCGTTACGTGCCCAGGGAAGAGTGTCCCGTTCCAGTTGCAGAGCGATTTTGTCCTCGCCGAAGCTTGGGTTGTAGGGGTCATTCATTATTTTTTCATCTGGCACAAAGAAAGCGGGCTCGCGATGGATTGACCAAGCTGAAATCCACGGTAAAAACCAGAAGTAGAGAAGCCACGGAACGATGATAAAAGCCATAAAAACTGGTGAGGTCAGCGAGATTTTTCGCTTACGCATATGCCGTGTAAAATTACGAAAAGAGACCACGAGCATGATCGACCAGAGCAGAATAGCCGCAAAGGGAACCGCCTCCCAAGGCACAGGATCGAGAACGAATAAAAACATGATCGGAACAGCAGTGAGAATCATTATGGCCATCCACGAGATAATTCTGCTGCGAAACGTTGCGGTGGCGACTGCCCCGGAACAATACAGCTGCATTATAAACGCGGCGGTTCCCAAAATGTATGCTTTTGCCGGGATTGAGAGGAGGTATGATTGCGTTGAGGAACCTAGAAAAAACGTGTAATAGTTGTTCTCTCCCCAGCGGAAAATTTCTGGAAATACAATTGGCAGCAGTACCACGAAAGCAGCACATAGAGTTATTAGTGCGTGTATTCCATTGACAAGGATTCGACTTAACCACATTTTTGCAGGCGATACACCATGGATTGTTAACAGGCCGGTCTTTTCCTCTCGAATATCACTGGTAAAAATTGTGCTTGCTGACAACACTAAATATTGTACTATGAGGTTCATGATCATCCAAAACAATGCACAAATAGTGATCGTTGGAATCATGGAAAAAGCTTCCGTTTCAGGAAACCAGTTCGAACGACTGAAGACAACAGGCAGTGCAAAATACAAAATCGCAAGGCATGTGAAACTTATAATAAAAAACACGGGATGCAATTTTCTGGGTGATTGCATTGTCTGATTCATTAAGGCAATAAAAGGCTGATGTATTTTGCGATGTGTGGCGGCTTCCGCGGGGACTTGAGACTGATCGCCTTTGGAGAAGGCCGGCGGAGTGCCAATATTTTTAATTGAGCCGTCGTGTATTCGATACCATTTTAAGGTTCCGAAAAAATGACTAGCAAGTCCTGCGAGGAACAGGAATCTTAGCGTCAAGGCTTCCGGGAGAAACAGACTTTCCGTCGGGACGAAAACGCGTCCGAGCCACGAAGCCAAATTCACACTGAAAAATTGCCCGAGAAAAACTTCACATAGGAGAAACAAGAGAAAACTTGTTACGATCGCGTGCAGTGTGTCGCGACTTCGTGTTGAAACGAACAATCCGATACACATGGACTCACATGAGGCAATGGTGAATAATGACACGGTGCGGACAACGTCCTCTTGCAATGTTATCGCGTCAAAAAAAGAAAACAGATAACCTGTGATCGTTGTCAACATTATGAGAATGGCCGTTGAGAGCATGATCGCCAGGACTTTACCGTAGAGAAGTTGGCATTGAGTGACGGGAAAGCGGCGTAAAAAGTCGTAATGCTTCTCGTCGACTTCACGAGCGTAGGAGATGGCCGCGGCGAGCAGGACGAACGTTGTAATCGTCGTTCCGATCGCTGTCAGTACGGGAAAACCTGTTCCCGCGAACTCGCTTCCTGACGTGAATATTGCGGTGCTGACCCAGACAAAGCTAAAGAGGAGCCAGAGGGTCATCCAGACGGGCCTCAATTCCCGACAATCTTTCCAAAAAATTGCAACAATAGCGTTGGAATGCCATCTGCGTTTGCTCTTTCCAACCAGTTGCTCTTGGTGCGAATCTGTTTGATGGGACTGATGAAGGCGCAGAAACATCGAGAGCATTCGTTGGCCCCAATCCTTTTTGGGAAGTTTTTCGTGTTTTTGTACCGGAGTCATTTTGTCTCTCCTTTGTTGTGGTCGTTGTGCGGTGTTTTTTGCTCAAGAAGAGTCTGAAAAAGTTCCGTTAATTCGGAAGACGGCAGCTGGCATGCCAGCGCGTCCTCCAGTACGGAAGCGAGTCGGTCGCGAAAATATTTTAATCGCCACTGCTGACATAGTGCTGCCGCGTCGTCTGCGACTGCAAGGCCTGTGCCGCGATTGCTGTAGACCATGCCTTCCTGCTGCAGTTCACGATACGCCCTCGCAACCGTGTTTGGGTTCACCGCCAATCGGCGTGCCTGTTCTCGCACGGACGGAATCCGTTCCCCGGCGCGAATTGATCCGGTCGCTATGGCCAGTTTGATCTGGATTATGATCTGTTCGTAAACCGGAACCAGTCCGTTGATGTCAATTTCGAAAAACATGGCGCCAAACCTGAACGTTTTTAGTGTGACTACTGTACTAGTACGATAGTACACTCATTCTACACAAAAATTTCCTTTTTGTCAAGTGTTTTTTTTCTGGTTTCAAGAAAAATCATAAAATTACGAAGCAAGCGGCGAAAGGGAATCAGAAAACGAGGAGAGAACGACCAGCTTGAGAGGGGGGAGGGGGGAGATGGGCATTAATTCCACTATCTGCCACATCTCCCCCCCGGGTATGGGGTAAATCGAAGGCCAAACTGAAGAGTTGGCATCGATTATTTTTTTCGTCTTACGTAGGATATATAAAGCAACAAGCGTGCCAAAGTTTATAAAAAACCAAAAATAATTTTATCTCCTTGTTTTATAAGTACTTGTATATATTTCATCCAAAAATGAGGGAGTGAGCTTTTATAGCAGTGTTGCAAAAGGGTAGAGGGAAGTATTGCAGTCATGCTATAGAAAAGAAGGTCCCGGAAAGACGCAGTTGGCCAAGAACGGCGTAGTCCGGGACAGGGTAGATTCAGGGGCATGAATCAATGGCGTGCACGAGGAGCGTATGCGAGCCTTCGAGACGAAAAACCGTTAGGGAATAAGGAGCGAGCGTCATGTGTTGTTTTGAAGACAGGTCAGCAGTAAAACGGGTTTGAGCCCAGCAAGTAGCAGTCCCGCCTTGAGGTACCTGAAACTCGATTTCAACGGGTTCGGCGTTCGTATTGGCGAAGTAGAACCAGGTTGACTGGCTGTCGGAGTAAAGACGAGCTTTGACCGTCTCGGACGACCCGGGCAGTTCGGTAAACTCCGCGGCAGGCAGTGCACGAAACGCGCGGATAAACGGCGTTAAATACTCTTCCATGCCGTAGCTTCCGATGAGAAAGCCGCCTTTGGAGAGTCCCTGAACGTCTTTATATCGCAGAGGCATGATATAGTGTTTCATGGCGTGAAAGGCAAGCGGATTGAGCGTCGTGACGTGCCAGGGATGCTCTTTAAGCCAAGGAGTGTCAAGAGATTGCGCGGGATTATTCGCACCGCGTGATTCTTTTCCGATCGGGGATTCCCAATAGCGGTCGTGCTGATGGACCCAGGCGTTGTGCCCTCGCAGCAGGGATGCGTATTGTCCCCGGGTTTCTTCTGTATTGCGGAGTCGTTCGCGGATTTTGGGGTCCTGACGATCTTGCAACCACCGATAATCTGCGGGAAAGAGAGTCTGCTCAATAAACATATTGTCCACATCCGCAAAGCAGGCGGCGTCAATACCCGCCTCGCGATTGATCTCGCCCCAGAAGTCACGGCAGTCGGTTGCGTCAAAATGGCTTTGGGAATAGAGGATTGGTGTCATGGCGTTTATTCCGAGTTTCAGGTCGTGCCTGGCCTCTTTTAGCATAGCGGCCAATTCTTTATACCAGTTGCCCAGTGCCTGACATCGCCAGTTGAGCCAGTCGTCCCACGCATTTTCCTTGAGCCATTCGTAGTACAGTTGACCGCGCATGGGCACCTCACGATCGACTTCGACCTTATGTCCAGTCGCTTTCTCAAAGGCGTTTATTATGTAGTCGTTATAACCCGATTCCACATCGCCGAACGAATTGAGAGAATGGCGCGGTAGATGCAAAATGATTCCTTTAAAGGATGGATGATCCTTGCAGCGTTGCAGAATCTCGCGAAAATTATTTTTCGTCATCTGCTGAACCGCGGGGTGCAACGGATTGAAAATGGGTGAGGAATCGTGCCAGCCGTAAGAAGGATGCGGCAGACCTGTATTCTGTATGGTCAAGGGTGAATCATGCAAGGACCCGGAATCAATCTCCTCTTGAGTAAACAGAGGCATGCCATTTATGTAGGGGCGGACCGCCGCGGGAACAGACTCACTCATGGTGAAATTGCGAGTGGGTCTGATTCCGACGAAATTGTTCTGATTAATTGTAGCCATGAACTCCAGCCCGGCACGATCGAATTTGGCCAGTATTCCTTCAATGAAGTCTGCCGGATGCTGGCGCGGGTTGTCGATGTCTCCTATATAGCCGTTATACCAGACCAGAGGATAGGCGAGCATGTTCTGACCGCTGTATTTCATATAGTCGATCAGGCGGTCGATCATACCTTCATAGTTCTCCGGGTCATAGCCGAAATTGCCGAAGTCGTAGCCCAGGGCCGGGTCTTCGAAATAGATACCGACAGTGCGGGTCCAATCGTTCACGGGTGATGCCGGCTCTTCGTTCGCCGGGGGGAGTCCACCAACAACTTCATAAAGACGAACTCTGGCTATGGCCGCGCCGCCTTCGGTGTTCCTGGCACACATGAACAAAATGGATTCATCGCTGCTTCGCGGATGCAGCAGACAACGTTGTGTTATTATCTTGTTACTATTGCGATATTCGTCGCCCATAACGCACCCGACTTGAAACTCATATTCGTCCTCGTCCGGTCCGTCGATCAGACGTGGACTTTGAACCACAACGTCGATTGTACGCTGCTTATCGTCCGGCCAGTCGAATTCCAGACAATACAGTTTGGTTACATCAAGGGTGTGCAGACGAAAGGCGAAGCGACTGCCCGACTCATTACTCGTTTCCAGATAAGGTACACCGTTAAGCTCCCCTGTATGCAGTTGCCCGACAGAGGAAAACCGCTCCGGGGGAATCGCGGTCATATCCATATCTTCAATGAGTTTGAGATTCAGGGGTGAAGACCAGGGTGACGAGGCATACTCATTTTGTGAATTATTTGAATTATTTGGAACCGTGGCATGAAAGACCCATAAAGGCTCGCGAGACGCGAATTCCCCGTTAACGAAGATTTCCAGATAATAGACGCCTGGGCCAAGTCCGTCGCCGGGAACCTGACAAGGCGTTTCCCCCGGGACGGCGTCGAGCGTTAACTCGCTCTGTTTCTCCTTCTTGGTATCAGTGAGAACGAAGGTTACTTTTACCGGTTGGGACCCGGAGTTATTCGCGACGACCGGGAAGTGAATTGGCTCGCCCTGAAATTGATAACGATTGTCCAATCGAAACGTGATGGAAACGCCATGCTCTTGGTACATGCTTTTGACCGTCTCATCGTCCAGCGGCTCGGACCAGATTTTAAGGTCATCGATCAGTCCGTTAAACGACCAGCCTTTATAATTACCGATGAGGAAAGAGTCGTAAGGGATACGCTCGTATTCGAACGGCGTAACCGGTGCCGCCAGATTGCCCTCACGATTGAACACTTCCCGAACGAGCTGACCATCGAGATAGAGACCTTTTTTACATTCATCCCAGGTCATGGCTACCAGATGCCAGCGTTCGTCCCTGTTCAGCATGTGGCTAAGATAACGGTCCTGACCGTCACTGGTATCGGCACGAAGGGCCCCCTCATAAAGCCAGAACCAAAGAGCCCCGGATCCGATTCGTGTTTCTTCCTGCCACGGTTGAGTCAATAAGACCTGCCAGGGAATCTCTTTGGACAGGTCACGTTTTATCCACATACTGATGCACCCACGTTCGCCCCGCAGATTTCCCTGTGTTTTGTATTCAAGGAGAGATGCGGCGTCGGCGTTAAGGCGCAGTGCCTGGCCTTGCAGTCCCGTATCGAAGGCCAGATTTTCCGCTCGGGTCGGAGTTTTCACGCCGGCGGCGGTTTCCGCTTCGGCACTGCCGTCGAACGTCGCGTGGAAGATCAGTTCAGGCACGCGGTGAGCTTCCGCCTGGACTTGTGTTGCATTTTGTGCAAATACAGGCAGTAGGCAACTTATTGCAAAATATTTTAACAGGAACGCAATTCTGTTTTTAGACATGTTAACCTCTGGAAAATGGATGAAGCCGATCTGCTTGGTGGCTATGGTGGTTTAATGCGAAAGCGAAATGGAGTGGAATGAGAGAGGGCAGTATTGTGGGGTGTTGAGAACCGGGTTTTCGAAATGTGTAAACACGAGCGAGAACCCGGCACAACAAAAGGGAGCAAATTATTTTATTTGCGAAAAATACTGCCCAGAATGCCGCGAATAATGGAGGCCCCGAAACTACTGGCGGCTCCTTTACGAGTGCGACGGCCGAAAATCTGTTGCAGAGCTTCCCGCTCGGCAGTCTTCATGATCGTATTGCCAAGCGACGACCCACGCCGTGAAGAGCGAGTACCTTTGCGGCCTGTGTCCGTGTTCTTTTCTGTTTCCTCTTCGGCCTCCCGCTCATTACGATCGGTCAGAACTTCGTACGCACTTTCACGGTCGACTGTTTTATTATAGACATCGAACAGAGGCGAAGTACGAATTATGGTATTGCGAACGTCGTCAGTGACAGGTCCGATAGAACTGAACGGGAACATTACCTTAGCTTTTTTTGCAATGGAAGGGGCTCCCTGTTCGTCCAGAAAGGAGACAATGGCCTCGCCGGTTGCCAATTGCATAATAGCTTCGGCTGTGTCGAGATCCGGGTTGGCACGGAACGTTTCCGCGGCGGCACGGACCAATTTCTGATCCTTGGGTGTAAAGGCACGCAACGCATGCTGGATCCGATTACCCAATTGCCCCAAAACGGCATCGGGGATATCGCCTGGTATTTGTGTAACGAAGTAAACCCCAACGCCTTTGGAACGGACCAGGCGTACGACCTGCTCCACCTTATCGACCAGAACCTTGGGCGTGCCTTTAAACAGGGTGTGCGCCTCGTCGAAGAAGAAGACAAGCTTTGGCAATTGCATATCACCCACTTCCGGCAAATGCGTGTAGAGTTCGGACAAGAGCCAGAGCAGGAAAGAAGAATACAGGAGTGGATTTTGCAAAAGTTTGTCAGCGGCGAGCAGATTCACAACCCCGCGACCGTTCTCCTGCTTAATCAGGTCCAGACAGTTAAAGGCCGGCTCGCCAAAGAAGTAGTCACCGCCTTGCGAATTGAGCATTGTGAGCGACCTTTGAATGGCCGCGATACTTTGAGGGGGCATATTTCCATAGATTGACCCGAGCGTCTTTGCATTTTTCGAAACATAATCGAGCATAAGGCGTAAATCTTTTGTATCAATGAGCAAAAGGCCTTCCGCGTCGGCAATATGGAAAATGACGTTTAAGATTGCCGTCTGTGTCTCGTTCAGATCGAGAGTGCGAGCCAGGAGCAGTGGCCCCATATCGGAAATGGTGGTCCGCAACGGGTGCCCCTTTTCGCCGAAGACGTCAAAAAAACGCGTCGGGCAGCCGGCAAAGGTAACATCGTTCGACTTAAGTCCGAATTCATCGGCCCGTTCCGCAATGAAATCGGTCACTTTACCCGGCTGGGAAATTCCCGAGAGGTCGCCCTTGACGTCGGCCATGAAGCACGGCACTCCGGCTGCGGAGAACGTTTCCGCCAGGACCTGTAGAGAGACCGTCTTTCCAGTCCCCGTTGCTCCCGCGACGAGCCCGTGTCGGTTTGCCATGCGTCCCTCAAGGCACAAGGGGTCCTGACCCGACCAGGCGATGATCATGCGTTTATCCTGCGTATACATAAAATTTCTTTTCCTTTACTTTTTCTTTTACTTCATTACCAACGGACGGTTATTAACGGACGTTGTGTTGTGTTTCAAAAACAAAATCTGACGTCGGACTTGTCTTATAATTCAGGCTGCTCGACGTTAATGGGTTTAATTTCGTCAGAAGGATCCGTTTGCCCGGAGTTGTCGTTTGAGTTCTCCTGATGATTTTCCGCGTCCGCTGTTTCTGCGGACTCTTGTGATGCTTCGCCGTCATCGCTGGTGTTGCCGTCCGGGTTGGTGATACTGTCCGGCGGCTCTTGCGAAAGTTTTCCCGCTTCCTCTGCGTCGGTTGCGTTTGTCGTCAGTTCGTCAAAGAGCTTAACTTCAGCAGGCTTGTCTGCATTCTCTTTCGTCGCTGTGGTAAGTTGCTCAACCAGTTCCTCAATGGCTCTGTTCTCAAAGGAAGTCTCAATTGAGGCACCGAGCTGGAAGAGAATGAAAGAAAACATGTCGGCCGACTCATCGATAATCTTGGACAGGGGCTTGCCGCGGCCATGTCCGGTTCGCGTGTCGACCCGGAGCAGATAGGGATTGGCGCGGCCGCCGTTAGCCTGGAGTGTCGCGATGAATTTATAGGAATGAGCGGGGACGACGCGATCATCGTGGTCGCCTGTAATCGCGAGTGTGGCGGGATACTCAACCCCCTTCTTGACGTTGTGCAGTGGGGAATAAGCATAGAGGTATTCGAACATTTCGCGATTGTCGTCGCTCGTACCATAGTCGTCGGCCCAGGCCCAGCCAATAGTGAATTTCTGATAGCGTAACATGTCCAAAACACCGACGACTGGAACGGCCGCCTTGAACAGGTCAGGGCGTTGTGTCATAACGGCTCCGACCAGTAAACCACCGTTGGAACCACCGTGAATGGCCAGATGTTGGTTCGAGGTGTATTTCTCCGCAATAAGGTATTCCGCAGCTGCAATGCAATCGTCGAACACGTTTTGCTTTTGCAGTTTCGTTCCGGCTTCATGCCAACTCTTACCGTACTCACCGCCCCCGCGCAGAATGGGTACGGCCAGGATACCCCCATGGTCGAGAAACACAGTGCGTGGCGCCGAGAACGATGGCTTCATACATATATTGAATCCGCCGTATCCGTAAAGCAGAGTCGGATTCGTACCATTGCGATCAAGCCCCTTACGCATGGTGATAAACATGGGGCAGCGGGTACCGTCCTTACTCGTGAACCAAACGCGGGTCGTTTCATAATCGCCGGAGTTGTAGTCTTTCGGTAACGTATTGAACAAGACGTCAGGCGGAGCGGTCCCTGTCCCGCGGTAGATGATGCCCGGCTGCGTATAGGAGGTAAAGCTGAAAAAATATTCGTCACTGGCGCCACTGCCCGAAACCGAGCAGACGCCCAGCCCGGGCAACTGCAGCTGTTGCAACTCCTTGCCCGAAAAGTCAAAAAAGGCACCTGAAGAGCTTGCGTCCACCAGCCACGTTGCCAGCAGACGGTCGCCCGTTCGCGTAACGTTTTCCAGGAGGGAGTCCCGTTCCGCTAAAATGTCTTTCCAGTTCTGCGGCTCAGGATGGGACGGGTCCACTTCCACCAATCGCCCGTTTGGCGCCTGATAGTCGGTCTTCAAATAGAACTTGCCGTCTTTCACGGTAACAAGAGTAGTCTCGGCGGAAAAATCGGGGAAAATCGTTATCAAAGGGGCGTCTTGCTCTCGCAAATTCTGTGCGTAGAGGCAGTTACCATACGTCGACTCCGTCTCATAGAGAAAGAGCCAATTCTCTTCTTCGTCCACCTCTGCCGTAAAGTTGCGCTGCGCTTCGTCCACATTTTGAAAAACCAGCCGGTCTTTCTCTTGCGGCTCGCCCAGTTTGTGGTAATAGACCTTCTGGAATTCATTCCTGGCCACTAATTCCTTGCCCTGTTTCGGCTCGTCGTAGCGACTGTAAAAGATTCCGTCTTCAAACCAGGCAATATTGGAAAACTTTAACCACTTCAAGACATCTTCCAGTTGCTCGCCGGTTGTCATGTCTGTGAAAGAAACTTCCTGCCAATCACTGCCGGCGCGAGACAAAGCCCATGCCAGGTAACGCCCGTCCTTCGAAATGGCGACCGTGCCCAGCGACGAGGTCCCGTCCTCGGACATCTGGTTCGGGTCAATCAGTTTAACCGGTTCTTCGTTAAAGGACTGACACATATAAAGAACAGACTGATTTTGCAAGCCGCTGTTATGCGAGTAAAAGTAGTGGTCATTCTTTTTTACCGGAATGGAATAGCGGGGATAGTTCGAGCGGGCACGAATCTCGTTGCGAAGCAGACGCCGATAGGGAATCTGCTCCAAATATTTTTTCGTGATCGTGTTTTGAGCACGAATCCAGTTCTCCAACTGACTCGACCGATCCGATTCCATCCAGCGATACGGGTCACGCACCACGGTTGTAAAGTAGTCGTCCCGCTCTTGCCCCTGATTCGTCCGGGGATACCGGGGAACAGGAGGCATGGATCGCGGCGGTTCGTCCTGTGCCGCGACGTTGAATGTAAGCAGAAAGAAAATAGGTAAAAAAGAAAGGTTAGTTAGTATGTGTAATATAGTTAAATTTGTAAACAAAGGTTTTAACCGCATTGTCACTCTTTCTTTATCCATAGCAATGTTAGATTCCTGTAACGATGGTAAAACAGGTGAACCGAAAAAACAGGAAGGAAAATATTTTTCGGATTCTCAATAATCCTTATTATGCCCTTTTGTGAGAGAAAATCAAGTGGATCTTCCATTTTTTTCGCCGGAAACCTCGCTCATGCCGCCCGAACATTCGTTTTCATGAATATATTCGCAAAAAATTTTTTAATTAAAATTGCATTATCTCAAAAAGTTGTTATAATAGATTATTATGAACGCGATTTTTGCTGACCAGACGCTCAATGATGTCGTTTGTGGCTGATTTTGAGGTCGGAACGCGAGACGCAAAGAAATTTTGCGCACCTTTGAATTAAGGGGTTTGTGAAAGATAATCGTGTTTTTATTTATGTAAAATGGAATGAGTAAACGGACCCTAAGGAAGCAAGGAGACATACCATGACTTCACCATCCAATATTTTTCCCAAGATACACAATGCGACGTGGCCAGGGGTTGTGGGCAAGGGCACGGCCGATTCCGAGCCTTGCCTGGAATTGGACGAGATGCTTGATTTGACCTGCGCTGCAGAAATACAAGGAGTAAAATTTGATGGAATTGACCTCTTCTTGGCCGCGCCTCATCTCGACCTTGCCAAGATGAGTCAAGAGGTGCCTGTGCTCGTTGACAAGTTAAAGTCGCGCAATATGGAAATTGGATCTTTGGTTGCTCCTGTTTGGTCGGGGAGTGCGTTGGATACCGGTCATAAGCGTGAGATATTCCTTACCGCAGTCAAGCAGTCCTGCCAGGCGGCGGCGATGCTTCGGGAAGCAGGCGTTCGTCCGGGCGGGTGTGTACGAATTGATTCTTCCTGTTCGGTTGACCTGTGGGCACGCGACCCGGAAAATAATCAGAAAGTCATTGCGGACACATTTCGCATGGCCTGTGAAATAGCAGGGGAGTATGGTGAAGTGCTCGCCGCGGAAGGTGAGATATGCTGGGGAGGTATGCATTCGTGGAAGCGGATGGTAGAACTGCTTGAGCGGGTTGACTTACCGCAAATTCTTGGCTTTCAAGCGGATATGTCGCACACATTACTCTATTTACTGGGTTATAATGCGCCGGAGGACCGAATCTTGCCCGAGGATTTCGTTTGGGGCGATACGGCAACGTTCGACGCGGCCTATCGTCGTATGACGGATGTACTTCGACCTTGGACGGTCGACTTGCACATAGCGCAAAACGACGGGTCGGTTTATGGTTCCGGGAGCCACGACAAGACGGGGCGCCATTGTCTTGCCAAGGATCCGAACGGAAAATTGAATGTACCCAAGTACGCCGGTTTCTGGCTGGCCGATGCCGATGGTCTTCTCAAGCGTTTCAACCATATTTGTTGGGATGGCTGTATGTTCCCCAACGAGGTTATGCGTAAGCCTGGCACTTGGAATGACATTCTGGAGACCATGCTCCTGGTACGCAACGACTGGGGCTGGAGGTAACAGGTCCGGGCCATGCGGTAACCTTGGTCACTTAGCAATAAGGCGCCGTGGGGGATCTGGGGCGTCGGTCAAAAACACTCTTTAATCGTGCCGTAACGCAAGTTACGGCCGCAATTGTTAATAAAAATTATCACAAGGAACGAACGAATGGCAGAAATCAGGGAACTCAAAGAGGGCGACAAATTAACCGTGAGCATATCCGGTCGGCTTGACACAAATACTTCGTCAGACATTGAGAGCAAAATATTGGGTATGCTTAACGGAGTGAGCAGTTTACTGATTGACCTGAGCGAACTTGAGTACATTTCCAGTGCCGGTCTGCGAACCCTGCTGACCATACAGAAAGTGTTCGCATCTCAAGGGGAGATGAAGCTGGTGAACATTAAGGAAAAGATTATGGATATATTTGAAATAACTGGATTTACAGCCGTTTTGAATATTATCAAATAGCGGAAGAATGAAATTTCGACTTCTTGTTTGCCAGGGAGAGTCATCAGTGGAACGTTGGTCAATGAACTGTCATGAAATGGTCGTCCCGTCCTGCGCGGAGCAGTTGGACGGTATTCAGCTGTTTGTTGCCCGGGAACCCTGTTTTGCCAAACTGTCGGCTAAATCGCAATATCACGTGGCTCTGTGCGTCGAAGAAGCTTTTGCCAACATTGTTAATTATGCCTATCCGCAGGGCAGCGGTCAGGTCCGCATCGCAGTGACTTGTGACAGTGTTCGCAACTCCATTGCCATACGATTCATCGATTCCGGGATTCCGTTCAACCCGCTGAAAGAAGAGCCACCCGATATTTCCGCGCCCTCGGAGCATCGGACGATCGGCGGCTTGGGAATCTATATCGTTCGACAGCTCATGGATTTCGTCGATTACGATTTTTGCGAGGGCCAAAATATCTTGACGATCGAAAAGCATCTTGATACGGCTCCTGCCGAGACGTCTTGCGACGCGCCTTGTCAGAGCCAGCCCGAAACCTGTCAAAGTGAGACCGAAACACGACTTACGCCGAGCTCCTCCTGCGGGCAGTCGCATTCCGGTTGCGATATTTAATCTCGTCTACTGAACTTCGCGGTCAAACTCATCGACGGTCATACACCCGCCGAGCAGGGGCGCAAAGTCTTTTTCTACGTAGTCTTGGATCGTTTGGTTAACGGCCCCGCACGCTTCCGGGACCATACGCACGGAGTAGCCTGCATCGTAAGCACTCATCGCCGTTGCCTGGGCACAGACGTTCGTGAGGAACCCGGCAACGACCAGATTCTTTATGCCGGCAAAGTGCAAAAGATGGGCAAGATTGGTGTGCGAAAATGCACTCAAGGCACGTTTCCCCGCCAGGACAACTTCTCCTTCGAGCGGAGCCAGCTCGTCAATAATATCATGGCCCCAGCTTTCGGGCGCGAACAGCCCGGCTTCCGCGCCTGCCGCGAGCGTACCGCCGCTCTTGATTTCCGCCACCCACTCGCGGTCGAGAGTAAAAGGGCAGTGAATGATTTTGCATCCTTTCTCCCGTGCCAGTGCGAGTAGACGACTGGCGTTACGCACCGTGCCGGTCTTCGCAATCTGGTCCGCGACCTGATCGTATAATTTACCACCAGGGGAACAAAAGTCATTCTGGAACTCAATAAAAATAACGGCGGTTTCTTGGGCTTTCATAAAGTACCTCGTTTTAATAGTTTAGGGGATATGTTAACGAAGGGCGATCCCACCCTTAATACATTCGGCAATCATTTCGTGGGGCCAGAGCGAGGCCTGAACCTCACCAATGTGCGCACAACGCAGCAGGAACATACAGAGTCGGGACTGGCCGATTCCCCCGCCCATGGAGAGCGGGATTCTGTCTTCCAGCAGAGCCTTGTGGAACTCAAGCTCTTTACGCTCCTGGCAATCTTCGAGAATCAACTGCCGCAATAGGGCCGTTTTATCGACCCGTATACCCATGGAGGAAATCTCAAAGGCCTGTTTCAGAACGGGGTTCCACAGAATAATATCGCCATTTAAGCCGTGATAGCCCGGCGAGGTTTCCGTGCTCCAGTCGTCGTAGTCCGGAGCGCGACCGTCGTGCTTCTGACCATCGGACAGTTTACCTCCGATTCCCATAAGGAACAGGGCCCCGTACTTTTTCGCGGCTTCTGTCTCGCGCTCCTTTGGGGTAAGGTCGGGATATTCCCGGAGCAAATCCTCCGAATGAATAAATTCGATGCGGTCAGGGAGCGTAGGGAAAATGTGGGGATAATGGGCATATACGTCCTGCTCAATTCCCAGGATACACTCATAGATATCTTCCACCGTTGACCGAAGATACTCAAGAGTGCGGTCGCTGGCCGTTATGGTTTTTTCCCAGTCCCACTGGTCCACGTAGAGCGAGTGGATATTGTCAAGTTCTTCGTCGGCGCGAATCGCGTTCATGTCCGTATAGATTCCGTAGCCTGCCGGAATCTTGTACGCACCCAGTTTCATACGCTTCCATTTCGCCAGCGAGTGAACCACTTCCGCACGCATGTTCGCCATATCTTTGATCGGAAAGGAGACCGCACGCTCAACGCCATTGAGGTCGTCGTTTATGCCTGTACCGGACAGTACGAACAGTGGTGCGGTCACACGCCGGAGATTCAATCTTGCTGCCAGGCTTTCCTGAAAATCTTCTTTTAAAAGCCGGATTGCCTGCTCCATCATTTCTGATACCAGTTTCGGAACGTAACCGCTCGGTATAGTCAAACGCATAATAAAACTCCTTAGGGAAACGGATTTTCATGGCCGGGAAAACCTCTTCTCCGGCGAATCGTCTGGACAGGACGACCGGTAGCAGACTTTGCAAAAACCGTGCCAGTGCTTTCCCACATGATTTCACACCCATTATAACGCAAATTCCGGCTTTGTGAAGGCTTGATGCTTTTACATTTTTGTAATATCGGCCCGGCCTCCATTACAATTTTCGGCTGGAGATCCGATTTGACAAAATCAATCTTGACACCTTGGAGAAATTTTGTTATGCTTCCCAAGTAAGGGTCTGATGAGCGGACCGGGATTTTTGTAGAAACATAAATGGAACATGTGGTTGAATAAAGAAATGGGACGAAAGACGCGAATTGTATGCCTGCTGCTTTTGCTTGGTATTATAGCGGCATGCAGTCCTCTGCGCGAGACGTACGTTGCGCAAACGTCCCCCACGACCTGGCAAAAATCGTCCGTGCCTCCGGACAGTGTCCGCTTTGACGCGATACTCATTCAGGTCCCTTACGCCGACCGCGAACTGGTCTCGCGCCTCTGGAGTGACGTTGATGAGCAGGAATTGCCGTGGCCCATGCGTGTGCGATTGACGGAATCGGGTTTTCGCGTTGGACTTATGGGTGCCAGCGTGACCGAATCGCTGTCCGACCTCTTACTGCTGAAAGGGCGTCCGCTGCGGACCACTCTGGAGGAAACGGTAGCGGTGGGGCAGGACGAGACACGTCATATGGCCATTTCCAAGCCCATAACACTCAAGACCGGTAATAAAACTTATATAGATGTCCACGAAAACGAGATTATTCCCAGCATTCCGGTAATAAGGTCGGAAAACGGGCAGGTGACCGGCAAGAGCTATTCCGATGCGCAAACGTTGCTGGCGGTGAGTACAAAACCGCTTCCGGACGGCTCTGTGCAGTTTGAGATAACGCCATTTTTGAGATTCGGCTTTGGGGAAGGACGCATGGTGGCGAAATATGAGCGAGGTCATCTGGTCAATACACTGGAGCAGCCGACAAAAACGTTTGAGGAACTCCGCGCGTCGGTACCCCTGCGTCCGGGGCAATTTCTCGTTATGGGCGTTAGTGGCCCTACGGCAGAAGGACTCGGTAAGTACTTTTTCACGAAGGGGAGCGACGATTTCGAGCAAAAAGTACTCGTTATTCGACTGCTCGTCACGCAGCATGATGAACCCTTTGAACGGTTTGCCGACTTTGGTGAAATCATGCAGAAAGAAAGGGAAACCAGGGAGTTAGGACTTGGAAAATCAGGAAAAAGTTCGAATTTTGACGAAAAGCAGGAAAAATCAGGCCAATAAATCTGCAAGAGGTGTTGCCGTTTCGTTATAAAGATGGTAGAATGAGACTAAAGCCATGTGGCTGTAAAACCGGGACCGTTGTACAAGAGGTTATTTTGATACGCGATCGGTTGCGTGGGTTCCTGGTCAGCGGGTGTGCCTGGCAGGAACGTTAGAATCCAGTTTTTACTCGGGAGAAAGGTTAAGGATCGTTACGGAAATTATATGATACCCAGGAGGATCGAAACAACGACGTCCAATAGTAAGGGACCGGCCCAGCGGGTCAATGAAACAATACGAGCGCCACAAATTCGCGTTATTTCCGAAGAAGGGGCGCAGCTCGGCGTTATGACGCCGGCGGAAGCTCTGGCCCAGGCGAAAAAAGTCGGGCTTGACCTGGTCGAGGTCGCCGCCGCGGCCAAACCACCTGTCTGCCGTATCATGGACTACGGTAAATTTAAATACGAACAGAAGAAAAAAATCGCGAAACAGCAGACGAACCGCCCTCAGCTTAAGGAGTTACGCCTGCGGCCCAAGACGGGAGACCACGATATCCAGGTCAAGATCAATAAGGCCCGCGAGTTCCTGGTCAAAAAGGACAAAGTGCTCCTCTCCATTCAGTTCCGCGGTCGGGAAATGGCACACATTAGTGAAGGCGAAAAGCTACTGGAAAGTGTGCTACAGCTCCTCGGCGACGTGGCTAAAGTAGAGGCTCCGCCGAAACAAATGGGTAAAAAACTGTTGTGTACCTTGGCGCCACGATGAAGTCCCGCGACCGGCTTACGTGTCGGTCCGCTCCTACGTTCAGATCATGTCCCATGAATAATCCAGTACTTTGTTTATGCTTGGCTCGTTGCAGCCGTACGGGAAGACCACGCGCACGGTGGTCCTCGACTCTGATATTGCTGCTGGCCTTGTGGCTTGCGCCGGTCGTTGTCCTTAATGCCCAGGAAACGGCCGCTCCGGACCTCTCTGAACCCCTCAAATTCCGTGTCGATAACGTCGTTCAAATGGAAAAAAACGACGAAATCCTCGAAATTAAAACCTCGACCGTCTTCGCCGACGGACTCGTCTTCGATTTTATCGGCGATTATGGCGAGATTATTATCTACCGGCCGGAGCAGCAGATTTTTACTCTGCTCGACCCGCTCCATCGATTGCAAACGGAGCTCTCCTGCTCCGAAATCGACAGCTTCCTCGCCAATATCCGCGACCGGCTCCTTGCCAAAAAGGATAAATTTCAAGCTTTCGTTTTAAATCCCTCCTTCGATATTTCCGCCAGTGAGGATGAATCGGAACTCATCTTGCAGAGTAAATGGCTTGAATACACCTTAAAGACCAAACTGTTCGAAGAGGAACAATTGAGTCAGGCTTATTTCCTTTTTTCCAATGCCTATTGTAAGTTGAATATTTATCTTAATCCTGGTTCAACAACGCCGTTTGCCCGCATGGAAGTCAATCGCATCCTGGAAGAAAGATCCCGATTTCCCGACGAATTTCATTTGACTATTTGGCCGAAAGGAAAGTGGTTCCTGGGCCGAACCATTAAGATTGAAAGTCGCCATACACTTGTGCGTCGCCTTTCCGAACGCGACGAGGGACGACTTGTCCGCGCACTCCATTTCTCACGCCAGTTCCCAAAGGTCTCTTTCACAGACTACCAAAAGTCGCTCAAGTAATTCTCTGGCAGGAGCCCTGTCTCAAGTTCAATTTCCTGATCGAAACACGTTATTATCGTCCGGGCTTCATCGTACAGCCTTTGCGCGTATGTTCTTCCGGCACGCAGGTTTTCCGTTTCCTGTCTTGCCAAAGTTAAAAAATTACGAACAGACAGGTCACGCCGACCAGTGGGAAACGTACCTGACAAAAATCCGGTCTGAAAACAAGCGAAAACCCGCGTTTATTGCTGAACTCGCAGACGTTGATCGAGGCACTATTGTCGGTGAAATGAAGAGGAACAAGGGACGAACCGGCACATAACGCCGTGATTGATATCCTCTCTGTCCTTCACTAAGGAATCGCCTTGCCGAACTTTCAGACGTACATGGGACGCTTTTGTTTGCGTTTTTCTGTAGTGGGTTCGTGCCAAATCGGGTTGCGATAACAGACAAATTACACGCAATGAGCAAACTAAGTTAATTGTCGAGCGTCAGACCACGCCCTCTTCTCAGGCCGCCGGTTCATGGCGTGACAGCGGTAGGCGAATCCAGAACAGGTACATTATGATGGTAAATTGGCAAATCACGGCGAGGAAGATTTATTGACCACGCTTACTCGTCTCTCCATGCGTGCTCTCTAATAAATTACCTTTCTTCGCAAGAAAGTTCCTTTGTAGGGAAGGACCTGCTACAAAAGATAGGGAGATGGGTAGTTTTCCTCAATGAATATACCTTCCGGGAATTGTAATTTGTGTAAATCAAGCGAATGATTACTGCCGTAAAACATGTAAAAATCATAAGCGAAATGCAGATAAGTTCCGGAAATTCCCTTAAAATTGCACCAAAATTCATTACGTAACGTTGCCCTCATTATCAGTTCAGTTTCATGCCAGGTACATTGCCTGCCTAGATACAGTTTCCCTTTCAGGTCTTCGCGAGTTTGGCAATACTGCTTCGAGATAAAGAACTTTGGAACATCCCGCTTTGTGTCGCAACTGGAAATGATCAAATGATCAATTTTTTGGAATTCAAGCAAAAGTCTGATTGACTCACAATAGGAATTCTCAATTTGGAAATAGTGTTTAAGTGTAATGCCTTTGGAGTAGTAGTCATTATTTACGTCGTTTATTGCACACCAGTAATTGTCATTGCAAAATTCTTGCTGCTTACGGTCGGAAGGGTCATATTTCGATATTCTAAGTTGCATTCTGATTCCCCTGTTGGGCATGTACTTGTATTATGACGGTTCATTCCAAGGAATTCTTTTGTCAGACGTGAGGACGGTTATCCCGCAGACGAAAGCTCTTTTCCTTATTCCTCTTATTCTGCCGACAGATAGGGAGAGGGAAAATTTTCCTC
The DNA here is from genome assembly GCA_030539295.1 of Planctomycetia bacterium. Lineage (GTDB taxonomy): Bacteria > Planctomycetota > Planctomycetia > Pirellulales > Thermoguttaceae > JAUNBG01. Next base: position 307,667 of record JAUNSJ010000001.1, on the reverse strand, counting down.
AATGAAAATGCACTTCGGAAAGTTAATCGTGCTTAAATCCACGGAGCGTTTACTGCCATAGAACATATAGAAACCATAACCGAAGTGAAGATAAGTCCCATATTTTCCCTTAAACGAACACCAAAATTCCTCCCGCAAGGTTAAACGAATCATAATTTCTATGGCATTCCAGGACTGGCTGAGATGGAGAGGTCGTATAAGTTCATCTCTCATGTTATAAAATTTCGTGGAAGTAAAAAAACTCGGAATTGATACCGTTCGACTGTACCTGGAAATGAAAAGATGATCTATCTTTTGAGCTTGCAGTAATAATTTTACTGACTCACAATAGGCATCTTCCATGGCAAAATAATCGGCAGCCGTGAATATTTTCCCATCGTAAGAATTCCCTATGTCACCAATAGAGATCCAGTCATTCTTTGTATAATGCCCCTGTTGGTCGCGGTTTGCCGGGTCATATTTCGTTATTCTTAGTCTCATTTCTGGCTCCTGTTGTATTTATATTGTAATTTCAAGTCCCGTTTTACATTTTGTGAATTATTTGTTCTTGCGTGCAACGGCAGATGAATATTTGTCATAGTCTTCAAAACCATCGCAAGGGCAATTTTCTTCGATAAACATCTCCTTGGGGAATTTAAGTTTTTTTAAGTCAATGTTTTTTTTACTCCCATATAACATATAATAATCATAACCAAATTCGAGGTAAGTTCCATATTTTCCTTCAAAAACGCACCAAAATTCTTCTCTTAAGTTCAGGCGTATGAGTAGATCAATTTCATGCCAGTTGCATTTTCTGCCGGGACACAGTTTGCCCTTAAGTTCGTTTTGAATTACGTAATATTTTGTAGAGGTAAAGAAATTAGGAATACGTTTCTCTGAGTCGCAGTTGGAAATGATCAAATGATCAATTTTTTGGGCGTCCAACAATAGTTTTACGGTTTCACAATAGGCGTCTTCGACGCGAAAATATTCGCTCGCAGTAAATATTTTTCCGTCGTAAGAACGGCCTATATCGCCGATCGAAATCCATTCGTCCTTAATGTAAAACCCTTGCTCGTTGCGATTTGCGGGGTCGTATTTCGTGGTTCTCAATTGCATTTTTCACTCTCCTGTTCAGGATACGCCAACTCCGTAAGTGTGACAACCTGATCTACTTACAGTGTAACCTCGTCGCACGGAAGAGTCAAGCGGGGGAAGCAAATATTTTGTATCCTGCCTGCGTTGCGAGGCCAGTGGACTTTCAAAACTATGGCATAAGGTCATTTTTTTGATGTAAAACGTTCTACAGAAAAGGCGAGAATCGAACAGGAAATAAAGATCGCGGTATAGTCGACAAAAAAAGTGATACGCGATCCGCTCCAAAAGGAATAGGCCTGTCTCATTAAGAGTTTTTGACCGACGTCGTGCCGATAACACGCCCAAATTCCATAAAGGCAAATCACAGCAAGCGGAACAGCCACTGCAAACCATTTTGATATTTGTTTCGTCCCGCTCAGTCTCGTCCATCTCCCAAAGAATCTTTTACCATAAAGACCAAAGTGAATTGCAGCAAGCATCAAGGCCAGATGAGTCGTCATTTGGTGCAATTGCCGCGAGAACAGGCCACCGTCGTAATCAATAAATGCGAAAATTGTTCTTGAGACAAGAATAGAACTAATCGCCATAAAGACTACGACGGTAAACAGGAGAACAGTCATCAAAGCAAACGCAAGCTGCCGCGGCGACCGACGCCGGCTCATGAAAGTCTGGTACCAGGTTCTGTTCAAAACATGGTGCGCTATGAACAGAACGAAGAGCAGTATGCCCAGGCATTCATGAACCACGTCGCCTGTAAATGAGCATCCCATCAGGGCAATGAACAGCCCGATCATGAAGATGTCGACGGTGCGTTTCCAGAACTGTGTACTCATTTTGTGTCGTTCAAATTGTTATCTTTGGAGTCACTGTTGATAAAGTCCGATTTTTTGCAGCCACTTTTCAACATCTGTCTTCGCACTGGTTACACTTCCGCCACGAACGGCAAGACCGTCAATGATTTTTGACTCGGGACAAAGTTTTGCAATATCCCGCTGACTGTCACCCAATCCACTTCCTTCATGGGTACAGAAAGGAATGATAGTTTTTCCTGACAGGTCGTTGTTTTCAAGAAAAGTAAAAAGGGCCATGGGGAGCGTACCCCACCAGTTCGGATAGCCCAAAAAGACGATGTCATAGTCCGCAAGATTTTCTGGTTGACTTTTAAGGGTAGGACGCTCGTTGCTGTTTTGTTCCTTTTTGGCCAGATCTGTCGTCGCGTCGTAATCAGCCGGATAGACTTTATCGGTAATCAGTTGAAACATATCACCGCCGGTCATCTCCTTAATATCGTTCGCGATAACGATTGTATTCCCGTTGGGCAGGCTGGCGGAGGAAACGGCATCGACCTTGTCGAACGGTTCCGAAATTCCAACCCTCGAGAAGTAGATTATGAGGATTTTCGAATTGGCCGATTTTGTTACAGTAACTGTGTCCGTATTCGCGGAATTTTTATTTTCTGTTACGGCACTATTATCAGGCGTTGCATTTGCCGGTTTCGCATCGTTACAAGCGGTAAACGACGCGAACGCCAGCAACGCAAATGCCATACAAATTATTGTATAGACATTTTTCATATTATTGTCCCTTGAATTTTAGTTTTCGAGTTTGAGGTTCTTGATCCAGTTTGTCAAGTCGGTTTCGGAAGGATTGCCGTTGAGCAGCTTTCCTTCTTGAATGATCGCCGTGGGTGAGACGCTGTTTTTAAGATTCTCAACGGTTCTACCGAATCCACTTCCGCCGGACGTCGCGAACAGAATAATCGTTTTTCCGGAAAAATCGTAACTCTCCAGAAATGTATTAATAATAGTTGGCGCGACGTACCACCATATGGGGAATCCGACAAAGACGGTGTCATAAGAACCCATATCGTTAACTTTTGTGGAAATGGCTGGCCGTGACGTCTTGTCCTTCATTTCGACAGAACTCCTGCTGTGAGCATTATTCCAGTTCAAATCCGCGTTGGAATAGGGGACTTCCGGAATGATTTCGAACAGGTCGGCTTGTGCCACTTTGGCCAGTTTTGCCGCAACCTGTCGGGTTACTCCACTGCATGAAAAACAGGCTACCAAAGTTTTTGAACTCATCTTGTCTTCTCCTTGTTGCAAATAAATTATTTGAGGTTTTTCTGAAAGAAATCTGCAAGTTTATCGAATGGGATACAATCCATGCGATCATAAAGGTCGATATGCCGGGCACCGGGCACGACGTAAAGTTCTTTTGGTTCCGCGGCCCGCTTAAAAGCATCGTCGCTAAAATAGCGGGAATGTGCTTTTTCGCCAATGATGAAAAGGATCGGGCGTGGTGAAATGGTTTCAATAGAATTCATCAGAGGAAAATTGATGAATGCCATATTGCTGGTCGTGGTAAAGCCGCCCCGGGCACGTGGATGATGGCCGCGTTTCATCGCGTAATATTCCCAAAATTCACCGTAAATCGGATCGTATTCTTCCGGCATAGAGGTGGCCTCATCTTCAGGAAACGAGGGGTTGTACTGTGGCGATCCGTTATCGACATCGTTCCACCGCTGCTTTGCAAGTTCGTCGAGCATTGTGTTGTATTGCTCCTTTGTCATGGAATCTTCCCAGCCGTAATGATTGACCCGACTCATATCGTACATACTTGCTGTGGCCACGGCTTTAATGCGTTTATCGACTTGCGCCGCGGTAACGGCAAAACCGCCACTGCCACAAATACCAATAGCGCCGATTTTTTCGCGGTCAACGTAAGGAAGTGTTCCGAGATAATCGACGCCGGCACTGAAATCCTCGACGAAGATATCCGGCGAGGAGACATGACGCGGCTCACCGGAACTTTCACCATTATAGGATTCGTCAAAAGCGATTGTGACGAAGCCGCGTTCGGCAAGAGTCATGGCGTACAGGCCTGCTCCCTGTTCTTTAACACCACCGTAGGGCGTTCCGATCACTAACGCGGGATATTTCGTCGTTTTGTCGATATTTTTCGGTGTGTATAAATCTGCTGCAATCGTAATGCCGTATCGGTTCTTGTAACGCACATTCTCAACGGTTACTTTTTCACTGACTTCAAATGTTTTCATTGATAGGTCGTTTCCTTTCTTGATTTCGTTTGCCTGACCGTTAATTTCCTTTACTCCATTAAACAATGCAGTAAAAAGAACAGCTGCCAGTATAAAACCTTCTGTCATTTTCATCCTACACTCCTTTCATAACACGGTACTCGCACAAAAAACAGTAATTTCGATACAGTATATTCTCCTGAACAATTGAGTTCCGGATTCCTTGTCTTTTTACGGGGAAATGGATTAAAGTATTCGCGTTTAGTGATGGTGTGAGACACATTCCGATTACCCTTCGAATTTATTCTGTTTCAAGGCTTCGACGAACCGGTCGATTTTCGCCATCTCTGTGGCAATATCGACCTTTTGAGGACAGTGCTCTGTGCACTTATTACAGCCGGTGCAATGGCTGGCCTGTCGGAGTCGTGGCACACTTTGGTCGTATCCGACCAGAAAGGCGCGTCGTGCCTGGCGATAATTTTCTGCTTCTTGACTTTTGGGCACGTTCCCCTCATTGACACATTTATTGTAATGGAGCAGAATTCGCGGGATATCAATACCGTAGGGGCACGGCATGCAATATTTGCAGTCGTTGCAGGCGACAATGGGATATTCCAAATAGAGCTGGGCAATCTCTTCGAGGAGGATTTTTTCCTGGTCATTAAGCGGTTCGAATGGGGCGAACGTGCGCACATTGTCTTGCACGTGCTCCATATAGGTCATGCCGCTTAACACGGTCAGAACGTCCGCATGCGACCCGGCGAATCGGAATGCCCAGGACGCGGTACTGTCTTCCGGGCGAAGTTGTTTCAGTCGGGTCATTAAAAAAGTTGGAAGCGACGAGAGTCGACCGCCGAGAAGTGGCTCCATAATAACCGCAGGAATGTTGCGTTTCGACAGTTCGCCCAGCAGGTATTCCGCATTCGTATTGCGACCGGTCGCATGCTTCCAGTCCACGTAATTGAGTTGGATCTGAACGAAATCCCATTTGATGTCATCACGATTCAAGAGATAGTCGAACGCTTTGATGTCTCCATGGTAGGAGAATCCGAGATTACGAATTCGGCCTGTTTCCCGCTCGTTGAGTACAAAGTCCAGAATACCGTTATCGAGGGTTCGTTCCTTGAACTTGTCCCAGCCCATCATACCAACCGCATGGAGCAGATAGTAGTCGAAGTAATCGGTTTGCAAACGTTTGAATGATTCTTCATACATAGCGCGGCAAGCGGAAAGTTCGAAGGTTTTCATACGCATATTGGACATTTTTGTAGCGATAAAATATTTATCACGAGGATGACGTGCCAGAGCTATTCCGGTTGCCTCTTCCGACAATCCCTGAACATAGACAGGCGAGGTGTCGTAATAGTTCACCCCGTGCTCCATGGCAAAGTCGATCATGTCGTTGACCGCTTCCTGATCAATTTCATCGCCAGTTCCGTCCGATTTCGGCCGCGTCGGCCAACGCATACAGCCGTATCCCAGCAGAGAAACTTTTTCGCCGGTCTTCGGATTGATTCGATACTCCATTTTGTCGGTTGGAATCGGACCTGTTGCCGTTCCTTCCGGCGAAATGCCTGGCTCCTGACGGCAGCCGAGCATACTGGTCCCCGCGGCCAGTGCTCCTGTTCCAAACATTTTCAATATGCTTCTGCGGTCCATTTCATGTTGTCGAAATTCATGATTTTTGTTTTTCATCTTACTTCCTTTATGACCCTTGCGTTTTTGTGTTTTTTCGTTAATCTGTTACACGCTGAAGCTGTTTATATCGTACGATGTCGTTCGTGGCCCTCGACGTGCAGGGCACTGACCGGCCGGGCCGGACAGAGGAATTCACAAGCGCCGCACCCGATACATTTCTCGTCGTCGACGATCGGAATTTTTTTTGAATTTGGATGATTTGGGTCGAGCAAGACCATTTGAATCGCTTCTGTTGGGCAGTGACGTGCACAGTTATCGCACTGAACATCGTCGGTCAGAACAATACAATGTTCTTTTGTCCAAACGGAATGTCCAATCTTTTGTGATGATTTATCCGCGGTCGACAGGAACTGAATCGCACCGGTGGGACAGACTTGCGAACATTCTGTACATTCGGGTCGGCACCAGCCGTATTCGAAGGACATTTCCGGTCTCATCATGGACTTGAGATGAGACGAAGGCTGTAAAACATGATTCGGACAAGCGGAAATGCAAAGCTGGCATGCGGTGCATCGCCGTTGAAAATTGCGAAGACTCGCGGCACCCGGCGGGACAATTGCTGTTTTCCGCAGAGGAATTCCACGGTCTTTAAGCGGGGCAAGTCCGCCATCGCCACGTTCGGTAAATTCTTCTTTCGGCGTCTGCGCATGGACCGTCTTGACCGCAAACAGGCATAGAACTGTAGTCAAAAAACCGCGTCGGGCCAAAGCCGTCTCTTGTGATTTCTCTTTTGTTTTACCGCCAGGAGATTGTGACACGACAGCCTTTGCCGCCGGTTCGCTTGGAGTCACAGAAACTGCGGACGACTTTGCCTGCGGCAATTGGAACTGAATCGCATGCGTTTTACACGCCTTGATACAATCACCGCACACGACACACCGACTGTAATCAAACAGGCCTCGTTTGGAATCAATGCAGGAGGACTTGCAATTCTTTTCGCACAAACCGCAATGCACACATTGCTCGTTGTGAATCCGTGGCTTAAAAAGAGCCAATGGCGACAGAAGTCCAAGCATCGTTCCGACAGGGCATATCGAATTGCAGTAGAGTCGGCCTCTGCGCCACGCCATAACAAAAAGTATGGCCAGGGACGCTGCGGCAATAGCGAACATAGCGCCATTGAAAGGACGAAGTTCAACCGGTCCGGGAAGATAGCCGCCCATCTGATTCGCCACAAACGCGAACAGGTTATTCACCCATAGCACCACCGGAGCCATGAACTGTGACACCATACGTCCGAAAATGCTATACGGTTCGATTAAAAGAGCCAAGGCATAAATACTGGTTCCAACCGCCGAGACAATCAGCACGCAAAACAGGAAGAGAACGCTGTAACGCAACCCATGGCCCCCCGCCTGCCAGACAAAACGATTCTTCTTCCTTTTGCCAGCCAGCCAGGAAACAATATCTTGAAAAATTCCCAGCGGACAGAGCGTGGAGCAGTAGAATCGACCCATAAGCAGTGTCGTGACCACAATGCCCAGGAACGCGGCAATATTCAGCGACAGTACCGCTGGCAACAACTGTAACTTCGCCATCCAGCCCACCCCGTCGTTAACCGTCCCGGTAAAATCAAGGAACAGCAGCGAGATTGAGGTGAAAAAGAAAATGGCCAACAGGATTCGAATGGTTCTTAGCATGAGTTCTCCTTATTTGTTGTCCTGATCCATCTGTTTTTTACTAAAATGGAAAATACTTTTGGCTTCATAGTCACGGTTTCAAGTAATTTAAATTTACTTTTTGTGTTTTTTACTTCATTTTCACGTCTGGAATAAGCGAATCGACGTCGAGGAGTTCAAGCTCTTTAATCATGTCACGCGTGCCCTCCTTGTACTTTCGAAAATGTGGTGTTTGGAGGTGACTCTTATAGGCCTCTTCATCGGCATAGATTTCCACGATTGTTATTCGGGCAGGGTCACTCTTCTCTGCCACTGCGTACAGAGAAAGCACGCCTGGTTCCACACGCAGCGAGGTTTCAATTTCCTCTTGCAACAAAGTGTTATACGACTTTATCTGCTCGGCATGCACGCAAATTTTCGCAAGTCGAATCATTTGTGTTTTTGCCGGAACGCTGTCTTCTGACGTTGCCGCCTTGTAATCATCCTCGGTGACGGGTTCCAGCCAGGTGTTTTTATTGCTCTGTGGATTGCACTCGACCGCAAGATGGGAAAACCAGTGGCCGGGCGCCGCGCCATGCCAGTGCTCCACGTTCTTGGGAATTTCAACGACGTCGCCTTCTACCAGACGCCGGGCCGCCTTACCTCGCTCCTGATAATATCCAACGCCACGGACGGCAATCAAAATCTGTCCGCCGGAATGTTTGTGCCAGTTATTGCGGCAGTCCGGTTCAAAGGTCACATTGAAGATGGGGGTATTGAGCGATTGATCCGTCGCCAGGGGTGCCAGCCACGATTTGCCGCTGAAATACTGGGCATAGCCGCTGTTCTCTTCACCCAAAGGAAAAGAGTCGCGGTCGGACGCAGTCCTGTTTCCTTTCTGAGCCAAGGCAACTATCTCGCATATCTGCTCCTCGGACAGACCGTTCTTTTTGCCAATGGCGATGTGTGCTTTCTGCTGGGCTTCCACGCCTGGCATGGCGGTCAGCATGGCAATTGTCGCCAGTTCACGTGTCCGCCAGTCAAGATTATCCCGGGCAAAAATATCGCCAAAAAGATGAGCCTTCAAAAATTCGTCAATAGCGGGAGCAAAGTCGAACAGAGGTCCTTCGACCGGCGCTCCGCAAAGTTGCGTTTGGTTGGCCGTTCCGAAGTCAATGCTTTTCCCCGCCGGGAGCGGACTGGGTAACTTCCCTTCAAGATCGCTACCTCCCCGTTCTTCCAGCAGCGACATATAGGTTCCCAGTGCGTTAAGACTTCGGGGAAAGCCGCAATAGGCGTAAACCTGTACCAAAATTTCCTTAAATTCGTTGACCGTAATGCCGGCATCCAAACCGTCTGTAAGAGCCATCTTGAGCGCCGCCTGATCGCCTCGGGCTGCGCTGGCGCTTACCGCAACAATGATTGATTCTTTCTCATTAAGCACGTTCATTTTTTCCTGGGCCTCCACAGAGTTTATCATTATAAATACCGAGCAAATCATTCCTATAACAAAACTTGTTCTGTTTTTCATGACTGTTTCTCCTGACTGGTGCTGGGGTCGTCCGTTTCGATACAGTGAATCAGGTAATCCAGGCAATCGAGTCGTTTCTGATTTTCACGAATGACGTGGAGCAGATTCCTTCTTTGCTGGGCAAGAAGACGCAACTGTTCCCGCATTTTTCCTTCCTTTTGAAGTTGGGTGTACCTCTGAATCGCATCCGTGTCGCAGCCGGCGTCAAATAAATTTTGAACCAGCGAGCACCGATTTATCCCGAAGTTCCTGTTGATTACGTTTGTTTTCATGGTTTTTTTCTGTTTTCCTTGGATGGAAAGTTCAACTTTTCATCAGTATAGCACAAGTTAAAGAAATAGCAAATGCCTATATGGCATAGTATGGTATGCTTGACAGGCATAAATAATTGGGTATACTGACAAGGTAGAAGAAGAGGAGGATAAAACGATGGAATTAAGGGTCTTAAAGTATTTCCTTGAGGTGGCTTGGGAAGGGAGCATTACCGCAGCGTCGCAGTCGCTTCAGGTTACGCAACCCACGTTATCCCGCCAGTTGAAAGACCTGGAGCAGGAATTGGGCCAAAAACTTTTTATTCGCGGCAGTCACAATATTACTCTGACGCCGGAAGGCATGCTCCTTCGTAAGCGGGCGGGGGAAATCATGGCGATCGTGGAAAAAACGGAAGACGAATTCTATTCGCTGGGCGAAAGTGTCTCCGGGACAATTCACATCGGTGGCGGCGAAAGTAACGCCATGAACGCGATTGCCGAAGTCTTTCACGACATGAGAAAAGACTATCCTGACATTCATTACGACCTTTACAGCGGCAATGCGGAGGACGTCATCGACCGTCTGGATAAAGGTCTTATCGATTTCGGGGTCGTGATTCAGCCTGTCGATATTTCAAAATACAACAGTGTCAGTCTTCCGGACAAAGACGTTTGGGGAATCGTACTGCGTAAAGATCATCCGCTGGCCGCGAAAAAAACGATTGCACCCCGGGATCTGCTGGATGTGCCCCTGATCGCGTCCCGATACATGATACGGCAGGATCGTGTCGGCAATCCGTATCAAAACTGGTTCGGCGGCAATCTGGAAAAATTGAATGTAGTTGCAACTTTCAATTTAATTTACAACGCTGCCCTGCTTGTGGAGTCCGGACTCGGTTGTGCCATAACGATCGATAAGCTGGTGAACGTCACGAGGCACAGTTCGCTCTGTTTTCGTCCCTTTTCGCCCTTACTGGAAAGCGGACTTGATATTGTCTGGAAAAAATACCAAGTCTTTTCACCGGCTGCCACGATTTTTATGGAGAAAGTTACAAAAAAATACGGCCAGAATTGATAGGGCCCTGGCGAGCAGGCTCTCCCTATCTTCGCGAGAAAATTTGGCACGCACCCCGCGTCCCAAGGCGGTGATTGCGCCCTCTTGAAATTCATCGTCCATGCGATACAATAGAGAATGAGGAAGCTTTTGGGCGTCTTGGCCTTTCACGAGGCCCGGACTGCAGCGCTATTTTCATAAGGAAAAGAAGGAGTTTAAGTTATGTTTGATAAGTACATGAATATAGATTCTGTTACGACAATTCGTGGACGTGCTCTGGTCCATTTCGGCTTTGGTGCGATTGAGAAAATGGCTGATATTGCCAAGGAGCTTAAAGACAAAGGGATTACCCGCATTTTAGTTGTCTCAACCCCAACGGCGTACAAGGTTTCCGGCGCTTGGACACCGGTGGAAAAGGCCCTGTCCGCTGCGGGCATACAGTGGTCGCTTTACGACCGCGTTACGCCCAATCCGGAAACGGTGGCTATCGATGAGGCAACGCAGCAGGGACGGGCATTCGGTGCCCAGGCTGTGCTCGGTATTGGTGGCGGCAGTCCCATCGATACGGCTAAAAGTGTGGCCATTCTCTTGGAGTACCCGGACAAGACGGGGGCGGAACTCTTCGAGTGGAAGTTCACGCCCGAACGTGCGCTGCCGATTATTGCCATTAACTTAACTCACGGGACCGGGTCCGAAGGCAATCGTGTGGCGGTCGCCTCTGTTTCGGGTAAGAAATACAAACCGGCTATTGCCTGCGAATGCCTCTATCCGACGTGGTCGATCGACGACCCGGACCTCATGATGTCTCTGCCACCGAAGCAGATTCTCTATACCAGTATAGATGCCTTAAATCATGTGGTCGAAGCGGCCACGAGTACGATCACCAATCCACTGGCCATAACGCTTGCCCGCGAAGTTGTGGCTCTGGTCGCCGAATATCTTCCTGTGGCCATGGCGAACCCGCAGGACCGCATTGCTCGCTATCATCTCGCGTACGCCGCACTCCTGGGTGGCATGTCTTTCGATAATGGCTTCCTTCATTACACGCACGCTCTGGAGCATCCGCTTTCCGGAGCACGACCTGAAATTACTCACGGGCTCGGTCTGGCTATTCTCTTACCGGCGGTCCTTGAAAATATTTATCCGGCCCGAGCGGAAGTACTCGCCGATATCCTCGCTCCTATTGCCCCGAATCTCAAGCCGGAGGCCGCCGATGCCCGTAAGGCCGCTCATGCCGTGGAGCAATGGCTCTTCGACCAAGGCGCAACGAGTAAGCTTACCGACGAAAATTTCACGCAGAACGACCTGGAAGAGTTGACCGAGTTGGTTTTCGCCACGCCTTCTCTCTCCGTTTTGCTTTCCGTGGCGCCCACCGAGGCGACGCGTGATACGGTTCGTGACATATACCGGAAGTCGCTCCAACGTTTGGCCTGACTTCCGCTCCTGCGTTGAAAAATTTAGTCAACGTTTGTTTCTCAGTCCCCGGTTCCGTGCCATACTTAAACGGAACCGGGAACAGGCGGAATCGTTACCGGTCAGTTTTAATGGTCTAATAACAGGGGGGTCATTCGTGCGACAGAGGAAACAAATTTTGTTGATTATTGAGACGACGACAGGATTCGGTCGAGGAATCTTTCGGGGAATAACCTCTTATGTCAGAGAGCGCAAGCACTGGCAGATCAATATTGAGAACCGTGGTTTTTTTGACCCACTGCCAACCTGGCTTAAAGATTGGAAAGGACACGGAATCATTTCTCGCAGTGGTAACGCGTCCATGATACGTTTTTTGCAGCGGTTTGATGTGCCTGTGGTCGAACTGTTCGGTAATAACAGCAACATACCCAGTGAAGTCTATTGTGATCGTATGAAGACCGCGGAACTTGCCCTGTCTCATTTCCAAAATTGTGGTCTGCGTCACATCGCCTTTTACACACACAGTAATTCCTGGTGGATTCGGCTGCGGCAGGAGAGTTTCGTTCAATGCTGTCAGAATGCGGGAATCAATGTTCATCTTTTGCCTCCCCTCGAAACGGAAAAATTTATTGATAACGCGCCCGAGTGGGATTCAAACGACGAACGACGACTCCTCCGCTGGCTTAAAACCTTACCGAAACCCATTGGGATTTTGGCAGGATTTGACGCCGCTGCCATAAGGGTGATAAACGCTTGTCAAAAATTGGGGATCGTTGTTCCCGAAGAGGTTGCCGTATTGGGCGTTGGCAACGATGACTGCCTTTGCGACGCCATAACGCCCTCTCTTTCCAGTATTAATATTAATTCTTACGGAATTGGTTACGAAGCAGCCCGGCTCCTGGACGAAAAAATGGACCGCCGCCATCACCAGCCGCAAGCGCCCATTCGCGTTACCCCAGTCGGACTGGTGGAACGCGGGTCGACCAATATCATTCATTGCTCGAATCCTGACATTGCTCAGGCGATTCGTTTCATGAGGGATAACGCGACCAGTGGCGTTCGCGTTGCTGACGTCCTTAACGCGGTTAATCTCTCGGCCAGAACTCTCCAAAGAGCTTTCCTGCAACTTCTTAATCGCACGCCTGAGCAGGAACTTATTCGTCTGAAAATGGAGCATGCCTGTATGTTGCTCCGTGAAACTCAATTGAACCTTCACGAAATCGCATTCGCCAGTGGGTTCGCGTCTCTGAAATATTTCATTAATTCTTTCCGTAAAGTTCACGGAATGACGCCGTCGATGTACCGCCGCAATACCTTTCATTCTTGAATTTTTTTCCGCTTCTTCGCAGTTGAGATAAAATATTTTGGATCGGGCAAGCTGATTTTTGCCGGATTTTGCGGTACTTTCGTCTTTTTTATTCCGCGGAATTATGGCGTAATTTGTACCTATTTTGACGATATTTGAGCATTGACTTTTTGTTTGTTCGGATGTATATTGTTGTGTATTGATTGGCTGAACAGAGTCACCCACTTTGGAAAGGAACAAGAGATGAATCGAGATGAAAAAATTTTTTGCACGCTCTTGACAGCAATAACCTGCTGCTTCGCTCTGAATTGCTGGAACGGATACGGACAGGAGGCGCCGAATGACTATTGGCCGGTTGGCGTCATTGCACGGTACGACGAACATGGTGCGGGAATTGAACTGGACCGTGCCTTGACCCTGGATATTGATGCGGTCCAAATCAAGACGCCATTTCCCGAACATCGTTCACCGCAAGATGCGGAGAACATTCTGAAAAAAGTTACCGACGCAGGTAAAAGGATCACCTCCATGCAAGGCGGGTTCACCGGTGAAAGCTATAAAACAATTCCTCTTGTTGCGGAAACGGTGGGGCTTGTTCCGGAATCCACACGAGCAGAACGTATGGAGCAGTTGCGCGACTTTTGTCACTTTGCAAAAAAACTTAATTTAAATATTGTTTGTTTCCATTTCGGTGTTGTCCCGCACGACCGTAATTCCGCGGAATGGAAAAACTTGGTGCAAACAATGCGTGATGTCTGTGATATAGCGGCGCAGTCCAGCGAATCTGTTCATTTGGAAACAGGCCAGGAGACAGCCGAGTCTCTGCTTGCCTTTATAGAAGAAGTGGATCGCGATAATCTTTTTATCAATTTTGACCCGGCGAATATGATTCTCTACGGGTGTGGTGACCCGATTGAAGCATTAAAAAAAGTTGGTAAATATGTTAAGAGTGTTCATTGTAAGGACGCGAAATGGGCGCAAAATAAAGGTTCACAATGGGGCGAAGAAGTACCCTTCGGCGAAGGTGATGTTAACGCGGAACTCTTCTTCCAGGCACTGGCAGCCATCAATTTCAAAGGGGCTCTTATTATCGAACGGGAGAACCGGAACGATTCCGAGCGACAATTTCATGACGCGGCCACAGGCGTGGAACTTGTCAAAAAACTCAAAGAGAAATACCTTCTCAAGCAGGAAAAGGATTAATAAATTATGGTAAAAAAGAGTGATCTGGCATTTTATGGTGGTCCCAAGTCCATACCCGTTTACGACGATTCCATGTTTCATTGGCCTATCGTTACCCACGAAGATTTAAGTGCCGTAAATGACGTTATAAGAGCCGGTACGATGAGTGGGACGACTCTTACAAAACAGTTTGAAAAGGAATTCGCCGACTGGAACGGCTGTAAATACGCACTGGGGGCCTGTAACGGTACCGCGGCGATAACGGCAGCTCTCTGGGCTTGCGGTGTCGGTGCCGGTGACGAAGTTATTTGTCCTTCAATGACCTATTGGGCAAGCTGTGCCTGTGTCCTTAATTTGGGCGGTACCGTGAACTTCGCCGATATTGACCCCGTGTCGCTCTGTCTTGACCCCAAGGACATAGAACATCGAATTGGTCCGCGAACCAAGGCAATTATCGTTGTGCATTATTGTGGACATCCGGCGGACATGGACGCCATTATGGCAGTGGCCAAACGGCATAACGTAAAAGTGATTGAAGATAATTCACATGCGGTTGGCTCTCTCTATAAAGGGCGCAAATGTGGTACGCTGGGTGATATTGCCGGTATGAGCATGATGGCAGGAAAAGCTTTTGCCATAGGGGAAGCCGGAATGATGCTCACGAACGACCGTGAGTTGTATGAACGTTGTATTGCCTATGGCCATTATGAGAGAACCGGAGCTCCGTCCCGTTTCAACCCGGTCGACAGACAGATTACCATGCCGGATCTCCTGCCTTATATTGGTCTTCCACTCGGGGGCGTCAAGCACCGCATGAATCAGACGTGTGCGGCCATGGGGCGGGTCCAGCTTGAATATTTTCAGGAACGCATTAATGAAATTGATCAGGCGATGAATTATTTTATGGACCGGATTGAGAATCGTATCGACGGTCTTATCGGTCACCGAACTCCGCGGAATTCCGGACTGTCCATGGGTGGTTGGTATGTCCCTGCCTGCCATTACAATCCCGAAAAATTTGGCGGACTCCCGGCAGAACGTTTTTCCGAACTCGTCCGTGCAGAGGGAATTCATTGTGTCAATGGTGTCAACTCACCATTGCATTTATTCAATTTCTTTCACACAGCCGACATTTTCCATCAGGGGCGCCCTACAGCATTGGCCTTCGGGCAGCGTGACGTGCGTCAGGGAAAAGGAGCCTGTCCCGTTTCGGAATCGCTTTCCAACCGGCTCGTTCAGGTCCCTTGGTTTAAGCACTTTCGACCCGACGAAATTGACCAATATGTAGACGGGGTTTGCAAAGTTGCAGAATATGTCAGCAACCACTTGATTTTGTGTACCGCTTAATGTATAATACATTACAGTCACTTGATTTTCGATTGTGATCCCAAAAATTTGATTGCCTGGCGAGTCAAGAGGTGAAAACGCGAAAAAATGAATTACTGGTAATAAATATACTTTCGAGAAATAGATATTGTTTAAAATACCAAAGTATTAACAAAATTTATATTAAATGAAATAGAGAAGAATCATGGATAAGCGAACCCAATGCACAAGACGTGATTTTCTGGCTGCCGGAAGTCTTTTATTGACCGGCAATATTGCGCTGACGAATACTGCCGATTTATACGGCGCTGCCTCTGCAGTTCCGGTAGCGGAGGCAGCATTCAAAGCCGCGCAATTTAAAGTCGATGTAACGCCGCCGGTCGGAACACATCTGGCTTACGTTATGAATGAATCGATTGAATATCCGATCTACGTCAGTGGTCTTATTCTCGACGACGGAACGACGCGTATCGTTTGGGTTTCCGGCGACTTCATTTTTATTTCTGGAGAAACGTATCGGCGTTGGCAGCGAAATATTGCGCAGGCGGCCGGGACAACTCCGGAAAAGGTCTTTCTTCATGTCGTTCATCAACATGACACGCCGCTTGTCACAACCGATTATGAACAGAGCGAAGAGGGCGACGAATACGTCATAAACAAGGAATACTGTCTTTCAATCGAAAAACGGATTTTTGACGCAGTTGCTTCCGCAGCCGCGGGTCCTTGGGCACCGATCAAAAGAATTCTGACCGCCGAGCGCGAAATCGAGGGTCTTGCCTCCAATCGCCGCCTTGTCGATACAAACGGTGTCTGCGTTGCCATGCGATTCAGCGGTTGCACTGATCCGAAAATGCAAGCTTGGCCCGTTGGCGTTATTGACCCGAAGCTGCGAACAATCGCTTTTGAAATGACTGATGGAAAAATCTTTGCCGCACTTCATTTTTATGCGACCCATCCGATGGCCGCCTATCTGCGTATGAAGGTCGGTCCGGACGTTCCCGGCTGGGCACTTCGAAAACTCGCAATGAAGGAACCTGGAACGCTCCATATTTACTTTACCGGCTGTGGCGGAAACATTACGTTCGGGAAATACAATCCCGGCGGCGATATCAAGGCAATTGAAACGCTCGGAAACCGGCTTGCCAACGCAATCGGGGCGAATATGCAATCTCTGAAAAACAATTCGCTCGGAAAAATCGTGCTTAAAACGACGGCTATCAATATTCCTTTCGATTTGACCCGACTCAAAAAATCCGCCGAAAATACAGAACGAAAAAATAACGCACGGATTTGGCTGCTCAAAACACTTGATCAATGGAAAATGGTGCCGATTACTTCCGTCTCTATCGGCGATAATATTAATTTCCTCTCCATCGGTTTGAGTGAAGTGTTCGTCGAATATCAATTGTATGCGCAGTCGCTTTTGCCGGGACGTTTTCTCGCGGTCGCCTCTTACGCCAACGGAATTTACGAGTACACTCCGACGGCGAAGGCATTTCAGGAAGGTGGTTACGAGCCCGGCGAAACGGCATGCATCGTTACTCCGGAAATCGAAACCGTTCTCAAAAAAGGAATCGCCGATGTTCTGATACGATAGACGAGGTGTACAAAACTTTACCCTTTCATTAATGACCAATAATCAGCGGATTCAATACAGCCCAGAATAAACAGACACCGGTTCCATGATGGCTTTTCGGGGACAAAGCCGAAAACATCCGATTTACAAAGGAAGTCGGGAAAGAAGACGGAAAATTTCAAAGGCCGTCATACTATATTTTGACCTACGTACAGTATTTCAATATACTGCAATATTAACGGACCTCCATTAAACTTTTGAATTAATGGAGGTCAAACGAAAACGTGAAAGGAAAGACCAAGATGACCAAACAATTTTCGCGACGTAATTTTATCAAGACCGGCGTGGCGGGCGCTCTTTCGGCAGCAGCGCTGTCTGACGTCTCCTCCGCCTCAACCCTGGCAGCAGAAACAAAAACGTCAGTGGCGAATACGCAGGGAACTAAACCGGCTATTTTAGGCGGAGAGCAAGCGCATCAAACAGGCTGGCCTGCCTGGCCCGCCTGGGAACCAAAATGGGATTCAGAAATAATGGAAGTTCTTGATCGACGCGTTTGGTCACGGTCGAAACTTGTAACAGAATTTGAAGAACAATGGGCCGAAAAAATCGGTACTCAATTTTGTCTTGCCGTTGTCAACGGAACAAACGCGTTGAGCGCTTCCTTTATGGAACTCAATATTGGTCCCGGCGACGAAGTTATTGCCGCACCTTACACATTCAGCGCTTCGATTTTTGGTATTCTCTATCAAAAAGCAATGCCGGTTTTTGCCGATATTGATCCAACAACCTATCAAATTGACCCGGAACAGATCAAGGCGAAAATAACACCGCGCACCAAAGCGATTCTTCCGGTTCATATTTGCGGACTTCCGTCCGATATGGAAAATATTATGAAGATCGCCAAAGAGCATCATTTATATGTCATCGAAGACTGCTGTCAGGCCCATCTTTCGACAATACACGGCAAACCGGTCGGATCTTTTGGAGATGCAGGCTGTTTCAGTTTTCAGACAAGTAAAGTTCTCCCGATCGGCGAAGGCGGCGCGATAACGACCAACGATCAAGCCTTTAAAGAACGGCTGTACTCGTATCATAATTATGGATATGCGACAACAGTAGCGCCCGGAACCTATGCCGGTTCGATCCATTCGTTCCGACTCGCCAATAAAATTCGAATGGCGGAATACCAGGCGGCAATCGGCCTGTGCCAGCTGCGCACTTTGGAACAGCAGATCGCCGTTCGAAACGAAAATGGCAGCTATCTGCGTAAACGAATCGCTGAAATCCCCGGACTGCGTCCTGTTCGCTATTATGACGGTGTCGATCGCGTCTCGTATTATATGTGTCCCTTCATCTACAATCCGGACGAATTCAAAGGCCTGTCCCGCGATAAATTCGTCATGGCCCTGCGCGCGGAAGGCGTCAACGCTTCGAACGGATATCCAAACGATCCCCTTTATTCTCAAGGTATTTTCAAGGAAACACTTGCTTCGGAAATCTATCAAAAGATTTATTCCAAAGATCAATTGAATTTTGACGAGTTCAAAGAACGCAACAGCTGTCCGAATTTGATAAAAACGTTCGAAACATCTGTCTGGCTCGACAGTGCCGGAATGTTTCTCGGATCGAAATCCGATATGGACGATATCGTCAACGCCGTTATAAAAATACGCGACAATGCCGAAGCGATCAAAAAAGCCGGTTGAAATTCGGTTCCATACCGATTCCATGAATTTTCCGGAACGAAGCCGAAAAAGTTTCTTTTTTACGAAGGCAATCGGGAGAGAGGACGGAAAATTTTCAAAGGACGACAGTATCAATGAAATAGAGGAGAAAAACTATGAGTAAACGAATGCAATGCACAAGACGTGATTTTTTGGCGGCCGGGGGCGGTATAGCCGCGACGATGGGGCTGTTCGGACTTAATGTCGGCAATATATGGAGTCAGACCACAACGTCGTCAAAACCGGCTATCCTTGGAGGCGACGTTCGTACGCTCACCGGAGCCAGGAGCTGGCCTATTCTTGAAGGTAGTGAAGAGGAACGTGTTCTGACCGTCCTGAAATCCGGGCAATGGTGTCGTAGTGGCGGGGCAGGAATCGATCTTGAATTCGAGAAGGAATATGCGGAAATGCTCGGGGCAAAACATTGTTTGGTAACCAACAGTGGAACGAGTGCCCTGGTTGCGTCGCTGGCGGCACTTGAGGTGGGCCCAGGCGACGAAGTCATTACTTCCCCTTACACCTTTATCGCGACCGTTAATGCCATTCTGATGCACTATGCCTTGCCCATATTCGTTGATTCCGACCTGGAAACTTTTCAATTGGATGCCGGCAAAGTCGAAAACGCATTTACTGAAAACACAAAAGTGTGTATGCCGGTTCATATCGGTGGCGCTCCGGCCGACATGGGAACGATTCTTCCTTTAGCCGAAAAAAGGAATGTTCCCGTCGTGGAAGACGCGTGCCAGGCACATCTGGGTAAATGGGGCGACCGCTATCTTGGTACGCTCGGAACGACCGGCTGCTTCAGTTTTCAAGTTACCAAGAATCTGTCGTGTGGTGATGGCGGCGCGATTGTCACCAACGATACGACCCTGTCTAACATACTTTATGACTGCCATAACAATGGTCGCGGAAATATCGATTCGCTTGATTTCCGATTTCACCCGCTGCGGGCCGCCAACTTTCGAATGCCGGAAATTATGGGTGCGGTCCTCTTGGCACAGATAAGAAACCTTCAGGGATATGCAGAAATTCGAAACGCCAATGGACTCTATTTAAATTCGCTCCTGTCGAAAATACCCGGTGTTTATCCCGCCAAAATTTACGACGGTGGCACAAGCGCCTGGCATCTGTACATGTTCCGGATTGTTCCGGAAGAGTTCGGATTGAATCGTGACAAGGTTATTGAGGCTTTGGCTGCCGAAGGGATAAATTCCGGTCCCGGCTACGGAGCCATGGATTGGGTTACTTATGTCCGACAGACCTATTCAACACCGGCCGCGAAGCGTGTTTATTCGGATAAAGTTTTGGACGACTGGTCCGAACGGATTGTACTTTCGAATAATGAAAAGCTCTGCTCACAGGCGATCTGGTTTACACAGGATATGATGCTGCTGCCTCGGGAGAATATGGAAATTATCGCCGAAGCTCTTACCCGCATACAAAAGAACGCTGGTGAAATCGCTAACTCATAACTCGTGGTGAGAATACTGAATTTATAACAGTGACAAAAAACAAAAATTTGAACAAGAGAAGACATAAAATGAATAATTGCAGAGAAAAGAAACGTCGTTACACGTTTTTTATCTCATCTGCGGTATACGGAGCAGTTCTCTTCTGCTCTGTATTCTGTAGTGTGGGTCTTCGTGCAAATGAAGCTGCCGGGCATTCCCCACTAACGGTTGGTGCCGCCTCGGTCAGTATCATGCCAAAAGAACCGGTTACGCTCGGTGGCTATGGTCTTCGCACGGAAAAATCACAAGGGGCACGCAGTGATATTTATGCCCGGGCCTTGTACATAAAAACAGAAAAAACTCAATTTATCTGGATCGTTTGCGATCTGATCGGATTTGATCGCGGCGAAATCGCAAAAATTAAAAAAAGAGTTGCTGCAAACCAGGGTCTGCATGAAGAGAACATCATTGTTTCCGCGACCCATACGCACACCGCGCCTGCCACAATGAATATTGGCTGCCCGGAAAAGGCGACGCGATACATTGACGGTACTCTGTTGCCCTGTATTGAAAAAATAGCAGAGCAAGCCGTTGCCACAGCGTCTCCTTGTCGTATGGTTACCGCACAAGGTAACTGTTCACTAATGCATGACCGACGTAATGACCCTGTTCCCGGCGACGGAGCAGCACCCAACCCTGATAAAAAACTTGCATACGTTGATACACGTGTTCCTGTTGTTGGCTTTAAGCGTTCTGACGGTTCTTTTATAGCCATTCTCGTTCAGTTCACCGCCCATCCTACCTCGTGGAGTGACTTGCTCATTGGCTCAGAATGGCCGGGAGCAACGGCAATTGCTGTGAAAAAAACTTTTGGCGAAACGGTAGAACCGTTTATTATTCAGGGAGCCGCTGGTAACGTCGGCTCGCCCAAACGGAATGCTCCGCAGGAGGAGATTCAAACTTGGGGCGATACTATTGTTGCCTCTTTTGCCAATGAACTTTTACAAGCAGAATATGATAACGAAAATGTTGATTTCGTGGCCACGACGATTCCCGTCGCTGCTCCGACCGTTACCGCCGATGAAGTTCGTCAGCGAGCAGACGCTTTACGCGAACAATGGGCGGAATGCCCTTGCGTTGCCACAACGGTGGTTACTCGCTTTGAAACAGAATTATTGCGACGTATCGATGCCGGGACGATCGATCACTTCGATTCGCCCACGTGTCTGATTACCTTGGGTGACCACGTCTTTGTTACGGTGCCCTATGAAGTTTTCAGTCAGATGAATCGTGAGGTGGCGAAATACACCTCAAAAAATGTTCACATTGTCGGCTATACGAACGGTGTCATTATGTATTTACCGAGTGCCGATGCCTTTGAACAGGGAGGTTACGAACCCGACGCCGGTCTCTGGTTCGCCAATCTTGGCACCGCTCCCGGGTCGCTGGAGGACTACGCAAAAGCTGTCGGTCTTTTGTTGAATAAAAATAATAACGAGAAATAAAAGCAACGAAAAATATAAAGGAAAATTTATGGATTCGCAAATGACATTACTCGACTGGGGCGTTATTGTTCTGTTCTTAATTGGAATGGGCATGATTGGCGTTCTTTCGACACGTCTGATTCGTAATACGAAAGATTACTTTACCGGCAGTGGGAAAATGCCCTGGTGGTTGCTTGGCGTTTCGCACCATGTTTCCGGATACAGTGCGGTGGCCTTTACGGCCTATGCTGCGATTGCCTACAATACAGGTTTTACCGTTTACATTTGGTGGGCAGTACCGATTTCTTTTGCCTGTTTTTTTGGTATTGCGGCTATTGTTGCAAGGTGGTCGAAATTGCGAACCGTGTTTCACTTCGAATCACCATTGGAATTCCTTCGCGTTCGATATGACCTTTCGACGCAGCAGTTACTTGCCTGGTGGGGGGTCCTTTTAAAGGTCCTCGACGTGGGCGCAAAATGGGTGGCCGTTTCTCTGGTTATAACGACTTTTGCACCTGGGGTCCCCTTTTGGGCAGCGGTGCTTTTGGCCCTTTCGCTGGGCCTGTTCTACAGCACATTGGGCGGACTCTGGGCCGGAACGCTCACTGATTTCGCCATGTTTATCGTTCAGTTCGCCGCAGGAATTGCAATGTTTGCAATCGCACTGGGTGAACTGGGCGGGGTTAGTGCACTATGGACTATTTGGGACCGCCTGCCTCCGGGACACCTGTCTCCTCTGGCGGGAGAATACGGTACCTGGACCTGTATTCTCGGCCTAACCATTATCAATATTCTCGCGTACAACGGAGGAACGTGGAATCTTGCGCAGCGCTATATTGCGGCCTCCGACGGCCCCGACGCGAAGAAAGCGGCAATTTTAAGTGCGTCACTCTATCTCGTTTGGCCTTTAATTCTCTTCTTTCCCATGTGGGCATGTCCTCTCCTGATTCCGAACCTGCCGGTAGAACAGCAGGAGCAGTGCTTCTCCATGATGGTTATACGCATGTTACCAACAGGACTCACCGGACTCATGCTCGCGGCCCTCATTTCTCACACGTTGACCATGACAACCGCCGACGCAACGGCCATAACATCCGTACTCGTCCGCGATGTCCTGCCTCAAATTTGGAAAAAAACAAATCATTTCACCGCCAAACAATCACTCTTACTCGCTCGCTGTATAACATTTTTCTTTATGCTTGCTACGGCACTTGTGGCCTTTGCCAATGCTTCGTTCGGGGGCATACTCGGACTCGTTCTCGGCTGGTTCAGTGCTCTGATTGGTCCGGTTTCCGTACCCATGATTCTTGGCCTTCTGCCCACGTTTAAACGCTGTGGTGTCCTGGCCGCTCACTATTCCATTCTCTTTGGGCTTTTCACTTTTGTTGTCATAAAACTTTTTCCAAACGACCTGTTTCTCTGGTTCCAGAAAACAGCCGAACTTTGTCACGTCACGTTAACACCGGCTACGCAAAGCGACCCGATCGGTATTGGTATGACCATCTTACTGCCAACTCTCGTCTCGCTTTTCGTTTATTCCGCCATTGGCCTGCTCGCCTGGCTTTGTCGCGTTGAGCAGAATCCGCAAGTCAATGAGTTCTTCCAGAAACTCGACGCCGACGCTTCATCCCTAAATACAAACCCATTACAGAAGGAGGAAAATCATGAAATTTCCGCATGACAGAGTCCGATAGAATTGAATTCTGTTTCGGACGCGTCCTTCACGACAACCGTGCCTGTGTTTCCGAGCGAATCGTAAATGAAATGGTCCTAACGGTCAATGGAAATTCTGACCTGTTATTTATACTAACATAGGAAAAGTGAGGTGTTTATTATGAGTTAAAAAATTGTTTATTTTGCAAAATGAGGGTTCTGTCGAAGTTATTTTGGCGTAATTTGTACCCTCTTTGGCGAAAAATGAGACTTGACAAAGGTATTCTGTCAATGTATAATTCAAAAGTGTTGTATGAGTAGAAGCTTATACAAAAGATTCAACTGTTCAAAATTCAATAAGGAGAAAGCTCATGAAAAAAAGTCTGCGAAGATTTGAAGTCACAAGTAAAAATCTTGCTCTGTTAAAATGTCGGGGGGAAGGAGGACTCAACCACCTTAAGCGCATCCTCGCTTTTACCCTCGTCGAACTTTTGGTGGTCATTGCGATTATAGGTATCTTAATCGCGTTACTACTGCCAGCGGTTCAGGCGGCCCGCGAGGCTGCAAGAAGGATGCAGTGCACAAACAATCTTAAACAGATTGGTTTGGGCATACACAACTTTCAAAGTAGCAAAGCGGGATTACCGCCGCTTCATTTAGGAATCTATCACATGTCGATATTCCCAATCCTGTACCCTTATATTGAACAACAATCCTCTTATGATATTCTCATGCGGAAAGTGGAAGGAGATATTTATTTGCCAGGCGGATGTTCCAACCTTCTCTGTGGGCAATATGGAATCTGGAAAGCCTCAAACACGAATTTGACACAGGATGAGCGACAAGGATTGGCCTCAATTCGTACGTATCTTTGTCCTTCAAGTGCTCGCAATGTTCCTGCTATGAATACATCTTCTAAAGGCAGTGGAAAATACACCGGACCGCAAACGGATTATGCTGTAGTTTTGATTCCAGAAAAGCTGGAAGCTTATAATAGTTCCGACCGACAAACAATGTGGTGGGCCCCCGTTTATGACGAAAATCCAGTTGGCCGCGGTCATGGACCTTTTCGCCTTGCCATAACAAATTATGATTACGCTGGCGCTGCCACAGGAATGACAAGTTGGCAGCCGCGAGATGATTTCGCCTGGTGGCAGGATGGTACTTCCAATCAGTTCTGTTTCGGAGAAAAATTTAATAACATAGAATATTCCAGAGATTTTATGGATGACGACTTCAATGCAACTTATTTAACTTATTTTCAATCCGAAAATCCAAACGGTATTTCGAGGACTTTTTTTGACTCTATACTCGGGACTCCCTACATTCCCTCAGGGAGTAATGACACCGTTTCACGTGCGTTTGCTCTTTTTGGCCCAATTCATCCCGGCATCATTAACATGTTGATGGGAGATGGCTCCGTGCGAGCCCTTTCCGTGACAACAGATCCGTGGATTGCAGTTAACCTTTCTGATGTTCGTGATGGAAATGTTGTTTCGTTATAACGACGCTATTGCGAAAGATTACTTACGAGGAGAGAAAATATGTTTTACACAAGATTAATGTTAATTGCACTGCTTGTTATGCTGACCGGCGGATGTCAGAGAAACTCAACCGTTACAGGAAAAGTACTCTTTGAGGACGGGTCCCCACTGACAAAGGGTATGGTCATTTTCACCGGAGATGCTGGAGTAGCTCGTGGTCCTATCGACGCAGATGGCTCGTATAGACTTGGATTCGAGAAAAACGCCAACGGTGTTCCCAAGGGTAACTATAAAGTTTACATTTTCGACGCCGCCTACAAAATAGAAGGCGCGTCGAAAATGGCCCCTATGGTCCCTTTGATAGAGGAAAAATTTATGAAACCGGAAACCTCTGGTTTAATATGTAACGTTGATAAGGGATCAATGGTCTACGATATTACTGTCACGAAGCTACCGCCTGAAATTGAAAAAGCACGTATCAATGCTGCCAAATCAGCCCCAGCTGTTGTGACACGTCCGCCGATTCGATAAGGGCATCTGACCCGACGATAAGAAAATGAATGATGGCGTTGCTTCCTATTTGTAATTCACAGCGAACAGGGGTGTTCGGGAACTTCAACATCATTCATTTTCTTGTTTATGATCTCAGCCCTGCACGTTTTTTTATGTTACAAGATTGCAGATTAAACTCGGAGCATGAAAACGGGAAAAAACGTTGGGCAAATGGATTGTCGATAGTATGTAACTTCGTTTCCTGCTCGAAAGGTGTATTGCTAACATGTATAGACTCTATCAATATGAAATGCATAACCGTTATTTACCCATTTCGGCTCCCCGGTTTTACTCGACCTTTTCATTCATGCTGCTCCGGATGGTCCAAGGTTACCGCGTAATCGGGCAATGCCGGTTGAACGAGTGCATCGGTTACGCAGTGTACACTCTTATTTGTTTTTTTTGCATTCTGGGAACGACTTACAATTGTTTTGCTGAAGACATGCACGATAAAATTATTTCCTTTGAAGAACGTATGGACCTCCTTCATATCCAGGACAAAGATGGTACCGTTCGCACGATCGCAACGACAAAAGCATGGGAAGAGCGGAAAACGGAAATTTTCGCCAACGTGGAAAAAGTTTTTGGACCATTTCCCGACTCATTAAAGAAGTGTGACCTTGACGTCAAATACATTGAAGAAAATGATTGCGGTGGTTATACTCGCTATAAAATTTCCTTTTGCCCGGAGCCCGGCGACTTAGCTTTTGCCTGGTTACTTGTCCCGAAAAATCACGACTGTAAGCTGCCTGCCGCAGTTGCCCTGCACCCAACACACGAGGCGGGGAAAGACGATTCTGTTGGTTTGACCAGACGGCTCAATCGGAATTACGGTCAAGAGCTTGCCGATCGCGGTTATGTCGTTATTGCTCCTGATTATTGGAATTTTGGCGAATGCAAGAAGAGTCCCTATGACTTAGGCTATAAGAGTCAGTGCATGCGTGGCATTTGGGATCACATGCGTGCAGTTGACCTGTTGGCGACCCTGGATTATGTCGATTCAGATCGGATCGCAGCCATAGGTCATTCGCTTGGCGGCCACAATGCTTTGTTCCTGGCTATGTACGACCCACGGATAAAAGTTACCGTAACGAGTTGTGGTTTCTCTTCCTTCTATCGTCAAAAAGAGTATTGCCCGGAGTCACTTCGAGGCCACGCACAAGACCGATATGCCCCTCTGTGTGATACGATTTATCATTGCGATCCGACTCGGCTTCCGTTCGATTATAACGAAATTCTTGCTCTGATTGCCCCGAGAACCATTTTAATAAACGCACCTCTGAAAGACGATAATTTCGACCCGCAAGGAGCACGCGAATGCACGGAATCTGCGCGAAAAGTTTATGAGCTTTATGGTCGCCCGGACGGGTTACTCTTGCTCCAGCCTAATGATTTACATGATTTTCCTCCGGAAATACGGAAGACTGTTTATGACATGCTTGACCGTGAATTCAAAAACTTTTAATAAGATTTTCAGATTTGAAGAAAAATATATACATTGGCACCCCGGACAGTATTTTCGCGTAGCCGCGTGAGAGACGTTGATTGCCTCCATTTGGAACGATGGGTCAACTCTTGGCACAAAACGCGTATCAGAGCAGCCAAATCAGCCCGCATCAGCTGTGACATGTCCACTGGTTCGATAAGGGTCATTTCTTTCTGACGCGAAGATGTTATTGTTCCTGATTATTGGGATTTCGTCCGGTTTCCGCCCGATTTTTGCCTTTTTGTCTCTGCTTGACCATCTTGGCTTGAATTTGTTGCGGAATCCGAATCATCGACCGTTGTGCCATGAGTCGTGCCCACTCCTATTGCAGTTGTGTACAAAAAAGAATTATGTCAACAAAAAATATGGCTGGAACAAACTGCAAAAGAATAATGCTTTTCGCTTATGAGAAATCACCAGACTTATAAAAACATCGACAATTAGAATATAGCACGATGTTTGTTATTTGTGTTTGTATCTAAAATAATAATATTATTATTCAATGGACGGGCAAGATTTTTTTCGATAAAAAAGGAAATCAAAGCAAGCTGGGGACTTGCAAAGTTGCAAAGATTATGGACAATTATAAGGTGGAGTGGTCCAGGAGTCAAGGAGTGCGCAGTTTTGATACTGGCTTTAGAGGGGTTGATTTTTGGACTGGAACTAATATTAACCGTGTGATGCGAACAAAGAGCGTGGCCGTCGATTCCACGATGCAGGCAGTGCGTTTCGGCCGACTCTTTTCCATTCCGGCTTGAAAGGACCCGAACTTTATGTTGGAATCATTGACGTTAGTGGTTTGTCTTACCACCCTTGCGGCATTTTTTGTGGCCTTGTGTGTTCATATAGCAAGAGGCAGACGAATCAAGCAGGACAGTGATTTGACCTCGGTACTTTTGGAGAAAGAGCGGCTTTTCCAACTGGTAGTGGACAATGTCCCCTTTCCAATTTACTGTAAGGATATGGACGACAATTTTCGCTATATACTGTGTAATAAGGCCTGTATTGAGCAGAATCAGCGGAGTCTCTCCGGGCTGACGGACTTCGATTTGTATTCAGCGGCGTGCGCCAGTCTGTTGCGAGCGAACGATTCGAGCATGCTTGCGGAGCAGCCAGGTACGTCCCGAGTCTTTGAAGAGAAGACGGAGACCGCTGACGGTCAGCAGTTGGAATCGCGCTCGTTTAAACAGTTTGTCGTTTCGGGTACAGGGCGGAAGCTTTTGATCGGTGTCAGTGTTGACCAAACGGAACAGAATCAATTGCGTCAGAAGGTCGAGGTTAATGCGGGGATACTCCATACGGTACTGGACAATATTCCGGCGGCGATCGTGGCGAAAGATGTCAACGATGGATTACGTCACGTCATATGGAACAAGGAACTTGAGCGTCTGACGGAGATACCTGCGGACGCGGTTTTGGGGCAGAACGATGCCGGCTATGAATATTCGACAGAGATCGGAACTCTGTTACATGGTTTTGATCTACAGACCCTTGCCGAAGGCGAGATTCGGCTTGAGCGAAGTTTTAAGACGAGATCGGGCAAAGAAGTCTTCATGCGAGTGGACAAGAAGCTGTTCAATCTTCCGGGCGGCTTGACTTTGATTGTCGATTTCGGTCTTGACCTGACGCGGGAGAAAGAATTGCAACAGCGCAGTAGTGAAATCATAGACTATCAGAAGGATCTGGTCGGCAAGAGTCAGTTTATCAATGAGTGTCTTCATTACATGACCATAGAGACGGACGTCGACAAAATCATCAATTATCTTTTGGGCCGATTTGGCTCAGAGGAGAGTGCCGACCGTTCGTTTATCTGGCTGTTCAAAGATGAATCGCTTCAAGTGGCCGACTGTCGTTACGAATGGGCCTCACACTCCGTCCTTGGACACCAGGAAGCGGTAGAGGAAATCGATATGAGTCGTTTCCCATCTGCCTTGCACCAGATTTGCGCCGGGAACGACATAGTAATCGACGACGTCCAGGAATTGGCATGCGACGACCCGCTTTACGAGCACCTTCAGAAGGAATCGGTTCGTTCAATGATTATGGTTCCCTTTTGTTGCGGCGGCAGACTGCGCGGTCTTGTCGGACTGGAGTACATGCGTGCCCAGCGCATTTTTTCCGAGGGCGACGTAAGGACGATCAACAATATAGCGCACATGCTGGAACTGGCCTATGTTCACAAAATACAGTTCGATGCCTTCTTTAGTTTTAATGAATCCTCAACGGAACTCGGCTGTTTTTCCAAGCTGGATATCCCCGCCGGAATCTTTTCGTCCGAGGGACGTTTGCTCTTGACCAACGCCGCTTTCGAACCCTTTAAAGAGATGTTTCCCGGGCTGAAAGAGAACAGTATTTGCACCGGTTCGTTCTGTCGGCACGGACATACTCCCGACTGGTGTCCCGTTCATTGTGCCATTGCGGAAAAAAAGATTCAACGAATGCAGATAGTCGTGGGAGGACGTACCTTCATTGTGACCGCATTGCCTGTTCTGGACCAGAATCAGAATGTTACCAGCGTCATGGCGATCTTAAACGAGATTACTGATTTAATCATGGCTCAACCTTTATCCACAGCCGAGCCCGGGACGGCAAACATAATTCCACAAACTTCATTACCCAACGGCGGACCAGCATGACTTTGGACGGAAATACAATACTGCACGACATGGCGACTGTCGTTTTGGTTTTTGATCAGAACCTTACTATTACTTTTGCCAACGATGCGGCGAAACGTTTGCTCGCGGAAGACGGGGGCGAGTTGGTCGGCATGAAATGCTCTGACCTGGTTCGCACTTTGGACCCGGAAGGCGATGAATTTTATGTCGTTCGCAATACATTGGACAACGGGCTTCAGACCTCTGGTATGGACCGGACCTATCTGACACGTGCAGGTAAGAGATATTTTCTCAGTATTTCCACAGCTCCACTGCGTGCCGATGACGGTACCATCTACGGCGGCGTCGCGTTTTTTCAAACACCATCACGACAGAATCGCATTTACTCGACCGGGACGCATACATTTCAAGTCGGCAACTTTCGCAGTTGTGCCGCGTCTATGCAGAAAATTCTCTCGAACTTTGAGGCGATCTCCAGCGTGAACTCGACCGTTCTGATCACGGGCGAAACGGGAACCGGCAAAGAGATTCTGGCCAGAACGATACACGAGAACAGTCCAAGACACGCAAATTCTTTTGTCGCGATCAACTGCGGTGCTCTGCCGGAGCCGCTACTGGAGTCGGAACTGTTCGGATATAAGGCAGGCGCTTTTACCGGCGCTGACCGAGACAAGCCAGGGCGATTTGCTATGGCTAATGGCGGGACGCTTTTCCTTGATGAAATTGGCGAAATATCTCAGGCTATGCAGGTCCGCCTGCTCCGCGTTTTGCAGGAGCGGTCCTTCGAACCTCTTGGCTCCGTAAAGTCAGAGAAAACTGATATTCGTGTTATTGCCGCAACGAACCGAAACCTGACCGAGATGGTCGCCAAGGGAAAGTTCCGCAGTGACCTGTATTATCGCCTTAATGTGATTCATTTGCAAATCCCCCCGCTGCGGGAACGGCCGGAAGACATTGCTCTGTTAACGGAGTATTTTATCCATCGACTCAATAAGACCATGGGCCGACAGGTCATTGGGATAAGCAATTCCGTCTTTCGAATCTTTTCACGGTACGCGTGGCCTGGTAATATTCGTGAACTCGAAAATGTGCTGGAACGCAGTATTGTCTTCTGCCGCAGTAATGTTATCGAGTCGAACGACCTTCCACCCGAGCTGGCCGAAAGTCTGTCGCTGATCGAGGACGAGTCAGAAACACCCCACATGGTACAGGTCGTGCGCGATTCCGAAATGCAAGCGATAGAAGCTGCTCTCGAACAATGCAATGGCAATCGCCGCAAAGCCGCCGAGCTACTCGGAATTCATCCGACAAGCCTCTATCGAAAACTTAAAAGCGCTCGCCAATAATTCGTTCTATTGCAATTGCGATTTCACAAATTTGCAATAGAACGCCACGATGCCACGCTTTTTTAAAACGTCACTTCTTGCGACGAAACGTCGCCAGCAGGACCCAAACGATATTCACGGTCAGCAGAATTATAAGAATGCCGGTCTTCGTCGATTCTCCTCCGGTATAGGCATGACGACCGCCGCCACCGAGTACAAAACTCAAGCCATACCACGTCATAATAATGGCCAGTGCACCCAAGGCCGAACCCGCAGCAAGCGAAAACAGGTCGTTACGGCCCGAACGACGGACATGCAAGACGACCAGATAGATCATGAGCGTCACCAGAGCCCAGACTTCTTTCGGGTCCCAGCTCCAGAATCGACCCCAACTAAAGTCCGCCCACAAGCCTCCCAGTATGATTCCGGCCGTCAAAAACAGCACAATATAACGCACCAGGACCATCAGCAGCGTCCGCGTCCCCTCTGTCTGCTCTCGCTCTTTGTCTCTCACGTCATTCCCAAAGAGTATTATGCGACCAAGAACAACAAGCGAAATAAACCACGCTATGGTTCCCAGGGCGTAACTTACTATGATGGCAAGAACGTGTACTGTCAGCCAGAAATTGCTTCTCAGGACGGCGACCAGCGGGCGAATCTGCGGATTGAATTCGCTCGAATTGTAGTAGGCAAGCAGACCGATCAGAAGCGACGCCGTCGTTCCCGCCAGCAGAATACCGAACCGTTGGTCAAGCGAATCGGACAGCGACAGCCGTTCCGACACCGGACGCATTACAACTGGCCAGAGAACCCACGCAATGGAAATCAAAGAGATGAAAAGACCGAGCAGCACCACCGTTTCGAACATGTTCGTAACGGGTGCCCAGCCGGTAATCCAGGCACGAACACACGCACCCAGTAGTGTGACAAAGCAGGAGGTCAGCAGGAACAAGAGTCCGCAAACCGCGAGGCGAAATGGAAATGTGGGGCTTGGAACGCGACTTCTCACGCACCACATGGCAAGTCGCGCTGGTATCATGCAGACCAAGGCCAGCATGCAAAAGAACCACATCCAGAAAAAAGCATCAAGCCAGTCGTAAAACAACTCCGCGTCCAGACTACCGGCGGCCGGATATTTCGTCTTTTCATAATTTGCAATGGATTCAGAAGTCGGACCGTTTTCACCCTCTTCTGTCAGGGCCAATGTCCTTCGCAATGGTTCTCCGGCGATTGCTGTCGCTCGCAGTGCCGCGGCAAAGTTGGCCATACCCGCATTGAACGAGCGAAAATTTTCAGGGGTAGCCCCCTCTTGCCAGGCTTGCGCCGCCTGTGCAAAAAAGTGAACAGGATGCGTTTCGGGAACACTCGCGGCACGCCGGGCAAGCAATTCCATTGCTGTTGCCGTGGCCTCCGTCTGGTCATTTTCGTCGGTCATGGAGAAGGGTTTCTTTGCCTCTTCCGGCGTGAGAAAAGACGGGTCGGCGAAACGTCCGTACAGATCGTCCGGACCAAAGAGAATCAGAGTCAGCGACAGCCAGGGATTGATCGCGTCCGCATTCCCGTCTTGCGATTCACGAACAGTGGGAAGTACGCACAACTCATGACGCGCGGGGAACGATAATCGCGCACCTGGCCTCGCTGTTACACGGCCGGCGGTTTCCTCTGACGCGAGCGCCGCTTCAGATGTGATTGCGGTATCCTTCTTCACTTCGCTGTCAGTTACTTTGACGATCCGTTCGGCGTCGTCGACGCGGGCATAACGATAAAAGCCGCTGTCGCACATGGCTGTTGCCGCGCTTTCCGCCTGAACATTCACGCTGTCCATAAGATGAATAATCTTTTGCAGCAGGAGTTTGTAGTCGCGCGAATAGACATCAGCGCGGAAAATTTCATCGCGATGAATACGCAACGTTGTCAGACAGGCTTTCGTTTCATCGCACAGTCGGCACAGCATACGCCCCTGCACGCGGAGAGGATAACTGCGACAGGCCTTGGCAATGAGATTAATTTCGCGTACCAGCCGCAACATTTTCATCGGACGCGTAGAGCCGTCACTAGTTTCTGTCGTCTGGGTTAGAATAAATTCAGGGTCATCAAAAGGAGATTGTTTCCGCTCTTTCTTTTCACTTGGCAAAATCTGTAAAAGCTCACGGACCACACTGTCCAGCGCGACCAGTGGCGCCGGCTTGCCTTCCTCTCCGCTCCCGTAGAGAAGTTTCGATAAATAATATTCCACTAGTGGCGATGCATTCTTTTCCGGGAGCCACGTTATCGCTCGATATTGCGAATAACGCTGTTCCAAAAGGGCAATGGCCCGGTCCGTTCGCCCTTGCACATCCGCCTCTTCTCGCGCAGGCCACGCTTGAGCTTTCTGCTCGAAGAGAAGATCAAGCCGTCTTGCGAATTCTCGGCTCGAGTCAAGCGTAGCAGGAGCAAAACGATTCCCGAACGCAGTAGCGTCGTAATTTATGAGTTTCCCGACCGTGCCCGTCTTGTCGTAAAGGAACGGCACATATTCCCACACCTCCGGTTCCACAAGCCAGGAGAAGAGTAGGGACGCTGGCGAAAATTGTCGTGATCCGTTGGGGAACAACGCACGCAGACGGTTCAATGCATCTTTTTGTTTTTTAAGCTGGTCACCGGCCACCTTGTCGTACCAGGACTTCAGCTCCGTTCGACGTTCGTCTGTTAATTTTTCGCCATGCGTCATGGCTGCCGGCAGATCGGCCAGGAATTCCTCGAACGACGGCAGCGCAAGCGGAATCGGACCTTCAAGGCGTTTTAATAGTTCCGGGTCAAGCGTAAAAACCGGACGCTCACTTCCGCATATGTCACGAACAAGAATGGAAGCGAAGACCTGGTTCGGCATAATACGTCCATCCGAAAAGACCGGCAGCGATTCCCATGCGGACCAGTCGAAACAGTCGCTACGCACGATTCGCTCCTCTTGGGCGACCGATGCTTCCAGTCCCGTTGTCACAATCTCTTTAGAGACATTCTGTTTTTCTAAATCTCCCGCATCGGCGTAAACGGTACCTGTTAGAACGAGTAGGGCAAAGAGAAAACAACCAGCTACTGTTCGTGGGGTTACCGGCTTTACATGACGACGACGAATGAGTAGCCAGGTCCCTAAAATAATAAGAAACGACCCGGGATATTTCCCCAGACGTCCAGGGTCACTATTGAACGAGAGCACGGTCTGGGCAATCATTTCACGCGCCGCCGTCTCGCCTGGCAGCAGTGCACCGCCGGCAACCTCATCGAATATTGCGTCACCCGGATAGTACGGACCGCGCCAGGAATCCTGGTACACCCACCATTTGCGCCCTGAAGAAGGGTCGAAAAAATGACCAGGCTTGTTCATCTGAATGACAACGTTCTTCTGTTCTGATACATTTGACTCTTTTGGCAAATAATCAACCTGACTTATAAAGGCCGAAGGAGTCGAGGAACCCGGCTCTGTATGTGCTTGAAATTGCGACAGATGAAGTCGAAAACCAAGTGGAATCTTGCGATTCACCAGAGCGATCGAGATCGGGCCACGGGCAGTGTACAGTTTTTTGGTAAACCATTCCTCCTGCTGGTCACTCATCACGCCTGTGGGGATAGTACGCAGCCAGAAAACTTCGTCTGTGCCCTGGTCGTCGCGAACGCGCAGACGCACTTTGCCAAAAAATTCATTTGCCTGCTCTTTATTAAAAGGCCGCGGCACAAGTCGCCAGCCGAGTTCGTCGTGTGGACTGTACTGAATCACGCGAAACGGCGTTATGGATTCCGGTTGAGACTGTGCAGAATTTGCAATGCTTTCCTTTTTTACTTCCGGGGCGGACCAAACAGGTTGCTGACCTGCGGTCGACGGTGTACTTTGAGCGAAGGTTGCGAAGTTGGGATATTTTTTCTCTGGCTCAAATTCTGGCAGGTACCAAATGCCACTAAGGACCGGCATGCCGCTACGCACGTAACGCCAGGCGAGATGCCCCGCAGGACTCTGTGCCAGTTCAAGATGGTCAAGTTTCAGGTTCGGATTCTGACTTCGTCCTACTTTTATGTCATTATCTTCATTACCTCCTGCGTACCAGAGCGCACCGTAAAGGCCAAGTTGCCCTGCCTGTTGATTTCGTTCAAACAGCTCCGAATGAAGTTGCATCTCTTCCGTCGTGCCATTGCTGTCACGCACATTCAGTAAGGCGGTCCAACCTTGCAGATGGTCGGCTTCGCCCACAAGAGTCGGCACAAGCCGATAGGCACAAACTTCGCAACCCGTGCGGCCCAGAGCAATGGGGGACGCCTGACTCTCTTGCAATTCCTGCAATTCGTCGAATGTAAATTGATAGACTTCTCCGCGGATCGTCAGAACGACCGAAGGCGAGTCCGTTGTTTCTGGCATACTGTTGAGAAAAGCCTGGAATTCTTCATTACTCTCGGTCAGCAGGAACGAGACGCGTCGCCCGTCCTCGAGTACCGTCCGCATACCGCGACGCGAGGTCTCCATGCTCTTGTTCTCTGCCGGGTCAAATCGGACGAGTACTGCCGGTGGTTCTTTCTTCCCGCTCGCTTCTGTTGACGTTACCTGCCATTCGATTTCAAGGGGCGTTACCTTATCGAAGTCGGCACAGGTCAGATAATCCAGAACTGCTACGGACAACCCATGTCCCTCGTACAAGTCCGAACTTCGACCGCAACTCCGTAATTGTACCAAAGCCCGAATTGCACAATTATTTATTGACGCGATAATACGCCCGGGAAGCGAGACCCACGTTTTTTTCCTCTCCTCTAATGACTCTCCAATACAGCAATCGCGACCGGAACTCATCAACGCGTTAGGCCAATTAAACGGGCCCGGGCTAAAAGGAATATGTTCAACGACACCTTCAACCGGCGAATCGATCTGTCCTGCCTCAGACCGGTTTCCTTTTAATTCCGGCATTCGTAATTCAATTTCCCAGCCGTCATTCACAATGATTGTATCGCTGTCGCGACCTTCAGTCAGAGTCATTTTCCCCTGCTGGCCATTGACGAAAGTAGCTAGACAGCCGGCGAGCAGCACGAGGATTCCGCCGTGCGCAAGCAGGAAGGGGACCTGTTTCCCATTCCACGGCAAACGTGCCAGCATGGCGGCAAGAATATTCAGGCCAATTAGCGCGATCAACGCAATAAAAACAGGGCTCCCGTAAACAAGCCACCAGGCAGCCGGGGTCCCGAAACGACGCTCAAGAAATGTTGCCCAGCCCATGATTACGGCAAAAGTTATCATAAGCACCATTGCCACAGCAATCGAACCGACTCGCGACAAAATTCTCTTCATTAAGTTACCTGTTTTTAATTCCGGTACCCCGGATAGGAGAAACGACAGTTGTCCGTTACTCGCCATTTCCCATCCGCATTCTTAATCAGTTCCACTTCCGTAAACTGCACCACAACCGTAAATGGTACGTCGAGTCCTTTCGCTTTACCACCAACGCTCCCGCGAAACGAGACGATTGCCAGCGGTTCCGGCGTGAAATAATTTATATTCACCACGCGAAAATCACGTACTTTGGCCCATTCGATCGTGGCTGTGCCCATGTGTGACTTGGCCTTTTCCATCGTGTCGTAGGCATCCTCGTCCACAAAGGTGAGCACTTTGTTCACATCGTTTGCTGCAATTGCTTCCGCAAGTTGCGCTATTGTTGTCCGTACTTGTTTGCGATCCGTCTGAACACAAAACACAAGCACTAAACCAAGTCCGAATATGAAAAGACTTGTCCCGATAAAAAGAAAAAATTCTTTTATTTTTCCTGTATTTTGAAACCACACTATTCCTGCAACGAATAGTGCCGCTGCCAGAACCCCCCAAAACCAAAGACTTTCAATCAGTATGTGCATTTGACATCTTTCTGAATAGTTTATCGTGAACGAACTTTTGTACCTACGCATCGGCTCCCTAAAAGCTGTCGACACGCATCCCCTGTCAACTCGTGACTCCTGTACAATCTTCGTCTCCTCTTGTTAGTCTGAAAAGCGGTGGCGCTTCCACTCATTTACGTCTTCAGAAATGAAAACGCCACGTCGAGATATCACGGATTCACCGCCTTCTCAAGTTCGAAAAGTCGTTCGACGTCTGACGCGTCTGTAATCTTCAAAACTCGCACATTGCGAAACTCTACCGGGTCGCCGTGCCCCAGAAATCCCAGGAACCCCGTCTTGTTCTGCAGACCCGGGTGTTCCGCCTCATGTATCGGTTTCGCATCGGTTATATCCGCGTCAACAATAACCTGCCCATTAACAACGACCTTGATTTTCGGACCCAAGGCAATAACTTCTTCCGTATTCCATTCGCCATTCGGCTTAAGGGCTCCTGTTTTCGCCGGAACCACACCATAGATCGAACCGTGCTTTTGCCATTCCGCCGCTTCCGTGTAATCTTCGGCGAGTATCTGAAGTTCAATTCCAGAATAGGCGACGTCGCAGTCAGGTTTCGGCGCTCGTATCCCCAAACCGTTATTGCCGCGCGACGGCAGTTTGAATTCAAAGCGAAATACAAAATTATCGTAGGTCTTCCGCGTCATTAAGTTGCCGCCCTTCTCACAGCGAAAGAAACCGTCGTAGCTCGGATATCCGTCTATTGCTGACTGCCAGATCGTCGGAGAAAGTGTTTTGCCGTCGAACAGCAGTTCAAAGCCTGCCTGTTGTTCCGGTACGCTCAGGCGATTCTGTTCCTGCCCCCGGCAGATTCCGGTTACCACGAGAAGAGCACACACCAGAAATACTATTTTTTTCATTGTATCCTTTCAAATTTACTTTGGTGAAAAAGGGCGGGTACCAGACATTTGATATCCCGCCGATCTTCAGTTTCTTATTTGCAAAATTGAGAAACTTCCATTATACACGCTCAATAGCGGTCAATGACTTTCTGTGCGCGACCTTTCAGATCGTCATTCGTCGTCTTGCCAAGGACCTCTTTCATTAAACCGGTAATAGTTCGTATGGCGTCTGCCTTGGCGATATTTTCCGCGGACGCTCCTTCCGGATTTGCCCCTTTCCAGTCAAAGTCAGGCTTGCCCAGATTGAGTTTCTCCGCGACAATAACCGTGGCCTCGAAGGCTTTTTCCGCATATTCAGCCTGCCCCGCATAGCTCATTGCCGCCTGGGCAGACGAGACTTCCACGATCCGCGGGAAAATATCAAAGACAAGACTCTTGTCCTCCGGGCGGACCGCGGTCTCGAAGGCCGTTTGGCACATGGCTAACCGTTCCGCGGTTGGCAGATTAAACTGTCGCGGGATACGAATGTAACTCCTTATTCCACGCACGCGGTATTTATTCTCCTTCGACTCCTTTGCCAATTTTAGACAGGCCTCGGCAACGGCTTTCGCATCGTCGGGTGAATTCCACTGTCCGAGCGTCGCGCTGGCCGGATCGCTCGTTTCACCGTTCCAGCATGCCTTTTCCACACAGGCCAGAGCCGTCGGGCCGCCGATCTGTTTCAAAAGGCCGAAAAGTTTCATCTTCTTCGCCAGATCAGAGGCTTCAAAAATTTTCACAATTTCCGCCGCACATTCTTCTCGTGGAAGACGAGTACACGCCGCTCGCAGCAGCCAGTCGATTCTCGCATCGTCACTCTCATTCTCCAATGCGTCTACAAAGAGGGAAAGATTGTCAAAGCTGACAATTTCCGAAAGAGCATCGAGTGCACCATTGCGCAGCTCAGGCTTCACATTGGGCGTGTTGGCAATTTTAACCAGCGCAGGCGCGGCCGCCGACGTTCGACGCTCTTCGATGATCTTGAGCACAGCAGCGAACCCGGTAGAATCGGCCGCATCCTGTGACAGTTCTTCTGCGGTAACACCATTGACAATTTCGAGCATGGCATTATCGACAGCATCGCCTGGCATTGCTACCGCCGCGGCGACCAAGGCATCCACGACGGCCTGGTCCGCCTGAAATTTCTCTGCTCGGGCTCCCTTAATCGCCGCTTCGACATCGTATTTGCCAACATTGGCAAGTGCCTTTGCTGCGGCTAACTGCACCTCGACCGATTCATTATTCAGATTTTCGATCAAGAGCGGAAGCATTGCCTGACGCGTGGCGTCGTCTTTGCGGTCGCCCAGAGCGCGGAGCACGAGCGCCTTGCGGTCAACTGGCAAGTTCGGCACGATCGCAATAACGGCCGGGACAACGGTCGCCGCGTCTTCATCACTGAATTCACGCAGGGTCTTCAACGCAGCCGAAAAGCAGCAATATTTTTCCCCTTGCAATTTTTCAAGAATCTTGTCAACGGACACGCCGCCGCGTGCAAGTAGTGCACGGTAAGAACCCGCTTTCTGCACGCAGACCGGGAACTTGTCGCAGACGAGCGATTCGAACAGTTCCGCCGACTTCTCGCTATTCCCAGCCTTCTCAAAACGGTCGGCACAAGCAAGCACGGCGTCACCCAAACCCATGCGGACAACGAGGTCGTCGCTGGCCTCGCCGGCAACAGCTTCCAGCAGCAGCGCCGCGGATTCATCATTCGCTATATTGCCTGCCGCCAGGTAGATCGCTTTACGCACATCATTGCCAGGGGCAGCCCCGAGTAACTCGCGGAACAGCGGAAGTGCCGAGGCATCCCGCCGGACACCAATGGAATCAATCGCTCCGACCGCGGTCAATCCGGTTAATTCCTTCGCCGCTTTTTGCAACGCGGCATTGGGCGCCTCGCCCGGAATCTCTTCCAATGCGTAACGCGCATAAACATTCAACTTTTCACTCGGCAGCATGGCCGCCAGGGCCGGGACTGCCGCGTCCGTTCCAA
Organism: Planctomycetia bacterium; assembly: GCA_030539295.1. Lineage (GTDB taxonomy): Bacteria > Planctomycetota > Planctomycetia > Pirellulales > Thermoguttaceae > JAUNBG01. The sequence continues at coordinate 268,069 of JAUNSJ010000001.1, read as the reverse complement.
TGATCGCCAGTCGCTTACAGGCAAGACTCTTCGCGAAAACATCGTCGTCGCTCTCGCCTTCTTTGGCAAGAGCGTCTATGAGAACGGACTCATCGGTCGTTCGCATAAGCGTCTGCTGATACTCCGCGTCTATAGCGAGCGCAGACGAAAGTGGCATTTGTGCAAAACACAGAATCGCCGCAATAAACAAAAAACTGTATATCTTCAATTTCATGAGTGGTTCTCCTGACGGTTAGAGGGTGTAAGGGGCACGAAGCGGGCGTTTACGCATACGATTGGCATCGGCGTCGTTCTTGAATTCTTCCGCAACTGGGTCAAATTCAACAGGACGCCCTAACTGCCACGCTATATAGGCACAATGAGATGCAATGTGCGACTGCGCCGCGACATTGGCATTGGCCGCAGGATTACGACGCGTCTTAACGCAATCGACAAATTCCGCTATGTGTGTTACCGGGCTTGTCCCAGGCATACCGAAATATTTCAATTCGCCTCGTAACGCGTCAGAAGATACGGCCATACGTCCACTGTCGCCGGTTTCAACCCAGCCCTCTTCGCCCACGTATCGCGCGGAGCACGTTCCCAGACCCAGCCAGCCGCTTTCTCGCATGACCAGCTTCAAACCGTCCGCATAATAGGCGTGAATCACTCCCGTTATGGAAGAACCGTCTTCCGAAAACTGCGGCTCGTAACGAACCGGTGCCGTATCGTCCTTTTGCGCTGCCCATTGACACAGGTCCACCGTGTGCGATCCCCATTCCAGAATGCCACCCCCGTGAAAATCATAATGACCCCGCCAAGCGCCGGCAACGTAGGCCGGATTGTACGGACGCCAGGGGCATGCACCAAGCCAACGATCCCAGTCGCATTCCTCAATTCCCGGCTGTGTCTCTGCCGGCAACCAGTTCTGCGTTGTCGCAGGCCACAACGTATTTGCGTGAACTTCCGTCAATTTGCCAAGCTTACCGCTCTGTGCAATCTTCGCCGCCAGCATAAAGTTACCTATATTACGGCGCTGCGTTCCCGCCTGATACACGATTCCATAACGATTCACCGCATTGGCCAAGGCACGGCTCTCCTCAATCGTCAATGAAAGCGGCTTCTCACAGTAGACGTCTTTACCAAAACGCGCCGCCGTGATCGACGCCATGGTGTGCCACCGGTCGCCCGTTGCGATCAAAACCGCGTCTATGTCGTCCCGCACCAGCAGGTCTTCCATGTCCTTATACATCGCGCAGTCCGTATTCCCGTACTGCTCATCGGCAAATTTCTTTATCTTCTCACGTTGCTTCTTCTGTATATCGCAGATCGCTCGGAACTGAACGTCCTCACGCCCAACAAACACACGCAGGTCTTCAAAACCTCGACTTTGGATTCCAATGGCGCCCAGGTTAATACGCGCACTTGGCGCAGTCGTTCCATTCAGGCCTAAGATCCGGCCTGGCAAAAACATAGGCACCGCAACCGCTGTTGCCAGCCCGGACAGCTTCAGAAAACCACGGCGCGAGACAGGCCGCTTTCCAGAATCGCTCATAAAGTTCCTCCTCAGAATTTTTATATTAGGGTTAGGTGGGGTTACAACATAACTCAATCCATTTGGTACATTCTACCCGGGATATTCTCCGAAATCAACCCTCTTTTCGCCTTTTTCAAGAATTTTTTTTAATTTTATTCACTTCTTACCAAAAGTGTCTAGCTGCTTAAGATTATCTATACTGCCTAGATTAAACAAAATGGGCGGAATTCTTGTTCCGTATCTTTGTTTTCGTGACTCATTTTATCTATCCTTCCCAGTTTTTCTGTCCTGCGGCCCATTGAAGTTCACAAAAGTTAGGACTATAATATGAGTGAACCGCGGATACTGCCAGGAGCAGAAGGAGCGAATAATTTCATGATCATTAATATAATATAACTGAACATCAACAGGAATATAAGAGCCTGGAACAGGACATTCCCATGCGACCGTTAACCATGATTCATACCTCCGATTGGCATCTGGGCCGTACTTTCTACGAAAAAGACCGCTACCCGGAGCACGAGAAATTTCTTCAATGGCTGTTTGAAAAGATTCAGGAGCACGGCGCTGAACTCCTTGTGGTATCAGGAGATCTGTTCGATACGGCCTCCCCGTCGAATCGGTCGCTCCAGCTCTATAGTGACTTTTTATGCAAAGTGACCGCCGAGACCTCCTGCCAAATTGTCATTGTCGCAGGCAATCACGACTCGCCCTCCTATCTTTCGGCACTGCGAAACGTGTTTCGCCGCGTTAAGGTGCACATAACCGGAACCGCAGCCCGGCCAGACCGGATCCAAGAGGAGGTTTTTACCCTAAAAGATCTTGCAGGGCAGGCCCTGGCGGTCGTCGCGGCGGTCCCTTACCTGCGTGAAGGCGATATACGTCGCTCCGCTGAAGGGGAAGCGGTGGACGACCGTGATGCTCTCTTCTACGCAGGAGTTCAGCGCCATTACGAACGGGTCACCAGCGCGGCGCGGTCTGCTCGCACTCTGGCCGGAGACGTCCCCATGATTCTTATGGGGCATCTGTTCACCGCAGGCAGTCGTCTCTCTCAGCGACGCGCCTCCGATGACTTTTACGTCGGTGCCCTCGGACTCGTCAGTCCAGCCATCTTCTCCCTTGACTTCGACTACGTTGCCTTGGGCCATCTCCACATCGCTCAAGCTGTCGCCGGTACGGAAACCATCCGTTACAGCGGCGCTCCTCTAATCTTCGATTTTCCAAAAGAACCTGTTGCCTGTTCCTGTGCTCTGGTACGATTTGGCGGGCAGCAGACGGAGGTGGAACAGCTCAAAATTCCAATTTTCCAGAAAATCGTATCCATTTTCGGTACCTGGCCGCAACTGGAAAATCAACTCGACGCTCTTATTGCCGACGGGACCCCCGTTTGGCTTGAAGTTCTTTATACCGGGACCGAACCCATGCCCGACCTGAGTACTCGCGTTCTCGAACGGACGGGCGGTACCTGTGTTGAACCGCTTCGCATCAATTTTCGGCAGACTTGTACTCCTTCTGTCGCCGCGGATCCCGTCCGAAAATCGCTTAAAGATTTTACCGTTTTTGATGTCTTCGAACAAGTGCTCCAGAAGACGAACTACTCCGACGACGACAAAAAAATGTTACGCGACTTATACATTCAATCGATAACTGCCGTGCAGAATGCCGACACAAATGCGAAATGAACCAGGAGAATAACCAAGGATGAAACTGCTTAAAATCCGTTTAAAAAATTTAAATTCACTCTACGGCGAATGGGAAATTGATTTGACGCATCCGGACTACGCGTCGGAAGGTATCTTTCTGGTCACAGGTTTGACGGGAGCTGGTAAGTCGACCATACTGGACGCTGTCTGCCTCGCACTTTACGGTCGTGTACCCCGACTCAAGGTGATGACTGAAAATGACAACTTCGTCATGTCGCGACATACCGCAGACTGCCTCGCTGAAGTCACTTTCGAAGTCGATAACAAGAAATATCGCGCTCGATGGACGAAACGTCTTGCCCGAAACAAAACGAACGGCAAACCCCAGCCCGCCACTCACCTTCTCATCGATGGCGATACTGACATGATTCTGACCGAAAAGACCAACAGTGGCACTGTGAATGCCATTACCGAGCTGCTTCAGATGGACTTTCATCGATTTTGTCACTCCGTTCTTTTGCCGCAGGGCCAGTTCGCCGCCTTTCTGAAAGGGAATAAAAGTGAACGAAGTGAAATCCTTCAGGCCATTACAGGGACGGAAATTTACGGCCAGGTTTCCTTCTGGATCCATAACCATTTTCTGGAATACAAACAGCAGTTGAACGAAGTTGCAAAGCAGCTTGAAGTTGTGACCATTCTTTCTCCAGAAGTCCAAAAACAGCATCAGGATTCGCGCGATTCCCTGTCGAAACACATTTTAGAATTGCGACGTGAAATTGCCTCTCTGACTTTGCACGTCAACCTGTTAAAACAATTGCGCGAAGTTCACGACCGATTTCGTCAAAACGAGCGCCAACGCGAACTTCTTCAACAGCGCCGTATCGATTTTCAGCCTGTGTTAAAACGTCTGACCGAAGGCACGCTCGCGGCCAAGCTGCAACCTTTTCTCGCCCTTAGAACCCGACTTAATTCGCAATACGTATTGGCGGAATCAAAGGTCTGCGATTGCCAGGCCGAACTCATTTCGACCGCGGCTAAACTGGAGCCTGTTCTGCATGAATACAATCTTGCAAAACAGGCTCTTCTCGCCGCACAAGAGCGGTATAATTCCTCTCTCGAAGTATGGAACGCCGTTCGTGAACTCGATATCCATATCAATAATCTTGCCCAGGACAGCACTAAAACTTCCCAAAAAATGCAAGTGCTCCGTGAAAAAATGATTTCTTTGCAATCTTTGCTCAAAGCCAGGCAGGATGAAATCGCTTGTGCAATTGAAAACTCGGAACGTATAAAACGGATTGCGCAATGCCGCGTCGAAGTGGAACCGCTGCCCGACGCCTTGGCTGCCGTTTGCCTCGCTCAATTTCTTCTCGACAGGATCAAAGGGGATCTGCTCCTGATGCAAAGTCGCAAAGAGTTCGTGCAAACAAGAATCGAAGAACTCCTGCTCCAGCAGAAGGACCTCAATTCTTCGTTCGAACTCTTGCGAAATCAACAATATTTTGTGAGTCAAGCAGGCGATTGGAGTAAATGTCGCGACGCGCTCGTCGACGGTGAACCTTGCCCTCTGTGCGGCGCTACGGAACATCCCTATTCCAGCAACGATATGCAGCCACTTACTGACCATTCCCATGAAATCGAAAACAAGCAAAAAGTTCTGAAAAAGATTGATTCTGAACTTGTATCGCTGCGTATGAAAATAGGCAGTATGAATTTGGAAATTGAGCAGAAAAAATTTGAACAACCGCAAGCTGAACAAAATCTGCGCGACAAAAAACAAGTTATAGCCGCAATCGATCCAAATTTATTGAATCTGTCCCGCGATGAGCTGATGACAAAAATCACCGACTTGTACGAGCGGGAAGTACTCCTCCTTGCCGCATTTGATTCACAGGCCCACGACCTCGTTTCGGATGAGAATAATAATCTTACGCGTGCACTCCTATCCCAGAACGAAGTGCTCGTTGCTGAACTTCTCGCAAAGCGCGAAAAAGACAGGGCCACACTTCTCCAGGACGTCTTGACGCATGAAGCCAAACTTGCTCCTTTACAGGCAACGATTACCATTCTCGAATCGCAATATACAGAGACGAATTCGAATTTACTTGTGATCGCCGGGGAGTATGACGCCTGTCAGAAAGAGTATGAAGTTAAACGAAAACATCGGGCAACGCTCTTTGGTGACCGTAATCCCAATATTGAGGAATCGTCTCTTCGAAAGGAAATTGAAGATTGCAGAAAAAACCTGACACAAGCAGAGAGCTGCCGAACAACGCTGCAAGACAAAGAACTGCAAATTCAAACAACCTTAACTTTTTGGGAACAGTCACGCGACGCAATCGGCCCGGACCTGACTGTCGCGGTGGAAGATTTTCAAACGGCACTCGCGAATTCCGGTTTTCCCGATGAAGATACATTTCTAAAAGCAATTACCCCTGCGGAAGAATTGGAACGTTACGACGCCGAGCGACAGGAGCTTGATAAACAGGCCACGACTCTTGACAGCCTGAGTGAAGAATTGAATCGGCGCGAGTCCGCATTAAAATGCGAGCTGTCTCGTGCCCCTTCTGACTTGCATACCCTTACGGAGGAAGAAGCGGTTGATCGCCTCAATTGTCTTAATGATGAAAACGAAAAATGTAACGGTGAGATGGGGCGCATTGACGCCATCCTGCAAGCCAATTCCGCGCAGTGTGAACTTTATCAAAACTTGATGGCTGAACAGACGAATTTGCGCAACGAGCAATCGCGTTGGCAAATACTTGATAACCTGATCGGATCGCCCGATGGGAAAAAATTTCGTAATATCGTACAGTCCATCACTTTCAATCGTGTTCTTGACCTTGCCAATATTCAACTTTCAAAAATGACAGACCGCTACCTTCTGTGTCAGGACGAAACGGAACCACTCTTACCGGCTGTACTTGACCGATATCAAGCGGACGAAATACGCCCCGTTTGCAACCTGTCCGGTGGCGAGACGTTTCTGGTGAGTCTGGCCCTCTCATTTGGCCTGTCAGAACTGATTAGCTCAAAAAAACCTCTTCATTCTCTTTTCCTCGACGAAGGATTTGGCTCTCTCGACGGCGCCGCTCTGGACGCCGCTATTGCAACCTTGCAAACAACCAACAGAAGTGGCAAACTCATCGGAATCATTTCGCACATTCCTGCCATTGAAGAGCGTATCGGGACTCATATCAACGTCGTAGCTCTGTCCGGCGGACGCAGCCGGATCGAAGGCCCAGGGTGCCGAGAAATAAGGTAAGAAAAGTAGGTAATAAAAACAAAAGTGCGACACAATAGAATTAAAATACCACTTATTCGGTCCGACCATAAATAACTCCTGAATTTTCTTCAGGAGCCCTCATGCATGAGGCGTGAAATCTCGCTATAATGCAGAATAAAATATTACCTAAAATATCTAAATTACCTGTCCTGTCACTTTAAAACTCAAAAATGTTCGGATGTCGAGAAAAATAGGAAATTGCTCTGGCGTAACCTAAGAGTAATTGTTATGATTCCAGGGTCGTGGTGTCTGGGACGCTCTCCACCGATGGGGAACACGCAACACCCGAGACGCGAGCAGGGAATGCAGGCATGGGGATGGCTTAACTGACCAAAGAAAGTTAGCCACAATGCCGACACGCGATTTTTTCCGACATTTTCGCCTGTTCGCTCTGTCACCTTGTGTCTTCAGGGCATTATGGCAGGAAATGTCGAGTGAAACCGGTATAACAGCAGGAAACGAACAAAGATGAAAAGAATGTTTGCCACATTTTTGGGGTCCCCAATATTATGGGGAGGGCTATGCGGAATTGGCTTTTATGCGGCGATACGTCGCGGTTTGCTTGACAGTGAGCTGATTACGCGATACTGTGCCGGGCACCCGGTGGAATACATAACGGTCTTTATGTTCTTTATTGGAATGGCGTCTCTGGCGTTGAAATGGATGAAAAACCGTAAGGAAGGACGCCGATTGGCTCTGGGACCGGTATTTGCTCCCCCGAAAGGGCTTAAGGAATCTCTGGACACGGTCGACGATTATCTGGCTACTTTAAAGAAGGCCGGCTCCGTCCGGGGCCAGTCGATCTACCTTACGAGACTTGCCCACGCATTAAACTTTTTGAAATTTAATGGCGACCCCAATGAATTGGACCAGGAATTACGATTCCTCTCGGAAGAAGACCAATATCGGGCCGACGCGGAATATGGCATGGTTCGCATGTTTATTTGGGCCATTCCGATTCTTGGGTTTCTCGGAACCGTTATTGGTATCACCATGGCACTGGGTAACTTAGACCTGACCGAGTTGGAAACGACCGGTAAGCTCCTCGCGGCCGGACTTCAAGTCGCCTTTGATACGACCGCTTTGGCCTTGTCTCTGGTCTTTCTACTCTATTTCTCCCTGTTCTTCGTCCGGGGACAAGAGGCGAAATATTTCGCCGACGTTGACCGCATGGCGGACCATGAGTTGAAAGGCCGGTTTGCTTCCGGGCAGCAAAAAGATGCAGACGTTGCGACCGAGACCGTTCGTCAGGCAATGCAGAGCGTTATTGAATCCTTTGATTTACTCATGAAGCGTCAGACGGCGCTCTGGTCCGAGGCGATCACAGGCGTGAACGAACGCGCGGCCAGAATATCGTCTGACAGTGTGCAAAAAGTTGAAACTGCAATGATTGATTCCCTTCGTGAGAGTATGATTGTCTACAGTCGCGGTCTTATTGACGGGCAGAAGAAACTGCTCGATGAATCGGTGGCTCCTTTGGTGGCCGCTTTGGAAAAGAAGACGGAAAAGCTTGGCTCCTTTAAAGATCAAATGATGGAGGAGAGTAAATTATTGCTGGAAGTTGTGCGAGCAACGGGAGAAGTCACGCGTCTGGAAGACCGATTGAATCAGAATCTGAAAGCCTTGGCTGGAGTGGGTAATTTCGAAGAGACGGTCAATAGTCTCGCCGCCACGATTCATCTGCTCAACTCCAAGTTGAACGGTCTGCCGCAGACCTCGGAGATTCGCTTGGCCGCGTCCCCGGAAACGCCTCAAATTAAAGAGCCGCGCCCGTCCAAAGGCGCTACGGTTATTCCGCTTTCGCATCGCCCTAACGATACCCGGAAAGATTGAGGGTCCAATGGCTGTCCGGAACGTCCGTCCTCGCGGCGATAACCCAACCGTTTCGCTGTTCCCCTTTCTCGCCGTCTTGCTCTGTACGATGGGTATGCTTGTTATGCTGCTCGTTCTCATTAGCAAGGGGGCGTCACACTCCAGGTCGAACCCGGAGGCCGAGTCAATCGACGTCGCCGTCGCTGATTGGGATAGGGATGCCAGTGAGAATGAGGAGGATAAGGATTTGACGCTGCCGGCCGTTTCAAAGGATGACGGTTCGAAGAATGCGGAACCCGTTCGCATGACTCTTGACGAGGCGCGGTCCCAGTTGGAAAATGCCACGTGGTTCCGCAACGAACTGCTTGCCGTTCGCGAAAAAACGGACGAATCGTTGCAGACGCAACGCGATCGACTTGCCCGGGCGGAGGATGCCGTTACTGCTCTCGTTCGTGAACTCGACCAACTCAAAGGCGACCTCAAGCTCCTTGCTTCCTCAACACCTGAAACGACAGCCGAACTCGATTCGCAAATTGCGAACGAAAAAAGTAAATTCGAGAATCTTTCTGCGGAAGTTCTTCGTCTTAAAACGGAAAACAAAAGTACACAAAATCGTTATGCCATTGTTCCTTACCACGGAAAAAACGGCACACTGCGCCAGCCCATTTACATTGAATGTACGGCCAATGGCGTCTTTCTTATGCCTGAAGGAATACCGTTCGATTATAGCGATTTCCTGCTCGCAAAATATCCCGGTAACCCGTTCGATACCGCCATTCGCACCGCTCGTACGGTCACCATGAAACGCAACTCCAGCTCTCCTGATAAAGATCTTGAGCCGTATCCCCTGCTGATCGTTCGGCCCGGTGGTACGGATAAATACTATGCCGTTGTTCAGGCATTGGCGTCCTGGGGTGGCGAATACGGGTATGAATTCGTCGAGGAGAATTGGGTACTTGATTATCCGCCGCCCGACCAGGATTTGAAACGCCAGGTGGAAGAACAGGTTGCTTTGGCTCGCTATCGACTTGCGGTTCCTCTGGCTACCATGACCGCGGAGCTCGACCGCGCATCGCGACAAAAAAGCCTTGCATCGACACGTGACCGACAGGCCTCATTCGGAGCCGCAAACGGGGCACTGGCCAGTCAGCTGGGCGGCAATGTTCGACTCGCCGCGGCGGGTGAGAGTTCTGTACTTCCGGAGTACACAGGACAGTTTCGCGACAAAGGCGTCGGGTTGACTTCCGGTTCGCTCTCCGCTGACACGGACACTTCCGGAACAAAGCTGGCAACAGGGACGGCGACAATGCCTCTGCCGAACCAGGATACGCTCGCACTCTATTCACAAAAACTGTCGACTTCCAATGCAATTGCCCAGGAATTTTCCAGCTCGGCGCCCGGATTGCAAAACGGAAATAATCTTACTCCCGTCGGGTCACTAAATGCTTCGCAAGCGTTTGCTCCGGGCAGTCAAAACAACCAGGAATTGCAAAAGATGCAATCAGATCAGATGGGACAAAGCACGTTTATTTCCGCCGACGGTTCTCCCGCGCTGACCCCAGCGGCGACAGAGCAGGGGACCGATCAGACGGAAAACTCCTTCGCGACCGGTGCTGTTGTCTCATCGCAGTCGACGGAAAACGCAACGCTGTCCGACCCACGCGACCAGCTCGTCGCACGGGTACAGGACAACACGGCCCCCGCACCAGCGAATGCCAGTTCACCCAATATGCCGAAAAATCGATGGGAAACGGTTGGTAATACCACCTACGCGCCCCAGAGCCACAGTGCCGGGACACCGGATGGTGCCGCGGTTCCAACGGACTCGCAAGTCGCAGTTCAGGCGGCAAATGTCAGCACTCCCCAAAAAAAGAAAGAGAAGGCGGATTCCCAAAAGGTCTCCTACGACCACGATGATGGTGACGCAATTCACATTGCCGAGACCCTTACTCGACCGGTTAATTCCCTCGTGGAGCGACCCATTCGTGTCGTTTGCATGACCGACCGAATCGTCTTCCCCAAGCAGCCTGGCCTGCGGCAGGAACAGACCGTTCTCTTAAAGGAAAACGCAGAGAAGGAGGTGCTCGACACCATTGCTTTGTGCGTAAAATCCTGGGGAGTTGCCGGACGCAATATGTATTGGACTCCCTGGCTTTCCGTGAGTGTTCCTGACGAAAAAGCCAAGCCGCAGTTCATGGCTCTTAAGTCCTTTATCGAACCGCAAGGCGTGGCCGTTCGCGGTTCCTTTGAGCAAAGTCTTAAATAAACAAAAAAATATTTTTTGAGAATCGGTGCCATTATTATGTCGAGAAAATTCATACCGCGTCGTCGACCTGACAACGATATGATCGAGGGAGGGCAGGACTCATTCCTTGACATTATTTCCAATATCGTCGGTATCCTTATCATTCTGGTCATGATCGCTGGAGCTGGCGTGGGGGCCGTGGGACAGCGGCACACGCCCTCTTCCGCGCCGACCACGCAGGAGTCGGACGCTTCGTTGCCTGAACCTGTTACCGCGCCGACCGAACAGTCGTTCGCTGACCGATATCAAGAGGAGAAGGAATTTTTAAAGTTGACCGGCGAAATGGCGCAGGTGCAGCAAGAAGTGCTCGACTTGCGGCAGGAAACGAGCACTATGGACGGACAGCTCACTTTACTGAAGCGACAGGCAGACATGGCGGAGCAGGAGCACGAATCACTTCTTCTCCAGGTTACCCGCCTGCAGGGGGCTTTGGAGGCAGAAACGCAAAAAAAAGCGAATAGTGAACAGGAAATATTTCGACGTCAGCAGGAGCTGGCTCGACTGCAGGAAAATGTTCGTTCGCTCGGTCTGACGAAAGAATCCCTCACGCTCTCAATGGCACAAAGTGTAAAAAAAATCGAAAACGTTCCAACGCCACTGACAAAAAAAGTGGAAGGGCACGAAGGATATTTCCGTCTCAAGGGCGGTAAGGTTTCTCACGTACCCATGAATGTTTTCACCGAACGGGTCCGAAGTACCTTTCGAGGTATTCGCGATTTTAAACAGGCAAAAATTGAAGAAACGATCGGGCCTGTCGACGATTACAGCTTTCATTTTGAAGCGTCCTTACGACAGGTACGCGACGGTGAGCGAATTGTCATGAGTGTCTTTTTCGATTACGGCGAATGTGTTCCTGTCCGCGAAGATATTGGTGAGCTTTTCGCGGATGCCATTGCCGATAATTCCCGTTTTCAGCAAAAATTATCCCTCTACCTTCGAGATTCCAGTACCATTACTCTGTTTGTCTATCCCGATTCCTTTGACTTGCTTCGAAATTTGAAAAAGTTTTTAATCGAACGTGGCTATACAATCGCCCTGCGCCCCATGCCGATGGACCAGTATATTACCGTTTCCCCCTACGGCACGGCGTCTCAATCTTATTGAGTTGGATAAGATATCCCCTTAAAATTTCAAAAAAATCTGCGTTCGCGTACTTGACATGGAATTCATATATCTTTATAATAGTGCCTGAATGTTCTGTTTTGTCTATAATAAAAAAACAAAAAAGATTATGTAAACTTCCTATATATAAGAAAAAGATAAAATAGGAAAGATAGGTAAAGCAAAAGCTGTATTGTACCCATCCTGTGTAGTTTGTGTATAATACAGAAAAATTTAAAAACAGGAGAGAAAAATGAAAAAGTTGGCTGTAAAAGTTATGCTGGTTGGTTGCTTGATGGCTTTGGCTGCACTTCTGACCAATGGAACAGCTTCCGCGTTTGGGCATCGTTGCTTCCGCGCCTGCGATTGTGGCTGTGCGTGTGCTGCTGCCTGTGATTGTGCCGCAGATTGCCCCTGTGACTGCAAATGCTGCTGTCGAGCAGGTTCCATCTGCAAACCGTGTTGTGCCGTTGCGTGCAAACCGGTCATGCGTTGCAAGTGTGTCAAGGTTCGTAAATGTTTCCGTTTCTGCAAGCCCGCTCCGGCTTGTGCTCCGGCGTGTGCCCCAGCTTGCGACGCTCCTGAAGCTGCCCCTGCTGAAGCTCCCGCCGAAGAGGCCGCTCCTGCTGAAGCTGCTCCCGCCGAAGAAGCTGCCCCCGCTGCTCCTGCTGCCGAGTAACGTACTTTGTGCTTAAGTAGAATTTAAGCTGTTTGACGGGAGATTCCTTTTTCGGCCTTTTAAGTGGACCGAGAGAATAATCTCCCGTTTTTGCTATAAGACGTTTTCGAATTTGTCTCGTCTCTTTTAGCCGCCAGGAAGCCTGATTACGACTGCACTTTTCAGAAGGACTTGCCCGTTACTGATTGGCGATGGCAATCAGTTTGACCGCGTTAAACAAGAAGAAAACCAGAATAATAACGACGATTATAGTCTGAATATCGTTCATACCGAACCAGGCCAAGGGGCCTTTCTTCTCTTCGCCGTTGGGGTTGGCGATCGTCAGTTTTGTCGGTTCCGGAGCGGATTCGCTTAACACGTCCGTCTTTTCCACTTCGTCTGGATTCGGGGAAACCTGCTCCGTGGCGACCGGCGTTTCTTGCTGGGCCGCTACGTTGCGGAAGGGGGAATTCGTGCTCTCGTGAGCTGGCGACGAGTCTTGTGGAACGTTGGGGGCCTGTTCCGGGGAATGGGACGCGAGCACGACCGGGGTCTCCTCTTGCGCTCGGCTGACTGGAGTCAGAGATTCCGGATAGACTTCCGGGTGATCGCGTCCGATGGTTTTCTGCTGGGCCAGCAGAGTGGGAGACGCGATGGGTGGGTAGGGCGGCCGCGCAGGAAGTTCCGATGCGGCCGAGGTTTGTGTAATAAGAGCCGGACTGCCATCGCGGCTCTTGCGATCCAACCCCCCAACGAGATAGACCGGTTTCGTCGATATGGGGAAAATGCCGGACGCCTGAAGTGCGACCTGGGCCGGTGTTGAAGGCATGACAATCTTTTTGAGCGGACTCTCTCCTGACACTGCGTTTGGCTTGCTGGTCGACGCTTTTCCGGGAGCATCAATTCCGGTGACTCCTGCGGCAAGGAATTGTTCGATCGGCAGCGGCTGTTTCATAAGCCGATACTGTGCCTGGGTTAAAAAAGCTTGGAGACGCAGACAAAAAGTACCCATGGTAAGCTGTGAGTCGGAGCCCCAGAGTATCCCTGACAGTTCACCATAACGGTTCAAAATCGGACCCCCTGAATCACCTTCCCGCACACCTATATTCAGCGCAAGTGTCTCTGGTGGAAGAGTTGCGTCGTCCAGTCTCATATATTGCAATACGGCCCCACGCTGCATCTGAAATCCATTGAGGCCTGGATATTGACCATACCCGGCTACCCACAGGGTTTCTCCTATTTGTGGAACTTCCAGCGAGATAGGAATTGGCAGAAAGGGCGGTTTGCGCACCACCACGGCTGCCAAGTCCCATATCTCGTCCGCCAAAATAACCAATCCCGGACTGGAGCACGACGGGAACTGCACTTCTATCGTACTGCTGCTTTCGGACACCACATGCCAGTTCGTCAGGACAATTCCAAACTCATTTTGTTCCGCAACGTAAACCCCTGAACCATAAAAGAGTGCCTGGGACGGCCCCCCGCCTTCTTGTTCCATAACGCCACGACCGATGATTTTTGCAATTGCAGGGTATTCCATTTGCACCGCCGGCAGAGAGGGGGAGCTGCTTTCCACCTTCGGTCGCATGCGAAATTGAGCCGTTCCCTGTCCTGACGCCAAGCTCAGCGCCCAACAAAAAATCAGACAGAAAAAAACAAAGGTGCGCACCCGATATCTTGAAGAGTAAGGATTTAATACATGGGACCGGCCGGCAAAGTGCCCCGCGATTGAACTCGTGGCCACTGGAAAGGACACATGAGGATTGTTGCTGGAAGCCGTCAAAGTACCTGGACCTGTCTGTTCTGGGTAAAAAGCACGAACGTCAAAGGGATCAATGGTCTTTAATCATTAAGCGTCCATGCTTCCGATTGTAGAAAGGGGAATGAAACGCCCTTGGTCCCCGCCTGGACACACTTTCCCCTCCTTAAATAGAAATCGACCGAACATCACCTCCAAGTTTAACTTAAAAATGAGACAAAGAAAAGATTACCTGGCTTTACATAAGATTGTTTATTCTGTGTATTTTAACATGACGCAAAAGAGTTTTCGGACCCAGAGGAGGAATCTGGAACGGTACACCTTGTAAAAAATGTCAATAATGTTAGGATAATGGATAAGTTGGCCTTGTCGTATTCCCGCTGTCGGATTATACTGACAAGATAAATTGATACCAAGGGAGTCACAGGCAACCGGCACCATCGACTGACGCCGCGAAGCCCCCCTGATTTCCCACAACACAAAGAAAGAGATAAACGGACATGAGCTTAAGTTCAACGATATTAATGGCCCAGGAAACAGCGGCACCCGCCGCGCCCGGGGGCGGTATGTTCCAACTGATTTTGATCGTCTTTATGACGCTCATAGCCATGTACCTGCTCTTTGTCCTGCCACGCAAGACGCAGGAGAAAAAGACGCAGAACATGCTGAACAGTCTCAAAAAGAACGATCGTGTCATGCTGACCTGCGGCCTGATTGGTACGGTTTACAGCATTGATTTGGAACAGCACGAGATAGTTCTGAAGGTGGATGAGGCGACGAATACAAAGATGCGTTTCTCGACCGGTGCCATCTATTTCGTGTATCAAGACAAAGACAAACAGGACAAGAAAGAGAACTAAAAGGACTTTGGGGGACACGGCAGCCGAAGCGGCGAACGTCGCCGTAACTGGTTTTTCTGCCGAAGGTTCCGAAAGAAATTTGCCTCAAAAGAGTATTGGAAGCGAAGTTTCTATGACTGACAGTAGATTGCAACGATTGTTTTTGGGAATGGTTTTTGCCACGGCGGCCATTCTTTTTTCCACAGATAATATGCTCAATGCCCGGGCACAGGAAGCAGCTCCGGAACCGGTTGCCGCCGACGTAGCGAACGTTCCGGCCTCGGAACAAGGCAGTGCGGAGCCTGACACCGCGGCTGCCCCCGCTCCCGAAGCCGCAGACGCCGCGACGGAAGAAGCCTCCAATGCCAAGCCCGCCGAGAGTGCTCCCGCCGACGAAGCGAACAACGCTCCCGCCGACGACGCTGTTGCCAGCAGTGTGGCGCCCGCCTCTCCTCTGCGTACGCAAGAGGAAGCCACCGGGAACGGTTTCGGGCTGATTATCTTTGGTGCCGTTGTCCTGATCTTCGTTGGGGCCTTTCTTATCAGTCGGCTTCTGTCTTCCATGTGGCGCATGCCCGAATATCAAAATGGTTACTTCATTATCAGTTTCTGCTTCCTGGGCGCGCTGGCGTCCACGGTCTTCGGACTCGTCGGGAACCGTATGAACCTTGGTATCGACTTACGCGGCGGGTCCATTCTCGTTTACAGCGTTAGCCCCAATATCGCCGATAATGCCACTCCGGAAGAAATCCAACGCCTTTCCGGGAAAACTATTACGAACGAGGAAATGAACGAGCTGAAAGCCGCCATTGGTCGTCGTATCAATCCGAATGGCGTTCGGGAAATCTCCATTCAGGAGCTTGGGAACAATTCCGAAGTCAAAATTACCATTCCGGAAGCTGATGAAGCGGAAGTTGCACGACTCGAACGCATTATCAATTCCACCGGACAATTGAAATTCCGCATCCTCGCCTCGACCGGCTCGCCCGAAGAGAAGCCTCTTCTCGACCGTGCCCAGTCTCCAGAGATGAAAGACGTTTGGGAAATCCGTCTCCCGGAACCCATTGGCCGTGACAATATCATTAAAGGCGGCTCCTGGGTCCCCGTCGACCCGACCCAAATGGACAGTATAACCGCGCCCGACCTCCTCATTCGCGACTCGCTCCTGAAAGACGACAGTAATCCGGCAGCCCCGAAATTCGACGTCTTTGTCCTCGAACTGATCGACCTGTACGACGTTTACGGCCGACACATGGCGACGATTCGCGAAAGTGTGGGCCAGCGAGGCGACCCGGAAGTCCTCTTCTCCATGAATTCTGAAGGCGCTGAGCGTCTTCAGCACTTGACAAACCGCTACAAAGCCGGAGCTGACCGACCTACCGGGCGTCAGATGGGCATTGTCATGAACGACTTCCTCTATTCTGCCCCACGCATTAACGATACCATAGCCCGCAGCGGCGTTATTACTTTCGGCAACGACCTTAGTGCCGGGAGTCGAACCCGTATTCAGGGCGAAGTTCGCGATTTGATTCAGGTTATGAACGCTGGTGTGCTCCCGGCCAAGCTCTCGGAAATCCCCGTAACGAAGATGGTAACCGGGCCGACCTTGGGGGCCGATACAATCGAAAAAGGGAAAAACTCCATTATTTGGGGCGGTGCCCTGGTCCTCGTTTTCATGGTGATGTACTACGGCTTTGGCGGTCTCGTCGCCAGCTTTGCGGTTATCTTGAACCTGCTCCTGATTATGACCTTTATGCTCGGGCTGCGGGCCGCCTTTACGCTCCCCGGCTTGGCGGGTCTTATCCTGACCGTTGGTATGGCCGTGGACGCTAACGTTCTGATCTTCGAACGCATTAAGGAAGAACTTGGCGCCGGGGCCACTCTGAAAATGGCCATTCGCAACGGGTTCTCTCGCGCCTTTTCCGCCATTGTCGACTCCAACGTGACCACCATGATTACGGCTGTCATTCTGTATGCCGTCGGAACCGACCAGATTAAGGGCTTTGCCATAACACTCTTCCTTGGCGTTGGCTTCAGTATGTTTACCGCCACGTTCGTATCACGGGTTATCTTTGAAACTTGTGAGAAACTCGGACTCATTGGCAAGAAGTGTGTCTATCCCATCTTGCCTGTGCTCAAACCGATCGGTAAAACAAATATCGATTTCATGGCTTATCGTAAAGTGGCCATGACCATTTTCGTCGCGGCTATTGTCGTCGGTATGGTTGCCGTCGTTGCCCGCGGAAAAGGTATTTTCGATATCGACTTCGTCGGCGGCGTTGAAGTTCAGGCCATCTTCAAGGAAAAACAGAATATTGCCGATGTTCGTGCTAAGCTCAAAGCTCTGCCCGACTTGTCCGTGAGTAACCTGTCTCTCTCCAAGGACCGCAGTGGCAATCCGGTCGCTCCGGATACCTGTTTCACCATTTGCACTTCCTGCCCCCCTGATATGGTGGCCGACGAGTATCGAACGACGGTGGAAGAAAAACTGAAAGAGGCCTTCGGCGACTCACTTCGCCACTACGTCTTTACCAGTACGTTGCGCGGCACGGAAGAAGTTCCGGTCGCGGGTACCGCCGGTGACAAGGAGCAGAAGATTGTCTATGATATTACCGTGCAGCCCAGCCTGAGCCGCGAAGTGGTCCTCGGTTTCTTCCAGGACAATCCGGAAATCAAGGCGAAAATGGCCGACGACGCTGCTTACGCCATTGACGTGACGAACCAGGAGTACCTTGCCGGAGATAAGGAAGCGGCCGCCCAGGCGTGGCAGGTCTACTTCCCCGCCGACGATCAGGCCTTGGCCGACCGCGTTGCCAAAGCCGTTACAGACCAAGTGAACGGCACGCAGGTTTTTGAGTCTTCCAACACAATTGGAAGTTCCGTGGCCAGTCAGGCCCGCGTTCAGGGTATGCTCGCCATTCTCGGCAGTCTGCTTTGCATTATTCTGTACATCTGGATTCGGTTTACGAAAGTCGTCTTTGGACTCTCGTCCGTAATCGCACTGGTCTATAATGTCTTGATTACACTCGGATTTATTGGACTTAGTGTCTGGGTAGCTCCTTTCCTCGGCTCGCTCGGTATTAGTGAGTTCAAGATTGGTCTGGCAACGGTTGCCGCATTCCTGACCATTATCGGCTACTCTTTGAACGACACGATCGTTCTGTTCGACCGAATTCGTGAAGTCAAAGGCAAGGGAATGGCCATTACGCCTGAACTGATCAATACGAGTATTAACCAGACGTTGAGTCGAACGATTCTGACCTCGGTCACGACTCTGTTCGTTGCGGCCGTTCTCTACTTCTTCGGCGGTGCCGGAATTCACACGTTTGCCTTTGCCATGTGCTCCGGCATTATCGTGGGAACGTTTGCGACCATTTTTGTCGCCGCGCCCTGGCTCTACTGGCTTAGCAATTGGGAAGCCAAAAAGGCCAGTAAATAGAGTTGTAGGCATTTTGAACAAAAGGGGAAGTGCTCTTTGACCGCTGTCCCCTTTCACCAGGTTCGGAATCTTAACGAGTAAAAAGACGTTGGGATTCCGTTTTTTTTAAGGGACATGCGTGTAACAGGGATACGCGTGCAACAGAATTCACCGGATGGGCAACCAGTGCCGCAGGAGACGTTAGCGGAGGAAGCGAAAACGGCTTCGATTGAATTATGACAGAAGAGATCTACGATACCGTAATCATAGGAGCAGGCATGTCGGGCCTGGCCGCAGGAGTGCGACTGGCGCAATACGACAAGAAGGTGTGCATTTTGGAGAAGCATTCCATGGTCGGCGGAATGAACTCATTCTATCGACAAGGGAAACGCAACTTCGACGTCGGACTTCATGCCATGACGAACTATGCGCCCAAGGGTGCCAAGACGGGTCCTCTTGTTCGGCTTCTTCGGCATTTACGTATGTCTTGGGACGAGCTCTCTTTACGTCAGCAGTTGGGGTCCAGCATTGCGTTTCCCGATGTCTCTTTGCAATTCGATAACACAATCGGTATGTTGGAATCGGAGATTCGGGATAAATTCCCATCGCAGATCGACGGCTTTCGGAGCATGGTGGCCGGGCTGGTCGGCTACGACCAACTGGGGCTTGGGAATTCCGGCGGGTCCGCTCGTGACTACGTTAAAGAACACATTAAGGACCCGCTCTTGGTGGAAATGCTCTTTTGCCCCTTGTTCTATTATGGTGGAGCCCGGGAAAAAGATATGGACTTCGGCCAGTTTTGTATTATGTTCCGCTCCATCTTTCTGGAAGGGTTTGCACGACCATTTGACGGTGTGCGGCAGATCCTCTTACGCCTGCTCAAAAAATTCAAAATGCTTGGCGGTGAGCTCCGACTTCGCACCGGCGTCTCCCGCATTGTCACTCGCGATGGCAATGCCGAAAAGATTATTCTGGAAGACGGTACCGAACTTCGCGCGCGGCAGTTCCTCTCCTCTGCCGGCTGGCCCGAGACCATGAAATTATGTCAGATGGAGCAGGAGAGTCGGGAACTGCCCCCGGGACAGTTGGGCTTTATTGAAACCATTAGTGTTCTCGACTGTCAGCCGAAACGATTGGGACACACCAAGACGATTGTCTTTTTCAACGATTCCGAACGTTTCTCCTACGAACGTCCGGACGGGCTGGTCGATGTGCGAAGTGGTGTCATTTGTTCCCCGAACAATTTTGACTACAAGGAACCGCTCGCCGAAGGCATGGTTCGCATAACGGCTCTGGCGAATTACGACCGATGGCGCGGTCTCAATGACGAGCAATACCGTCTGGAAAAATTGCGATGGTACGATCGGACCCTGGCCTCTGCCGTCCGCTTTGTCCCTGACTTTCGCGCCAACGTTATAGAAACCGATATGTTTACCCCTCTGACCATTCAACGATTTACCGGCCGCGTCAATGGCGCAATCTACGGCACGGCGGATAAAAAATACGATGGATTGACGCCCCTTAAGAATCTTTATGTTTGTGGCACCGACCAAGGCATGGTTGGGATCGTCGGAGCAATCGTAAGCGGCATAACGATCGCCAACCGCTATTTGCTCGTCGACTGACGCAGGGGTATTCCCCGCATTGTGGTCCGTATCCGAATACGACGCTTATTGTGCCTGGCCGGACCCGCCTTGGTCGACGACTCTGGACTCGGTCGTGAAAGGAATGGGATGAATGTCGAAACCGAGACCTTTTGCCACATTTCGCACGAGTCGATAATCGTCAAAGGAATCATCGCCGCAGACAATGGCCATCGTTACCGCTTCCTTGCTAAACCGCTGCATAACGGCGGTAATTTTGGGACGGGCAACTTCCGGGCTGCTTAAATCAATCCCTCGCCACGGCTTCGGTGTGGTCGTCGCCACCATGCCCTCACGCTCAAGTATCGTGAAGTCCTCTGTATTGAGGCCATATCGTTCTCCTGTTGAACTGTATTTATGCCAGAGATAAAGCCGGTGATAGCGCAAGACGAGGGCGACTTCATTTTTGTACGAAGGACGGAGTTGCGGTAGCGACTGACTTTCCACCGACTCCGACTTCGTTCGCGATAGTTTCGTCTCCTCTTGTTCCAATCGCTTTTCACTCTTCTGGACTTCTGATTCAAGTTGTGTCAGTTCAAGTTTCTTTTGTTCCAGACGTTGAGCAGAACTGGCGATTTCGTCCTCGAGTCTTGTGGCCTCCCTCTCAACTGTCGTCGTTTGACGCACAAGTTCATCAATATCCTGTTTCAGCGCGACCAACTGCCGGTAGAGGTCGACCGCATCGGAGATCAGGAGTTTTTGTGTGGTTTCGTCGAGAGCCTGCTGCTCTTCCTGGACTGTTTGCCAGTCCTGCCGCGCCGAATCAAGGTCCGCTGTTAATTGCGCCAGTTCACTGGCCGAAGGCGTGCCCTCACTCAAGGCCCGTTCCGGCGGCTGGGTCATTTTCAGAAGTAGAACGACGAACAGAAGAATAAAGAGAATTCCGCCGAACGTATTGCAAATGGTATCCAGAAAGAGTTCCAGACTGCTTGCCGGGGCCCCGGTCCGTCGTCTTGTCATGGCGAGGTCTCCTCCGGCAGAAATTCTATCTTTTGCGTCTGCCCGATAAAATCGACGCCCGTACGCCACAGACTCGGCAGATTCGTCATGATTTCTTCGTAAGTCGTGATGCCGTCAGGCCGAACGAGCATAACGAAGTATTCCGTTTGATACGAACGCGTTCTGGCCCAATCTGTGAACTGGTTGGCGATTTTTCCGCCGGAGAAGTCGACCGATTCAAGTGGTTTCGAGGAAAGAGCCAAGGGAAAGACGACGATACGATTCCCG
Organism: Planctomycetia bacterium; assembly: GCA_030539295.1. Lineage (GTDB taxonomy): Bacteria > Planctomycetota > Planctomycetia > Pirellulales > Thermoguttaceae > JAUNBG01. The sequence continues at coordinate 246,862 of JAUNSJ010000001.1, read as the reverse complement.
GCGATATCGATGAGCCATGGGAATTCTCTAACGTTTGTCGAGCGGCCGAAATAGATCCCGTTTCCCGCAGAAATTTGCTCCTTTTGTTCCGTAACAGAGCGAATCGCGTCGTCCAGGCGAGACTTCTTGTGCTTGGCCTGCGCCAGACGCGTGTCCAGAAGTGCGATTTCATCAAAAGTCTTTTTGTTCGTCTCCTTATTCCCTTGTGCTGTCAGGAGCCTGGCCTCGGCTTCGGTTAATGCCGCGTGACGCGAGGTAAGCTCCTCTTGTGCCGCCTCGACTTTTGCCTTGAGTTCCGCCGGGGTCGCGGTGATGAGTTCCTCCTGAAAAAGTTCATTTTTTGACAGGGAGTCACGTGCCTGTTCCAGCTTGGCCGTCAGCTCGGCGAATTCCTCCTGCATGGCAGAATATGCCTCGGCGGTCACCGCCGTCTCTCCGGCCTCGGGCGCGAGGATTCGCGTCGCCAGCTCTAATGCGAGCAGAAGTGTAATCAGAACAATAATACCGCATACAGACGTTATAATGTCCTGAAACGCAAAGAGAGAAAAGGGTTGTGTGCTCTGCCGTCGCAAGTTCAGGATACCTCCTGTCGAACTTTTATGTTGACCAACTTATGGCATTTCCAGGGTACCAACCAGTTCGCCAAGGGACTCTATGCCCAGCTCTGCCATCACATTCGGCAACTGGTCGAGTATTTGCATGGTTATGTCCGGCTGAAAGAAATTCGCCGTGCCTATTTCCACCGCACTGGCGCCAGCGACCAGAAATTCCATAACATCGTCGAGCGAAGTAATACCGCCGATTCCAATGATGGGAATCTGAACCGCCTTATGGATCTGATGGATACAACGCAAGGCAATTGGCTTTATGGCCGGACCGCTTAGGCCCCCGCACCCGTTCCCCAGTCGGGGACGACGCCGACGCCAGTCGACTGCCAGCCCGTAACACGTATTGATCGCCGCAATCATGTTGGCGCCCCCCTCCTGACACGCTAACGCGATTTCCCCGATATTGGTCACATTGGGCGAGAGTTTGACCGCAAACGGAAGTGACGTATAACGCCGAAGTATCCGCACCATCTTCTCGCACAGACGCGGGTCCGTACCGAAATCGACTCCCCCGGAGACATTTGGGCAACTCACGTTCAACTCCAAGGCAACTATGCCTGGGATGCGGCTTAACGCTTCACCAAAGATTTGTGCTTCATCAAGTTCTTTTGCCGCGATGCTAACGATAATGGGCGCGCCGATAGAGGCAAGATATGGCATCTTGTAGTCGATAAATTCGTCGAGCCCGTCGTTATCAAGCCCGATGGCATTGAGAAGGCCACTGGCTGTCTCCACCGTTCGGGGCGGACGATTCCCACTTCGCGGGTCAACCGTTATCGTCTTCGGTATAATCGCGCCCAGTCGCGATAAGTGCACCAGCGAGGGCATTTCCTTCGCATAACCAAACGTGCCCGAGGCAACTAAAATAGGATTGGGAAGTCGCAATTGGCCCAATTGGACCGCCAGCGACGCTCGGACTGGCAACGCTGCCGCGCCTCCCGTTTGCTCTTGTGTCATGTTTTCTTCCTTGGTCGTGATTAGGACAATTTTATGCTTGCCTTCCGGCAGCCCGGAAACAGGCCTCGCTCCGCCCCGCAGGCTGAAACGGCGAAATGACTAGCGTTTCAGATAGAAATCCCGTATGGCGGTCCACGCCTCGTCCGGCGTCTTGACGAATGTAAACAAATTCAAGTCTTCCGGCGAAATGACACCCGATTCCGCTAAATACTCAAAGTTTATACACTTACGCCAAAAATCTTCCCCGAACATAATAATCGGTAAGGCCTGCATACGCCCCGTCTGACGCAAGGTCAACCCTTCAAAAAGCTCATCAAAGGTCCCGAAACCACCCGGAAAGACAACCAGGGCACGGGCCCTCATCATAAAGTGCAACTTCCGAATCGCGAAATAATGATACTGGAAACAGAGGTCTGGCGTGATGTACGGATTCGGCCTCTGTTCGAACGGGAGCGAGATGTTCAAGCCAATTGAGACGCCGCCTGCATCGTACGCCCCGCGATTCGCCGCCTCCATAATGCCAGGCCCGCCTCCGGTACATATGACGTAGTCCAGATAATGTTTGTGCGTCGGATCCGAGTCATAATCATAGATCTGATTGTGTTCCGAGACAATTTCGGCAAAGCGGCGGGCCATCTCGTAGTAATGACTCATCGTGACTTTTTCTCGCGCTCTGGCTACCGCGGCGTGCGCCTTGGCCGAGTCCGGATTACGCGCAAGTTCGCTTTCCGCGTCCGTAAGCAGTTTCGACGCAACATCAGGCGGCAAAATCCGGGCACTCCCGAAAACGATGATCGTCGACAGAATATTCCTGTGGTTGAATGTGGAGTCCGCCTTCACGTATTCCGCGAGCAGCCGCAATTCGCGCGCGTCTTCTCCCTGCATGAAACCTTCGTCTTCATAAGCCTTTATGTAGCTCGGCGACGTCAAGAGGGCATTGGTCAGTTCGGCGGTATCCGGGCCACTATTCTTCTTCTGGGTGCTTCTTTCTAATTTTGCCATAAGGGTTCTCGCTTTCGTGAGTTGCTTGGGGGCCACCGATGATCGACGCGCCGGTGGCCCGTGAAGTCGGGTCCTAAAACGTTTTACAACAGACGCCAATCGTGCACGCAAGGCACGTTGCGTTTCTTCTCTCTGTTATACAACAGAGTTTTCCGCGTAACCAAAAAGACCTTAAAATACCGTTTGACTGCCACTGGGCCGCTACCGGGATTCCCGCTCTTGTTACGCCTTGACAGGCTGCGACCCGCTCTTTATCGACTTGTAAGCGGGGCCGCTCCTGCAGCGAGCTGCCGCCCTATTCCCACTCTATGGTTGCCGGCGGCTTCGAACTTACGTCATAAACAACGCGATTTATGCCCGGAACTTCGTTAATAATCCGCCCCGAGATTTTATCAATAAGGTCATACGGGAGTCGGCACCACTGCGCGGTCATAAAATCGGTCGTCGAGACCGCCCGGATCGCAATTGCATTCTCATACGTGCGAGCATTCGCCTTGACGCCAACACTCTGAACCGGAAGTAGGACGCAAAAGACCTGGGAGGTCTTGTTATACCAGTCGGCGGCCCGAATTTCTTCCAGCAGTATGGCGTCCGCCTCGCGGAGAATATTGAGTTTCTTTTTCGTAACCTCACCCAGACATCGCACGGCCAGTCCCGGCCCGGGGAACGGGTGACGCGTTACAATTTCTTCCGGCAAACCGAGTTCAAGGCCCAACTGACGCACCTGGTGCTTGTACAATTCGCGAAGCGGCTCCACCAACTTGAATTTCAGGTCTTTCGGAAGCCCGCCCACATTGTGATGGTATTTTATGGTCGCGGCAGGGGCATCTTTCGTGCCGCCGCTTTCCACGATATCGGGGTAAATCGTCCCTTGGGCCAGGAAGGAAGCTCCTTCAATTTGCGCGGCCTCATCGGTAAAACAGTCAATAAAGAGTTTCCCAATGATCTTACGCTTCTCCTGCGGGTCAGTAACACCGGCCAACTCGACCAAAAAGCGACTTTCCGCCTGGACAATGCGGAGGTCCGTCTTAAAATGATTGGTAAAAACTTCTCGCACTGCATCCATTTCGCCTTTACGCATGAGGCCTGTATCGACGAAAATGCACGTTAATTGCGACCCGATGGCCTTGGCAACAAGGGCAGCGACCACCGCCGAGTCCACCCCGCCCGAAAGACCGCAGATGACTCGCTCACTGCCAACTTGGGACCGAATGGCACTTATCGATTTTTCCGCAAACTCCTTCATATTCTTTCCTTTCCTCGTTTCGTGTTGTGCGATAATACGGCCAGTTCCGGTTCTAAACACCGAAGCCAGATGTATTATTTTCTTTCATTATAGCAGATATTTCACCCTTGACAAGAATAAGATTCGCAACGTTATTCGTAAATCGTCCACAAAATGAGAGAAATCGGAAGAAAAAAGCCTTTGCCGTCCAGACGCACTCCTTTTTGCGACCCGCACTGCATCCGGGAGCGGTTCTGCCCGAGCAGGCAGCCATAAAATTCCAGACGGAGCATAGCGGGGATCCAATCGCAACTACATCCGGGCCAACCAGTTATCGATTAAGTACGGAAGATTGACCATGCGGTCGATTTGACGGTCGGCGTCCAGAGTCGCGTCGATACGCCGGACGACCCGCTCGACGCTGGGACAGCGGCCTTGAAGATAGGGCTGGAAAAAGGAGAGGTCTCGCTGTGGGAACTCCTTAACCACCTGCATCGCGCCTTCCGGGGTGGCCTGGCCCGCTATTCTCAAGAGGGCTTCCTCGTAGTCCATCATCATGGTAAAAACCAAATGCAGACGCCGACGACGCAATGCCGGTTCCTTCCCCTTTGCCTCTATGAAATCCGTGATCATTTGCGAAAGGGCCGTCAGGTTCGGTCTGGCAACCGACAGCTCGTGATAAAGCTGACTTCGAAATTCCAGCAGCACCGGCTCCGACAGGTCAATGGCCTTCGCCAGCGACCCTCCCGACAAGTGCAAGAGCAGAGCCGCGTCCTCCTCACTCGACGCAACACCACGCATTTGCAAGAGTTCCGAAGCGTCTCCAAGAGAAAGTGGGCGGAAACGTACAACGTGGCATCGCGATAAAATCGTCGGCAGCTGACGCGCTGTATTCGTACCAATTAAGATGATAATACACCCCTGCGGCGGCTCTTCCAGGGTCTTTAGCAGGGCGTTTGCCCCTTCTTCATTCAAAAAATCCGCATCGTCGATGATCGCGATTTTGCCTCGGGAAAGAAACGGTCGCTGCGATATGTCGCGACACAAACCCTGTTCCGATACGATCGGTTCCCGTTCACCCGAACCCGATTCGTCACTGGTTGAGGCCGATCCCTTGCGACCGGTTATGTAACGTAGCGGAAGGTCCGTCTTGTGCGACAGCTTGTAGATATAATGGAGGTCAGGGTGTGATACGACTGGGTGACTCTCGTTAAGAAAACGGTCGGGCGACTCCTTATCGGCCTTTCGTCGTGCCCGACCTGCCTTGCTCTTCCCCCCAATTCGTGTCATTTCCCAGTTACCGGCAACGGCACTAAAGAGTCGACAACTTTCACATTCGTTGCACGGAACGAAATCGTCTGAGGTAATTTCTTCCGCCGAAAGATGTTTCCAGGGCGGGTTAAGACAGAGCATCGTTTTGGCCAAGGCAAAGGCAAACGTTCGTTTTCCCAGACCTTGGTCGCCAACGAAAAGGAAACTGCCAGCCACACGATTCCGGCTCGCCGCACGCGCGAACTCGGCCGCCGTCGTATCGTGGCCCGCAACTCCTTGCCAACTCACAATGAACTCATTTCTGATGCCGTTTGATTAAACGGATCTGGTTACGCGCTGTTTCCATTTGACGAGCTCGGTCAGCGACGTCCTGGGCCCGAGTGGCGACTTTACCGCGTGCGGAGGCCAAGGCGGCTTCCGCGTCTGACAGTTTCAGGTCAGCCACCGGAACGATTCGCCCGGTCAGAATGGTAATGACGTCGTTCTTGGCTTCCATAAAACCCCCCTCGACGTACCATCGCTCTACACCGTCCCCGGAAGTAAGGCGAAGTTCACCGGCTCCGAGTCGCCCGACGACAGGGGTGTGGCCAGGCGCAATTCCATACTCGCCGTCATATAAGGGCAGGGCAATAAACTGCGTCTCGCGGTCAAAAACCGTCTTCTCGGGCGTAACTGCTATACATTTCATGGTCGAATTTCCGTTGTATGTTACTTCTTGTTCGCCGCGGCTGCCATGCGTTCCGCCTGTTCCGCAGCCTGTTCAACAGAACCCACATATAGGAAGGACTGTTCCGGAAGGTGATCCCATTTCCCGGAGCAGATTTCTTCAAAGGAGCGAATCGTGTCTTCCAGAGGCGTAATTTCGCCCCGCTTACCGGTGAACACCTCCGCGACCAGGAACGGCTGCGAGAGGAATCGCTCTATTCGACGTGCGCGATGGACAACAATCTTATCATCTTCCGAGAGTTCATCGACCCCGAGAATGGCGATAATATCTTGAAGTTCACGATATTTCTGAAGAATCTGCTGAACGTTTCTCGCACAGTCGTAGTGCCGCTGACCCACATATTGCGGGTCCAGAACGCGACTGGACGACGCCAGCGGATCGACCGCGGGATAAATCCCCTTACCGGAAATCGATCGTTCCAGATAAACAAACGCGTCGAGCTGTCCAAAGGCCGTCGCCGGAGCCGGGTCGGTCGGGTCGTCCGCCGGTACGTAGACCGCTTGGACCGACGTAATGGCACCTTTACTGGTCGAGGCAATTCGCTCCTGCAACGCGCCCATTTCCGACGCCAAAGTCGGCTGGTAACCTACCGCCGACGGCATACGACCCAACAGAGCGGACACTTCGGAACCCGCTTGCGAAAATCGGAATATATTGTCGATAAAGAGCAAAACGTCTGTGCCAAGCGTATCGCGAAAATATTCCGCCATCGTCAATGCGGAAAGGGCAACCCGGAGTCGTGCCCCAGGCGGCTCGTTCATCTGACCGAACACCATTGTCGTCTGGTCGATTACACTTCGCCCTGTATTACCTATCTTCGCTTCTTTCATTTCACGCCACAGGTCGTTTCCTTCTCGCGTTCGTTCACCAACCCCGGCAAACACGGAGGCACCACCGTGGGAGGACGCGATTCGAGCAATCAGCTCCTGAAGAATAACCGTTTTACCCAGCCCGGCACCCCCGAACAGACCCGCCTTACCACCACGAACAAAGGGCGTGAGCAAGTCAATTACCTTAATACCCGTTTCGAAGATTTCCGTCTTCGTCGAGAGATGGTCAATTGTCGGAGCATCCTGATGGATCGGGAGGTATTTTTCCGCTTCCACAGGCCCCATCTTATCAATAGGTTCCCCGAGCAGATTGAAAACGCGTCCCAGCGTCTTGGAACCGACCGGAACAGAGACCGGGGCACCAGTATCAACGCAGGCCATGCCACGAACGAGACCGTCGGTGCTGCCCAGAGCAACACAACGAACGCGGCCTCCGCCGAGATGCTGTTGCACTTCCCCGGTCAGATGGATGACATTGTCGCCCTTGGTGCTGTCGATCTTGACCGCGTTATAAATGGCCGGCAGCTTGTCTTCGTCAAACTCCGCGTCGAATGTCGAGCCGATGACCTGTGTGATTCGGCCTATGTTTTTCGTGATGGTTTCGCTCATGAGTAGTCCACCTGGTTTTTATGGTTGTCTGGTTGTTGGTTTGTTCTTGAATATAAATATCATTTGAGTTGACGCGGCGCGAATAGCGGACGCTCGCCGTCGCACTCAGCTCTATTCGAGCGCCGAGGCGCCACTGACCACTTCGATAATCTCGTTCGTGATCTGCGACTGTCGGGCCCGGTTGTACGTCGTTGTCAGGTTGCTTATGATGCCGTCGGCGTTTTCCGTGGCCGCCTTCATGGCAATCATACGAGAGACCTGCTCGCTCACCGCCGCGTCGAGGAAGCACTTGAACAGCTTGACCTTAAAGGCCATTGGGACAACCTCTTCCAGTATGCTCGCCGGCGTGGGTAAAAACTCGTACGACGTTGCCAGCTGCGACGCACTGCCCGATTCCTGCTCCACTTCGTCTGTCATCTCGGACAGCGGCAGCAGTGTTTCCACCGTCGCGTACTGCTTCGAAAGCGACAGGAACTTCGTGTACACCACTTCCAATCGGTCCAGCTTGCCACTAAGATATTCCTCTAAGTAGCGGTTCGCCAGATTACTGACGTCGTCAAAGAGGGGCTTGTGGTCGAATTGGTCAAAGCTCTCTTCCACCGGGACTCGATGATACTTCATAAAAGAAATACCACGCTTCCCGGACACGTAAAGTTCAATATCAGTATCGTCTGCCCGTAACTCCTTGATCCGAGCCTGGGCAAGTCGCAGGACGCTGGAATTATACCCGCCGCACATGCCACGATTGGCGGTTAAAACGAGAACCGCAACACGCTGGCATTGCTCCCGCTTAACGAGCAGCGGATTGGCCAGGTCAAGTCCGGTTCTCGCTAAATCGCCCACAAGAGAGACTATACGCTTCGTGTAGGCGTCAGCGGCCAAAGCGCGCTCCATAGCGCGTCGCAATTGCGCATTTGCCACCAGTTCCATCGTTCGGGTTATCTTCCGAATGTTGCGGATGGATTTTCGTCTTTTGTCGAGTGCTCTAGCTTTTGCCATTTTTGTCTTTCATACAACAACGGTCATCAAGTGCGGCCGGAGTCAACGAGTCCGGCCTGACCCCTTGGGATTACCCGTGTTACTTGGTGTGGCTTTTTGCAAAGACCTTATTGAAATCGGAAATTACGGTTTCAATTTCGGCGGTAAGTTCCGGATTCAACTTACGGACCTCGTTCAGTTTATCCCAGACTCCCTGATGCTTCTCATGCAGCCAGGGCAGAAATTCACTTTCCCACGTTCGGACCAGCTTGACAGGAATTTCATCGAGGAATCCGTGTGTTCCGGCGTAGAGAACGAAGACCTGATCTATAACGTTCATCGGTTTGCAAACGTTCTGAATCAGGAGCTGGTTCATGGTATAACCACGATCGAGCTGTTTCTGCGTGGCGGCATCCAAGTCGGTCCCGAGCTGCGCGAACGCTTCCAGTTCACCAAAGGCGGCCAAGTCCAGTCGCAAACCACCGGCAACCTGTTTCATAGCCGGAATTTGGGCGGAACCACCAACACGAGAAACGGAAATACCAGCGTTCATTGCCGGACGCTGACCGCGGAAGAACAGGTCGGGCTGCAGATAAATCTGACCGTCCGTAATGGAGATCACGTTGGTCGGAATATAAGCAGAAACTTCTCCTTCAAGCGTTTCCACGATCGGCAGTGACGTCAGCGAACCGCCGCCGAGTTCGTCGGACAGCTTTGCACTACGCTCAAGCAAACGACTGTGGCAGTAGAAAACGTCGCCCGGATAGGCTTCTCGTCCAGGCGGACGTCGCATCAGTAGCGAGAGCTGGCGATACGCAACCGCCTGTTTCGACAGGTCGTCGTAGACAATTAACGCGTGCTCACCCTTGTACATAAAGTACTCCGCCATGGCCGTTCCGGCATAGGGAGCAATATACTGAAGCGGCGCAGCGGAACTTGCCCCGGCTACGATGATCGTCGTGTAGTCCATCGCATCGTTCTGACGCAAGGTCTCTATTATACCAGCAACGGTCGAGTCCTTCTGACCCACGGCCACATAAAAGCACTTAACGCCGGTTCCCTTCTGATTGATGATCGTATCGATACCAATGGCGGTTTTGCCCGTCTTTCGGTCACCAATAATGAGTTCACGCTGGCCACGCCCAATGGGGGTCATGGAGTCAATGGCCTTAATGCCCGTTTGAAGTGACTCACGCACCGGCTGCCGCTCGGCAACGCCAGGAGCACTCGATTCAACGAATCGGAAATCCGTTGTGGAGACCGGCCCTTTACCGTCGAGCGGATTGCCAAGCGGGTCAAGAACACGTCCGAGTACGGCGTCGCCGACCGGAACTCGCAGAAGCTGACCCGTCGTCCGGACTTCATCTCCTTCTTGGATGTTGAGGTAATCGCCAAGGATAATAACCCCGACACTGTTCTCCTCCAGGTTGAATGCCAGTCCCTTAACGTCGCCCGGGAACTGCAGCATTTCGCCCGACATGACTCCCGAAAGACCATAGACCTGGGCTATACCGTCCCCAACCTCAATGACGCGACCTACCTCGCGTACGTCTATCTGGGTTTCGTACTGTTCAATTTCCTTCTGTATTACGGAAGCGATCTCGTCGGCTTTGAATTTCATGGGTGCTCCTGTCAATCATTTGTTGGCGCACATTATTAAGTTGCGTTGCAATAGAAGCGTCGAAGACCGTGTCTCCAACGCGTACGATTATGCCGCCGATCGTTTCAGGATCGACGACGGCGGACAATTCCGGTTCCCCTCCGACGAGTGTACTCAACTTCTCTTTGAGAGGAGCCAAGACCGTCTCGTCCAAAGGTGCGGCCGTGGTTATGGTCACGCGAACGCGACCTTTCGCCTTGTCCAAAATGAGGTGGGCCTGGCGATTGATATCGCGAAGAAGGTCCAAACGTCCCCGACGCGCCAGCGTGCGGAGAAAATTGAGAAACAGCTCACTGGCTCCGGAAAACGCCTTCTCAATGGTCTTCCGTTTCTCGTCGGCAGAAATCATGGCCGATGAGAGCACGGTTTCCAGTTGCGGCAAGCGTGCGAAGACGTCGGACAGGAGTGAATCGTACTCTTCGAGCACGTCCTCGAGCGACCGGCCTTGCGCATCACAGGCTCCGGCTAACGCCCTGGCATAGACTCCGGCAAGCTGTTCCCGGGTCACATCCGCGTTATAAACGGCGGCGAACCGGGCGTCCTGCTCTTGTTTGTTCTCGTTGACCATGTTGCCTCTTCGTTTCGCTTCAGTTCTTGGAAAATTCACCCAAGGCACCGGAGATTAACTGCTTATGACGCTCTGGGGTGATTTCTTCTTTGAGTATCTTGCCAGCGAGACTCGTTGCCAGAGTCGCACTGCGTGCTGCCAGGTCGGCCAAGGCACCCTCGGTCGCCGCGTCAATCTCGGCCAGGGCACGCTTGTGCTCTTCTTCCGCCTTGACTTTGGCCGCCGCTATGATATCGTTACTTGCTTTTTGCGCATCAGCTTTCGCGGAATCCAGCATTTGACGTACCTCCTGCTCCGAATCCGCCAGACGCTGCTGATACTGATTCAAAAGCTCACGGGCGTCCGCGTTTGCCTTCTCCACGGCGGCTACCTTGTCGGTCATTGCCTGTTCTCGCGCATCGAGTGCCTTGACAATCGGGCCAAAAGCAAAACGACCAAGAACGAACAGCAAAATCACAAAGATGACTGCCGTCCACAAGGCAAGGTCCGTGTTCCAGGCGAGCGGGTTGACCCCACCCCCTTCGGATGCCGATACTGTGCTCGCCGTTGCGATAAAACTGAGCATCAGAACGACGAAAAAGAAAAGGAATGACCCGTTCCTTCTTCGTCTTTGCGATCCTCTGAAGTTGTTCCGCTTCATATCTTTACCTGTGCTTACTTATGTTACCTTGCGCCGCGAAATCTCTTTCCCCGGCCGCAATGATTACCCGTTAAAATGTACCTTCCTGGTTACTACTTCAGAAGGCAGATAATCAACGCAAAGAATGTAACACCTTCGATCAAGGCTTCAGAAATGATCATGGCCGTCTGTATACTGCCGGCAACTTCCGGCTGACGAGCCATGCTGTCGACGGCGCGACTTCCAATCCAACCAATACCCAGGCCGGCACCGATAAGGATAAGGCCGGCACCGATGGTCGTCAGACTCATAGCGCTCGTGGCAGCGGCAGCAGCGGTGGCAGCATCACCTTCCTGGGCAAGGGCCATAACCGGGGCACAAACCAGAGCGAACAAAATCATCGCGGCAATTTTAGCAACCTTCTTCACGTAAATTCTCCTTCAAGTTGTTTGTTTGGGGAACCCGGCCTGTTATCGGCTTCTCGCTCCCGCTCATGTTGTGTATTTGCTCGTGGATTTCTCCACAGGAGACTCGCACCGTTGTCAAATGACCGGAGTCAAATGACCCAATGCGCACGCCTCTTATTTCAGCCGGAATTGCTTCCGACGTTACTCCCAAGTTTCCTGCGACTTTAATGCTGGTGCTGTGCCATACCAATAAAAATCGCACTCAAAAACGTAAATATGTACGCCTGAAGAAACGCAACGAACAGCTCCAGGCAATTCAGGGCGACGCTCATCGCGACACTCCCGAATGTTACTCCCAACCAAAGTACGAGATTCCCCGCTACGGCCGCGATAAACGACAAAAAGACGGCCAGGACGAGGTGACCGGCAAACATGTTGGCCAAAAGACGTATGGCCAACACAATATGCTTAATGAACAGGCCTATGACCTCAATGACGAACAGCATGGGCTTGAGCATGACGGCCATGACCCAGGGAAGTTCCATCTTCGGAACCTGACCCGTCCAAAAGCCAATGAGACCAAATTTCTGCATGCCGGAGAGGGTTACGGTTAAAAAAGTAGCCGCCGCCAGAACCGCTGTGACCGCCAGTGCCCCGGTCGGGGACGCACCGAACCACGGTACAAGCCCTGCCAGATTGCACAGCAATATAAAGAAGAACATCGTCCAGAGAAACGGCGTAAACCGGTTCGCGTCTTTCCCAATTGAGGGGCGGATCACTTCGTCTCGAAGAAAAAGCAGGAAAACTTCCAGAAGATTCCAGAATCGACCCTTGAGCGGCTGCCCTGTCTTGATTCGCTTCGCCAGCGGTACAAAAATCGCCACCAGAAGGACCGCCACCACCAGCTCCACGACCATAAATTTGGTCACTTGAAAATGATAGGGGCCAATATCAAATGCTGGCAACGGCGGCAGTTCGCCAAACCAGTGCGGCAAATGATACGTTGATGAATCGGAGACGTGTCCGCCCAGTTCATTTATATCAATCAGTTCGGAACCCATGGTTAGTCCATTTCCTACGTAATGGTTCAGTTTTCGTCCGTGTCCGTTTTACCGGTTCGGGTAAACTCAAACACTTCAAAAAGCAACAGCATCATGTAATAACCGAAGACGATGAACACCGTCCTATAAAATATGTTTTTATCGAATAACGAAAAAAATACAAGGACCGCCCCCAAAGGAATTCCGGTCCGAATCGCCGCCGGGAGCAAAATTTCCACGACGTTGTTTTTGTATTTTCTTTTGGCATAATAATTTGCGACAATAGAAAAAAATCCAGCCGCAAACACGAGGAATCCGGAAACCATCGAAATTTTCACGTATTCCAGCCCCAAAACACCCAATGTGACGCACACAACGACCGCGGTGACCAAGAGCCACCAGACCACAAACCGCACTAAACTGCTTCGCAGATCGCTCGTCTTATCTCTCATGTTGGTTCACTGTCTTGTTTCTCTTGGGGTGCTATTTTACAGACAAGTCGTGTCATTACGATCTGTCGCTCTCATTCGTTTGGTCCGATTCTTTCTGGTTTCCTGCCATGATCATGAGTTGCACGAAGAACATGGTCATGCCTAAAAATGTGGCCAGTATCAGAAAGAGAGGGTGGGTCTCCACACGCGTATCAAGCCAGTATCCGGCCAATATGACCAGCCCGACTTCAATCGCCAGCGACAGAATCCTCATGGCCCACCCGTATCCGACCGCCAGTGGTGACAGGCCTTTCTCGTCGTTCCAATTGCCCATGTGTCCTCTGTCTTGCGATTTTCTCGCGGTTATTCTCCCACTCTGGAGTAAACATACAATGTATAATATACACAATATAAGTAATTTTGCAAGCCCCCATCCCCCTTTTTCACAAATCGTGGCACACGGATACCCCTTCTGCTGCCGGTACGTTCTTCCTGTCAGTCCAAGATAATTTGTTAGAGACACAAGACGCGTTTCTTGCGTGTAAGACTTGTGGGTGTAAAAGAGTAAGTGCGGGGTAAACCCGCACTTAAGTGAGAATTATTGTTAAGGTAAAGACAGTTTCATTTCACGAACAGCTACTTCATTCTTTATCTCTGTATCGGTCGCGACAGAACGTATGGCTTCCTGTGCCATCTGTTTCTGAAACCAGGAGGGAACCGTTCCCAGCAAAACAAGCCGTCCCGACTCGTTCTTAAGGTCAAGCCGAATTCCCACCAGGTAGGGACTCCGTCCCAGCGCCAACGTTACCTGATCCTTTAAAAAGACGTCCACTATTGTCCTCCTTCTTTTGCCGTTGTTCAGTACGGTGATGAGTTTAAAAAGTTCCCCCGGCCTGCCGAAGATGTTCCTTTTTAAACAATGATATAAAAAACACAAACCCAATAATGTACACGCTTGCCCTGTTCCGATAATCTTTGGAATCAAAACGTAATCCAGACGCTACAAAGCAAGCCGCCACCGCGCTCGGGCAGTGAGTGCACCACCATAATCTAACATTTTCACGGGAAAGTGAACCCTTATGTTGTCTATTTTGTAAAAAATACCTGTCTTATCCCGCTTTTACGTGGCCTTTTTGCCACTAATTCCAAAAATCGTTAAAACCGGCATTGACGCGGTCGTTGCAATATCTCTATAATTCCGCATTGACAAGCAACCGTCAGATACCGAAGGCGATTTTGTCGTCGACACGAATCCGAAGCTGTTCCGAAAGTGACATGAGATTTGGTAAAAAGTAGCAGGATACTTTGGCCACAGGGAGGAGCAGAAGTCAAAGGAAGTCGCGAGAGGGTCCAAGAGAAGAATCGCGCTGGACAGTGTAGTCGCGTGCGAGAAGGGAAAGTCGGTGTAAAGAAAGGAGAACACAGATTCATGGCAACAAGCAGAGTCAATGCGTTGTTACTGATTGTACTGGTCTTATCGTTGAGTCTTGCTACCGGATGCAAATCGGGATGGAAGATGGGGAATCCGTTTGGTCACAAGCCGAAGGCACCGTCGCGCGAGACGCCGGCGGAGATTGACGGCATCCAACTGAGCGAACCGCCGGAAAAATATTCGCGTGAGTTCACGAAGAGTGAGAAGAAAGAGGATGAGCACTCGCTGGTACAGAGCGGCCAATACGAGAGTTTCCCGTCGTCCGATACCCTTGAACCGCCGCAGATCTCACGAGTTGCGATGAGTCAGGACGGGGCAGGGGGAGCGTCAAATGGCGGGATACCGTCGTTCACGTCGATTGCGGACAATATGACCTCGACCAGTCCCGTGCCGACAGGCAGTGCCCCCGCGGCCATGCCGTCGTCGTTCCCCGCTTCGGGTAGTAATCTTCCCAGCGCGGCGGCC